>JAXLXP010000004.1:0-617500 GCA_046327955.1 Binatia bacterium | reverse complement strand
CTCTGGGCGGCGACAACGTGGGTCGCCACCCGAGGCGAGGCGCAATCCGGAATCTTCGCGCGCGGTTCGGGTGCCGCTCCGCGAGGCTTCCGACGGCGCAGGCCCCCGCGTCGGGCTGACAAGCGCGGGGCGCTGGAGCCGTGGAACGCCGAGTGCGTGTGGTCGAGTGGTTGACAGGCGCGTAGCCGGAAAATAACATGCCGCGTTTCGCGAGATCAGAGACGGTAACGGGGGAATGTGGTCCTTGGGCGGTCGCCAAGCTGGCAAGGCACCGGACTTTGGATCCGGCATCGAAGGTTCGATTCCTTCCCGCCCAACTCGCTGGCGCGAACGGCACGACTAGTGAAGGACGAGATCAAAATCTTCGCGGGTAACGCGAACAGGCCCCTCGCGGAGGCAATCTGCCGGGAGGTTGGGGTGCCGCTCGGCCATGCCGAAATCGGGCGCTTCAGCGACGGCGAGGTCCAAGTCGAGATTCGGGACAACGTACGTGGGGGCGACATCTTCGTCGTGCAGTCCACGTGTACGCCGACGAACGACAACCTCATGGAACTGCTCTTGATGCTCGATGCGCTCAAGCGAGCATCGGCGCAGCGGATCACGGCAGTCGTGCCGTATTACGGTTATGCCCGGCAGGACCGCAAGGTGGCGCCGCGCGTTCCGATAAGCGCGAAGTTGGTCGCCGATCTCATCACGACGGCCGGCGCAGCGCGGGTACTCACGGTCGACCTCCACGCCGGTCAGATTCAGGGCTTTTTCAACATCCCGGTGGACAACGTCTATGCTGCCCCGCCATTGCTGCAGCACCTTCGCGAGCGTCTCGGGGGGCAGGCGCTCACGGTCATCGCCCCGGATGCGGGTGGCGTCGAGCGCGCCCGCGCGTTCGCCAAGCGACTCGGCGCGGGTCTCGCCATCATCGACAAACGTCGTGCCCGACCGAACGAAGTCGCGGAGATGCAGATCATTGGCGAGGTCGACGGGCGGGTGGCGGTCATCGTGGACGACCTGGTCGACACGGCAGGGACACTCTGCGCCGCCGCGGAAGCCGTGCGTCGGGCCGGGGCGCCGCGAGTGCTCGCGTGCGTGACGCATGCCGTACTCTCGGGCCCGGCACTGGCCCGCCTTCGCGAGTCGTCGATGGACGAGATCATCGTCACCGACACGATCCCGCCACGGCCGGGTGCCGATGGCGTCACCAAGATGCGCGTGCTGTCGGTCGCTCCGCTGCTCGGCGAGGCGATTCGCCGCACGCACGAGGAAGATTCGATCAGCTCATTGTTCGTCTGAGGAGTTTCGAAGGGATGGAAACCGTCGAGATCATCATCGAGCGCCGGGCCGGGAAGGGAAAGGGCGCAGCCAGAAGGCTGCGTGGGCGGGGGCTGATCCCTGCGACGATCTATGGGCCGAGACGTTCGACGCAGTCCGTCCAGCTCTCGGCTCTCGAGTTCGAGCGGAAGCTCGAGCGCCTGGAAGGTGCCCACCTCCTCCGGACGATGAGCCCGGGCGGTGCAGACCCGGATCTGCACGAGAAGATGGTCCTGCTGCGCGAGACGCAGCGGCAACCGGTCTCGGGCGCCGTGCTGCACGCCGATCTCTACGAGGTCGACCTGACGGAGCGCCTCCGCGTGTCGGTTGCCCTGCACTTCGTCGGCAAGCCAGCGGGCGTGACGGAGGGTGGGATCATGCAACCCATTCTCCGTGAGGTGGAGGTCGAGTGCCTCCCCACGGAGATCCCGGACTTCATCGAGATCGATGTGTCGGGGCTCGGAATCCACGACGCCGTGCACGTGAGCGAGCTCACGCTGCCGGCTGGGGTGTCCGCGGTCGCCGAAGCTGGGCAACCGGTGGTGACCGTCCTGCCGCCGACCGTCGAGGTGAAGCCGGGCGAGGCCGCCGAGGCTGCCGCGGCGCCCGCGGCCGAAGGGGGAGCCGGGCCTGCAGCCGAAGGGGCTGCGCCGGCGAAGAAGGGTGGCGAGGGCTGAACGAGCCCCGGGGAGTCGGCACCACGCCGTCGTCGCGCCGTCGCGAGTCATGCACATGAGGGAGATTGCCCATGGCGGATCGCCGCTATGAAACCCTGGTCCTGATCAATCCGGATCAGGGCGAGCCGGGGGCCAAAGAGGTCGCCGGCCGGATTCGAACGCTCATCGAGGAGCAGAAGGGACCGGTCACCCAGGTCCAGGAGTGGGGGCTGCGCGAGCTCGCGTATCCCGTCTCCAAGCAACGGCGGGGCTTCTACGTCTTCTTCGAATATCGGGCGTCGGCCAAGGCGCTCGCCGAGATCGAGCGCAACCTCAAGCTGATGGATCCGGTGCTGCGGTTCGTCTCGGTGCGCCAGGACGAGAAGGCCCCCCCCACGCCGCAGCGCTACTTGCGTCGCACGGAGGGCGAGGATGGCGCGGTGGCCGGCATCGAGGAGACCGAGACCGTCGCCGAAGGGGAGGGCGCGTAGATGGCGTTCACGCGGGAGCGTGGAGAGCGGGCCCCGGGGCGACCGCCGCGGCGCCGCGGGATCGGGCGCCGGAAGGTCTGCCGGTTCTGCGCGGACAAGGCCCTGCTCATCGACTACAAGGACAGCCGGTTGCTCGGCACCTTCCTCTCCGAGCGCGGGAAGCTCATCCCGGCGCGCATCACGGGCAACTGCGCGCGCCACCAGCGGCGGCTCACCACCGCGATCAAGTGCGCGCGCACCGTGGCGCTCCTGCCGTACACGTCGGTGTATCCGTAGGGAGGGGGGGCGATGGCAGTCGAAGTCATTCTGCGTGACGACGTGCCCGACCTGGGCAAGATCGGTCAGATCGTCCGGGTCAAGCCCGGGTATGCCCGCAACTACCTCTTCCCGCGCGGCCTCGCGGTGGAAGCCAGCCGCACGAACGTCGCCGAGCTCGAGCACCACAAGCGGGTGATCGCGGCGAAGGCCGACCGCGAGCGCAAGGCAGCCGAGGGCGCAGCGGCAAAGGTCCAGGGCCTCAAGCTCACGATCCGCGCACGCGCGGGCGAGGAAGGCCGACTGTTCGGCTCGGTGACGAACATCGACGTGGAACGGCTGCTCGCCGACAAGGGCGTCGTGATCGACCGCCGACGGATCGTGCTGGCGGAGCCGATCAAGCAGCTCGGCACCTACGACGTCGTCGTCCAAGTCGGTCGCGACGTGCGCGCGACGGTGTCGTTGACGATCGAGCCAGAAGCGGAGTGACGCGCCGCCCATCGCGCTGCACCCGGAAGGGCGGGCCGATGGGCGGGACATCCCCCGCTGATCGCGGTGGGGAGTGATGCTGGAGCGACCCGAGTTCGAGCGCAGGGAAGCGGACGCGCTGGCGCCTCACGCCATGCGCTCGCGCGACTCGCGCGGACGGGTGCACCCGGAGCCGGAACATCGGTTTCGGATGGCGTTTCAGCGGGACCGCGACCGCATCATCCACTCGACGGCGTTCCGTCGTCTCGAGTACAAGACGCAGGTCTTCGTCAACCACGAGGGCGACTACTATCGGACGCGGCTCACGCACACGATGGAGGCCGCGCAGATCACGCGGACGCTGGCCCGCCTGCTGCGACTGAACGAGGACCTCGCCGAGGCGGTCGCGCTTGCCCACGATCTCGGCCACACCCCTTTCGGGCATGCCGGCGAGAAGGTTCTCGATCGGCTCATGGCGGGGCACGGCGGGTTCGAGCACAACGCGCAGAGCCTGCGGATCGTCGACCAGCTCGAGGAACGCTATGCGCGGTTCCACGGCCTCAACCTGACGTGGGAGGTTCGCGAGGGGATCGTCAAGCACTCGACGCGGTATGACCGGCCGCAGGTGCAAGACTTCGACCCCGACCTCGCGCCGTGTCTGGAGGCGCAGGTCGTCGATTTTGCCGACGAGATCGCTTACAACGCCCATGACATCGACGACGGCCTCAAGTCCGGCATGCTCGAGCCGGACGAGCTTGCGACGGTGGCCCTCTGGGCGATGGTCCTCGAGGAGGTCCGGTCCGCCACGACCGGCGCGTCCGAGCAGGTCGCGCGGTACCACGCCGTACGGCGCCTCATCGACCGCCTCGCCACCGACCTGGCCGAGACCCTGGAGGCCCGACTGCGGCGCGACGGGATCGAGACGCTCGCCGACGTCCGCAGCGTGAAGCCCCGCCTGGTCGAGTTCTCGACGGAGATGACCACGCGAGTGCACGATCTCAAGGCGTTCCTCTTTGCGCGCCTCTACTCCCACCACCGCGTGACGCGGATGACGCAAAAGGCCGATCGCATCATGACGGCGCTCTTCGGGGCGTACATGGCCGAGCCGAGGCAGCTTCCGCCGCACGTTTTGCGGCGCGCGGGCGAGAACGGAGAGGCGATGCCCCGCATCATCGCCGACTACGTTGCCGGTATGACCGACCGGTTCGCGCTCGACGAGTACAAGAAGCTCTTCGACCCGTACGAGCGGGTCTAGCGGGCACCGCGGCGCGCATGGGCACGACGGCTGCCGCCGACCGTCCCTCCGTGGTGTTCGTGCTGCTCGACTGCGGCCGGGCCGATCGCTTCGGTGCGTGGGGCGGCGCACACGCGACCACGCCGGCGCTCGACGCGCTGGCCGCGCAGGGCGTGCGCTTCACGCGCCACTTCGCCAATGCGCACGCGACGCGCGAGTCGATGCCGCAGCTCATGTCGGGGCGGTACTACGCGACGAACATCCTGCGGGCGTTCGAACCGAGCGCCAACCCGCACGAGTACCCGTTCCGATCACCGGAGCACGTGCCGCCACTGCTCCCCGCGCTCCTGCGCGCGGCGGGCTTCCACACCGTCGGTGCGAGCGCGCATCCGTGGGTCGTGGCCGAGTCGCGCTTCGGTGCCGGCTTCGAGCGGCTCGACTTCCTCGCTGCCGATCCATCGCGGGGGCACGTCGACGCCGCCACGGTGGTCGACCATGCCGTCGCGGAGTGGCGGGCTCGACCCATCGACCGTCCGACGTTCCTCTACGTCCACCTGATGGATCTCCACATGCCGCGCTGGGTGCCGCGTGCGGGGTGCCGCTTCCTGCCGCCGCGGCTGGACTGGGCCCGTCGCTTCGGCGAAGGGTCCGTGCCGCGCTTCGGCGCGCCACTTCGCCAATGGGACCAGAGCGCGGCCACGGACTTCTCGGCGGACGATCGGGTCATGTTCGCGGCCATCTACGACACGCTGCTCGCGCAGACCGACGCGCAGCTCGCGCGGCTGCTGGCAGTGCTGCGCGCCGACGATCCGTCGCTCGAGCGGACGGTGGTGGTGGTGACCGCCGACCACGGCGAGCAACTCGGTGAGGAGGGGCGGATCGGACATCCCGCCTCGCTCGTCGACGGCGTACAGCACGTGCCCCTCCTCCTGGCGGGTGCCGGAGTGCCGGCAGGACAGACGGTGTCGGGATTCACGGAGCACGTCGACGTGGTTCCGACGGTGCTCGGTCTGCTGGGCATCGCCGGCGGCGCGGGCGATGCCGACGGGACAGCGCTGCTGACCGCGGAGGGGCGTGTCGCTGTGGACCACCGTGCGGCGGTCCACTTCGCGTGGCTGCGCTATCGCGCGGCGCGTGCATCCGGCCATCTGCTGCGGCTCGCGATGCCGGGGGCGCCGGACGCCCTGGCGCGCGAGCGCCGCGAGACGCTGTGGCGGATGGTGGATGGCGAGCGGAGGGTCCTCGGGACCACGGAGGACCAGGCCGAGCGCGAATCCCTCCGGCGATCGATCCGCGATCGGCTCGACGGACGGTGGGAGCGGTTCGCACGCGGCGTCGATGGGGCGTCGCGCGCGGGCTTCGCGGTCCCGGTTCCCTACTGGTCCGTGGGGGATGGGTCGGCGATCACGCCGGTCGCGGCGAGCGTGCTCGCCCGGGGCGAGGGCCTCGCGCGCGGCGGCTGGATGTTTGCGCGCGACAGCCTCGTGCATCTCGGTCGCGCTCCCGCGCAGGCGCTCGACGTGACGGTCGCAGCGCCCGATGGTGTCTACGAGGCGGCGGTCGGTGTGGTGCCGGTCGGCCGGCGCCCGCTGCTGTTCGGCCGGCGGCGCTGGCGGCGCGGGTTCCTGCGCACGGCGCCGAGTGTCTTTCTGCCCCTCGGCCGCGTGGTCGCGGCGGATCGGCGTGTCACGGTGACGATTCCGCCGTCGGTCGGCGATCACCAACGCATCCTCCAGCTTCGGCTGATGCCCCCCGGTACGGATGCCGCGCCCACGCCCGACACCGACAGCGCCGATGAGCGCGAGCACCGCGAGCGGCTGCGGGCGCTGGGCTACGTGGAGTGACGCGCCGCCTCGAGCACCTCGAGGTATCGGCGTGCCACCACCGCCCAGGTGAACTGGCGGCGCACGCGGTCGCGGCCGGCTGCGGCCAATCGCGCGCGGCGGGTCGGGTCCGCCAGCAGCGCCGTGATCGCCGCCGCGAGGGCGTCGACGTCCTCCGGGGGCACCAGCACACCGGTCTCGTCGTGCACGACGACGTCGGACATCCCATCGACGTTCGCGGCGACGATCGGAGCCCCGCATGCGAGCGCCTCGAGGCACACCAGCGGTAGCCCTTCCCACCGGGACGGGGCGGCCACCAACAGCGCCGCCCGATAGAGCGCGGCCACTTCGTCCGCGCCGACCGCGCCGGCGAAGTGTACGCGCTCGCCGAGCGCGAGCCGCGCCACCTGTGCTTCGAGCGCAGAGCGCCCGGGCCCATCGCCGGCGAGGAGCAGATCCGGGGCGCCGCCGGCTGCCCCGAGGCGTGCCATGGCCTCGACGAGAAGGTCGAACCCCTTCTGGCGGTCGAGGCGGCCGACGGCGAGCACGTACGGGCGCGCGCGCGCGGCGGGAGCGACCTGCTCGGAGAATCGCTCGACGTCGACGCCGTTGGGGATGAAGAGGATGCGGGCGGCGGCCTCGGGTGCCATCCGGCGGACCTCGGCCGCGAGGGACGAGGCGCAGGCGATCACCGCCGCGCGCGGCCGAGGGCGCGGCGATACGCCGAGCGGTGCTTCCGCAGGTCCGGACCGGCCGTCTCCACGCAGAAGACCTGAGGGCGGCTGCGGGCGAGCGCGGCGGTATAGGGCGTGTACGGCGACACCGCGAGCGTGAGGACGACGTCCGCCCGCCAGCGGCGGATGATCCGGCGCGCGGCGGCGAGCAGGAAAGGGAAGGTCGCCCAGAACCGTAGTTGGCGGTCGAGCCGCCGCCGCGCGCTCGGGAGGTTGCGGAAGGGGAGGCGGTGGACGAGCACGCCGTCGGCAGTGACGGTGCGCGCCGATGGCCCACGCGCGAGCACCGCGACCTCGCAGCCAAGACGGCGGAATTCGACGAGCAGGCTTTCGGCTTTGCGCTCGATACCCCCGAGCTGACCGAACGTCGGGCAGAAGACGAGGATACGCAACGGGGGCTGCATAGCCTACCGGCCGGTCCCGAGCCACAGGCAGCGCCCGAAAACGAGCCAGTACGCAAGCCACGCTCGGCGCCGCTGTGCCGCCACTGCCCGTTCGAGAGCGGGCGCCGCGAACAGGTCGACGAGCATGGTGCGGAGGACGGGCAGGACGTCGCGGCGCCGTGCGATCACCATCGCCTGCGAGCGATAGCCGACCGGGAGCAGCAGCTGGCAGAGGTGCCGCAGCGTGCGCGGCTCTGCCAGCATCGTCGGCCGCGCGGTCACGGCCGTCCGGAAGAGGCGCGCGCCTTGCTCCCGTTCCCCGACCCGGTAGTAGTCGCACGCCGCCACCAGATCGGCCTCCTGGTAGGCCTGGACCGCGAGCGCGCGGATCGCCGGCGGCAGCGACGGATCGGCGAACGCCTTGTCGAGCACGCGCCGGCAGTTCGTCGCCATGCGCGTGGGGTCCTGGTGCATGCTCGCCGGGCGGATGCGGTAGTCCGCCAGCGCTCGGTCGACGGTGGCCCAGCGCGCGCCCCGGCGCGCGATGCGCAGCCACAGGTCCCAGTCCTCCGCGGCGGTGAGGGTCTCGTCGAATCCGCCGGCCCCCTCGATCACCGCCCGGCGCAGGAGGAGCGCGTGCGGTGGTCCCACGTTGCCGAGCAGCAACCGCGCGAACACGTCGCCGTCGAGGCGGGCCCATCCCTGCGGCGGAAGCGGAGCCCCGTGCACGTCGATGCCGCGCACGCCGCAGGTCACGACGTCGACGTCGGGGCGCGCGTCGAGCACGGCGAGCTGGAGCGCGAGCTTGTCGGGATGCACGCGGTCGTCGGCATCGAGGAAGGCGACGACCGGAGCGCCGGTCGCACGAACCCCGGCGTTGCGTGCCGCGGGCAGACCCCGGTTGGCTTGGCGGAGCACACGCACACGCGGGCCGTACGATGCGGCGACATCGCCGCTCGCGTCGGTGGAGCCGTCGTCGACGACGACGATCTCGATCGCCTCCGGAGGCAGCGTCTGCGCGAGGACGCTGCCGATCGCCTCGCCGACGAACTCGCGCAGGTTGTAGACCGGGATGACGACGCTAACCCGCGGCGCGCTCGACATCCGTCCCCCCGCCCGCCGCCCGGCAGCTCTGCTCGAAGGCTCGCAGCATCCCGACCTGGCGCACGAGACGCCGCCGCCGGCCACTCGCGGGCAAGCCTGCGCGCATGCGCCGTCGTATGAACGGCAGCATCGCCCGCCATGCGGCCATCTCGGCCGGCCACCGCAGGCGCGCGATCTCGGGCGGCGGGCTCGTCGCCGTGCACGTTGCGCGCGACGCATCACGCAGTGTTCGCAGCAGGCGATGCCACTCGGCCGCCATGAGCGTGCCCGTCTGGTAGCCCATCGGGAGCAGCCAGCGGCAGAACAGCGCCAGCGTGTCCGGCTCGGTCAACAGGGCGGGGCGCGTGGCGACGGCGGCGGCGAACCAGCGCCGCCCGTTCGACGCGTCGCCCGCCTGGTACGCGTCGCCCGCGGCAACGAGGTAGGCGTTCTGGTAGGCGAGGTCACGCCTGGCGGCCAACGCCGGTGGGATGGTGGGCTCAGAGAAGAGTCGCCCCAGCACGCGCTCGCGATTGCGGAGCATGCGGCCTGGGTCGGTGTGCATCGCCGAGGGACGGATCCGGTACTCGGTGAGCGGGCGCGGGACACAGGCCCACCGCACTCCGGCTTGGGTCAGGCGAATCCAGAGGTCCCAGTCCTCGACCGACGTCAGCGACTCGTCGAACCCGCCGCATTGCTCGACGGGACCGCGGCGCACGAGCACGGCGTGCACGGGTCCGACGTTGGCCGCGGCCAACTGCTCCAGGATGTCGCCTTCCCAGCGAACCGTGCTCCGCTGCGGAAGGAGCGTCCCGTCGGCGGTCATCAGCGCGGTGTCCGTGTAGACCGCGCCGATGTCGGGGTGCTGATCGAACACGGCGAGCTGGGCGGCGAGCTTCTCGGGATGGATGCGGTCGTCGGCGTCGAGGAACGTGAGGAAGGGTGCCGTCGTGGCGCGAATCCCGACGTTCCGTGTCGCCGACAGCCCCCGGTTCTCGTGACGGATGACGCGCACGCGAGGCGCATATCGCGCGGCGACGTTCCCGCTCCCGTCGGTCGAGCCGTCGTCCACGACGACGATCTCGAGGTCGGCGGGCGCGAGCGTCTGCGCGAGCACGCTCTCGATCGCCTCCGCGACGTACGTGCGCAGGTTGTAGACGGGGATCACGACGCTAATGCGCGGCCCGCTCGACACGAGAGCCCTCCGTTGCGGTCTCCAGCGCCGCCGTGAACGCGGCGAGGCGCGGTCGCTGTTCTGCCAGTCGTCGCCGCGAGTGCCCCGGGAGGACCGCGGCGCGCACGCGTCGGCGGAGGTACGGCAGCACCGTGCGCCACGCGGTCCAGCGTCCGTGGCGCGCCCCGTGCCCCGGTGTCGCGGCGAGCGCGACGCACAGGACGTGCAGCACGTGGTGCCACTCGCCGGCCAGCAGCGTGCCGGTCCGGTAGCCCATCGGCAGGAGCCACGAACAGAAGGTGGACAGGGTGGCGGGCTCGTCGAGCAGTGCCGGGCGGACTTCGACCGCCGCCTGGAACCATCGCACGCCCTCGTCTGACGCCCCGGCCTGGAAGTGCTCGGCGGCGTTGATCAGGTAGACGTTCTGCCATGCCAGTGGTCGGAGCGTTGCCGCGGCTGCCGGCAGCGCCGGATCGGCGAAGACGTCGTCAAGCACGCGCACGCGCTCGGCCGCCATCGTGGCCGCGGAACGGTGCATGCCGCCGGGCCGGACGCGGTATTCGACGAGCGGCCGTGCGACGTGTACCCAACGCACGCCGGCGCGCGCCACCCGGAGCCAGAGGTCCCAGTCCGCGGCTGGTCCGAGCGCCTCGTCGAAGCCACCCACGCGCTCGAGCACCGCGCGGCGCACCAGCATGGCGTGTGGCGGCGCGAGGTTGCCGAGGACCAAGGCCGCCAGGACGTCGCCCTCCGCACGCGGCCATCCGCGCTGGGGGAGGGCACGTCCGGCGGCGTCGATGCACTGCACGCCCGTGTAGGCGACGCCGGCCTCCGGCGAGGCGTCGAGGGCGGCGGCGAGGCTCCCCAGGGCCGTCGGCGTCAGCCGATCGTCCGCATCGAGGAAGTGCACGAGCGGAGCCACCGTCGCCTGGATGCCTGCGTTGCGGGCCGCCGACAGCCCCCGGTTCGGCTGCGCGAGGCAGCGCACGCGCGGGCCGAAGCGGCGGGCGATCTCGCCGCCCCCGTCGGTCGACCCGTCGTCCACCACGACGATCTCCACCGCCTCGGGCGAAAGATCCTGGGCAAGCACGCTCTCGATCGCTTCGCCCACGAAGGCCCGCAGGTTGTGGAGCGGGATGACGACGGCCACCCGGGCCGGTCGCGCGCTCACGGCGGTGGGTATATCGAAGGCCCCACTGTGGCTCAAGCGGCCGCTAGCCGAGGTAGCCGAGGGCGCGCAGGTGGTCTGCGACGCGGCTCTCGTCCTCGGCCGACTGCCATCCGCCAGGTGCTGGGCCCGAGTCGTCGAGGTCGTCGCTGAAGACGACCGGATGCGCGGCGAGATCGGATGGCTCCAGCAGCTCAGCGATCACGTGGCCATCCATCGCGCGCGGGACGGGCAGGCCGAGGAGGTGGAGCACCGTCGGAGCGACGGCTTCGATGGGATGGGCAGCGCAGGCGCCCAACCCGCGGATCCGTGGACCGGCAAACAGGTAGAGGCCGTCCGCGGTGTGCTGGCCGGCCTGGTGGTTGTAGAGCGCGGGGTCGAACGGAGCGAAGAGGGCGCGCTGGCGCAGCTCCACCGTGAGCGGCTGCCAGCTCGCCCCGAACTCGCTCTCGCAGACGGCCACGACATCCGGCGCCGCGGCCGCGAAGGGGCCCTGATAGAGCTCCTCGCGCCGCAGGACCGCGGCGAACACGCGCGCACCCGAGGGCGCGCAGAGCGCGCGCAGCCCGTCCACGATGGCACGACGCACCGCCTCGGAGTCCGCTCCCGGCGCGACGCGGCCGAACGGGAACCGGCCGCGCTCGTGGATCCAGATGCCGATCGTCCCCGGGTTGTCGAGCACCTCGGCCCATGCGCGCGTCCGGCTCCAGTTGAAGAGCAGCCGGTCCGGGCGGTCGTAGCGTTCGCGGAGGCGGCGCGGGAGCACGCTGCGGACGAGCCTGCGGCGGAGCTTCCACGCGCGGTGTTGGTGCAGGAAGCCGTGGTCCGCGAGCCAGCGGTTCACGCGCACGAGCCATCGCGGCGCGGGTCCGGCACCGTGGTCGGAGACGACGGCGACCGTCGCGTCGGGGCCCGCGCTCGCGACCAGCTCGCCGACGGCCGCGTCGACGGTGCGGAACAGCCGTGCGACGGCGGGGACGAGCGTCGCGTCGGCGGTGCCGTCCACCGCGCCCGCGATCCCGGCCAGCCGTGCGATCTCCGGCCACAGGAAGTGCTGCACGCGGTCGGGTGCGTAGAACACGACGGCAAGGAGGTCCCACGGCCGCCGGCGCATCATGCGGACGGTGGCGGCCGCGCGGAGCTGCGTCTGGCGTTCGAGCGCCGTGACGTACCCGAGTATCCGTTCACGGAACGCCGGGTGCGTGCGAACGAGGTCGCGCGGAACCTCGGTGTCGATGCAGTACTCGCCCAGCTCGGCGGCGACTTCCGGCGGCTCGGTGAAGTGAGGCTCGCCTGGCGGCGTGAGGAGGCAGCTCACCACGTAGCCGTTCACCGGCCGAAGCGGGAACGAGGGGGGCACGTTGATCACGCCGACCGGTCGCCCCGCGCGCCCCACGATGTCCCACAGGGTCGAGCCGTGCAGGTCGGCCGCACTGCTGAGGCCGCGGCGCTCGTATCCCTCGAACGCGAGGCGGCGAAAGCTGAAGACCCCGTGCTTGCCCGGATTCTTGCCGGTGACCAGCGACGACCAGGCGGGAAGCGTGACCGCCGGGGTCGTGGAGCGCAGGAGCCCATGGGTCCCACGGGCCATGAGTCCGGCGAGATTCGGGAGCAGTCCCTGGCGGGCGAGCGGCTCGACGACCCGCCACGTGGCCCCGTCGAGCCCGAGCAGGAGGACCCGCCCGTCGAGCGCCGTCATTCGATGTACCCGAGGTCGCGCAGCTTGGCCTCCACCAGCGCATCCTCGTCGGCCGAGAGGCGGGTGCTGCCGTCGTCCTCGGCCGCCGCGGCCGCGAGGCGTACCGCCAGCCGACTGCGCAGCGCGGCGACGACGTCGGGGCGCGCGGTCGCCAGGTTGCGCCGCTCGCGCGGATCGCGGCGGACGTCGTAGAGCTGCTCGGGCTGACCGCCGCCGACCACCTGGATGTACTTCCAGTGGTCCGTGCGAATGCCACGCCGCCAGTCGCGGGGATCGACGATGCTTTCGCCGCAGGCCTCGACGTACGCGTCGAGGGGCGTCGGCGCGGCGTCGAGGACGCTGCGGCCCTCGACACCATCGGCGAGCGGCAGACCGAGCACGTCGAGGAGCGTTGGCATCACGTCGATCTGCCGCGTGAGGCGCTCGACCCGCTGCGCCGGGACGCGGCCGGGCAGGTGCGCGACGAATGGCACGCGCACGAGCGGCTCCCAGACGTCGAAGCCGTGGCCCTCGCGCAACGGAAAGCTGGGCCATGGCGGGTACGCGCGCCCGAGGCGGTTGCGCTGCCATCGATAGAAGCGGCGCACCAGCCGCGGCACCGGGAGCTGCTCGCCGTGGTCGCCGTGGACCGCGATCATGGCGCGGCCCGCGAGCGGTGCGAGCAGCGGTTCGAGCCGTGCGTCGAGCGCCGACAGGGCCTGTTCGTACGGGTTGCGGCCGTAACGGCGGTGCTCGAATCCCGGGCGCACGCGCCGCGGGACGTGCAGCTCCCAGAGGTGGACGAACAGGAACCACGGCTCCGGCATCCCGCCCGGAGCGAGGAGCCGTGCGAGGTCCGCCCCCCAGGGGCCATCGAGATACGCGTCCTGCTCCCGGTACCGGTAGGTGTGGAAGTCGCGTTCGAGCCCGACCGATGCCAGCAACGGGCCGGTGACCTCGGCGCGCGTGTGGTAGCCGGCGGCCGCGAGCGTCCCGGGCAAGGTGGCGAGCCCCGGACGGAGGCGAAACCCGCGCAACGATCGGATGCCGTGGCGGGGCGAGTAATGTCCGGTGAGGATGCTGGCGACGCACGGCGTGGTCGTGGTCGCCGCCGAGATCATCTGCGTGCAGTGCAGGCCCTCGCGTGCCAGGCGCGAGAGCCAGGGCACGCGCGGGCGGTGTCCCCGACGCCCGACCGCGTCGCCGCGCAGGCAGTCGACGAGGAGAAAGAGGACGTTGGGCAGGGGAAGCGCCATCACCGGGACCCCGGACGGCCACCCCGGGGAAAGTTTACATAATCTACCTTATCGGACGTTGGCATGTGGGCCCAAAGTGCAAATGTCCGGTTCCTCCAAAGTAGCGATGTCCGCTTTGCGGTCACACTGGCCGGATGCCGGAACCCCTCGCGCTGACCATGAAGGAACTGGACCGCCTGCAGGCCCTGACCCAGATTGCCGAGCATCGACTCACCCGGCGCCGGGCCGCGGAGCGCTTGGGGCTCAGTGAGCGCCAGGTCCGCCGCCTGTACGACGCGTTCGCCACGCACGGTGCCGCGAGTCTCGCGTCCCGCCGCCGCGGCCGCCCCAGTGGCCGGCGCCTCGCCGCGGCGACCCGGGACCAGGCCTTGGCCCTCATCCGGGACCGGTACGCCGACTTCGGGCCCACGTTCGCCCACCAGAAGCTCACCGAGGAGCACGGGCTCACGCTGTCGGTCGAAACGCTGCGCGCCTGGATGATCGCCGCCGGCCTCTGGGTGGCCCGGACGCAGCGGGCCCCGCGCAGCTATCCGCCCCGGACCCGGCGCGCGTGTCTCGGCGAGCTCATCCAGATCGACGGGTCTGCCCACGCCTGGTTCGAGGACCGGGGGCCCAAATGCACCCTGCTCGTCTACATCGACGACGCCACCAGCCGGCTCATGGAGCTGTGCTTCGCCGACTCGGAGTCCACCTTCGACTACTTCCGGGCCACGCGCCGGTACATCGCCCGGCACGGCAAGCCGATGGCGTTCTACAGCGATCGCCACAGCATCTTTCACGTCCAGGCCCGCGACCGCGCCCAGAGTGGCCCGGGACTCTCGCAGTTCGGCCGCGCGCTCCGCGACCTCAATATCGACAGCATTTGTGCGAATAGCCCGCAGGCCAAGGGCCGCGTCGAACGCGCCAACGGAACGCTCCAGGACCGGCTCGTCAAAGAACTCCGCCTGCGGGGGTTGCACGACCCCGTCGCCGCCGACGCGTTCCTGCCCGCGTTCATGGCCGACCACAATCAGCGCTTCGCCCAGCCACCGCGCGTGGCCCACGACGCCCACCGCGCCCTGCACCCCGACGAGGACCTCGCCCAGATCTTCACGCTCCAAGCCACGCGCCAGATCGGCCGCCAGCTGACGATCCACTACAAGCGCGACCTGTACATCCTCGAGGACTCGGTCGAGAATCGCCGGCTGCGCGGCGCCACCGCGCTCCTGCGCGAGGCCGAGGACGGCGCGCTCACGATCTGGGCGAACGGCCGCCGCCTCGCCGCCCACCGCCACGGGAAGGATCACGCCGCGCTCGATCCCGGCATCGTCGTCGACCACAAGCATCTCGACGGCGTCTTCGAGTGGATCGCTGCGCAGCAGCGCGAGCGCGACGCCGCCCGCCTCGCCAATCCCAAGATCACGCTCCGGGACAAGAAGCGAATCCGGGCCGCGGCCACCCCGCCCCCCGCCTGACGCCTCCTACCATGCTGGCAAAAGCGGACATCACTACTTGGGAGCGAAGCGGACACTTGTACTTTGTGTTGACATGGCCTCGCCTCTCCGGCTGGCGCGGTTTCCGGACATCGATCTGCGACAGATGTCGACCACACCATCGCTGACGGGCGAGCTCGACGCGGGCGGGGTTCGCACACCGGCACCAGAACCGGCCCCGACGACCGCGCCATCAACTCGACGAGGGCGTTACGCCGCGTCCTGGACGACGGACGTCAGTTTCTGTCAACATAGGGGTCCTTCGGACAGAGGGCCGCGCGAACCTGGCGGAAGGAGGGCCCGCATGACCAGACACGGATTTGGCGCACTCACGGTCGCGCCTGTCGCGCTCCTCGTGCTGGCTACTCATGCGCGGGCGGAGGATCCGTGCCGCCCCGTGACGCCCGCGTGCACCTCGGGCGCCGATGACCGTCTGCAGCAAGCGGCGCGGGCTTTCACGGCCACGGAGTCCGGGGGACTGCTCCGGGGCATGGGGCTGGCGAGCTTCACCGGGCTCCTCGGAAAAAAGAAGGGTAAGGCCGCGGAGGCTCGGCTGGACGACGAGTTCGTGAGCCAGCTCGTCAGCGCTCCGGTGGGACCGGCGAACCTCGTGTCGCCGACGGCGAGCCTTCGCGGCGAGCCCAGGGGAGCCGGTGCGCCCGCCCCGGGCATCATCGACGTCGTTCAGGAGGACGGTCACGGCAAGATCAAGCTCCACAGGCAGCTCAACATCGAGATGGACGTCAGCCGCTGCCCGAAGCAATTCGCGCCCTTCGACCGTGAAAGCAACGAGTACATCGCCATCGCGGCAACTTACGAGCTGGTGACGAGCTGGAGAGCGGGGAAGACGAGCGCCTCGAGTGGGGTGATCATCCGTCTCCATCCGACGGACATCAACGCGGCCGTCGATCAGAACGCCCGCTTCGCGGGACTCAAGACTTCCTCCATCTCCGGGAAGGTCAGCGTCGACCGCGTCGGCGGAAGCCGCCGGCCCGGAAAGCCACCGACGGGCTACTCGAACACCGTCACCCTCGATGTGAGTCCGGACAAGGTCGGCTGGGACGTCACCGTCGCGACGGACAACGAGTCGTTCGACGCATTCATCTCCGGCGCCCCGAAGCGGCCGCCGGGGCGTGAGCCCGCTCTGATCTCGCAGAAGGCCTACGCCGACCTGGTGAAGGGGTTCATGGTGCTCGTCGACGCGGAGCTGATGAAGGCGATCGCCAAGGCCGAGGAGGTGTGGCAGAGGCCGAACGCGTGCGCGACCGTCGTCTGGGACCCCGAAACGGCGACGGCGGGCGTCCCACCAAACGCCCAGATCAGGGTCACCGGTCGCATCGTTCCCGCGGGCGAGGGGCTGAACGGCCTGCGCGACGACTGGGTGCCGGTCGCGTCGATCGGGAAGATCGCAGAGCGGGTGACCAAGGGCAGCGCCGATGGCATGCCCCTCGACTTGAAGGTCGAGGGCGGCACGCCTCAGGACGGGATCACCGTCAAGATGCACTACCGGACGCCGTCCACGATCGGCGTGGTCGAAGGCGACTGGACGGCGAAGGACGGGATCGACCACGTCGCCGGCACGATCCAGGGGTCGATCATCGACGGCACGGTGTCCGGAGACTCGAGGTTGGACTGGACCGGAAACCTTGCCTTCGATCGCGACAGCCCGAACGACCTGGGCGGGGCGAACGGCATCTTCCTGCTGGCTTCAGGTGACTACGAAGTGACAGCGTCGGGCATCCATCCCCCGACCGGCTGCCAGCAGAGGGGCGTCCAGCACTTCGTGATTCCGGCGGGCTCCAACGGACAGTTCGCGGCGCAGGGCATCGGCCCCGCCTTCGGGGCTCCCTACCTCTACACCTTCTTTGCCGTCATCCCGGGGCCGACGCAGACGATGAACGTCACCTTGTTCAACTGTCCCGATCGGTCAAAGGCGAACGAAGGGACCGTCGCGGTGATCGACGCGCCGATCGAGCCCGGTGACAACGGCGGCGCCACGTCGCCGGACGGCGTCGACTTCATGGACAGCTACACGAGAGACACGGGCGATGGGGCGATCAGCGCGAGCTGGTCGTTCCACGGATCGTGATCGCTCGCGTGCCGATGACGGGATGAGGGTCGAGCGATCGCCGCCGCGTCCGCACGCCGGCACCTCCCGCCGCGCTGATCGGCAGAAGGGGCCGTCTACGCCAGCTCGTTCAGCAACGCACCGGCGTCCCGTAGATCCTGGAGCTCGAAGCCCTCGGTGAACGACGCGCGGCCTGTAGGCTACGATAACCGGCGGACGTTGCCATAACCGCCATACTCGGACCTTGGCCTCGCCTCCCCGCCTGGCGCGGCGTGGGTAGCGGCGCTCTACCGGGGAACGGTGGCCTGCTCGCTTCGTCGTAGTATCGTCACCTGCGCTGATGGGGCCGGGCGATCGGCGGGCGTCGCCGGCCATCGGCGTCAGGCGGCTTCGATCTCGACCTTGTATCGCAGGCCGGCGGCATCCAACTCGCCCTGGATGGCGAGACGAACGAAGACGGATTCCGGAAAGCCGAGCACGCGCGCCCACTTCGCGGCTCGCTCGGGGCTCACGGTCTTCCGCCCCTTCTCGACGTCACACAGATGCGACTTCGAGACCCCGAGCCTCCTGGCGCACTCGTCCTGCGAAAGATCTTCGCTCCTACGGACCGACTCGATGGCCTTGCCCAGACTGAGCGGCCCCCCCGAAATCTGCTCCAGCAGCTTGATCGCCGCGGACTTGGTTGCCTTGGTCTTGCGCATGGATGCCTCCCGTCAATACCCGTGCTTGCTGACTTCTTCGACGGACACGAACGCGGCGGTGTCGCCCTTGATCTCGTAGATGGCGCGGTAGGCGCGTCTCAACCGGATCGACCGCTGGCCGATGCGGTCCCCCTTCAATGGTTCATCGTGGTAGCCAGACACCGCGCGCACCGCTTCGAGGCCATCCTGTTCGACCGCCAGGATCCAGATCATCAGGTTGTGCACGATGTGACGCGGCAGCCTGCGCAGCTGCTTCGCCGCGCGCCTGCCGATCTCTACCCGGTGGATCACCGAGCGCTCACAGGATACACCCGTCAGGTGAACTCATCAAGAAGTATCCGTGCGGCGTTCGCCGCGCGCTCCTGGAGGTCGGTCTCCCGTAGCTCCACGGTTCGGCCTGGCACCGCGCACCGCGATCGGGCTAGATGGCCCCCTCGGCCATGCCCACCCGACCGCTGACGACCCGCCGCCTCCTCGCTGCCCTGCTCTTCGCCGGCGCCGCGCCGGCGGTCCGCGCAGCCGCCGCGACCGAGCCCGTGACCGTCGCCTTCACCGGTGGCGCCGTCGTGGTCGACCGTTCGCCGTTCGCGCTGCGCGTCGACGACGCACGCGGGCGCACGGCGCTCGCGAGCGTGCGGGGCGTCTCGGCGCACGGCGACTCCCTCTACGCGCCGCTGGCGCTCACGCTCGGCGACGAGCCCGGGGTCCGCTACCCCGCGCTGCCCGGCCAGCCCGATCCCAATCCGACCGATCCGCCCCCGGCCGCGCGCTACGCCGCGCGCGAGGTCGTGGCGGTCACCGGTGGCGACAAGGCCGCCCGGATCACGCTCGCCACGGACAGCCCCGCCGGGCACACGATCGTCCTCGAGGTGAGCGCCGGCGTGCGGGGCTCGGTGCGCGTCGTGGCTAGCGCCGAACCACCCGACGGCGTCGTGGCCGTCGCGGCGGCGTTCCGCTCGGGCCCGGACGAGGCGTTCCACGGCTTCGGCGGCCGGCGCGAGAGCACGGACCTGCGCGGGCACACGTTCCTCAACTGGGTGCTGGACTACCGCTACCCCGACGTGAACACCGCCTATTACTACGTGCTGCCCGTGCTCGTGTCGTCGGCGGGCTACGGCCTGTTGCTCGAGCAGCACGAGAACGCGCGCTGGCGACTCGCCTCCGATGCACCCGACGCGTGGCAGGTGGCGGCGGCGGCCTCGTCCCTCCACCTCGTCGTCGTGCCCGGGGCGCCAGCGCAAGCGCAGCGTGTCCTCAGCGGGCTCGCCGGACGCCACCGCGTGCCGCCCGCCTGGAGCATCGGGCCGACGCTGTCCCGCACGATCAAGGTGCCCGGCCACACGCCGGAGACGTACCAGCGGGCGATCGAGGACGACGTCCACCACATCGCGCACGAGGGACTGCCGATCAGCGCCTATGCGTTCGAGGGGTGGGAGCCCCTGCCCGAGGCATTCGTGCGGCGCACGATCGCCCGGCTGCGGCGGCTCGGCGTGCACGCGCTGCTCTACATCCGCTCGTTCGTGTCCGATGACTTCGCCGGCACGGAAGCCAGCGGCCGCTTCGACGAGGCGATCGCCAACGGCTGGGTCGCCCGCACGGCCGATGGGTCTCCGTATCTCTTTCCGTCGCCGTTCTTCACGAGCGGTGCGGTCATCGACTTCACGAACGACGCCGCGCGTGCCTGGTGGATGGGTCGCGTCGCGCACATGCTCGCGCTCGGTGCCGACGGCTTCATGAGCGACTTCGGCGAGCAGGTGCTGCCCGACATGGTATTCGCCGACGGCAGCACGGGCGTCACGATGCACAACCGGTTCCCGGTCCTGCAGAGCGAAGCGACGCGCGCGGCGTTCGATCGCTTCGTGCGCCGACATCCGGGACGCCACCCGTTCTTCTTCTCACGCGCCGGCTACACCGGCTCCGCGGCCTCCGACGACGCGGCGTTCCCGGGCGACGAGACCTCGGACTGGAGCCGCACGACGGGGCTCCCCTCGATCGTCCCGGACATGCTCAACCGCGCGATCGCCGGGGCCTGGGGGTTCACGACCGACATCCCGGGCTACCTCGACGTGACGCTCCGGAGTCCGACCAAGGAGCTGTACCTGCGCTGGAGCGAGGCCGCCGCGCTGACGCCGTTCTTCCGCGTCCACAACTCGCCGCTCACGGGCGTCCGGATGCCGTGGAGCTACGACGAGGAGACGAAGGCTACCTGGGCGCGGATGGCGCGCCTCCATCTGGCCGCCCGGCCGTTGATCCTCGCCCTGTGGCGGAACGCCGTCCGCACCGGCGTGCCCGTCGTGCGGCCGCTCTGGTATGCGGACGCCCAGGCCGAGCACGACCCGCACAACGACGACGAGTGGCTCCTCGGCCCCGACGTCCTCGTCGCGCCGGTCCTCGCGGAGGGCGCCGTCGAGCGCGAGGTGCGGCTCCCGCAGGGCTGCTGGCGCCTGCACGGACGTGGGCCCACGCTGCGCGGCGGCCGAACGCTCACCGTGCCCGCGCCACTCACGGACCTGGTGTGGTTCGTCCGGTGCGGACGCCGCCCCGGTCGGCTGGCCCGAGCCCCCGGATAGGGAAAGCTCGGCCCTGCCCGGTCACCTGGCCTCTCCTCGAGTGCCGCGTCGATCGCCTGCTTGAAGCCGTCGATGGAGCGCGACTGCAAGCGTTCGCCCGCGACGAAGAACGTCGGCGTGCCCTGCACGTCGGCCGCGCTGGCGTCCTTCAGGTCACGCTCGACCTGTGCCTGGACCTCAGGCGAGGCCGCGTCCTTCTCTCAGCCCGCGACGTCGAGACCGATCTTCGCCGCTGCCAGGGCGGCCTTGGACGCCGTCGTTACGGAAGGGCAGCGGTCATCAGCGGAGGGGGGGAGATTCGAACTCCCGAGGGCTTGTGACCCTGGCGGTTTTCAAGACCGCTGCCTTCAACCGGGCTCGGCCACCCCTCCGACGGACAGGTCACGGCGGCCTACTTCTTGGCCGCTCCTGCCGACGCCAGCTCCTCGTCGATGATTTCCTTGAACTTCTCGAACGGCTGCGCGCCCGAGATCATGCGGCCGTTGATGAAGAAGGCAGGCGTACCGTTCACGCCGACGGCCTGACCGTCGTTCACGTCCTTCTCGATCGCGGCGTCGAACTCCTTCTTGGCGAAGCAGGCGTCGAACTTGCCGGCGTCGAGCCCGGCCTCGGCCGCGAGCTTCTTGAGCGCCTCGTCGGAGAGATCGGCCGCGGCAAAGACCTTGGCGTGGTACTCCCAGAACTTGCCCTGCGCGTTCGCACAGGCGGCGGCGTTCGCCGCCGGGCGGGCGTGCGCATGGAAGGGCAACGGGTAGTCGCGGTAGACGAGGCGGATCTTGTCGCCGTACGTCGCGAGCACCTGCGTCACCGTCGGCTCCGCGCGCTTGCAGAACGGGCACTCGTAATCCGAGAACTCGATGATCGTGATCGGCGCCTTGACGTCGCCCTTCGCGGGGCGGCCGGCGTCGGCGACCTCGACGGTCGGAGCCCGCAGCGCGATGGTCGTCTTGTGCTTGCCCTTGAGCTCCGCGATGTACGCCTCCTCGCGCTGCCCCGCCGCCTGCTGGTTCAGGTACTGCACGATACGGTCCTTCACCGCATCGAGGGCCTGGCCGTTCAGCGCCTGTTTGTTCTGCTCGTAGACCTGCTGGATCTGCGCGTCGGTCGGCGCGGCGACCTTGTCCTCGACCTCCTGCTTGCGGAGCGCCTCCGGCGTCGTGCTGCGCGCTTTGGCCTCTTGCTTGAACAGCTCTTCGGCGACCAACTCGTCCAAGCCCTCTTTCAACGCCTCGAAGCGCTCGTTCTCGATCTCGATGAGCTTGGCCTTCACGTGCGTCTCGAGCTGGGCGTGCGTGATCTGGTGGTCACCGACGGTCGCGACGGGCGCATCGGCCGCCGCGACGAGTCCCGCGCTCCCGAGAGCAACGAGGACGGTCAGTATGACTCGCATGCAGGTCTCCTTTTGGGGAAGAAAACGCGACCCTACGGGCATCACCGGCCCAGCGTCAACCTTCGCGACGAACGCGCGGCGCGGCGCATCGACTTTGCTTTTCTGCGGGCCGCATGGTACCCGCCGCTCCCGCGATGCGACTGTTGCTGCTCCCCCTCGGCCTTGCTCTCCTGGCGGGCTGCGCCACCACGATCCCGCAGATCAACGAGCGGCCGGCGAAGTACTACCAGCAGAGCGTCACGTTCACGGGCCGGATCGCCCGCACCCAGGACCTGCCCGGCGAGCACCTCTTCGAGGTCGCCGACCCGAACGAACGGCGCGTCCTCGTGCGCATCCAGGGCGACACCGACGTCGCCCCCGGCGACTGGATCACGGTGACCGGCGTGCTCACGCCCGAGGTCCGCATCGGCCCGACGACGCTCTACGACGTCGTGACCGCCGAGAGCGTGCGTCGCGTCCACGCCCCCCGCTTGCGCAACCTCTTCTGACCCGCCGTCACCTCGGGTCCTGCGCCGCCAGCACGTCCGCTCCCATGAAGGCGCGCAACGGCTCCGGCACCACCACGCTCCCGTCGACGCGCTGGTAGGTCTCGAGGACCGCGATCATCACGCGCGGCAGCGCCAGGCCCGAGCCATTGAGCGTATGGACGAACTCGGGCTTCGCTCCGGCCTCCGGACGAAAGCGGATGTTGGCGCGGCGAGCCTGGAAGTCCCGGAAGTTCGAGCACGAGCTGACCTCGAGCCACTCGCCGCACCCCGGCGCCCAGACCTCGAGGTCGTACTTCATCGCGGCCGTGAACGAGAGGTCGCCGGTACACATCTGCACGACTCGATAGGACAGCCCGAGGCGTCGCAGCACGGCCTCCGCATGCCCGAGGAGCTGCACCAACGCGGCGTCCGACGCCTCCGGCCGCACGAACTTGACCAACTCCACCTTGTCGAACTGGTGCCCGCGTTTGATCCCGCGCACGTCACGACCGGCGGACATCTTCTCCCGCCGAAAGCACGGGCTGTACGCGACGTGCTCGATCGGCAGCGCCGCACCCGCGAGGACCTCGTCGCGGTAGAGGTTCGTCACCGGCACCTCGGCGGTCGGGACGAACCAGTAGTCCTCTTCCGCGTCGCGGTAGAGGTTCTCGCCGAACTTGGGCAGGTTGCCCGTCCCGACCAGACACTCCCGCTTCACCATGGCCGGGGGATAGATTTCCGTATACCCGTGCTCGCGCGTGTGCAGGTCGAGCATGAACGCGATCAACGCGCGCTGCAGCCGTGCGCCCGGCCCGCGCAGCACGTAGAAGCGCGACCCCGAGATCTTGACGCCGCGCTCGAAGTCGAGGATGCCGAGCCGCGGCCCGATCTCCCAGTGCGGCAGCGGCGTGAAGTCGAACGCCGGCGCCGTCCCCTCCGTGCGGACGACGAGGTTGGCGGACTCGTCGGGCCCCACCGGCACCTCGGGATGCGGCAGGTTCGGGACCTCGAGCATCCGCCGCGCGAAGTCCTCCTCGGCCGCTGCCACCGCGGCCTCCGCCGCGGGAATGCGGTCGCCGAGGCCCCGCTGCGCCACGATCGCCGCCTCGCGCTCGGCCGGGTCCTTCAGGTCCCGGATGCGCTTCGAGGCGGCCGTCCGCTCGGCCCGCGCCTGTTCGACGGCCATGATGGCCACGCGCCGCTGCTGATCCGCCGCCAGCAGCGCGTCGACCTCGCCGGGTGCGACGCCGACCTTCGCGAGCTCGGCCTTCACCCGATCGGGTTCGGCCCGGATGATCCGAATGTCCAGCATGCCCTACCCCACCGCGTCGAACGCCCCGCGCACGTGCTCGACCGCCGGGGGGTCGGCGTCGAATCGCACACCCACCACGTCGAATCGCGCCGCCCGCTCCGTCCAGCCGTGCGTCGCCAGGAAGTGGCGCGCCACACGGGCGACGCGCGCCTGCTTGCGGCCGTCGACCGACTCGAGCGGCGTCCCGCGCCCCACGCCGCTGCGGCTGCGCACCTCGACGAAGACGAGCGTCGGTCCGTCGCGCGCAACCAGGTCGATCTCTCCCATCCGGCAGCGATAGTTGCGGGCCACGATCTCGAACGCGCTGGCGCGCAGGAAGGCCTCGGCCACCGCCTCACCCCGTCGACCCAGCTCTCCGCGCGCGTGCACGGCGCGCGAGATTAGCGGCCACCTCCCGCCCTCGCAAGGCGCGCCGCGCGCGTTGCGCATGCCCCGGCCCTGGGGTACGAAACCCGGGTGGCGATCACGCGCGAAGAGGTCCGGCACGTCGCCACGCTCGCTCGGCTGCACCTCGAGCCGGCCGAGGAGGTCCGGCTCGCCGCCGATCTCGACAAGATCCTCGAGGCGTTCACGCGCCTCCAGGCGCTCGACACGACCGGGGTCGCCCCGACCACCTGCGTCGAGGACTTCGGCGCCGTCCTCCGCGACGACGTGATCACCTCGCCACCGGGCGACGAGGCGCTCCTGGCCAACGCGCCCGCCCGCACCGGGCGCCTGTTCCGCGTGCCCAAGATCCTCGAATGACGGCCCGCCCGTGAGCGCCCTCCACGACCTCTCCGTCCGCGCCGCGGCCGACCACGTCCGCCGTCGCGTGGTGTCTGCGGTCGACCTCGCCCGCGCTGCGTTGGCGCGCAGCGCCGCGGTCGAGCCCCGCGTCGGCGCGTTCCTCACGCTGTGCGAGGCCGACGCCCTCGCCGCCGCCGAGGCGATCGACCGGCGCGTCGCCGCCGGCGAGGACGTGGGCCCGCTCGGCGGCGTCCCGGTCGCCCTCAAGGACAACATCTGCACCCGCGGCGTCCGCACCACGGCCGCCTCGCGCATCCTCGAGCACTTCGTCCCACCGTACGACGCCACTGTGACCACGCGCCTGCGGCGGGCCGGCGCGGTGATCGTCGGTAAGCTCAACTGCGACGAGTTCGCGATGGGCTCGTCCACCGAGAACTCGGCGCTCGGCACGACGCGCAACCCGTGGGACACGACGCGCGTCCCGGGCGGGTCGTCGGGCGGCGCGGCGGCGGCGGTCGCGGCCGGCGAGTGCCACGCCGCGCTCGGCTCCGACACGGGCGGCTCGATCCGCCTGCCCGCCGCGTTCTGTGGCGTGGTCGGCCTCAAGCCGACGTACGGCCGCGTCTCCCGCGCGGGCGTGATCGCATACGCCTCGTCGCTCGACCAGGTGGGACCGCTCGCGCGCGACGTCGCCGATGCGGCGACGGTGTTTCACGCGATCGCAGGCCACGACCCCGCCGACGCCACCACGGCCCCGCGGCCGGTCCCGCCAGCACTCGACGCGCTCGAGGCCGGCGTGCGCGGGCTCCGCCTCGGGCTACCGCGCGAGTACTTCGGTGCGGGCCTCGATCCCGCCGTCGAGACCGCCGTCCGCGCCGCGATCGCGGTGCTCGGCCGCCTCGGCGCCGAGGTCGTCGACGTGTCGCTGCCACACACCGAGTACGCCGTGGCGACGTACTACCTGATCGCGACCGCGGAGGCGTCGTCCAACCTCGCGCGCTACGACGGCGTCCGATACGGCCTGCGCGCGGAAGGCGCCCGCGGGCTCGCCGACATGTACGATCGCACCCGCGCGCAGGGCTTCGGCGCCGAGGTGAAGCGCCGGATCATGCTCGGCACCTACGCCCTCTCGGCCGGCTACTACGATGCCTTCTACCGCAAGGCCCAGCAGGTCCGCACGCTGATCCGCCACGACTTCGACGGCGCCTTCGCACAGTGCGACGCGCTCCTCACCCCGGTTGCGCCGACCACCGCCTTCCGCCTCGGCGAACGGACGGCCGATCCGCTCGCGATGTACCTCTCGGACATCCTCACGATCTCGGTGAATCTCGCCGGGCTGCCCGGCCTCGCGCTTCCCTGCGGTCTCGACGGCGCCGGCCTGCCGATCGGCCTGCAGCTCATCGGCCGGCCCTACGACGAGGAGACCCTCTTCCGCGTCGGCGCCGCATTCGAGCAGGCAACCGACTGGCACCGGCGGCGCCCGCCGCTGTGAGGACCCACGGATGACCGCTCCCACGATGGAAGCCGTGATCGGCCTCGAGGTGCACGCCGAGTTGCTCACGCACACGAAGATCTTCTGCGGCTGCTCGGCAGCGTTCGGCGCGCCGCCCAACACCAACGTTTGTCCCGTCTGTCTCGCCATGCCCGGCGTGCTGCCGGTGTTGAACCGCCGCGTGGTCGAGTTCGCGATCCGCGCCGGACTGGCGACCAACTGCCGCATCGCCGAGCGCTCGGTGTTCGCGCGCAAGAACTACTTCTACCCGGACCTGCCCAAGGGCTACCAGATCAGCATGTTCGAGCAGCCGCTCTGCGAGTACGGCTGGGTCGACGTCATGGTCGACGAGCAGCCGAAGCGCGTCGGTCTCACGCGCATCCACATGGAGGAGGACGCCGGCAAGAACCTCCACGATGCCCACGAGGACGCGAGCCTCGTCGACTGCAACCGCGCCGGCGTCCCCTTGCTGGAGATCGTGAGCGAGCCGGACATGCGCAGCCCGGCCGAGGCCGGCGCCTACCTGCGGGCCCTGCGCTCGATCCTGCAGTACCTCGAGATCTGCGACGGCAACATGGAGGAAGGCAGCTTCCGCTGCGACGCGAACATCTCCGTGCGCCCGGCGGGCGCGACGACCCTCGGCACCAAGGTCGAGATCAAGAACATGAACTCGTTCAAGGCGGTCGAGCGGGCGATCACCTTCGAGATCCGCCGGCAGACCGAGGCGGTCGCGACGGGCGAGCGGCTCGTCCAGGAGACGCGTCTCTGGGACGAGGATCGCGCCGAGACCCGCCCGATGCGCAGCAAGGAGTCGGCGCACGACTACCGCTACTTCCCCGAGCCCGACCTGCTGCCGCTGATCGTCGACCCGGGGTGGATCGAGCGCGTGCGCACCGCGATGCCGGAGCTGCCGAGCGCCCGCCGCGAGCGCTTCGCGCGTGCCTTCGGCCTGTCCCCCTACGATGCCGACGTGCTCACGCAGCGCAAGGACGTCGCCGAGTACTTCGAGGCCGGCGTGGCCGCCGGGGCGCCGGCCAAGGAGATGGCGAACTGGGTCACGACCGAGGTGCTGCGGCTCGTGCGCGACCAGAAGCTCGACGTGCACCTCGTGATCCGCGATTGGCCGCTCACCGCCGCGCAGGTGGCGCAGCTGATCGGCCTCGTCCAGACCGGCACGATCAACCGCAACACCGCCAAGGGCCTCATCCCGCGCCTGCTCGGGACCGGCCAGGATCCGGCGGCGCTCGTCCAGGCCGAGGGCCTCGCCCAGGTGAGCGACCGCGCCGCCCTCGAGCGGGCGGTGGCCGACGTGATCGCGCGCTGCCCCGCACAGGTGGCCGAGCTCCGGGCCGGCAAGGACAAGGTCATGGGCTTCCTCGTCGGCCAGGTCATGAAGGCGACCGGAGGGAAGGCCAACCCGCAGCTCGTCCAGGAGCTGCTCCGCACCGCGCTCCAGCAGTAGCCGCGGCACGCCGCATCCCCCTTGACGGCCGAACGACCGTGCGCAGCTTGCGGGTCGCGACGCAGGCGTCGCCGAGGAGGTTCGAAGCATGGCATTTCAGCGCTGGAACCCGTGGGCGGAGATGGAGCGCCTGCGGCAGGAACTGGACCGCATGTTCGATCGCGGCGGGATCGCTGGCCCGGAACCGGAGCCCGATTTTCCGCGGTTCAACGTGAGCCGCAGCGGTGAGGGTGTCATCATCGAAGCGCTCGCCCCGGGCATCGAGCGTGCATCGCTCGACATCACCGCCGTCGGGGACACGGTGACCATCCGCGGCGAGCGCAAGCGTGACACGACCGTGGCCGAGGATCGGTACCTCCGCCGGGAGCGTGATGCCGGGCGATTCGCCCGCAGCGTGCACCTCGATGGTCGGCTCGCGACCGACCAGGCCAAGGCAACCTACCAAGACGGGATACTGCGGGTCGAGGTGCCCTACGCCGCCGAGGCTCGCCCGCACAAGGTGCAGGTCACGGGCTGACCGGAGAAGAGGAGAGACCACCATGGCCAACGCAACGTCCACTCCCGAGAACACCGCCAGCCTGCGGGCGCCCTCCCCGGGTTCGTACGTGGTACCCCCGGTCGACGTCTACGAGGACGACAAGGGGTTCGTGCTCGTCGCGGACATGCCGGGCGTCCGGCCCGACGGGCTCGAGATCCACATCGACCGCGAACGCCTCACGGTGCATGGTCGGGTTCCCACCCAGACAAGCGCACTTCGGCACCGCGAGTTCATCCTGCGCGACTACTACCGGAGCTTCGCGGTCGCCGACGTGATCGACACCGAGCACATCAACGCCACGCTGAAAGACGGGATCTTGCGCGTGGAGCTGCCCAAGGCCGCCCGTGCGCAGACCCGACGCATCCCGATCCAGGGCGCCTGACCGCACGAAAAGGGGGCTGGCGCGGGCGCGGATAATCGCCCACAATCCGCGCCCGCCATGCCCAAACACCCCGCCCCGAAGCTGACCGCGGACGAGGCCGCCCACCTCGTCCGATCCCGCGACACCGTCCTCTGCGGCTTCGCCGCCGGCCAGGCCGTCGGCTTCCTCGAAGCGCTCGGAGCACGGACGGACCTCGACGAGGTCCTACTCTACACGGGCCTGCTCGTCCGGCCGTATACGGCGCTCATGAACCCCGGCATCCGCGTGCTGAGCGGGTTCTTCGGCCCCTTCGAGCGCATGGCACGATCCGCCGGCAGCACCGTCGAGTACATGCCGTGCGACTTCCACGGCCTCGAGCGCCTGGCGCTTCGCACCAAGCCGCGCGTCGTCGTGGCGGTGACCACTCCGCCCGATGCCGAGGGCTGGATGAGCTTCGGGGTCTCCAACGGGGCCAGTTTCCGCGCCTTCCGCGAGGCCGGCCAGGACCCCGACCGCGTCGCGCTCGCCGAGGTGAACTCGCACATGCCGCGCATCGGGGGCCTGCCCGAGCTCGGCGACAACCGCGTGCACGTGCGCGAGATCGACGCCTGGGTCGAGCACGACGAGGCCCTCATCGCCCTGCCCCCGATCGAAACCGCACCGGCGGACCTCGCCATCGCCCGGATCGTCGCTGACCTGATCGAGGACGGCGCCACGCTCCAGTTCGGGATCGGCGCGGTACCCGACGAGATCGCGCAGATCCTCGCCAAGAGCACGCACGCCGGCTTCGGCATCCACACGGAAATGATCTCCGACGGCGTCATGCACCTGCACCGCGCGGGAAAGGTCGCGAACCAGAAGGGTCTCTACGACGGCGTGACCGTCGGTACCTTCGCGCTCGGCAGCGCCGACCTCTACCAGTGGCTCGACGGCAACCCCGAGGTCCGGATGCTGCCCGTCTCGGACGTGAACGAGCCCTCGCTCCTGCGCCGGCTCCGCCGATTCGTGAGCGTGAACGCCGCGCTCGCCGTCGACCTGTTCGGGCAGGCCGCTGCCGATCACATCGGCGACCGGCAGTACTCGGGCGTCGGCGGCCACGAGTCGTTCGTCACCGGCGCCACCGAGGCCCCGGGCGGCAAGAGCTTCCTCTGCCTCCACTCGACGGCCACGGTGGGGGGCCAGCGCGTCTCGACGATCGTCCCACGCCTCGGCGACGGGACGACGGTGACGACCCCACGCCACCACGTCCAGTACGTCGTCACGGAGTACGGTGCGGTCGACTGCTCGCTGCTCGGGGATCGCGGCCGCGCCCGCGCGCTCGTCGAGATCGCGCACCCCGACTTCCGCGCCGAGCTCGCCGCGGCCGCCGAAGGGATCCGCTGACGCCCGTTGCTCAGGGGCCGAAGCGGGACTGGAGTCGAGCGGGAACCGTGTTCCCGCGGGCGATGCGCGCATAGTAGCGGCCGCTGCGCCGCGCGTGCCGCCGCCGGGTCGCCGCGTCGAAGGCGAACAGCCCGAACTTGGGATAGTAGCCACTCGACCACTCGAAGTTGTCGACCAGCGACCAGTGGTAGTAGCCGCGGACGTCCGCCACGCCGTCGGCGATCGCCCGCTCCAGCACCGCGAGGTGTTGAACGAGGTAGGCCGCCCGCTGGTCGTCGTCCGCGTCCGCGATGCCGTTCTCGGTGACGTACACGGGGAGTCCGTAGCCGCCGGCCGTCGCCAGCACCTCGCGCAGGCCGGTCGGATAGATCTCCCACCCGAACTCCGTGCACACCGACGGGCACGCGCCGCCCGCCGGATTGTGCGGCGTCTGGTAGGCGATGGTCGGGAGGAAGTCGAGGACCGGAATCACCGGCGTCACGCTCGCGCCGAGCCCGGTGGCCGTCGCGCGCAGGTAGTAGTTCACGCCGATGAAGTCGGCCTTCCCGGCGAGCCCGGGCTGGTGCTCGCCGGGATCGATCGTGCCGTTCGCGTTCACGTCGACGTCGCCGAGGATGACGGCGTTCAGGAAGAGGCGGTTGAAGAGGTACTCCGCGTGCGCGGCACCCGCCACGTCGCTCGCCAGCGCGGGGTTCTTCGGATGGAACGCGGCCATGTTGTGGACGATCCCGACGACCGCCGCCGCCCCGTCACCGTCGGCGTCGATGGTATCGTGCGCCCGGAGCGCGTCGTACGCGGCCGCCTGGGCCGCCGCCTCGTTGAGGATCACGGCGATCGCGCCGGTGAACGTGAACGCGCCGGGCGGAAAGTTCCCCGAGAGCACGCCGGGCAGGTTCACGTAGCCGCTCGTCGCCACCACGAGCGGCTCGTTGAGCGGCGACCAGAGGTCGACCAGGTCGCCGAACTTCCAGCCGGCCCAGGCGGCGTACTTCGCGAACTCCGTCACGGTCGCCGGATCGAGCCAGCCGGCGGGACCGAACCCCGTCGGCAGCGGGCCGTTCGGGTCGATGCCGGCCAGGGCGTCCCGGGCGGCGATCGGATCGTGCGCCCAGAGCGGAAGGCTGAAGTGGTTGAGCGTCACGAACGGTGCGAGCCCCCGCGCACGCAGCTCGGCCAGGACCGTCCGGTAGTGCGCGACGGCCCCCGCGTCCGCGAGCGCGTCGAGCTGCGCCAGCACCCCCGGGGTGATCCCGCCGCTGGCGTCCACTCCGGCAGTCGACGTCGGAAAGAGCCGGCTCCACTCGAGGGAGACGCGCAGCGTCGTATTGCGAAGCCGGCGCGCCGCCAGCTTCGCATCGGTCGCGAACAGGTCGTACTCGTCCGGGCCGTTCTCCGGCAGGTCCCCGCTCACCCTGCCCGCCGCGATGTTGCCGGGGTCGTGGACCCACGACCACCAGTCCGAACGCGGATCGCGGCTGGCCGGCGCGCCACCCATGTCGACCTGGAATCCGGCCACGGCCGTTCCCCACCCGAAGCCCGCCGGGAACGCACCCCACGCGCTCGTACCCGAGAGCACGAGCGCCGCCAACACGACGAGGTATCTCATGGGCAACTCGCCTGGTTCGGGACCTTGCGTGCCTGGAACTTGTCCCGCTCGTCGACGCGCGGCGTGTCGGCGAGCGCGCACCAGCGCGTCCCCACCCCGAGTGTCAGGCACACCCGGACGGCACCCTGCGTGGGCTCGTCGAGCGTGTATCCCCAGAGCGCCTTGCCGCACTTGACGGACAGCCTGTCGGCCTTCACCGCGATCGCCTGACAGGCCGCGCTCGGATCCGGACTCTTGAACCGCCAGCCCTTGCCGCCTCCGAGTGCCGTCCAGCCGGCCGTGCCGAGCGTCACCGTGACGTCGTCGGGCCCGCCGGCGGCATTCTGCACCCGCACCGTGGCACCGTGGAGCGTCGGGTCCCCCGGGCCGCCCGACGCCGGCACCGCCACGTGGCAGTTGCTCGGGTCGTTCTTCGTCTTCGACGTGAACGCGAGCCTGCGCCGCGCCGCGTTCGGCGTCACGCTGTCGTCCCGCATCGAGAGCGCCGCCGTCGACACCGGCACGGTCGGCAGCGTGGTGCTGGTCGTCGTCGACGTCGACGTGCTGGTGCTCGTCGACGTGGTGGTAATCGTCGTGGTCGGCGAGCCCGGGAAGCTGAGCGGGTCCGCCGGGTCCGTCGCCGCCTCGATCTCGGTGCGGTCGAAGAACCCGTCCTCGTCCCGGTCGACACCGATCCGCGTGCCGAGCCCCGGCGGCACGCACGTGTAGGTGATCTCCTGCCCCGGCGTGGCGGCGAGGCCGCGGAGCGTGGTCTTGTCGACCACCGCGTCGGCGTTGCGATCGGGCTGGAAGTTGTTGGACCCGACCACGTGCCGCGCGCCGCGCGGCACCCCGCCGAGATTGCCCTTCACGACGAGGTCGCAGTCGCCGGCGTTGGCACGCGCGATCATGAGATCGATGCGCGCGATCACGGTGGCGTCGCTGAACGTCGTCGGCGTCGCGGAGACCTGCTGGCCCACCATCGGCCGGAGCCCCGTGTCGAAGGCCAGCGCGAACGCCTCGACGTTTCGCCGCTGGGTGTTGTTCGCGAAGTTGAACACCGGCGCGTTGAGGAAGAGGAATACCGTGGCCACGCTGCCGTCGTGCAGGAAGCCGAAGCCGCGCACCTGGTCGCCCTGGAATCCGGTGCCGGGCAGCGGCCCGCCGCTCGGGAACCCGAACATCCCGACCTTCTGGTAGAGATTCCGCAGATGGGCGATCTTGAACTCCTGCGGCTCGCCCTCGAACGACGAGAAGCCGTCCGTGCCGAGCGGGAGACGGTGACAGTTCTGGCAGGTGGTCGTGTCCACGGTGACCGTGTTGTAGAAGGTCGAGCCCGCCGACTGCGCCGCGGTGAGGCTGTTGTCGATCGCACGGATCGGGTTGGGCGGATACTGCACGGTCAGCACGAAGTCCGTGAATGCCTGCATCGCCGAGTCGTCGAGCTGGCTGCCGCTCCCGAGCAGCCCGACGAACGCCGGGTTGAACTTCTTGAAGGCGTGATCCTCGTTCAGCGGATCGGCCGGATCGGTGCGGTCGCCGCGCCAGTGCATCGGGCCCGCGTTCGCCATGCCGCGCAGGCTCTGCGTCGTCATCGGGCCCTTCATGGGATGGAACGGACCGCCGGAGCCCAATCGGAACGGGTTCGGGTTGGCGACCGGCGTTCCGAACGGATCGCCGAGATCCCACGCCAGGCTGTCGAAGTCGCCGAAGATGTGGCAGCTCGCGCAGGCGCTGTCACCGTGCCCGGACGTGGAGCGCGCGTCGTACAGGAAGCGCCGCCCGTTCTTGACGATCGCGGGCGACGGGTCGAAGCGCAGTGAGACCGTCCCGGTCACGCCGCGGCTCGCCTGCGCCGCGTTGCCCACGATCGAGATCGTGTTGTCGAAGCGGTTGAGCACGTAGAGCCGGTCGCGCGGACCGTCGTAGGCAAGCCCGGCGGGCCCGCCGCCAACCGCCACCTGCGCGCGCGGAAACGCGGCACCGGCCTCCAGCGTGGCCGTCGAGAGCACGCCCACTGCGCCCGACCCGAATGCCGCGACGAACAGCGTCTGGCCGTCGGGCGTGAACTGCATATCGGTCGGGAATGCGAGGCTCTCGGCCACCTCCGCGCTGGGCCCCGGCGTGATCGCGTAGTTCACATGCGAGTTGAGGTGCACGGCCGACGGCGTGGTGCCGTTCACCACCGTGATCCGGCTCTCGGCCAAATGGCCACGTACGATCGGCTCGAAGCGAACATGGTTGCGGGCGTCGGTGTTCGACACGTAGAGCTTGCCGTTGTCGGGGCGAACGGCCATGTTGAACAGCACCGTGCCGACACCGGCGACCACGCCGGCGCTGCCCGCGATCTGCGCCGGCGGCGCGCCATTGGCGTCGATCAGGAAGACGTCCTGATCGGGCAGGGTGAACGGCACCGACGCCGTCCAGTTGCGCGCGATCTCGTCCTCCCAGCGGTTGTTGGACGGGTTGAACTTCACGATCAGCCCGGTGTGCGGCGCGTTCGGCGTAGCACCGATCGGCGGCGGCGGGAGGCCGCCGTTGGCGGTCACGACGCTCTCGTTGATCGTGGTCGTCCGGTTCCCCGACTGGAACACGGCAGCGTACACCGTCGCGCCATCCGGGCTCTTGGCGAGCGCGCGCGGCGTGTCGCCGAAGAGCTCGACGATCGTGAGCGGCGTACCGCCGAGCGCAGCCCCGAGCGCGTCGGCGTCGAAGACCCAGACGTCCGCCCGCTTGACGCCGGCGGTGGTGAGCTGCGGGTCCCCCGGCCGGGCCTGACCCCGGTGCGCGGTCGTGACGAACACGCGGGTGCCGCCGCTGCCCGCGAAGAGGACGTCGCGCGGCTCGTCGCCGACCAACAGCGTGCGCTTGACGCGCGCCGTGCCCACGCTCCCGGGATCGATCTCGACGATGCTCACGCTGTCCGAGAGGTGGTTCACCACCCACGCCTCGATCCGCCCCCCGGCGATCGCCCGCGCGGCGACCGCGACCGGCTCGAGGCCGACGGGCACCTCGCCCACGAGCGTCAATCCCCCGGCCGTCACCGAAAAAATCTCGAGCCGATTGTCCGGCACGTTGCACGCGAGGAGCAGGCCGCCACCCGGCGCGAGCGCGAGCGGGCGAACCGGGCCGCTCTCGAAGTTCACGAATGCCGCCCGGGCGGCAGGCAGCCTCCCCGCGGTCAGCGCGAGCGCGACACCCAGCATCGCGGTCCCCCGGCGTAGCCTCATGACATGTCCCCCTTCGGCGGCCCGGCCCGGATGCCTACCACAGGCGGCGCGACGCGAACCAGCCGAAACGCCACCCACGCCGTCGTGCCGAGCGCGAGCCAGCCGGCGAGCCCGCCGATGAGTGGCGGCCAACCCGGCCCCACGAGCCACGCCGGCACCCGCCGCAGGTCGAACGCGAGCCGCCCGACGCGGAACACCGCGACCCAACCCGCATGGACCCCGATCGAGCACCACAGGCTCCCACTGCGCAGGCGCAGCATGGCCAACAGCAGCCCCAGCCCCGCGAGCCCGGCAACCGACGGCCACGTCGCCGCCTCCGCCAGCGGGGCAAACAGCCCCGCCGTTCGCTCGATCCCGGCCCACGGTCCGGCACGCACGTCACCCCCGCCGACCCGGATCGCATGCACGGCTGCATACGCGACCGTCGTCACCACCACGGCGGCGGACCGCCCCGCATCCCGCTCGAGCCGCCGGAAGACGAGCCCACGGAACAGCAGCTCCTCGCCGACCCCGATTCCGAGCGCGGCCCCGAGCCCGAGCATCACCTTGCCGGCGGTCTTGAGCGGCGGGTAGCGCAGCGCCGGCACGAGCGCGCCGCCCGCCCACGCGAGCGCAAGGCCGACGGCCAGGCCCGCCATTCCCGCCACGAGCCCGCGCCCGAGCGCGCGGCCGGCACCGGCCCGCGTGAGGCCAACGGCGCCGGGGCTCCCGAGATCGAGCCGGCGCCACGTGGCGGCCAGCCCGAGCGCAAGGAGGATCTCGAACACGCGGTCGTACACGCGCGCGAATGGGTGCGCCTCACCGATCAGCCACGCGACGCCCGGGCTCGCCACGCTGGTCACCGCGAGCACGCCGATCAGCAGCGCGAGGAATCCGGCCGACCGCACTCAGGTCGTGTAGGCGGCGTTGAAGTGGACGTACGCGACGGTGAGGTCCGACGTCAGCATCCGTCCCGCCCCACGCCCGAGATGGAGGTGCAGGTCGACGCGGAACTCGCGCCGGGCCATCTGCCGCTGCGCACGCGGAAGCGCCGCGGGAATCGGCCGCCCGCGCCGCGACACGACCACACCGCCGATCGCCACGTCGACGCGATCGGGGTCGATCGGGACCCCGGCAGTGCCGGCGGCACAGACGAAGCGGCCCCAGTTCGGGTCGCCGCCGTGAAACGCCGCCTTGCACAGGGTCGAGGTGGCGATCGCGCGCGCCATGCGCTGCGCGTCGGCGTCGCAGTGCGCGCCGCGCACCGTGACCTCGACGACGCGCGTGGAGCCCTCGCCGTCGAGCACGACGAGGCGCGCGATCTCGGCCAACACGTCCGTCACCGCGCGGGTGAAGCGGCGGTGCGCGGCCGAGCCACGCCGCACTGCCGCATTGCCGGCGGCGCCGCCGGCGAGCAGCAGCACGGTGTCGTTGGTGCTCATGTCGCCGTCGACCGAGATGACGTTGAAGGACTCGGCGACTGCCGCGACGAGACTCTGCTGCGCCACGACACGCCCGATGCGCGCGTCGGTCATGACGAAGACGAGCAGCGTCGCCATGTCGGGTGCGATCATGCCGGCGCCCTTGCCCATCGCGGCGACCGTGACCGGGCGCCCGCCGAGGCGCAGCCGGCGCACGGCGGTCTTGGGAAACGCGTCGGTGGTGGTGATCGCCTGCGCCGCGACCGGGAACGCCCCCGGCGCGAGCGCCGCCACCGCGGCACGCACGCCGCCCAACAGCGTCTCACGCGGCAGCGGCCAGCCGATCCGCCCGGTCGAGCACGCGAGGACGTGCGCTGCCGGCACGCCGAGCAGACCGGCGACGAGCCCCGTCGACTGCTCGACCGTACGGATGCCCTCCACGCCCGTGCAGGCGTTGGCGTTGCCGGCGTTCACGAGCACCGCCGCAGCCCGCCCCGCCTGCAGGCGCGCCCGCGAGACCGTGACCGGCGCCGCGACGACGCGGTTCGTGGTGAACACGCCGGCCGCCACCGCCGGCGGCTCCGCCACGAGGAGCGCCACGTCCGGCCCGCGGCTCTTGAGCCCCGCGCGCACCCCGGCGAAGCGGAACCCGGGGACGCGCACCCGGTGCGCACGGCGGGGGACCTTCACCGCCCGCCTACGCCTGCGCGCCGTGGCACTTCTTGTACTTCTTCCCGCTCCCGCACGGACACGGGTCGTTGCGCCCGACCTTCTCCCCGTCGCGACGCTGGGTCTCGACGCGGGCGGCGGCCGCGGCGGGCTGGTCGCCGTGGACGAGCCGCACATTGGCCGTGCGCTGCGCCTGCCGGCGCTCGATGTCGGCGAGCTCGGGCGGCATGTCGAGATCCTCGCCGCCGCCCTCGACGGCGAGGCGGGGCTCGGCGCCGCGCATCGTACTCTGGATCTGGACGCTCATGACCTTCTCGACCACGTCGGCCTCGAGCCGCCGGCCGAGGTCCTCGAAGAGGTCGTATCCCTGCTTCTGGTACTCCTGCAGCGGGTTCTTCTGGCCGTACCCGACCAGCCCGACCCCTTCCTTGAGATGCTCCATGTCGACGAGGTGCGCGCGCCAGAGCGTGTCGAGCGTCTGCAGCATGATGATGCGCTCGAGGTGGCGCATGACCGGCGCGCCGAACTGCGCTTCGCGCTGCTCGAAGATCCGGCGCGCCGCCTCGCTCAGGACATCCTCGAGCCCCTCGGCGCGCAGGCCGTCGCGGTCCTCCTCCGGGAGCACGAGCCGGAACCCGAGCTGCTGGAACGTGGCGTCCTCGATCGTCTTCCAGTCCCACTCCGCCGACGGGACCTCGGCGCTGCCGTGCGCGGCGGCGAGCCCCGCGACGACGCCGTCGAGCATGTCGAGGACGTCGTCGCGCAGCTCTTCGCGCGAGAGCACTTCGCGCCGGCGCGCGTAGATCACCTCGCGCTGCTTGTTGAGGACGTCGTCGTACTCGAGGAGGTGCTTGCGGATGTCGAAGTTGTGTCCCTCGACCTTCTCCTGTGCGTTGCGGATGGCTCGCGTCACGAAGCGGTGCTCGATCGGCACGCCCTCTTCCATCCCGAGGCGCTCCATCAGGTTCTGCATCCGGTCGGCGCCGAAGATCCGCAGGAGGTCGTCCTCGAGCGAGAGGAAGAATCGGGACGATCCCGGGTCGCCCTGGCGACCGGCGCGGCCGCGCAGCTGGTTGTCGATCCGCCGCGCCTCGTGCCGCTCGGTGCCGATGATGTGGAGGCCGCCCGCCGTGGTCACCCGCTCGCGCTCGCCCGCGCAGCTCTCCTGGAACCGCTTGAGCAGATCCTGGAACCGCGCCTCGTACTCCTGCGGCGCTTTCTGGAGCTGCTCGCGGATGTCCTCGACCGCGGTCACGTACTCGGCGCGGCTGTCCTCGTAGCGGCGCTCCGCCGCTCGCAGCCCGTCCTCGTACGGCACGCGCAACGCCTCCCAGAGGCGCTCGGCATCGACGTACGCGTCCTCGGCCTCCCGGTACTGCCGCCGCCACTCCGTGAGCTCGCCATTGCCCGCGGCCGGGCTCTTCACCAGCAACGCCATCTCGAGGTCCGCGAGGCCGCGGTCGTAGTCGGCACGCCGGTCGTTGAGGATCTGCGCGTCCTCGTCCGAGCGCTGCACCTCCCACGCGGCCAACGCCTCCTCGAAGCGTCCTCGGACCGCCTCGAACTCGGCCCGCACCCCGGCGATGTCGCCCTCGCCGCCCGCCCCCAGGAGGGCCGCCTCCATCTCGGCCTTCGCCCGGGTGTAGCGATCGGGGATCGCATCGTGGTCGCGCACGGCGGGAATCAGGTAGACGGAGCTGACCTCGGCGTACCGGGCACGGAGCGTCTGGTAGGGGGAGAGCTCACGCAACCGGCGGTCGGCCTCGGTGAGCTGCTTGAGCCCCTCGGCACGGCGCTGCTCGAGCGCTTCGAGCTCGTGGCCGTACTGCTCGCGCAGGCGCGCGAGATCCTCGTCGTAACGCTCGCGCAGCGCGCGGAGCGTGTCCTCGTAGCGGTGCTGCGTCTCGCTGTCACCGCGCTTGACGGCCGCGCCGCGCAGCCACTCGTTCTCCATTTCGGCGCGGGCGAGGAAGTCGGGGTTGCCGCCGAGGAGGATGTCGGTCCCGCGGCCCGCCATGTTCGTGGCGATCGTCACCTGCGCGAAACGCCCCGCCTGCGCGATGATGTTGGCCTCGGCCTCGTGGTTGATGGCGTTGAGCACGTTGTGCTTGACGCCGGCCTTCTTGAGGAGCTTGGACACCACCTCCGATTTGGCCACGGACGTGGTCCCGACGAGCACCGGCTGGCCCTTCTCGTGGCAGCCGCGAATCTCCTCCACCACCGCGTTGAACTTCTCGCGCTCGGTCTTGTAAACGACGTCGGCGAGGTCCTCGCGCCGCATCGGCTTGTTCGGCGGGATCACGACGACGTCGAGCTTGTAGATCTTCTGGAACTCGACCGCCTCGGTGTCGGCCGTGCCCGTCATGCCGGCGAGCTTCGCGTACATCCGGAAGTAGTTCTGGATCGTGATCGTCGCGAGCGTCTGGTTCTCGCTCTCGATCTTGACGCCCTCCTTGGCCTCGACCGACTGGTGCAGGCCGTCGGACCAGCGGCGGCCCGGCATGAGCCGGCCCGTGAACTCGTCGACGATGATGACCTCGCCGTCCTTCACCACGTAGTCGACGTCGCGCTTGAAGAGCGTGTGCGCCTTCAGCGCCTGCGTGACGTGGTGGAGCGTGTCGATCTGGCTCGGGTCGTAGAGGTTGGCGACGCCGAGGAGCCGCTCGCACTTGGCGACGCCCTCTTCGGTGAGCATCGCGTTGCGGTGCTTCTCGTCGATGGTGAAGTCGACGTCGCGGGTGAGCCGCGGAATGATGCGGTTCACCACGTAGTACTTCTCGCTCGACTTCTCGGCCGGGCCCGAGATGATGAGGGGCGTACGGGCCTCGTCGATGAGGATGTTGTCGACCTCGTCGACGATCGCGTAGTGCAGCTCGCGCTGGACGTACTCGTCCAGGCTGAACTTCATGTTGTCGCGCAGGTAGTCGAAGCCGAACTCGTTGTTCGTACCGTAGGTGATGTCGGCGCGGTAGGCATCGCGACGCTCGGCCGGGCAGAGGTGCAGGAAGCGGTAGTCCTTCGGGATGTACGCCGGGTCGAAGAGAAAGCTCGCGTCGTGGATGATCGAGCCGACCGAGAGGCCCAGGTAGTGGTAGATGGGCCCCATCCACTGCACGTCGCGGCGGGCGAGGTAGTCGTTCACCGTGACGAGGTGCGCGCCCTTGCCCTCGAGCGCGTTCAGGTAGAGCGGCAGCGTCGCGACCAGCGTCTTGCCCTCGCCGGTCTTCATCTCGGCGATCCGGCCCTGGTGGAGGATCGCACCGCCGACGCACTGGACGTCGAAGTGGCGCAACCCGGTGGTACGCCGCGACGCCTCGCGCACCGCGGCAAAGGCCTCGGGCAGGAGGTCGTCGACCGTCTCCCCGTCCGCGAGCCGGGCCCGGAGCTCCGCGGTCTTCTCCGGGAACGCTTGCGGTGGAAGCGCCTGGAACTCGGTCTCGAGCTCGTTGATGCGACGGACGAGCGGCCAGACCCGCTTGAGGATGCGGTCGTTGGCGCTCCCGAACAGCCGAGTCAGGAAGGTTGCCATGCGAACCGCGGTATTCTCGCCACCGGCTGTGGCGAAATCAAGTTAACGCTCAATGCGGACAGCGGACTCGACCCGGGCGCCGAGAAACCGTTGCCCGACCCGGATGAAGCGATCGGGGACGTCGGTGACGAAAAAGCTTGCCTGGCCGGCCCGATCGGCCCGCCCGAGGCCCAGCTCGGCGAGCACGCGTGCGACCTCGCGGGCGGTCTCCTCGGCGGAGTCGACCAGCGCGACCCGCTCGCCCATCACCGCCCCGATCACCCCTTTCAGCAGCGGGTAGTGCGTGCAGCCGAGGATCAACGTGTCGATGCCGCTGCGCTGGAGGCTGGCGAGGTAGGTCTCGGCGACCCCGCGGGCGATCGGCCCCTCGGTCCAGCCCTCCTCGGCAAGCGGGACGAACAGGGGGCACGGCCGGGTGTAGATCTCGAGCGACTCGCGCAGTGCGCGCAGGGCACGCGTGTAGGCACCCGAGCCGATCGTGGCCTCCGTCCCGATGACGCCGACCTTCCCGGTCCGGGTGCGGGCCACCGCCGCCCGGGCCCCGGGCTCGATCACGCCCACGATCGGCACCGCGAAGCGTGCCCGCAGCGCGTCGAGCGCCACGGCCGACGCGCTGTTGCAGGCCACGACCAGCAGCTTGATCCCCTTCTCGACCAGGAACTCGACGTTCTCGACGCTGTACCGGGTGACGGTTTCGGCGGATTTGGTCCCGTAGGGATACCGGCCGGTGTCCCCGAGGTAGATGACGTCCTCGGCGGCAAGCGCCTCCACGACGGCGTGCAGAACGGTGAGCCCGCCCACGCCCGAGTCGAAGATGCCGATCGCGCTGTCCGGCTGCATCCGCCCCACCGCCGGCCCACGTTAGCGCTCGAGCCACGCACGGACAAGGCGCCAGACGGCGTCCCGGCCCTCCCCCGTGTGGGCCGAGAAGCCGAGCACGGGGACCTCGGGGCCGAGCCGCTCGGCGAGCCGCTGCAGCGCCGTGCGCGCCGGACCCCGCCCGAGCTTGTCGAGCTTCGTCGCCACCACGACGGCCGGCCGGCCGTGGTGAGCGAGGAACGCGAGCAGTTCCTCCTCCTCGGTCTCGACGCCGCGGCGGGCGTCCACCACGAGGACGACGCCCCGAAGGGTCGGCCGCGTGCGCAGGTACCCTTCGACGAGGGGACCCCAGGCGCGGCGCTCGGCCTCGGGCCCGACCGCGAAGCCGTACCCTGGCAGGTCCACCAGCAGCCAGCGCTCGTTCACCAGGAAGAAGTTGATCTGCCGCGTGCGGCCCGGCGTCCGGCTCGTGCGGGCGAGACCGTGCCGCCCGGTCAGCACGTTGATGAGCGACGACTTGCCGACGTTCGATCGCCCGGCGATCGCGAACTCGGGCGGGCCCGGTGGTGGTTCTCCCCCGGGGACCGCTGCGGCCGTCACGAAACAGGCCGCCGTGATCTTCATGCGCCTGCGGCCGGCGCTACTCGCCGCCCCCGTCGGACTTGGTCGTCGCCGCGCTGAGCCCCATCGCCTTGTTGGCGATGCGCACCTGCGTGACGAACATCTCGCGCAGCGCGCCCTTCTGCACCGACTCGACCGGGATGCCGCCCTTGTCCTTGCTGGTCTCGGTGAACCGCAGCAGCGTCTTGCCGTCGGGGGTGGCCTCGAACTTGTACTCGGCGACCAGGTCGGCGAGCTTGAAGTCGAGCGAGCGACTGGTGATGCGCCGTTCGCCGGGGAAGAAGTTGTACTCGGTCTGCAGGTTCTGCACCTTGAACCCGGGCGGGAGGATGTCGAGCTTGCCGACGATCTCCACCGTCTTCTTCGTCCCCTCCTCCTTCACCAACTCGGACTTGAGGACGTTCTCGGGCAGGACGTCGTGCCCCTTCTCGGGCTTGCTGAACGCCTCGAACACCTTGTCGACAGGAGCGTCGAACTTGGAGACGAACTCGACGTGCCAGACGTCGCCCTTCTTCTCCATGCTCTCCGAGACCAGCTCCTTGGCAGGGCCGCTGATCGCCTGCTCGATCTTGTGCTTCTGGTAGAGGACGTATCCCCCGAGCGCGACGACGAGGGCCAGCACCAACCCGACGATGGCTTTCATGGCCCGGCTCTTAGCCGAAGAGTCCAGGGGCGCACAACAGGGTCGCCGGCGCCGTCGCGCCCGCGGCGAGGGTCGGCGGGTTATCTAGGCAGTGCGCCGAAAGACGCGTGCATGGAGTGCGACGGCCGCCGCACGCTCGACGCTTGCGTCCGGTCCCGACCCGCGCCGCGGCTCGGGTCGGCGTCTCACCCGGCGACCAGGACCCGGACCACCGTCTCGATGATGCGCAGCGTGTCGGCCCACGGCTGGTAGTGGCTCACCCGCTCGGCGACCGGCGGGTAGTACACCGCCACCGGCACTCCCACCAGCGTCATGCCCCGGCGCGCCGCCCGGAGCAGGATCTCGGTCTCGAAGTCGTAGCGCGTCCCCACCGCACCGAGGTCGAGCGTGGCCGGAACCGGATAGACGCGAAACCCCGACTGCGTGTCCGGCAGGGCCTGGCCGGCGATGAGCTGCATCAGGCAGTCGGCGATCCAGTTGCCAAAGCGCGCTGCGGAGCTGATCTCGAAGCCCTCCTTGCGGCGGACGCCGACCACGAGCGCCGCCGGCGCCGCCGCCACCACGGCGAGAAGCCGCGGGATCTCCGACGGGAGGTGCTGTCCGTCGGCGTCGAGGGTGAGGACGTGCGTCACGCCCCGCCCGGCGAGCGCAGCCATCCCGGCCAGGAGGGCCGCCCCCTTGCCGCGGTTTTCGGGCTGCGTGAGGACCTCGGCGCCGGCGGCGCGTGCCCGGGCGCCGGTGGCGTCCCCCGAGCCGTCGTCGACCACCAGCACGTCCGGCACGATCGCCCGCGTCCCAATGACCACGTCGCCGATGGTGGCGTCCGCGCGGTAGGCCGGGATCAGTGCGGCGACCCGGATATCACCCACGTGAGGCCCGTCGCGTCAGAAGTGCGTGCGCGGCCCGGCCGTCACGCCGGCCACGTCCCGTGCCGGCACCGGCTTCTTGTACACGAAGCGGCTACCGCAGGCGGCGCAGGCGACTTCCCGCCCGTCGCGAGCCGCGCCCTTGAAGCGCAGCATTACGAGCGCCCCGTCCGGGGCGCACCGGTGCGGCACCATGGGCCACTGGTCCGTCGTCCGCGCCTGCCCCTCCGCCATCACGCCGCTCCAGGCGCGCTCTTTAGCGGACGCGGCCGGGCAGGACAAGGCTCACCGCGGGAGCGCGAGCGTGAACCGGCCCGCGGCGCAGGGCGTGTCCCCGACGAGCGCCCGCCCACGGAAGAGCGTCGCGTTGGCGACGTGGCGCAGGATCTCGACCTCGAGACGCAGCGTATCACCGACGCGCGGGACGACGGGGCACTCGAAGGCATCGAGCCCCGCCAGGTAGCCCGGCATGGGGGCCGAGTTCCCGAGCGCCGCGAGGAGTGCCCCGCCCGCCTGCGCGAGCGCCTCCAGCACGAACACGGATGGCAGGGTCCCGTCCGCCGCCACGCACGGGTCGGCGGCCGTGACGTGCTTGAGGAACACCCCCCTGCGCTCGCCGATCTCGACGACGCGATCGACGAGCACGAACGGCACCGCGTGGGGAAGCCGCGGAACCGGATCACACGGCGCACTCATGCGGCTGTCCCACGCGGCGCGCTGGCCGACGTCAGTCCGACCCGAGCGTCGATTCCTGGAGCCGCGGGCTCGCGGCGGTGGCACCGCCTGCCGCAACCTCCGTCACCCGGTCGGCACCCACGAACGCAATCGAGTCGTCCCCGCGCATCATGCGCGGAGTGAGGACGTACGTGCCGCCGAGCGCGTGCTCCCATACGGCCTCGGCCGTCTGCGTATCGCCGAAGGTGCATAGCCAGGCGAGCCCACCCGTCAGCCCACCGATGCCCGCGTACGCGAGCTTGGCCGGCATGTAGCCGAGGTTGGCCACCGCCGCCAACGCACCCCAGCCAGCCTCGTTCGCGTACTCATCGGCCCGCGCGGGACCCGCCACGAGCACCACCGAGAGACCGGCCGCCACCATCCATTTCCGCACCGACATACCACCACCTCCTCCGGGGCCGTGCCTCTTCTACCCCAGACCGCGAGGGCACGCTACTCGGTCCGGACGATTCCCTCGGCAGGGAGCAGCCCGATCAGATGGTGGAACGCCCGCTCGACGTAGTCGCGGTCCTTCGACTCGAGGGTGAGCTTCACCGCGTACTCCGTGTCGTCCATCCGCGGGTACGAGCCGAGGAGGAGTTGGGGGAACGCGGCCAGCGTCGCGTTCAGATGCTCGGCGATCGTCCCCTCGCCGTCGCGCGTGTAGACGACCCGCAGGTGGTACGGCGCGGAGGCGAAGCGGTCCCGCAGCGAGTGGAACTTCTGCTCGAACAGCTCGGGAATGCCCGGGAGGATGTAGAAGTTCTCGCACTTGATGGTGGGGAAACCGAGGCGCCCGTCGACGATCAGCTCCGTGCCCTCCGGCACGTCGGCGAGCCGCAGGCGCGCGGCGTTGATCCGGTCCTTGTAGAAGCCCCGCAGCGTCGCCTCGATCGCCGGATGCCGAATGACGCGCCGCTCGAGCCCGCGGGCGATGCCCTCCATCGTGACGTCGTCGTGCGTCGGCCCGACGCCGCCCGAGGTGAAGTTGATGTCGAAGCGGACGCGGAACTCGCGCACCGCCGCCGCGATGTCGTCGAGGTCGTCGGGCACCGTGACGATCCGCCGCAGCTCCACGCCGAGCGCCCGCAGCTCCCGCGTGAGGAACGGGGCGTTCGAGTCCTGGACCTTGCCCGAGAGGATCTCGTTGCCGATGACGATGATGCCCGCGGTGGGCGCGGCGGTGGCCATCGACCCGACGCTACACCGAGATGGCGTCCTTGCGGAAGTCACTCGAGCCGATCCGCACGTTGACCACCGCCGGCTTGCCGGCGCCGAGCGCCCGCTCGAGCGCGGGCCGGAGCTGCTCCGGCCGCTCGACCCACTCGCCGTGCCCGCCGAGCGCGGCGATCATGAGGTCGTAGCGCGACGGCGCGAGCTTGCACGCGGGCGTCCGGTCCGGTCCGTAGATCTGCTGTTGGCCGCGGAGGATCTGCGTCCACGCCGCGTCGTTGCCGATCACGCCGACGATGTTGATCTTCTGGCGGATGCAGGCCTCGAATTCCATCATGTGGAGGCCGAAGGCCCCGTCGCCGTACATGATGATCACGTCGCTCTTGGGCGACGCGAGCTTGGCGGCCATCGCGTAGCCCGGCCCGGCCCCGAGCGTGCCGAGCGGGCCGGCGTCGAGCCAGTGCCCGAAGCCACGCGGGCGCAGCACGTTGGCAGCGGAGCCGACGAAATCGCCGCCGTCGCCGATGAGAATCGTGCGTTCGTTCACGAGCCGGTCGACCTCGGCGCAGACGCGCAGCGGGTTCACCGGCGATTCGTCCGACGTGAGCTGCGGCTGGAGCGCCGCCCACTTCTCGCGCTCGATCGCGCGCAGCTCGGCGAGCCAACCGTTGGCGCGCCCGGCCTGGAACCCCGCGTCGCCCTTCGCGCAGGCGGTGAGCGCTTCCATCACGAGACCCGTGTCGCCGATGATCCCGACGTCGCAGCCGCGGTTCTTCCCGAGCTCGCCGCCGTTCAAGTCGACGTGGATCAGCTTGGCCGCCGCGTTGATGTGGGAGCCGCGCCCGTACCCGATGCGGAAGTCGAGCGGCGTACCGAAGACGAGCACGACGTCGGCCTTCTTGAGCGCGTCCTTGCGCGTCTGCAGGAACCAGTGCGGGTCGTCGGGTGAGAGGCTGCCGCGCGCCTGCCCGTTGACGTAGACCGGCATCCCGAACGTGTGCACGAACTCCGGATACGCCGCGCGGCGCTTCGACCAGAAGAGCTGCGAGCCGACCAGGCACACCGGCCGCTCGGCGTCGCGCAGCAGCCGGTACGCGGCCTCGACGAACCGCGGGTCGGCGCCGACGGCCGCCTCCGTCCGATAGTGCTGCGAGACGACGACGTCGCTCTCGTCGACCATGTCGAAGAGGAAGTCGATCGGCATCTCGAGGAACACGGGGCCGGGGACGTTCGTGGTGGCGACGCGAAACGCCGTCGAGACGTATTCGCCGAGGCGCTTCGCGCTGGGCACCGAGACCGCCCACTTCGTGATCGGCTTCATCAGGTCGACGTGGTTCATGTCCTGGAGGCCGCCCATGTCCTGGAAGGCGCGCGGCGCCTGGCCGCCGATCACGATCATCGGGATGTTGGCCCGCCACGCGGTGGCGACCCCGGTCACCGCGTCGGTGAGCCCGGGGCCGGCGGTGACGATCGCAACCCCCGGCTGTCCGGTGACGCGCGCCCAGCCGTCGGCCGCGTGCGCCGCCGACTGCTCGTGGCGGACGTCGATGATGCCGATGCCCTCGTCGAGGCAGCCGTCGTAGATCGACATGACGTGCCCGCCGCAGAGGGTGAAGACGAACGGGACGCCCTCCTGCTTGAGGGCGCGGGCGACGATGCGACCGCCGTGGATGACCATGGCGGGCGAGTTTGCGCGGGTCATGGCGCAAAATCAAGGATACGCCGCGCCGCTCGGCGGCGGGCCGCAATCGCACCTTGACAGGTCGCGAAGCCCTCCGATACACGAGCCCGCGTGTTCCTCGCCCGGCTGCGCCGCGCAGGCGAGTACCCGGTCTTCCTCGTCAAGTTCGCGCGGCTGTTCTTTCGCCCCCCGCGCTTCGAGGGCACGCGGCTGACGCCCAAGCGCCTCTGGAACCTCTACAAGCTGCGCTGGGCGCAGAACCGGTGCCGGACGGTGCTGCGGTCGTACCCCGCCAAGCTGACGCTCGAACCGACGAGCGTCTGCAACCTCGAGTGTCCCGCCTGCTTCACCGGCAGCGGCGAGGTCGGCCGGGCGCGTTCGCCGATCTCGCTCGATCTCTACCGCCGGCTGCTCGCGGAGCTGGGCGACTACCTGTTGCAGGTCGAGTTCTTCAACTGGGGCGAGCCCCTGCTCGCCAAGCACATCATGACCATGGTGCACGAGGCGAGCACGCGCGGCATCTCCACGGTGATCAGCACGAACTTCAGCTTCCCCTTCGACGCGAACCGCGCCGAGCAGCTCGTCCGCGCCGGACTCGCGGTCCTCGGGGTGTCGATCGACGGCGCGCACCAGGAGGTCTACGCGCAGTACCGCGTGGGCGGCAACCTCGCGACGGTCCTGCGCAACTGCGCCCTCGTGCTGGAAGCGCGACGCCGTCTCGGCTCGAGCACGCCGCGGCTGGTGTGGGAGTACCACGTGTTCCCGCACAACACCGGCGACATCGAGGCCGCGCGGGCAAAGGCCGCCGAGCTCGGGATGGACTTCGCGCTCTCGAAGGGCTGGGTGATCGGTCCCGACTGGGATCCGGAGGGCCGCTGGGCCTACCCCGAGCCCGTGCTGCCGTTTCCCTGCACCTCGCTGTGGCACTCTCTGACCGTGAACAACGACGGCGGCGTGTCGCCCTGTTGCGGAACCTTCTACCGCGAGGACGACGTGGCCCAGCTCCCCACCGGGGCCGGCACGGACGGGCCCACCGTGCTGGAGGTATGGAACAGCCCGCGCTTCCAGGCGGCCCGGCGCCTCTATCGCGACGGCACCGGACGGCCGGAGGACCGCCACCTCGTCTGTCACGACTGCCCACAGACCGTCGAGTGGGAGCGCTACAAGGCGCACCTCGCGACCGGCGCCTGGCGCCAGGCGTACCGCCCGAGCATCGGCGGAAACGCGCGCTACAACTACTTCTGGAACCGGCGGCCCGGGCTCACGCGACGCTGACCGCGCCGCGCGCACGGCGCCGGCCGCACGCGCCGGCGAGCGCCTCGACCAGGTCGTCGAGGCGGACCGGCTTCGCGACGTAGTCGTCCATGCCCGCGGCGAGGCACGCCTCCCGATCGCCCTGCATGGCGTGCGCCGTCATCGCGATGATGGCCGGCTGCCGCTCGGCCGGCCATCGTGCCCGGATCTGGCGGGTCGCCTCGAGGCCGTCCATCTCGGGCATCTGCACGTCCATGAGGATCACGTCGTACGCCTGGCGCTCGAGCGCCTCGAGGACCTCGAGGCCGTTGGCCGCGACGTCCGCACGGTAGCCCATCTTCTCGAGCGTCTTGAGCGCCACGAGCTGGTTCATCCGATTGTCCTCGGCGAGCAGGACGTGCAGCGGCATGCGCTGCGCGAGCGCGACGTCGATCTGCGGCGCCGGCGGCGCGCTCTGCGGCTCCGTGGCCGCACCGCCGAGCACCTCCTCCAGCACCGCGCGAAGCTGCTCGCGCTTCACGGGCTTGGTGAGCACGGCGGCGAAGAGCTGCTCGGACGTGAGCTGCAACTCGTCGAGACGCGCCCGTACCTCGCTCCGGTCGACCGACGTGAGCAGCACGCGCGGCAGCGCGGAGACCTCGCGCATCCCGCGCATCGCGTGGGCGAGCGAGACGCCGTCGGTCTCCGGCATCAGCATGTCGAGGGCCGCGACGTCGAACGTGCCACCGCCCTGGATCCAGGCGAGCGCCTCTGCGGCCGACGCCACCGCGTGCGAGGTCATGCCCCAGGCCGCCGTCTGCAGGGCGAGGATGCTGCGGTTCGTGGCGTTGTCGTCGACGATCAGCAGCCGCCGGCCGGCGAGCTCGGCGGGCAGGACCCGCGGCGCCAGGTCGGCGATCGGCGCTTCGGGCACGACGATCGTGAAGTGGAACGTCGAGCCGGCGTCGGGCGTGCTCTCCACCCACATCCGGCCGCCCATGAACTCGGCGAGGCGGCGAGAGATGGCGAGCCCGAGGCCCGTCCCGCCGAACCGCCGCGTCGTCGACGCGTCGACCTGGCTGAAGGAGCGAAAGAGCCGGTCGATGCGGTCGGGCGGAATCCCGATGCCCGTGTCGCGCACCGCGAAGTGCAGCTCGTGCAGGCCGTCGGGGTTGCGGGTCGTCTCCCCCGTCACCACCACCTCGCCACCGGGCGTGAACTTGATCGCGTTGCCGACCAGGTTGACCAGGATCTGCCGCAGCCGCGTGACGTCGCCCGTCACGGCGACGGGCACGTCGTCGGCGCAGTAGCCGGCGAGCTCGAGGTGTTTCTCGGCCGCCTTGCCCGCCAACAGGTCGAGCGTCTCCTCGACGCACGTGCGGACCTCGAACGGGTGCTGCTCCAGCTCGATCCGTCCCGACTCGATCTTCGAGAAGTCGAGCACGTCGTTGATGATGGTGAGCAGCGCATCGCCGCTCACGCGGATGGCCTCGACGAACTCGCGCTGCTCGCGCGACAGCCCGGTGTCGAGGAGCAGCGTGGTCATGCCGATCACGGCGTTCATCGGCGTGCGGATCTCGTGGCTCATGTTGGCGAGGAACTCGCTCTTGGCCCGGCCCGCCTGCTGCGCCTCGTCGCGGGCCGCGGTGAGCGCGCGTTCCGCCGTCTTCTGCGCGGAGACGAAGGCCGCGACCAGGCCGAGGTGGACGCCGGCGAGCAGCGCCTGGACGGTGGCCGCGTACGGCGTCCACAGCTCCCGAGGCAGCATCTGCGGCAACTGCACCCCGGCCAGGTCGAGGTAGGTGAAGATGCCGAGCTGCACCAGCGATACGGTCGTGTAGACCGCGGCGGCGCGGACCCCGAGGGTGAGCCCCGCCGAGATCGCGGGCACCCACATCCACCCCTGCCCCATCGCGTGGACGCCGCCGAGCTGCGCGCCGAGGAACGCGAGCAGCACGACGAAGGCGCTCAGCGAGACGTGGGTCGAGGTGCGGAAGCCGCGACCGCCCCAGCCCACGATCGTCGAGATCACCCCGAGGGAGCACGACAACGCCACCCCGAGCGCCGCGAGGCGGGCGCCGAGGTGGAGATAGAACGCGATCGTCGTGGGACCGGCCGCCAGCAACGCGAGGTTGCAGCCGTTGGCCGTACGGACCCGCCGCATGAAGACGGGGTCCCGCGACCGGGGATCCGACGGCCCGACGCCTCCATCGAGGAGGGTCCGCACCAGTGCCCGCAGCGTGCGCATGGAAGGTCCCGGCGACCTATCGGCATGGGCGCGCCGGAACTTGAGGCCAGGCGGACGAGCCCCCGGCCCGCGCGGGCGCTCAGGTGTCGAGCCGCGCCTTGCGGACCAGGAACGGCTGCTCGATGAACCGATAGGTGAGCATCGACAGCAGCAGGAGCACGACGCTCGCGCCCGTCACCCAGCCGGCCATGAGCGGGCTCCAGCCTACCCGTGAATGGTAGACCGTCCGCACCGCCCTGAGCGTGACGTCCCACACCGGCACGTGGAGGAGGTAGATCGAGTAGGAGAGCACCCCGAACCGCGCCAGGACGGGATTGACGAGCAGCGGGCGCAGCCGCAGCGGCGCATCCAGCATGAGCAGGACGATCGCGCTCCAGAGCACTCCCTCGATGAGGTGCCAGCCGTACCATGGCGGCTGATCCCACGGCTTGTACCCGAAGAACACGAGCTCGCGCAGCAGGCATCCGAGCCCGAGGACACAGCCGATCAGCGCGCCGTCGGCCAGCCCGGGGCGCCAGCCGCGCCAGCTCCGGATCCGGGCGCCGTAGCGGCGATGGATCCAGGCGGCGAGGATGCCGAAGAGAAAGAGCGGACCACGGCCGAAGACGCTGCCGCGGAGAAAGAACGCGGCCTCCGGCCGCCAGGGCTCGACCCGACCCGCCAGGAAGGCGGCATACGCCACCGCGTACACCAGGAGGACGGCGACCCCGACCCGGCGGCGCCGCGGAGAGCCGAAGAGCAGCGGCAAGAGCGGAAGCAGGACGTAGAACTGCGCCTCGGTCGCCAGGCTCCACAGCACGGTCGTGTACGGGTACACCGGGGCCACCCAGTTCGGCACGCTGTTGAGAAACGCCAGATACGGCAGCGCGCGCAGAAGATCGGCGGGCCGTTGCGCGGTGATCGCCATCCCGACCACGACCACGGTCCAGTAGAGGGGCAGGATGCGCAGCGCACGACGGCAGTAGAACGTGCCGCGCGCCACCGGCTTGCCGCCCTCGGCCTGCGCCAAAAACGGCATCGAGAGCAGGAACGCGCTCAGGATGAAGAACAGGCTCACGCCGGTGTGGCCGGCGAGCACGAACGCGGCGAGCGGCGACGGCCAGATGCCGCGGGAGTTGGTGGTGGGCATGCGGACGAACCCATCGGCGTGGAAGTACATCACCAGCAGGATCGCGATGCCGCGCAGGCTCTCGAGCTCCGGGAAATAGGTGCTCGATGCGCGTAAGCGTCCGACGGTCCCCATCTGGTAGTTGGCACGCCGCGTGACGATACTCCCGCGCGGAGGTGCGCGGGATGCGACGACGCGAGCACGCCCGAGGGGCGAGGACCGTGCGGGCCCGGGAGATGGCCGGGGTCCTGCAGGAATGGGCGCGGAGTGGTCTGTCGCAAGCGGCATTCGCCCGGCGGCGGGGCATGCCGGCCGGGACGCTGGCGTGGTGGGGCCATCAGCTGCGGCGCCCGGGCGTCGCCGCCCGCCGCCGGCCCGGCGTGCCGTTCGTCGAGGTCGTCGGACCAGCCCCAGCGGCGGCGCCCGCCCCGCGCCCCTTCGAGGTGGTGCTCGGCGGGGACGTGACCGTCCGGGTGCCACCGGCGTTCGACGCCGCCGCGCTGCGCGCGTTGCTCGGGGTGCTGGGCCGGTCGTGCTGAGCCTGCCGCCGGCCGTGCGGATCTTCGTGGCGCGGGAGGCGACGGATCTCCGCAAGTCCTTCGACGCCCTGGCGGCGCTCGTGCCGACGGTGCTGGCACAAGACCCGTTCTCGGGGCACCTGTTCTGCTTCTTCAACCGCCGCGCCGACCGGGTGAAGTTGCTCGTGTGGGATCGGACGGGGTTTTGGCTGTTCTACAAGCGGCTGGAGGCGGGCCGCTTCACCTGCCCGCCGGCCGCGGCCGGGACCCGGGTAGAGTGGACGGCACGCGATCTGCTCCTAGTGCTGGAGGGGATCGAGGTCAGCGCGGTGCGCCAGCGGCGGCGGTACGTGCGCCCGGCGGCGAGCCCTTGATTTCACTGGCTGTCTTGCTAGAAGCATCCGGTGCCGCCCGACGCCCCTGCCGACCTCCTGACGATGCAGGCCCTGGTGGCCGAGTTGCACGCGCAGCTCCGGGCTGCCCAGCACGACAATGCCCGGCTGCGCCACCAGCTCGACCAGGCGCTGCGCCGCCTCTACGGGCGCAAGGCCGAGCGGGCCGACGCGGAGCCGGGCCAGGGGGCGCTGGCACTGGGCGAGCCGGCGGCCGCCGCCGCGGACGAGGGGATACCGGAGCCGCCGGCGGATCCGGAGGAGCCGGCACCGCCCGCCGGGGCGGGGACCGGGGGGACGCTGCGCCGCCGGCGGGGCCGCAGCCCGCTGCCGAAAGACCTGCCGCGGCAGCGCACGGTACTGGAGCCCGAGGCAGCCGCGCTGACCTGCGCGCACTGTGCGACGGCGAAGACGCGGATCGGCGAGGACGTGACCGAGGAGCTCGACTATGAGCCCGCGGTGCTGCGCGTGCACGAGTACGTGCGGCCGAAGTACGCCTGCCCGCAGTGTGAGGCGGGCGTTGTGCAAGCGGGGCTGCCGGCGCGCCCGATCGAGCAGGGGCGCCCGGGGCCTGGGCTCTTGGCGCAGGTGGTGACGGCGAAGTACGCGGACCACGCGCCCTTGCACCGCCAGGAGGGGATCTTTGCCCGCAGCGGGATGGCGCTGTCGCGGCGCACACTCTGCGACTGGGTCGCCGCCGTCGCCGACTTGGTGGCGCCGATCGTCGGGGAGATGCAGCGCACGGTGCTCGCCTCACCGGTCATCCACTCCGATGACACACCGATCACCGTCCAAGATCGCGGGCACCCGGGCGGCAGCCGCCGCGGCTATCTCTGGGTGTACGGCGGTGTGGAGGGCGACCTCGTGTATGACTACACGCCGAGCCGCAGCCGCGCCGGGCCGCTCCAGTTTCTCGCGGGCTTCCACGGCTACCTGCAGGCGGATGCCTACGCGGGCTACGATGAAGTGTTCGCCAGCGGCGCGGTCACCGAGGTGGGCTGTTGGGCCCATGCGCGCCGGTACGTCTTCGAGGCGGTCCAGACGGCGCTCATGCCGGCGACGCACCTGCTCGCCTTGATCCGGCGGCTCTACGCGGTCGAACGCGCGGCCCAGGCCGCGCAGCTCGACGCCACGGCGCGGCAGGCGCTCCGTGCGACGGACAGTCGGCCGGTGCTCACGCTGATCGCAGAGCAGATCGCGACGCTCACGCCCGCCGTCCTGCCGAAGAGTCCGTTCGGGGAGGCGCTCGGGTACCTGCGGCGGCAGTGGCAGGCCCTGACGCGCTACACGGACGACGGTGGATTGGCCATCGACAACAACGCCTCCGAGCGCGCCCTGCGGCTGGTCGCGGTCGGCCGGAAGAACTGGATGTTCGCCGGAAGCGATGCCGGCGGGCGCCGGGCGGCCCTGCTGTACTCGCTCATCGGGACCTGCAAGCACCTGCGGATCGATCCCTTCGTGTATCTCCGCGATGTGATCAGCCGGGTGCCGACCCACCCGATGCGCCGCATCGCCGAGCTCACGCCGCGCGGGTGGCAGGCGCAGCGCCTCGCCGCCCTGGCCGCGTCCTGACCCGGCGCGCGGCCCGCCGACAAGAGTCATGCCGTCGACGGGGTGTGGCCGGTCGGACGCTTACCGATGCGCGGATGCCGGCCGGGAGCGGGCTCTCTCGTCTGGGCGACGTCATGCGCGGCGGCGGTTCATACCGCCCTTCCGTCCGCCGCCGCAATCCTGCAGCGGTCAGGCCGGCGCCACCGACACCGGGATGCCGTTCACGGCCGCGTTGCCCGACGGGACGTCGACCCGGTGGCCCGACGCGAGCAGATTGTTGTTCACCCCCGGGTGCGCCCGCGCGACCGCGAGCCGCACGCCGTCCCGGTCGTGCCCCCACCCGTGCGGCAACGAGACGACGCCCGGCATCATCTCGTCGCTCACCTCCACCGGCACCTCGACGGCACCGGCGTCCGACGCGACCCGCGCGCGGCCCCCCGGGACGAGCCCCAGGCGCCCGGCGTCGGCGGGGTGGATCAGGAGCGTGCAGCGCGGCTTCCCGCTCACCAGCGCGGGCACGTTGTGCATCCACGAATTGTTCGAGCGCAGGTGGCGCCGGCTGACCAGCACGAGCCCGTCGCACGGGCGATCGAGCCGCGCGCGCAGCCGCTCCACGTCCGCGGTGACGTACGGCGGCGCCAGCGCGATCCGCCCGGATGCGGCCACGACCTCGCGCGCCCGCGGCACCATCGGCCCGAGGTCGATGCCGTGCGGCTCGGCGCGAAACGCCGCGAGCGTGAGACCGCCCGGGCGTTCCCCGTACAGATCTCCCCACGGGCCCGTGCGGATCTGCAGATCGAGCAGACGCTCGGGGCCGCCACGATCGTAGTGCACCGCCACCGCCGCCGGGTCGAGCCCCTGCGCCGTCACCAAGGCCGCGAAGAACGCATCGTCGATCGCGCCGACGTCGACGTCGGCGTGCTTCATGCCCATACAGAACGCCCCGAGACGCGTGAGAATCTCCCACTCGGCGGGACGCCCGGCGGGCGGCGGGAAGATCGCCGGCGACCACTTGCCGGCGCTGCGCACGGCCCACGACCAGATCATGTCGTCGAAGTGCGGCTGCTCGAGCGCCGACAGGCCGGGCAGGATGACGTGCGCGTGCCGCGTAGTCTCGTTCAGGTAGTTGTCGACGGCGATCATCGCGTCGAGCCGCGGCAGCGCGGCCTCGAGCGCCCCCGCCGCGGGGGCACTGATGACCGGGTTGCCGGCGATCGTCACCAGCGCGCGGATGCGGCCCTCGCCCGGCGTCACGATCTCCTCGGCGAGACACGAGAGCGGGACCTGGCCCAGCACCTCCGGCGCACCGCGCACGCGGCTCTTCCAGCGGTGCAGCTCGAAGCCGGAGGCGAACTCCGGGTTCGGCAGCGACGCCAGCGACCAGAGCACGGGTTTGGCGAACATCAGCCCGCCCGGCCGGTCGAAGTTGCCGGTGAGCACGTTGACGACGTCGACGAGCCACGAAGCGAGCGTCCCGAACTCCTGCGTGCACGTCCCGATGCGCCCGTACACCGCGGCGGCCGGCGCCGCGGCGATCTCGCGGGCGAGCCGGCGAATCGTGTCGGCCGGGATGCCGCACGTCGCCGCGACCGCCTCCGGCGCGAACGGCAGGCTGAGCGCGCGCACCTGATCGACGCCGTGCACCAGATCGGCCACGTCTCCCAGCCGGACGCGCTCCTCGGCGAAGAGCACGTGGACGATCGCCAGCAACAGCGCGGCGTCGGTACCGGGCGTGATCGGGATCCATTCGTCCGCGTGCGCCGCCGTGCCGGTGCGCCGCGGATCGACGACCACCACCTTCCCGCCGCGGGCGCGGATGCGATCGAGCTCGCCGAGCACGTCGGCGCAGGCGAGCAGGCTTCCCTGCGACGCCTGCGGATTGGCGCCGAGGACGACGAGGTACTGCGTGCGCGGCAGGTCGGGCGTCGCGATCGCCCACATGCTGCCGTACATCAGCGCGCTGGTCAGGTTCTTCGGCCACTGGTCGACGGTGCCGGCCGAATAGAGCGTCGGCAGCGCCGCCATGCCGATGAACAGGCCGACGTAGCGCGACAGCGAGAAGTTGTGCGCCGTGGGATTGCCGACGTAGGCGGTCACCGCCTGCTTGCCGTATTGCTCGACCACGCCGACCAGCAGCTCCGCGCAGCGCGCGAAGGCCGCGTCCCAGCCGACCTCGCGCCAGCCGCTGCCCTCGCGCACCAGCGGCGCGCGCAGGCGGTCGGGGTCGTCGTGCAGGTAGCCGAGCGTCGCACCTTTCGGGCAGACGTAGCCGCGACTCCAGACGTCGGCGTCGTCGGGGCGGATCCGCTGCACGCGACCGCCGGCGACGTCGATGCGGAGGCCGCACATGGCCTCGCAGAGCGGGCAGGTGCGGAGGTGCGTGGTGGATTCCAGCATGCGGGCTCCTCGCCGATCGGCGGCGCGTCAGTCGCAGGCGCGCCAGAGGTACCAGCTCGCGACCGACCGGTAGGGCCGCCAGCGTTCGCCCCGGCGGCTGACGTCGGCCGGCGCCGGGAGGGCTCCGTCGCCGCCGAAGACCACGCCAAACCCCTTGCGGATGCCGAGGTCGGCGATCGGCAGCACGTCGGGGCGGCCGAGGCGGAACAGCAGCAGCATCTCGACCGTCCAGCGGCCGATGCCGCGGACGGCGGTGAGCGCCTCGACGATCGCCTCGTCGTCCATCGTCGCCAGGCGGCGCAGCGTGGGCACGCCACCGGCTTCGGCGTGCTCGGCGAGGTCGCGCAGGCTCGCGAGCTTGGCCCGCGACAGGCCCGCGCCACGCAGCGCCGCGTCGGTGACGGTGCGTAGGCCCCGCGGATGGAGGCGGCGCTTCGGAAAGAGCGCGGCGACCCGCCCGTGAATCGTGGCGGCCGCCTTCCCCGAGAGCTGCTGGTGGATGACGGCTTCCGCGAGCGCGCCGAAGACGTCCGTCGTGTGCTTGAGCGCGAGGGCGAACGGCCCGACGCGGGCGATGTGCCGGCCGAGCACCGGATCGGCGGCGGTCAGGTGGCGGACCGCCGCGTCGGCGTCGAAGGGGGGCGCCGCCGCGTTCGCGATGCGGACGGGCGAACGCTCGATCGCCAGCAGCCGGTCCTTCGTCACCAGCCCGCCGAAGGCCGAGAACCCCCCGGCCTTGTCGCCCGCGGCGAGGACCCGATGGCACGGGACGACGACCGGAAACGGGTTGGTGGCCATCGCTCGCCCGATGGCGCGCGCGGCCCTGGGCGCGCCGGCGAGCGCCGCCAGCCGGCCGTACGACACCGTGCGGCCGGCCGGCACGCGGCGCAGCGCCCCGTAGACGCGCGCGGCGAACGGGGTCACGCGCCGGCAGTCGATGCGAATCGGCGTCAGGTCCTGCGGCCGGCCGTCCAGGTGCGCACGCACGCGCGCGATCGTGTCGCGCACCCAGGCCGGGGGCGAGGCCTCGACGTCGGCGTCGTCGCAGCGCTGCCCGAGGCGTGCGCGCGTCGCCGCGGGGGTCGCTTCGGGGAGCTGGATCGCGCTGATGCCGGCGGCGTTCCACGCGAGCCCCATGGGCCCGACCGCGGTATCGAAGAGCGTGAACGGCACCGGCGCGATGGTACTGCGTTTGGCGGGCCGGGTCACGTCACGCCGCTCGATCTGGATCGCCCCGGGGCGCCCCTACGCGCCGAACTCGATGTCCTTGATGTCCGGGATCCGCTCGCGCAGATACGCGCCCAGCTTCTTCTTGATCCGCGCCTCGAGCTGGCGCACGCGCTCGCGGGTGATGCCGAACTCGTCGCCGATCTCCTGCAGGGTGACGGGCTCCTCGTCCTTCATCAGGGCTTCGAGCCGCCGCTCGTAGATGATCAGGTCCTTGCCCGAGAGCGTGCGCTTGAACTCGGCGGCCTTCGCGCGCACCAGGCGATGGTACTGCTCGTCGGCGACGGTGTCCGCGGTCTGCTCGGGGCCGGGGAGGAAGTCGAGGAGCGTCGCGTCCTCGCCCTCGTTGATCGGCGTGTTGACGGAGAGGTCGCGGGCCGCGAGGCGCTGCTCCATCTCGACGACCTCGCGCTCTTTGACCGCGAGGCCCTCGGCGATGAGCTTGGTCGTCGGCACGAAGCCCTCGCGCTCGAGCCGCTCGCGCTCTTTCTGGAGGTTGAAGAAGAGCTTGCGTTGCGCCTGCGTGGTGCCGATCTTCACCATCCGCCAGTTGTTCATGATGTAGCGGATCACGTAGGCACGGACCCACCACACCGCGTACGACGGGAAGCGGATGCCGCGGTACGGGTCGAATTGCTTGACCGCCTCGAGGAGGCCGACGTTCCCCTCCTGCACGAGGTCGAGGAGGTTGTGCACCGCACGGTGGTACTCGCGCGCGATCATGACGACCAGGCGCAGGTTGGAGGTGACGAGCTTCCACGCCGCCGTGCGATCCCCCTGCTCTTTCCAGCGCACCGCGATCTCGTGCTCCTCTTCGCGGGTGAGGACGGGGATGCGGCGAATCTCGGTGAGATAGCGCTGCAGGCTGTCGACGGGGATCAGCGCGCCGGGCAACGGCTCGGGCTCCGGCACCTCGGGCTCGGACACCTCGGGCTCCGGCGCCGCGACGTCCGGCGCCGCGACCTCGGGCACGATCTCGATCGGCTCGGCGGCCACCGGCTTGCCGGCGCCGGCGCGGGGGGCGCGCGCACGCTCCTTCTTGCGGGCCACTAGAAGCTCAGGTTCGCCCGCGGGTCGCCGCTGTACGCCTGCTCGAGCGCGTCCACGGCGTCGCGGAGCTTCTCGTCGCCACCGGGCGGCGGCACCTGCACCATGAGGCGGACGTAGAGATCGCCCGGCTGGCCGCCCTTCGGGTCGGGAACGCCGCGGCCCTTGAGGCGCAGGCGCTGCCCGCTCTGGCTGCCCTTCGGGAGCTTGAGCTGCACGCGGCCGGCCGGCGTCGGCACGGTGATCGTCCCGCCGCGCATGGCCTCGGGGACAGTGACCGGCACCTCGAGGGTGAGATCCTTCCCGTCGCGGGTGAGCGCCGGGTGCGGCCGGACCTTGATCACGAAGTAGAGATCGCCGCCGGGCCGCCCGGGCCCCCCGAAGCCGCCCTTGCCGGCGACGCGCACGCGCGCGCCGTCGCCGACGCCGGCGGGAATCTTGACGGACAGGCGCTCGCGCTGCTCGACGGTGCCGCCACCGCTGCAAGCCGGGCAGCCGCGGCGGCCCTGGCGGCCGCTGCCGCCGCAGGCGGCGCAGGGACCCGGGCGGCGCACGGTGACGTGCATCTGCGTGCCGCGCAGCGCGTCCAGGAAGTCGACCTCGAGCGGCGACTCGATGTCCTGGCCGGCGCGGGGCGGGGCCTGCGTCTCGCGGGCGCCGCCGCCCATGCCGCCGCCGAAGAGGTCGCTCAGGATGTCGGCAAACCCGCCGCCCTCCGCGCCACGACGGCCGCCGCCGCGGCGGACATTCTCGAAGCCGGAGAAGTCGAAGCCCTCGCCCGGACCGCCGCCCATGGCGAAGCCGCGGCCGCTGCCGGCCCACTGCCGGTAGGCGCGCGCCCGGGCCGGGTCGAAGCCGGCCTGGAGGCCGTCGTGCCCGAACTCGTCGTAGAGCCGCCGCTTCTCGGTGTCGGTGAGGACGTCGTACGCGAGCGAGACGTCCTTGAACTTCTCCTCGGCCTGCTTGTTGCCCGGGTTGACGTCCGGGTGGAGCTGGCGAGCGAGCTTGCGGTACGCCTTGCGGATCTCGTCCGCGGTCGCGGTCTTCCCGACCCCGAGGATGGCGTAGAGGTCCTTCGGCTTCGCCATCCTAGCCCTTCCGGGCGGTCACTCGCCGTACGTGAGCCGGACCCTGTCGTCGGCGACCTCGCGCAGCGCGGTCACGATCTCCTTGTTGTCCGACTCGACGAGGGGGCGCGCCCCCTTCAACAGCTGCTTCGCCCGCTTGGCCGCGAGCAGGACCAGCTCGAAGCGGTTGGGGACCCGATCCAGGCAGTCTTCGACCGTGATGCGTGCCATTGGGGGGATTTTGTAGCGGAACGGGCGGGGGAAGGGAACCGGGCGGGTGTGGGTGGTCCGCCGCCAGGCCGCCAGTATGACGCGGCGTGAATTCTCGTCCCCCCCGAGGACTTGCTAGGGCTAGCAGCCGGCCGGCAGCAGCTGAAGCTCATCAGCCACACGCGAAGAATACTCCCGGGATAGGCTTGCAAGGATGCGGGTGGCCAGCGGCAGGACTTCACTCCCCACGAAGCCCGGTTGTGATCACCATGCGAGCCACCCGGCGCGCCGGCGCCAAGGCCCCGACAACGCAAAGAACGAGGGTTCCGAACGTTGCCATCAGGACGAAGCCAACGGGGAGATGGAAGTCGAGTGACCAACCAGCGAGGGCCGGAAACTGAACGTGAACCCAGAACAGTCCCAGCGTGATACCAACGACGCTCGCCAGCACCAAGCCGAGAAGCCCAACGGTCGCGCCTTCGAGCAGTATGACGTGGAATAGGTCCTGGCCCGAAAGGCCCACCGCCCGCAGCGTCGCGAACTCACGGGTGCGCTCGATGACACCCGTAGCGAGCGCGTCTCCGATCGCAACCATCACGAGCACTAGCGTCACCGCGTCCATCAAGTACAGGAGGCTGAACGCCTGGCGGGCCTGATCGGCAAAGAACTGGATGAGTTCGGAGGATGAGCGAACGAGAATGCGATGTTGAGGCCCAGCCCTTCTCCGTATCTCATCTGCAACGACCGTGCTTGATACATTGGGGGTGACGGCAACATGAATCCCTGAGACCTGCGAATCGTTCCACAGCCTTCGGTAGACGTCGCGGCTCATCAGGACGGCGCTGGGCGGCTGGCCGTTGGTGACACCCGCTACCGGGAAGCGATGTCGCCCTGCAGGCGTGTCAATCTCCACCACGTCACCGCTCGCCGTCCCGTGAGCCTTGGCAAACGAACTCGTCACGAGCACCGCGTCACCGGCAGCCACTAGGGGAAGGGCGTCCTTCCGCCCACCGGACGCGAGAATCCAGTCGCAGACGCGAACATCCACGAAACATTGAGGATCGTATGCGTTGACGAGGATCACATCGTTTGCATACTCGATGTCACGCTGCTGCTCACCCACGATCGCCGCGACACCGGGAGTCCCCCGAAGGTCAGCAATCAGCCCATCGTCGAAGGGGGCACCAAGATATCCCCCGCTGCGAAGCGCTGACGTGATCACGAGGTCGGCACGCATACGGGCCGTCAGAACTTTTACGAGGGTGTGCTCGAAGCTGGCACCAAGAACACCAAACATGACGATAGCACCAACGCCTACAGCGATGGTCGCCACCGTGAGCCCCACGCGTCCCGCCTGTTGTCGAATACCGCGCGCTGCTGCGCGCCCCTTGGGCCCGAACACCCGTTCCCAAGTTGGAGCGAGCAATACGCTTCCGACCTGAACGATCGGTCGCGCATGCACACACGCCAGCAACGCAAGCACGACCGTCGTGATCTCACCCAGGAGCGCGGCCTCATACGCGAACTGCGCTGCCACTAGCCCGCACACGGAAAGCGCCAGCGCGGCGCCAAAAGCCCACCGTGCAGTTGAGGCGATCACGGTCGAGCTATCCCGCCCGCGAAGGCCAAGCGCTTCGATCGGGGGGGTTCGAGCCAGGCGGAGTGCCGGAACCACCGATGCGACAACAGCCGCCGTGATCCCCGTCGCGACCCCGAGGGCAAGAGCTGCACCATCGCCCAAGCGCGAAGCCTCCGGAACCGCGACTCGGAAATTGATCGCAGTCGCTGCGGCAACGAACCGCAACCCGATTCTCCCGATCGCGAATCCCAAAGGGATACCAACGGCGGTACCGACTCCGCCAAGAACGAGGCTCTCTTTCAACATCTCGCCGAACACTACGCGCTGGCGAAGGCCAACTGCGCGCAAGAGCCCGGCCTCCCAAAGGCGCGCATCGAAGATCGCCGCAAGCCGGCTGTAACACACGACAAGACCGGCGACGACGGCAAGGAATGCGAATGCCGTCAACATCCCTTGAAATCCACCGATGGTCCGACGTGTCATATCCTTCCGCAGCGCCGGCTCCGCCACCTTGACACCCGGCGGGAGCACCGACGCGACTGCCTCCTGCACCGCCGCCACGGCTGCGCCCTCCGCCACGACTACGTCCACCTGATTCACCTGCCCGTCCGCCGTGAACGCCCGCTCCGCCGCGGGGAGGTCCATGACGACGATCCGCCCGCCCAGGGTCTGCGCCAACCCCTCCGGCTCCACCAGCCCCCGTACCACGAACCGCTGCACCCCCCGCGGTGTCACCAGGTCGAGCGCACTGCCCACACCCAACCCCCGCCGTTCCGCGAATGCCTTCCCCACGATTACCGATTTCGGCTGCGCCAGGAACTCGACCAAGTCCGCGACGACTTCTTCCGTCCCGCCTCGGTGGTAGACCCGTACGTCCGCCTCTTTCGTGAAATCCACCCCGTGCACGGTCAGCAGCTCCCCGCTCCCATCGTCTGGAAACGCCACCGCCCGCACCAGCGGGACCGCCACTTTCACCCCCGGGACGGCCGCCACCCGGGGCACGATCTCCTCCCCGAACGTCAGTCCCTCCCCCGCGCTCACCGTGAGCTGCGCCCGCCCCGCCACGCCGTCGATCGTATCCAGGAACGCCTGCAACACCGCCGCGTTCATCAGCCGGATCGCCACCACCAACGCCACGCCTAGCGCGATCGCCAGCACACTCAACGCCAGGCGGCTCCAGCTATGGCGAACGTGCCGGTACGCCAGCTTGAAGGACAGGGCGGCGTGCACGTCGCTATTCCACGGCGCGCAGACCCGGCGCCGGGTGATCGGGCTGCGGCACGTCGCGCACGATCTTCCCGTCCCGCAACTCGACCGTCCGGTCGCCGTATGTCGCCGCAAACACGCTGTGCGTCACGATCGCCACCGTAACGCCCTGGACCCGGTTCAGTCGCCGAAGAAGGTCGAGTATCTTCTGCCCCGTCGCCGAATCGAGATTCCCCGTCGGCTCGTCGGCAAGCAGGATGTGCGGCTTCGTCGCGATCGCCCGCGCGATGGCGACGCGTTGCTGTTCGCCGCCCGACAACTCTGCCGGGTGTCGTCGCTCGGCACCACCGACGCCGACCCACTCCAGCGCCTCATGGACCCGCCGACGGACCTCACCGCGCGCGAATCCGCTGAACTCCAATGGCCACGCCACATTCTCCTCGACCGTAAGCGCCGGGATCAGATTGAATGACTGGAACACGAAGCCAATCGTCCGGAGCCTCATGTCCGCGAGCTGATGATCCTGCATCCCACGCAACTCGCGCCCGAGGACCGTCACGCTACCCTCGTCGGGAACATCGAGCCCCGCCATCAGATTCAAGAGCGTCGACTTCCCGGAGCCGCTCGGCCCCATGAGCGACATGAACTCCCCAGGCATCACGTCGAGACTCAAGTGATCCAGCGCCTTCGTCGCCGTGTGCCCACGACCGTAGGTTTTCGTCACCCCGCACAATTGGATCACCGGTCCGGTCATTTCCGCGTCCCTCTGCTGCGAAGCGTTCGCCCCCGACCAGGTCGCTCATGCGCGATCTCGCCCGCCCCCGACGACACATCAGGAACGACCGGAGGCGCACCGGCGCGCGCCGCGTGCTCGTATCCGTGCGCGCTCTCCATTGCCCCCGACTCTCCGATGGGCACCGTCGCTTCGATCTCGGCAGCACCGGCCTGCCGCTCGCGCTGCATCCGCCGTATCTCACGCTGCGCACGCCAGACGTTGAAGTCCTCACGGAACTGCTTGACGAACTCGAGCTCGACGGTGTTGAGCTTGATGCGCCGCGAGATGAGCGCGGGGCGCAGGTTGTAGTACGCGCTGTCCTCGTCCATCTCGGCCATCTCCGTGGCCTCGTCGAGATCGCGCGAGAGCGCCTTGCCGCGAATCCAGAGGTCGTCGATCCGCCGCTCGAGCAGCTTCTCGCGGACGTCGCCGGGCAGGCGATCCACGAAGAGCAGCCACGCGGTGAGGTCGGCGTCTTGTTTCGCCGGGCTCGTCAGCCAGCGGTCGAACACCTGCCGGCCGCGGACCGTGATCAGGTACGGGATACGGCGCTCGTCCACATCCGGCGGGTTCTCCGTCGCCTTGATGAACCCGCGCTCGACGAGCCGCGCCAGCTCCCGGTAGAAATTCCCACTCGCGACGTCGACACCCGAGCGCACGCGATACTCGCGCGCGAGCTCGTAGCCGTGACGGGGCGTATCGTCGCGCAGGAGGCCCAGGATCACGTGCCAGAGCATGCAATCCTCCGGATCTTACGGCCCATGTCTCCCCCGAGTTGGGACTGCGAGTTGGTACCAGATCGAGCCGTTAGGCTGGCGGCCGCCGCGTTGTCAACACCATTCTAATGTGCCCGACATAGACCCATTGCACCTAGCTTGGCCGAGAATGAACGCAATGCGCCGCACACGCGCACTTCCACGCCGGCGCCGGCCGGAGCTGCACAACCCAGCCCCGCCCCGTCAGCTTGACCCCCCCGCCCCTGCCCGATAAGAGCGCCCCCTGACATGGGCATCGTGGCGCGGCTGTTCGGGTTGAAGGACGGGCGGCGGGAGCTGGTCGCGGACCTGACCGACGCCTGGCGGGCGGAGGCGGAGCACGCGGCGCACCTGCGCCTGCAGATGGCGCACGCCAAGTACCCGCAGGTGACCGAGACCCTCGAGCGGCTGGCGGCCACCGAGGAGCGCCACGCCGCGGCGATCCGCGACCGCCTCCTCGCCCTCGGCGGCGAGGTGCCGCCCCTGGCGCCGCGCGCGCTGCGCGGGAAGAACCAGTGGGAGCGGGTCGTCGCCGCCCACCACGAGGCCCAGGCCAAGCGCAAGCGCCTCCTCGACATGATCGCCCACTGGGACCCCGAGGAGCCCGAGGCCGTGGCCGTCCTCGCCCAGGTCGAACAGGACGACACCGCCGACCTCGAGGTCTACGAAGGGCTGGTCATGCGCTCGGACCCGCAGGCCCTCGACTGATCCACAGCCGTTGCGCCTTGACCGCGGTCGGCCGGGCACGTTAGGCCCCGGGGGAGCGCCCGCCCATGACCGCCGCACCATCCCTCCGTTCGCTGCGCGCCCTGCTTCGCCGGGGCACCGCGTTCCCGCGCCGTCTCGTGGGCGGCGCCCGCTTCTTCCTGAAACTGCCGCGTTACGAGGGCGTCCACATGACGCCCCGGCGGGTGCTCAACTGCTACCTCTCGCGGATCGAGCACGGGCGGCTGCGCACCCGGCTCGCGAGCTACCCGATCCGCCTCGTCGTCGAGCCCACCAACGTCTGCAACCTGCGCTGCCCCGCCTGCTTCACCGGCGACGGCCAGGTCGGGCGCGCGCGCACGCCGCTTGCGTTCGACGCCTACGAGCGCCTGCTCGCCGAGGTCGGCCCCTACCTCCTGCAGATCGAGTTCTGCAACTGGGGCGAGCCGCTGCTCGCCAAGCAGATCGTCCCCATGATCGCGGCCGCGCACCGCTACGGCATCTCCACCGACGCCAGCACCAATCTCAGCGTGCCGCTCGACGCCGCGGGCGCGGAGGCGTTGGTCGCGTCGGGGCTGGACCTGCTCGGCGTCTCGCTCGACGGCGCGCGGCAGGAGACCTACGAGCAGTACCGCATCGGCGGCAAGATCGACCTCGTTCTCGAGAACTGCCGGCTGCTCCGCGACGCCAAGCGGCGCCTCGGCTCGCGCACGCCGCGCATGGTCTGGTGCTTCCACGCCTTCCCGCACAACCTCGGCGACGTCGAGCGCGCGCAGGCGATGGCGCGCGACCTCGACATGGACTTCGCCGCCAGCAAGGGCTGGGTGGTCGGCGCGGAGTGGGACCCCTCCGGCCCGTGGCAGATCCCGAGCTCGCCGCTCCCGTTCCCCTGCCTCTTCCTCTGGGCCGAAGCGGTCGTGAACAACGACGGCGGCGTCTCCCCCTGCTGCGGCACCTTCTACCGCGAGGACGACATGGGCCAGCTCGCGGTCACCCTGGGCGCGCCCGGCGCACGGACGTTCCGCGAGGTGTGGAACGGCCCCCGCTTCCAGGCCGCACGCCGCCTCTATCGCGACCGCTCCGCGGCCACCCCCGAGGACCGCCAGCGCATCTGCTACGAGTGCCCGACCACCATCGCGTGGGAACGCTGGCAGGCGCACCGGGCCGCCGGTGGCGACGCGACCACGTTCGACCCCGGGTTCACCACCAACGAGGGCTTCAACTTCTTCTGGAACCGCCGCCCGGCCGACGTCGGTCCCGACCGCCGCCCGCGCCGCGCCCCTACGGTCGCCGCACCGCGGGGATGACCTCCTCCGCGAACGCCTGCACCTCGTCCACCGGCACCGGCTGGAACAGCATGAAGATGAAGTGCGTGACCCCGGCGCGCACGTAGCGCTCGACCGTCTCCAGGCACTCCGCCTTCTGCCCGATCATGATCTGCCGGCGCGCCTCCTCCGGGCTGCACTGGCGCATGCCCGCGACCAGGTTGCACACGAACTGCTCGCGCTCTGGGGTGGCGCGGTAGCAGAGCGGGATCAGCACCGTCTTCTCGATCGCGTCGGCGTCGCGCCGCTCGGCGTCGCCGTGGCGGCGGATCACGTCGATCAGGTGCGCCATGCGCTCGGCGCCGGCCGACGCGTTCCACATGTCGGCGTGGCGGGCGACCAGCCGGAGCAGGACCTTCTCGCCCGTACCGCCGAGCATCAGCGGCGGGTGCGGGCGCTGCACCGGCCGCGGCTGGCAGATCGCGTCCTGCACCCGGTAGTGCTTCCCCTCGAGCGTCACGCGGTCGCCGGCGAGCATGCCGCGCACGATGCGGCAGGCCTCGTCGAGCGCCTCCAGCCGGCCGCGCACGGTCTTGAAGTCGACGCCGAACGCGCGGTGCTCGAGCTCGAACCAGCCGGCGCCGAGCCCGAGGTTCAGGCGACCGCCGGCGACGTGGTCGAGCGTCGTCGCCATCTTCGCGAGCACGCACGGGTTGCGGTAGGTGTTGCCGTTGACGAGCGAGCCGATGCGGGCGCGCCGGGTGGCGTGCGCCAGGGCCGCGAGGGTCGTCCACCCCTCCAGGCACGGCCCCTCGGGGTCGACGAAGATCGGGTAGAAGTGGTCGAAGTTCCAGAGGGAATCGTAGCCCCAGGCGTCGGCCTTCTGCCACAGCTCGAGCATCTCCGCCCAGGTGACGCTCTGCTGGCCCGTCTGGATGCCGAAGCGAACCGGATGTGTCGCTGCCATGTACCCCCTCCTCTGGCGTCCCGCGTAGCAGACCCCCCGGCCCGTCGCGACCGGCGGGCCGGGGCTTCCTTCAGCGTCCCCTTCGCAGCTACACTGTTGCAATGGAGCGCAACACCACCATCAACCAGCTCGAGCACCTGGATGCGGAGCTCGAGACCATCCTCACCTCCTTCGACTCGACCTACGCCTGGCGCTACGGCTCGGTGAAGGAGGGCCTGCGCGACCTCTACGAGAAGGCCAAGCGGGATCAGTGGAACGGCACCACCCAACTCGCCTGGACCACGCCGGTCGACCCCGAGCGCGGCATCCTCCCCGACGCGGTGAACCCGCTCATCGGCTATCCGCCCTACGAACGGCTCACGCCGAAGGAGAAGGACCACCTGCGCCACGGGCAGGTCGCCCTCCAGCTCTCGCAGTTCCTCCACGGCGAGCAGGGCGCGCTGATCGTCGCCTCACAGCTCGTCGGCGCGGTCCCCTGGATGGACGCCAAGTTCTATGCCGGCTCGCAGACGATGGACGAGGCTCGGCACGTCGAGGTCTTCAGCCGCTATCTCACCGAGAAGCTCGAGTGGCAGTGGCCGGTCAACGAGAGCCTGAAAGAGCTCCTCGACGCGACGATCACCGACAGCCGCTGGGACTTCAAGTACCTCGGCATGCAGATCATCATCGAGGGCCTCGCCATGGCCGCGTTCGGCAACCTCTTCCAGCTCACCACGGAGCCGCTGCTCAAGGAGCTCATCCGCTACGTGATGAAGGACGAGTCGCGCCACGTCGCCTTCGGCGTGCTGTCGCTCACGGATTTCTACACCGACATGCCCGCGCGCGAGCTGCGCGACCGCGAGGACTTCGTGATCTACGCCTGCGAGCTCATGCGCAACCGGCTCGTCGGCGACCAGATCGCCACCGCGATGGGCTGGGACCGCGACGAGGTGAAGGACCGCGTGCTCGCCTCCGAACCCGCGATGTTGTTTCGGCAGATGCTGTTCGCGCGCGTCGTACCGAACCTGAAACGCCTCGGCCTGCTCAGCCCCCGCGTGCGGGCCGCCTTCGAGGCGCTCGGCATCCTCCAGTTCGAGGACGCCGACCCCGAGGAGCAGGACCGGGCGTTCGGGCTCGTGTAGCGGCGCGCCGTCCCGAGGGTCATCCCGCGACGAGCCAGAGGAACACCTCGCGGTTCCCCTTCGGCCCCGGCAGCACCGATTCGGCTTCGCCGCGCACCACGAATCCCGCCGCCTCCGCCGCCGCACACACCTTGCGCACCGCGGCGGCCCGCGCGGCGTCGTCGCGGACCACGCCGCCCTTCCCGACCGCCTCACGCCCGACCTCGAACTGCGGCTTGACGAGCGCGATCACGTCCGCCCCCGGCGCCGCGACGCGCGCGACCGCCGGCAGCACCAGCGCGAGCGAGATGAACGAGACGTCGATGGTGACGACGTTGGGCGGCTCGGGGAGCATCTCCGGCGTGAGCCCGCGGGCATTCACACGGTCGAGCACGGCCACGCGCGGATCCTGGCGCAGCGCCCAGGCGAGCTGCCCGTAGCCCACGTCGGCGGCGATCACGCGGCGCGCCCCGTGGCGCAGCAGCACGTCGGTGAACCCTCCGGTCGACGCGCCGACGTCGAGCGCCACGCACCCCGTGACGTCGAGCGCGAACGCCTCGAGCGCGCCCGCGAGCTTCTCGCCGCCGCGGCTCACCCAGGGCGACGGCGCCTCGCGCAGGCGGATGGTCGCGTCGGGGGCGACCACCGTGCCGGACTTCGTCACCGGGCGGTCGGCCACCAGGACGTCGCCCGCCATGATCAGCCGCTGCGCCCGCTCGCGGCTCGGCGCGAGACCGCGATCGACGAGCAGCCGGTCGAGACGAACACCGCGGGCGGCCATCGCCCCCCTGGTAGCGTCGGACCGGCCGGCCGTCCAGCGGCGCGACGGCTCGTCAGTTCTGCGCGACGACGACGGGCGTCGGCAGGCCAGCCTCGCGCGCCATCTGGCGCAGGCCGTTGGCGGTCTCACGCATGATCATCACGGTGAGGAACGTGAAAACGATGGTGAAGGCGATCATCCGGTTCACTCGCAGCTCCATGGTGAAACCTCCTGGGGAGGAGCAAGAGCAACCGCCGTACCGCCGCGAGCGCGTGGCGTTTTGCCCCGGCCTGTGGCCGGCGCGGCACAGCGGGCCGCCCGGTGTGCACCCGGCGCGCACGGAGGGCGCACGCGGCCCGGCACTCCGCATGCGCACCGCCGGAGCGCGGTCCTAGGCCGCCGGTGCGTCCGCCCGCACCGCCTCGGCGCGCGCGACGACGTAGTCGGCCAGTGCCCGCAGCGGCTCGGCCACGGCCCCGAGCGGCCCGACGGCACGCAGCGCCGCCAGCCGCTCGCGGGCCGCGGCGGCGATCGCACCATCCATGCCGAGCGCCGCGGGATACGTCACCTTGCCCAGCTCGCGATCCGTGCGCCCGTCGGCGTCCGCCTCCTCGACGGCGTCGAGCACGTCGTCGGCGATCTCGAAGGCGAGCCCCAGGTGCTCGCCGTATGCCGTCGAGCCGGCGCAGCAGCGCCGGGGACGCCCCGGCAACCAGCCCGCCGACCCGCACCGACGCCACCAGCAGCGCCCCGGTCTTGCGGCGGTGGATCGCGCGCACCCGCGCGAGCGTCGCCCGTGCGCCCTCGGCCGCGAGGTCGAGCGCCTGCCCGCCCACCATGCCCGCCTCCCCCGCCGCCCGGCCGACCTCGTGGATGGCGGCGACCACGCGCTCCGGCGGAACCCCGCGCGCCTGCGCCATCACGCGGAACGCCTCGGTGAGCAGCGCGTCGCCGACGAGGATCGCGAGCCCCTCGCCGTAGACCTTGTGGCTCGTCGGGCGGCCGCGCCGGACGTCGTCGTCGTCCATCGCGGGCAGGTCGTCGTGGACCAGCGAGTACGTGTGCACCATCTCGAGCGCACACGCGAAGGGCAGGACCACTTTCGGCGCCACCCCGGCCACCTCGCCCGCCGCCAGCGCCAGGATGGGCCGGATGCGCTTGCCGCCGGCGAACAGGCTGTAGCGCATCGCCTGCCGCAGCCGCTCGCGCCCCGGGGGCAGGACGCGCGCGAGCGCGCGCTCGACGAAGCGGGTCCGCGCGGTCAGGTACCGATCGAGGTCCATCAGGCGTCGTCCTCCTCGGCCAGGGGCTTGGTCGACAGGCGGCCGGCCTCGCTCTTGAGAAGTACCTCGACCCGCTGCTCGACGTCGGCCAGCCGCTCGCCGAGCAACTGCACCAGCGCCATGCCGCGCTCGAAGGCGGCGAGCGACTCTTCCAATGGCAGCTCGCCCTGCTCGAGCCGCCGCACGACGCCCTCCAGCTCCGCCAGCGCGTCCTCGAATCGGGGCTCGTCCTTGGTCTCCGTCATCCTTTGTCCTTCATCGTCGTCGACTCGACGCGCGCCCGCGCCTCACCGCGCGCGAAGCGTAGCGCGACCGCATCCCCTGGGGCCAGCACCGCCGCGTCGCGAACCACCGGGCCGTCGGCTCCCCCCCGGCGCACGATCGCGTAGCCGCGATCGAGGCAGGCGAGCGGTGAGAGCGCCTGCAAGGTCGCGCCCCGAGTCGCCGCCGCCGCACGGGACTGCTCGAGCCGGCGGACGACCGCCACCTCCAGCCGCTCGCGGAGCCGTGTCACGTCGGCACGCACGCGGGCAACGCGCGCCGCGGGGCCGCCGCGCTCGAGCCGCTGCGCGAGCTGCCCCAGCTCGCGGCGATCCCACGCGATCCGCCGCACGAGCGCCCGCCGGCTGCGGACCGCGAGCTCGTCCACGCGCCGGCCGACGTCCTGCACCCGCCGCCTGGGATCGCCGAGCGCCCGCTCGAGCCGCGTCAGGGACTCGCCCGCCAGCCGCACCCGCTGGCGCAGCGCGGTGACGAGTCGCTGCGCGGTGCGCGTGACCTGCTCGACCAGCTCGATGCGGTCCGGCGTCGCCATCACCGCGGCGCCGGTGGGCGTGGAGGCGCGCGCATCGGCGACGAAATCGGCGATCGTGAAGTCGACCTCGTGGCCGACCGCCGAGATCACCGGTACCGGCGCCGCCGCGATCGCGCGCGCGACGACCTCCTCGTTGAACGCCCACAGGTCCTCGAGCGACCCGCCGCCGCGACCGACGATCAGGACGTCGACCTCGGGGACGCGGGCGAAGTCCGCCACCGCCGCCGCGATCTCGGCCGCCGCACCCTCTCCCTGCACACGCACGGGGCGGACGAGCACGCGCGCCTGCGGCCAGCGGCGGCGCAACGTCGTGCGCAGGTCGTGCACCGCGGCGCCGGTGAGGGCGGTCACGATCCCGATCGTCTGCGGGAAGCGCGGCAGCGGCCGCTTGCGCTCCGCGGCGAAGAGCCCCTCGGCCTGGAGCTTCGCCTTGAGCTGCTCGAACGCGAGCCGCAGCGCGCCCAGCCCGCGCGGCTCCATCGCCTCGACGATGAGCTGCAGGTCGCCACGGACGGGATAGAGATCGACGCGTGCCGCCGCGACGACGTCCATGCCATCGTGCGGGTCGAAGATCAGGGTGCGCGCCGCGCGCTGGAACATCGCGCAGCGGAGCTGGCTCTCCTCGTCCTTGAGGGTGAAGTAGCAGTGCCCGGAGGTGTGGCGCTTCCAGTTCGACAGCTCGCCGGCCACCCACAGCGCGCGCGGGAACTCGCGCTCGAGCACGCCGCGCAGGCGGCGCGCCAACTCCGAGACCGTGAGGATACGGGGTGCGGCGGCCGCGGGCCCGCGCATCACCCGTCGGAGCGGGCGACCGTGGGCTTGAAGACGTGCCAGCTCTTGAGGAGCTCGACGGCGCGGTCGAGCTGCGGGTCTTTCCCCGGCTCGCCCTCTTTCAGGTCTTTCTCGTCGATGGCCGGCTTGGCCTCGGCGTCCTCGTCGGCCGCGCCCTTGGCCGCCGCCTCCACCTTGTGCTCCGACGGCTTGCCCGACTCTTTGACGGCGGCGTGGGGCTGCTCCAGGTGGCGCGGAAGGTCGGCCTCGCGCACGTTGAGCCCGCCTGGCTTGTCGGCCTTGGCGAGCGCGCCCGTCTGGTCCATCACGATGTCGGGCACGATGCCGGTTGCCTGGATGGAGCGGCCGCTCGGCGTGTAGTAGCGCGCCGTGGTGAGCCGCAGCGCCGAGTTGTCGTCGAGCGGCAGGATCGTCTGCACCGAGCCCTTCCCGAAGGTGGTGGTGCCGAGCACGATCGCGCGCTTCTGGTCCTGCAGCGCACCCGCCACGATCTCCGAGGCGCTGGCGCTGCCGCCGTTGACGAGCACGACCATCGGCACGTCGCCGAAGGTCCCCGCTTTGTGCGCGTAGTAGCGCTGCTTCTGGTTCTCGAGGCGGCCATCCGTGTAGACGATGAGCCCCGAGTCGAGGAAGAGGTCGCACACGTGCACCGCCTGCGTGAGCAGGCCGCCCGGATCGTTCCGGAGGTCGAGGACGAGGCCCTTCAGGCCGCCGGCGTCCTTGTCGAGCGTCCGCAGCGACTTCTCGACGTCGTCGTCGGTACGCTCCTGGAACTGCGTGATGCGAACGTACCCGTAGTTCTTCTCGAGCATCTTCGACTTGACGCTCTGGATCTTGATGACCTCGCGATTCAAGCCGACGTCGAAGAGATCGGCACGCGTCTCGCGGCGGATCGTCAGGGTGACCCTCGTGTTGGGCGCCCCGCGCATCTTCTTGACCGCCTCGGAGAGCGGCATGTCCTTGGTGAGCTCGCCGTCGATCTTGATGATCTGATCGCCGGTCTTGATGCCGGCGCGGTAGGCCGGCGTGTCCTCGATCGGGGAGACGACCGTGAGCAGGCCGTTGCGGTTGGTGATCTCGATGCCGAGCCCACCGAAGGTGCCTTTGGTGTCGACCTGGAGCTCTTTGTACAGCTCGGGGGTGAGGTACGCGCTGTGGGGGTCGAGCGCCACCAGCATGCCCTGGATCGCTCCCTCGACCAGCTTCTTCGTGGGGACCTCCTCCACGTAGTTCTTCTGGACGATGGTCATGATGTTGGTGAAGACCTCGAGCTCCTCGTAGTTCTCCTTCGCCGAGGCCCCGACCCCGCCCACCCAGCGGCCGCCCGACAAGAGCACCGCCAGGGCGAGCGCCACCGCCGCCACCGTCACCCAGCCCGTTCGCCGTCTGCCGCTCATCGACTCCTCGTGCCCGCGTGCCGCACAGTGCTTCCACTATAGGGGCCGCCGCGGCAAGTGAAAAACCGCCGCTCGGTCATTCCTATTCCTCCCGCGGTTCCCCGGCAACCGCGCTCGTCTCGAGCAGGCGCTCGATCTGCGCCACCGTCGCCGGCGCGTCCCACGTCCGGGGCCCGATCACCCGCTCCGCCAGTCGCCCCGCGCGGTCGACGATGAAGGTCTCGGGGTAGCCCCACACCCCGTAACGGTCGCCCACCTGGTGCTCCGGGTCGAGCAGCACGGGGAAGGACACCTGCATCGTGCGAACGAACTCCTCGACGGTGGCGGGCTCGCCTTCGTCCTCGCTCACGGCGAGCAGCTGGAAGTCTCGGCCCGCCATCTTCTGGAAGAGCCGCTCCATGGACGGCATCTCCTCGCGACAAGGCGGGCACCACGTCGTCCACACGTTCACCAGCACGACCTTGCCGCGCAGCGCGGACAGACGGACCGCCTGGCCCTTCAGATCCGGCAGGACGAAGTCCGCGGCCAGATCGTTCGAGCGTTGCCGCACGCCGACGAACGCGACCGCGGCCAGAAGGCCGAGGGCGGCGACGCCGACGATCGCGGTCAGGCCGCGGCGGTCCGCCATGCGCGCTGCGCGAGGAGAATCGCCGTCCCGACGGCGACGATCACGACGCTGGTGACCTGGGCCTGCGAGAAGCCGAAGAGGACCTTGGGCTCGATCCGGACGAACTCGACGAAGAAGCGGGCCGTCCCCGACAGCACCAGGTACCAGCAGAAGATCGTCCCATCCGGAGCAATCCGGTGCCGCAGCCGCCAGAGCATCGCGAAGATCGCGAAGTAGAGAGCCGACTCGTAGATCGGCGTCGGGTGCACGTAGACACCCGGCGGCTTGTCCCAGCCGACGACCGCGTAGGGATACCGCATACCCCACGGCAGCGTGGTCTCGGTTCCCCAGTCGCCGTCGCCGGAGAGCTGGCAGCCCCAGCGTCCGATCGCCTGCCCGAGCGCGACGGCCGGCGCGCAGGCATCCGCCCCGGCGAGGAACGACACCCCGATGCGACGGAAGAGGATCGCCATCGCGAGGGCGCCACCGAGCAAGCCGCCGTAGAAGACGAACCCGCCGCCCGTGAGCAGCAACCCGAGCGGATCGGCGACGAAGCTGTGCCACTCCTCGACGATGACCCAGAGCCGCGCGCCGAGGATGCCGCCGACGGCGGCCCAGACGACCGCCGACGAGCCGACCTCGCGGTCGAGGCCGCGGCGCTCGAACTCTCTCCCCGCGGCCCAACCCGACGCGAGGAAGGCGAGCGCGAGCATGATTCCGAAGACGTGAATCGGGATTGGCCCGATGTGGAGGATGTCGGGAATCATGCCTGGCGCGCCGCGATAGTAGCGGAGGCCCGCCGGCGGCGCCACTCGCCCGCGTCTGTCGATCGTGCTTTAACGCCCCGCGTGCGAGCGGTCGTGCAGCGCGTTGCCGAGGCCCGCGTCAGCGTGGACGACGAGGTCGTCGGCGCGATCGGCCGCGGGCTCTGCGTGCTGGTCGGCGTGGCGGCCGCCGACACCCCCGCCGACGCCGACTACCTCTGCCGCAAGGTGACCGGGCTGCGGATATTCCAGGACGACGCCGGGCGCTTCGCGCACTCCGTCGAGGAGGTCGGCGGCGCGCTCCTCCTGGTCTCGCAGTTCACGTTGTACGGCGACTGCCGGCGCGGCCGGCGGCCGTCCTTCACCGACGCCGCGCCGGCCGAGCAGGCGCGCGCGCTCTTCGAGCGCTTCGTCGACGTCGCGCGGTCCGGCCCGGTGCCGGTGGCGACCGGCCGCTTCCAGGCGCACATGGCGGTGCACCTCGTGAACGACGGGCCGGTCACGATCCTGCTCGACAGCCGGGAGGCGGCCTGAGCGATGCCGCGCGTCGGGTTCTCACCGATCGCCGCCGGATCGATCGTCTTCGGGAAGGACGGACGCTGGTACTGCGACGGCGAGCCGATCCCGAACCGCGCGATCGCGTCGCTGTTCAGCCGCGCGCTCGAGGTCCTGCCCGACGGCCGCGCGCGCCTCGTGCTCGGCGAGGACCGCGCCTGGGTCACGCTCGAGGACACGCCGTGGGTGGTCACCGGCATCGACGGCGATCCCGCGCTCGGCTTCGCGGTCGCGCTGAACGACGGCACGCGCGAGCCGCTCGATCCCGGGTCGCTGCGCACGGGCTCCGACCACGTGCTCTACTGCCGGGTGAAGGACGGCGCGCACGAGGCGCGGTTCCTGCGCCCGGCCTACTACGCGCTCATGCGCTTCGCGGAGCCGGGGCCGGGCGACGCCTGCGAGCTGCCGGTGGGCCGCGGCCGGCGCATCACCCTGAACGGCCAGAGCGGCTGAGGCGGCCGTGCCGTGCACGTCGTTCTCGTCGCACCCGAAATCCCGCAGAACACCGGCTCGATCGGCCGCCTCTGCGTCGCCACCGACAGCATCCTCCACCTCGTCGACCCCCTGGGTTTCGTGATCGACGATCGCCACCTCCGCCGCGCCGGGCTCGACTACTGGCCGCACGTGCGGGTCGTGCGCCACGCGAATTGGCCCGCGTTCCGCGCCGCGCACGGTCCTGGACGGCTCGTCGGCTTCACCGCGCACAGCCCACGCAGCTACACGCAGGTCACGTACCGGGACGACGACACGCTCGTGTTCGGCGGCGAGAGCCGCGGCCTGCCGGCCGCCGTCCGGAGCGACCTCGGGGCCGAGCTCTACGGCATCCCGATGCGAAGCCCGCACGTGCGCAGCCTCAACCTCGCCAACGCGGTCGGCATCGTCCTCTACGAGGCGCTGCGCCAGATGGGACACGCATGAGATCGATCACCGCCACCCTCCTCGGCGTCGCGCTGCTGGTCGCCGGCTGCGGGGCGATTCCGCGCCCGCGGGCGTCGAGCTTCCACCCGTCGGACGCCGATCTGAGCGTCACGCGCATCGTGCACGGCGCGGCCATCGTCGAGCTGCGGGCGACTCGCCTCCTCGTCGACCCATGGTTCCACTCGGGCTTCCTCACCCGGCAAGCCGAGCCGCTCGGCATCGTACCCGAGGGCCTGCCGCCGCTCGCCGCCGTCCTCGTCACGCACCGGCATCCCGAGCACTTCGACCGGCGCGCGCTCGCCGAGCTCGCCAAGACGGTCGCGATCGCGATCGGACCACCCGACCTCGCCGCGACGCTCGCCGAGCTCGGCTTCCGCGACGTGCGGTCGCTCGGCTACTGGGACCACACGACGGTGAACGACGTCGAGATCACCGCCGTGCCCGCGTCCCATGCCGTCCACGAGAACGGCTACGTGCTCTCGGCGCACGGCCTGCACGCCTACCTCGCCGGCGACACGCGCTACTTCTCGGGCCTCGTCGACATCGCCACCGCCTGGCCGCGCCTCGACGTGGCGCTGCTCCCGGTCGGCGGCCGGCGGGTGGTCGGGTTCCTGCGCGAGATGAACGCGGCGGAGGCCGCGCGCGCGACCGCGCTGCTGCGCCCGGCGTACGTGGTACCCATGGCGTACGGGGCGCACGGGCTGCCGCCGCTGTGGTGGCACGCGTCGGACCCGGTGGCCGCCTTCGTCGATGCGTGCCGCGCGGAGGGCCTACCGGCCGGCCGGATCGTGCCGCTCGCCCCCGGGGAGAGCTGGCACTATCTGCGACCCGCGCGCTAGGACGCGCGGGCGGACGAGGACGCTACCAGCGCGGAACGGCCGCGCCGAATTCCACGAGCTTGAACGCCGCCGTGACGACCAGCGCTCCGGCGAACGGCGGGACGATCGCGAGTCCGTCGATCACCGGCCCCACGTCCCAGCCACCGAGCCCAAAGAGCCCGAATCCCGCGAGGAAGGCCAGCACGCCCGCCACCGGGGTCCAGCGACCGTCCTCGACATAGAGCAGCCGCCGCGCCATCCAGCCTGCCGCCAGGACCAAGCCGACGACCTCGACGACCTGCACCGTATCGACTGCGAGTGTAACGTCCATCGAATCCCCTCCTGCTGCTCGACGGCGAAGAGCAACCCCGGTGCCAGGCCGCGCCCCGCAGCGACCCCCGGCCGCGCGGGCGCGGCAAGCCCCGCGGATTCGCGAGGTTCCGGCGCCGCCGTGCCCGACGCCTCGCGCACCTCCCTGCGCCTTCCCAGGGCTGCTGCCGCGTGCCGCGCGCGCACCGTGCGCCGTGATGGCACAGTGTGCCACGGCGCCCGGGACCGCACGGCTGCGTCAGAACTCGACGACGACGTCGCTGCCTTCGTCGATCCGGACCGTGTCGATGAACCGGATGTGGCGATCGCGCAGCGACATGATGATGGAGCTGGTGCGCAGCCCGCCGCCGAAGAACCGGACGCCGCGCATGAGCACGCCGTCGGTCACGCCCGTGGCCACGAACAGGATGTCCGAGCCGGGCGCCAGGTCCCGCTCGGTGTAGACGCGGGTGATGTCGGTGATGCCCATCTTGCGGAACCGCTCCTCCTGCCCCGGCTTCGTGGGCACGAGGCGCGCGCGCATCCCGCCACCGAGACAGCGCAGCGCCGCGGCGACGAGCACGCCTTCCGGCGCACCGCCGATCCCCATGACCGCGTGCACGTTGGTGCCGCGGACGGCCGCCGTGATCCCGGCCGAAAGGTCGCCGTCGCTGATGAGCTTGATGCGCGCGCCGGCGGCGCGGATGTCGGCGATCAGCTTCTCGTGCCGCTCGCGCTCGAGCACGATGACGACGAGATCCTCGACGTCGCGGTTGAGGCACTTCGCGATCGCCTTGAGGTTGGTCTCGACCGGCGCATCGAGGTCGATCGCGTCGCGGGCCGCGGGGCCCACCACGATCTTGTCCATGTAGCAGTCGGGCGCGTTCAAGAGCCCGCCCCTGTTGGACGCGGCGAGCACCGCGATCGCCCCGGGCGATCCGGTGGCGCAGAGGTTCGTCCCCTCGAGCGGGTCGACGGCGATGTCGACCTCGAGGTCGTCGGCCGCGCCCCGGCCGACCTTCTCGCCGATGAAGAGCATCGGCGCCTCGTCGCGCTCGCCTTCGCCGATCACGACGGTACCGCGCATCGCCAGCGCGTCCATCGCTTTGCGCATGGCCTCGACCGCGACGTGGTCCGAGTACTTCCGCTTCCCCTGCCCCATCGTGCGCGCCGCCTCGATGGCGGCATCCTCCGCGACGCGGAGGAACGCGCGCGACAGCACCTCCAGCCCGTTGCCGCCGTCCGCCATCACTTCACCGTGCCGGCGTAGATGCCCATGACGGTGGCGAGGAAGTCGAGCGCGTCCTTCTTCGGCCGCTGGAACGAGTTGCGCCCGATGATCGACCCGAAACCGCCACCGTCGCGGATGCCACGAATCTCCTCGTAGATGGCGTCGTTACCCTTGGCCTCGCCACCGGAGAAGATCACGATGCGCCGACCGTTGAAGGCGCTCTGCACGACGTGGCGCACGCGCTCGGCCAGCGTGCCGGTCGCAATCGCCTGCTTCTCGTAGACCTTCTTGGCGGCCGCCTGCTCGAGGTGCGCCGTCGGCGGCTTCACCTTCACGACGTGCGCGCCGAGCTGACAGGCGATCTGCGCGGCGTACGCGGCCACGTCGATCGCGGTCTCGCCTTCCTTCGAGATGCCGGACCCGCGGGGATACGACCACACCACCACCGCGAGGCCCTTGCGCTTCGCCTCCTCGGTGAGGTCGCGGATCTGGCGGTACATCTCGTTGCGGTGCGCCGAGGCCGGGTAGATCGTGAAGCCGATCGCCGCGCAGCCGAGCCGCAGCGCCTCGTCGACGCTGCCGGTGATCGCGGGGCACGGATCGGTGCCGCCGTAGAGCGAGTCCGAGTTGTTGAGCTTGAGGATGAGGGGGATCTCACCCGCGAACTCCGCCGCGCCGGCCTCGAGGAAGCCGAGAGGGGCCGCATAGGCGTTGCAGCCGGCGGCGATGCCGAGCTCGAAGTGGTAGCGCGGGTCGTATCCGGCCGGATTCGCGGCGAAGGACCGTGCGGGGCCGTGCTCGAAGCCTTGGTCGACCGGCAGGATCACGAGCTTGCCGGTCCCGCCCAGTCGGCCGTGGTTCAGCAGGCGGGCCAGGTTGGTGAGCGTGCCGGGGTTGTCGCTCCCGTACCAGCTCAGAATCTCACGAACGCGCTCCTTCATTCCTCGCTACTCCTCTTCCTTCTGGACTTCCGGTCGGCCGAGCAAGGCCAGTGCCATCCGGCGCGGCGGCAGACGTTGCCAAGGAAACGGCGGCGCTGCAAGTCCCCTGCAACGGTGCCGGATTTCCCGTCGCAGCGACGTCCCGCTGCCCTCAGCCGCAGCGACCGCGGCCGCAGTCGGGCCGAGCGCAGCCGCCCCCGGGGGACTCTTCGCGGATGCCGTAGCCGAGGGGGTCCAGGTCGGCCGGGCTCACCCATCGCACGGAGTCGGGATCGAGATCGGCATCGCAGTGCACGCACCGCCGCAACTCGCGGCCGGCGCCGTCCAAAGCGAGATGCGTGAGCACCTCCCGCCCGCACGACTGGCAGGACGCGACCGGGAACCCACCCTCAGCGGACACCGGGGCCCTCCGGGGCGCTCCGTGCGAACCCGAGCGCGAGCAACTCCTGCTCCATCCGCGCCCGATGCGTGGCCGACCAGTAGAGCTTGCCGCACCCAGGGCAGCGCTGGAAGCGCGCCTGCGTCTCGAGCACGTAGGGCGGCACGCGATCCTGCGCCGTCGCCCGCGGCGCCGCCTCGAGCGGGCGGTTGCAGTCGAGGCAGCGCGTGAGCAACGCCGCGGTGCCCAGAGGGACGCGGGCTGCCACCTCGCGCAGTTGCTCGCGAAAATGGTCGCTGCGCAAGAACACGTGCGGCGGCAGCTCCGGATCGCGCAGCAGCCGCGTGTCACGCGTGAGCAGGAGCCGCCCCTCGCGGCGTGCGCAGCGCAGCAGGACGAGGCGCCGCAGGTGCGGACCGTACGCGACGTCGTAGCCGAGGATGCGCAGCCAGCGCGCGAGCCGCCCCAGCATCACGTCGCACGCGAAGCGCGGTGGCTCGGCTCCGCCCGACATCGACGCCACTCTAGCCGCGGCGCCCGACCGGCGCTACGGCGCCTCCCCGAAGCGCGTGCAGTAGTCCCGGTGGGCGGCGGCCAGCACGGCGCGCGCGTCGTCCGGCCCGTAGACCGGGTCGACCGTGATCGTCGGCGCTTCGTCCCCCGGGATCGCCTTGTAGGTGAGGAAGTAGTGGCGCAGCCGGTCGATCACGGCGCGCGGAAGCGCGCCAACGTCGGCGAGCTCCCCGTACATCGGATCGCCGAGGAGGACGGCGATGATCTTGTCGTCCGCTTCGCCGCGCTCGACCATGCGTAGCCCTCCGATCGGCCGCGCGTCGAGGAGGATGTCGCCGCGCGCGATGTGGCGGTCGGTGAGCACGCAGATGTCGAGCGGATCGGCATCCCCGCGGGTGACGAGCGGCCCGCCCGCGATCGCGTGGGCAGCGACCGCCTCCCCGCAGAACGTCCGCGGCACGAACCCGTAGAGCGTCGGGCACACGCTCGAGAACCGCTGCGGCCGGTCGACACGCAGGTAGCCGGAACGCTTGTCGATCTCGTACTTCACGCCGTCGGTGGGCACGATCTCGATGTATGCCGTGACGACCTCGGGGTAGCGTGGCCCGGGGTCGATCCCGTGCCAGGGGTGGGGGCGAAACGCCTGCGGGAGAATCATGGGCCCCCTGTAGCACGGCCACGCGGCGCCGCCTCGCGCACGGCCGCGAACGGGTCCCGCGCCGTCCGCGCCGTGGCGACGAGCCGCGCGATCGCGGCCGGCAGCGCGTCGTCCGACGGCGCCAGCCGGTCGAACGCGTCGAGGTCGCTCAGATAGACGAGCTCGCCGAGAAGGCGCGCGTTGTTCGCGGGCAGCACCATGGCGCGCGCGCCGAGCCCCCCGCGCACGAGCGCCGTCGCCGCCTGTTGCGCGAGCCAGTCCCGCGCCCGCTCGCGCACGGCCACCGGCAACCGTCGGGCGTAGAGACGCTCGAGCCGCCGCGCGAGCCGCCCCAGCAACACGGCGCGCGCGCGCTCGTCCCGCCACGCCCGTCGGGCCGTCCCGCAGCGCTCGCCGTCACCCCCCGCCGTGCGGCAAAAAAACGCGATCGCCCCCCGGTGGCCGACGAAGTTCGCCGCCGAGTCGTTGAAGCGCGAGGCCCCGGCACGTACAGCGTGGCGTGGAACAGCTCGTGGATCACCGTGTCCGCAAGCTCGACCGGTGGCGCGGCCGCCGTGGTCGACAGCAGCGGGTCGGCAAACCACCCGAGCGTGCTGAAGGCGAGCGCCCGGCGGAGGTCGGTGTCGAGGTCGCGCGCCGCCAGCACCTGCGCCGCGGCCCGCGCACCGCCCTCGTCGAAGAAGCCCTTGTACGGGACACGACCCGCGACCGGATACCACCAGGTGTGCGCTTCGAGCCGGTCCCGGCGCGCCGCCGCCAGCACCCACACCGTCGCCTCGTCCCGCTCGACGGCCGCGAACGTGGCGTAGCTCTCGCCGACGCGGAGGCCGAGGACGTCGCGTGCGAAGTCCCGCACCGCGAGCACGAGCGCGAGACGCCGGCGCAGCTCGGGGTCGAGCGCGGGGCGCGCGAGCACCGCGTCGATGGGCTCGCGCCGCCAGAGGATGCGCGCCTCCGACCAGCCGAGCCGCGCCAGGTACGCCGGGCCGCCGCACCCCGCGACGAGCAGCAGCGCGAGCGCCAGCAGCCACGTGCGCACGCCCCTCACGTCCCGGAACCCGCCGCGGCGGCGGCCCCCGTCGCCCCGGCGTACTGCACGCGGTAGAGCCGCGCGTAGACGCCGTCGCGCGCGAGCAGCTCGCGGTGCGTGCCCTCCTCGCGGAGAACGCCGCGGTGCAGGACGAGGATGCGGTCGGCGTGCTCGATGGTCGACAGGCGGTGCGCGATGACCACCGACGTGCGCTGCTCGAGCAGCTTCTCGAGCGCATCCTGGATGAGCCACTCCGTCTCCGGGTCGATGCTGGACGTCGCCTCGTCGAGCACGAGAATCGCCGGATCGTGCGCCAGGGCTCGCGCGAACGCGAGCAGCTGGCGCTGGCCCCCCGACAGGTTCGAGCCGCGCTCGCGCACCGGCGCGTCGTAGCCCCCCATGCGGCGAATGAACGCGTCGGCATTCACGTGCCGCGCCGCCGTCTCGACCGCCGCGCGCGAGATGTCGGGACGCCCGAGGCTGATGTTCGCCGCGACCGGGCCGCTGAACAGGAACACGTCCTGCAGCACGACGCCGATGCGGCGCCGGAGGACCCCGGGCTCCCACTCGCGCACGTCCACACCGTCGACGAGGATCCGCCCCCGTTGCACGTCGTAGAGTCGGTCGAGGAGCTTGATGAGCGTCGTCTTCCCCGAGCCCGTGGCGCCGACGATCGCGGTCCGCTCGCCCGGCGCGATCCGAAAGGACACGTCCCGCAGCACCCACTCCTCTCCCTTGTAGGCGAACCACACGTGCTCGAAGACGATCTCGCCCCGCAGGGTGGCCGGCACACGCGGCGCGGCCGGTGCCGGCTCGGGCTCGAGGTCGAGCAGCGCGAAAATGCGTTCGCCGGCGGTCATCGCCGATTGCATGACCGCGTACTTGGCGCTGAAGTCGCGGATCGGGACGAAGAACTGCTGAATGTACTGGATGAACGCGATCACGGTGCCGAGCTCGACCGCGCCCTGCGCGTGCAGGACGCCGCCGCGCCAGAGCATGACCGCCACCGACACGGTGCTCACGGCCTCCACCGTCGAGAACAGCGCCGCTTCGAGCTGGTTCGACAGCTGGTTGGCGTCGCGGTGGGCGGCGTTGAGCTCGCGGAACTCCTCGAACGCCCGCGCCGCACGGTCCGAGAGGGCGATGACGGCGATGCCCGAGATCGCCTCCTGGAGGTAGCCATTGATGCGCGCGATGCGCTCGCGAATCTGCCGGTAGGTCCGCCGCGCCATGCGGCGGAAGTAGTCGACGGCGAGCCCCATCGGGGGGAGCAGCACGAGGCTCCACAGCGCGAGCCGCCAGTTGATCCAGAGCAGAAAGGCGACGATCCCCAGGAGCTTCAGCACGTCGAGCACGATCGTCATCGCCCCGGCGGCGAACATCTCGTTCAGCACGTCGACGTCGGTGGTGACCCGCGAGACGATCCGGCCGACCGGCGTACGGTCGAAGAATCGCGTCGGCAGGCGCTGGAGATGGGCGAACACCGCCACCCGCAGGTCGGCGAGACTGCGCTGCGCTACGACCATCGTCAGATACTGCTGCCCGTAATAGGAGAGGAACTCGCCGACGATCGCCCCGACGAAGAGGAGCCCCACGCGATGGAGGCCGCCGAGATCGCGCGCCGTCACGTAGTGGTCGATCGCGACCTTGAGCAGATACGGCTGAACCAGGCTGAAGGCCTGGTTCACGGGCGAGAGCAGGAGCGCCCCCCAGAACACGCCCCGCACCGGCCAGACGAACGTCCACAGGCGGCGGAGGATCTGCGCGTCGTAGGCTTTGCCCTCGATCTCGGCCACGGCGCTGCTCAGATGGCCTCCAGCTCCGTCTCGAGCGCCTGCTGCCGGAAGAGGTCGGCGTAGACGCCACCGCGAGCGAGGAGCGCCTCGTGCGTGCCCCGTTCGGCCACGCGTCCCTCTTCGAGGACCACGATCTCGTCCGCCTCCTGGACGGTCGTCAGGCGGTGCGCGATGAGCACCGTCGTGCGCTCGCGAAAGAACCCGCGCAGCCGATCGAGGATCTCCCGCTCCGTCGCCGCGTCGACGCTCGACAGCGCGTCGTCGAGCACCAACACGCGCGGCGCCGCGGCGACGACGCGGGCGAGCGTCGCCCGCTGCTTCTGTCCGCCGGAGAGCGTGATCCCGCGCTCGCCGACCAGCGTGTCGAGCCCGCGCGGCATGTCGGCGACGTCGCGCGCGAGCCCGGCCATCCCGACCGCCCATTCGACCCGGTCGTGGCCGTCCCCCTCGACTGCGAGCGCGACGTTGTCCCGAATCGTGCGCGAGAAGAGAAACGGATCCTGTGGCACGAGCCCCACCTGCCGCCGCAGCCAGCCGATGGGCAAGGTGCGCACGTCGCGGCCATCGAGCAGCACGGCGCCCGCGTCGGGGTCGAACAGCCGCGGCAGGAGCTGCGCGATCGACGTCTTCCCGGCGCCCGTGCGGCCGACGATCGCCACCGTGCGCCCGGCGGGAATCGTGAGGTCGACGGCGTCGAGCACGGGGCGCGAGTCGGGACGGCCAGGGTAGCGGAACGTCACCCCGCGGAGCGCGATCTCACCCTGGCACGCCGGCGGGATGCTGGCGTCCGGCGCGTCGGCGATCGCCGGCCGCGTCTCGAGCAGCTCGTTGAGGCGCTGCATCGCCGCCCGGCCGCGCTGCAACACCGACAGCATCCAGCCGAGCGCCATCGTCGGCCACGTGAGGAGATGGAGGTATCCGATGAAGGCGACCACGTCGCCAAGCGAGAGCGCGCCGGCGATCACCCGGCCGCCGCCGTACCAGAGGACGACCAGCGTCCCCACGCCGCCGACGACGTTCATCACCGGACCGATGAAGCCGCGCACGCGCGCGAGGCGGAGGTTCGCCTCTTGGAAGCGGCGGTTGAGCGCCTGGAAGTCCGCGATCTCGTGTTCCTCGGCCGCGTACGCGCGCACGACGTGGATGCCGGAGAGGTTCTCCTGCACACGGCTCGACAGCTCGCCGAGGCCCTCCTGCACGCGCAGGGTGCGGTCCATCAGGACGCGGCTCGTGCGCTTCACGAACCCGAGCGCGAGCGGGTACACCGCGAGCGCGAGCAGCGTGAGACGCACGTCGAGCGAGAGCATGATGCCGAGCCCCCACGCGTAGTACACGGGCGTGTTGATGAAATTGAGGATGCCCGGACCGAGGAGGAGCCGAACCGCGGTGACGTCGTTCACGAGCCGCGACATGAGGTCGCCCGTCTGCCGCTGCTGGTAGAACGCGACCGGCAGGCGCTCGAGGTGGGCGAAGAGGTCGTTGCGCAGGTCGTACTCGATGTCCCGCCCGACGTTGAAGATGACGAAGCGCGAGTACGTCCGGACGACCGCCTGCACGGCCGCGATCGCGATCACGGCGGCGAGCAACCGGACGAGCTGCCCGACCGGCGCGCCGGCGGCGATCGCGTCGACGGCGCGCTTGAAGAGCCAGGGAACGGCCATCGTGAGGCTCGTCGCGCCGACGAGGCAGGCGATCCCGCCCGCGTAGCGGACCCGGTACCGCCCGAGGTACCCCCACAACCGCGCCATCGGCTGCTTGTACCGACGGCGTGCGACCTGACGCAACGGCCGCGCGGAGCGAACGGCTACGAGCCCGCGCCGGCGCGCGGCGCCGCCGATGTCGGGTGGGCAACCACGAGCAGCGACATGCCGAACGGCGGGTGGAGCCATCGCTCGACGCGCAGGAGGGGAACGAGCGCGTCGTTGATGCGCGCCTGGAAGCCCGGGACGGTCGTGCGCCGCAGCAGCACCGCGTTCAGGTACCACCCGAACACGCCGGGGACGTTGAAGAAGCGCACGTGCTCGGCCGTGAGCCCGGCAGCCTCGAGCTTGCGCACGATCTCCGCGCGCGAGTAGCGGCGGTGGTGTCCAATCGCCCGGTCGATCGCCCCGTAGAGGCGGGCGAGCGCCGGGATGACGAGGATCACCCGGCCCTCCGGGGCGAGCACCCCGCGCATCGCCCGCAGCACGCCGACGTCGTCCTCGATGTGCTCGAGGACGTTCGCGCACACGATCGTGTCGAAGCTGTCGGGGGGGAACCCGGCCTGCGCGAGCTGGGCGAGGTCGAGCGGTCGCACCTCGACGTTGGGCCGATCGCCGTGCGTGCGCCGCAGCAGGTCGAGGTACTCCGGGTCGAGGTCGGTGGCGACCACGTGCTCGCGCGAGGCGAGGTGGCGTGTCATCGCGCCGATGCCCGACCCGACCTCGAGGATCCGCCGCCCCACGAACGGCCGCATCAGGTCCCACAGGAACCCCGAGTAGCGCTTGAGGCCGTCGAGCCGCCGGAGCGTGGTGAAGCCCGCGTCCTCGCGACCGACGTCGGGGCGCAGCGTGAAGCGCAGGATCGTCCACACGGCCGAGAAGGCGTCCGTGAGCCCGATCTTCTTCCCCTCGGCGTAGTCACGCCCGTAGTAGGAGATCGGGACCTCGAAGACCCGGCAGCGCAGGTGCGCCACCTTGACCGTCAGCTCCGGCTCGAGCCCGAAGCCGTTCGAGCGGATCGGAATCCGTTTCAGGATGTCCGCCCGGAATGCTTTGTAGCAGGTCTCCATGTCCGTCAGGTTCAGGTTGCTGCACATGTTCGACAGCAGCGTGAGGAGCTTGTTCCCCACCGTGTGCCAGAACATGAGCACGCGCCGCGGGCTGCCCGAGAACCGCGAACCATAGACCACGTCCGCGTGGCCATCGATGATCGGCTGAATGAGCCGCGGGTACTCCCGCGGATCGTACTCCAGATCGGCATCCTGGATGACGACGACGTCGCCGGTCACGTGGCCGACGGCCGTCCGCACCGCCGCCCCCTTGCCCTGATTCTGCGCGTGGGCGACGAGAACGAGCCGGTTCTCGGGCGTGTCCGGGGTCGCTGCCCGAAACGCCTCGAGGGCCGCGCCGGTGCCGTCCGTCGAGCAGTCGTCGACGACGATGATCTCCTTCGGGATCGGCACGGCCATCACCCGTTCGAGCAACCGCCGCACCGTGCCGACCTCGTTGAAGACCGGCACCAGGACCGACAGTCGGCGGAAAGGCTCGCTCACGACCGCGGGATTGTGACAGCCCACCCCACACGGCTCAAGCGCGACGGCGCTCGACCCGGCCCGCGTCCTTGACAGCTCCGGGCGGGCATCGCTAAGCAGTTCGCATGCGCGAGATTCCGTTGGCGTCGATGCGCGGGCACGGCCCGCCGCCCCGCGTGCTCGCGGCTTGTCTGCTGGCTGGCTTGGCCGCCTGGCTCTCGGGCTGTTTCACGGTGGACGGGACGGTCAAGGCCGACGGGTCCGCCACGCTCGCGTACACCTACACGCCGGTGGCGGACGCGACCGAGGCCGGCGAACGCGCGCGCTTCGTGTCGCCGCACGTCACGGTGCAGTCCATGACCTTCGCCGCGGGCAAGCCCACCGTCGTCAAGGTTGCCGTGGACGACGTGACCAAGCTCGGCACCGCCTCGGCGTTCAAGGGCGTCACGATCACGCGCGCGAAGGACGGGGACGAGGAGCTCCTCACGATCGTGATCCCGAACATCGACCCACGCCCCCTCGCCAGCGTGAAGGGCACCTACGACGACCCGAAGCTGGGCATCACCGTCCCCGGCACGGTGACCAAGACGGAGCCCACGGCGCCGGTGACCGGCAGCCGCGTCGACTGGAAGATCCCCCTCTCCCACTTCTATGCCAACCACAAGGCGGAGCTGACGGTGCGCTGGAAACCCGAGACGGCCGCGCCCAACACCGAGCCGAAGAAGGGCTGACGGCGCGGAGCGTCACGACATGGTGCCGTGTGGACCGACGACGTTCACGGAGGTCCGCGTCCCGAAGCCCTGGGGCCACGAGACCATCTGGGCACGGACCGACCGGTACGTCGGCAAGATCCTCCATGTCCGGCAGGGGCACGCGCTGAGCCTCCAGTACCATCGGGTCAAGGACGAGACCATCCGCGTCGTCACTGGCCTGCTCGACTTCGCCTACGGCCCCACGGACACGGGCCTCACTACCGTGCGGCTCGGCCCTGGCGACACCTTTCACGTGCCGCCGGGGCTCCGCCACCGCATGACCGCCCTGGAGGATACCGACGTGGTCGAGGTCTCGACGCCCGAGCTCGACGACGTCGTCCGGATCGAGGACCGCTACGGGCGGACGCCGTAGCATGCGACCCATGCGCCGAACCGCACTCATCACGGGCGTGACCGGCCAGGACGGCTCGTACCTCGCCGAGTTCCTGCTGGCGCGGGACTACCGCGTCGTCGGCATGGTCCGCCGCGCGAGCACCGAGAACTTCGAGCGCATCGCCCACCTCCGCGGGCGCCTCGAGCTTCGCCAGGCCGACCTGCTCGACCAGCTCTCGCTCATCGACCTGCTGCGCGAGGCAAGACCCGACGAGGTCTACAACCTCGCCGCGCAGTCCTTCGTGCCGACGTCGTGGCAACAGCCCGTCCTCACCGCCGAGTTCGACGCGGTCGGGGTGACGCGCATCCTGGAGGCCCTCCGCCTCGTCGTTCCGGAGGCCCGCTTCTACCAGGCCAGCTCGAGCGAGATGTTCGGGAAGGTCCGCGAGACGCCGCAGCGCGAGACCACGCCCTTCTACCCGCGCAGCCCGTACGGGGTGGCGAAGGTCTACGGCCACCACATCACGGTGAACTACCGCGAGAGCTACGGGCTGTTCGCATGCTCGGGCATCCTCTTCAACCACGAGAGCCCGCGGCGTGGTCTCGAGTTCGTCACGCGCAAGGTGAGCGACGGCGTCGCCCGCATCAAGCTCGGCCTCGCGACCGAGCTGACGCTCGGCAACCTCGCCGCGCAGCGCGACTGGGGCTTCGCCGGAGACTACGTCGAGGCCATGTGGCTCATGCTCCAGCAGGCGACGCCCGACGACTACGTCGTGGCGACCGGCGAGCCCCACTCGGTGGGCGAGCTGGTCGAGATCGCCTTCGATCTGGCGGGCCTCTCCTGGCGGGACTTCGTGCGGGAGGACCCCGCCCTGCGCCGGCTCGCCGAAGTGGACCACCTGGTGGGCGACCCGACCAAGGCGCGCACCGTACTCGGCTGGCAGCCGCGCGTCTCGTTTCCGGCGCTGGTGGAGATGATGGTCCGCGCCGACCTCGAGCGGCTCTCGCGCGGGTGACACCCGGTGCACGTGCTCGTCACCGGCATCGGCGGCTTCGCCGGACCCGTCGTCGCCGCCGAGTTGCTCGCCCGCGGCCACCGTGTGACGGGCCTCGTTCGCCGGCCGGCGGGTCCGCGCCTCGCCGGACTGCCGGTCGCGCTCGCGACCGGCGACCTGCTCGACGCGGGCGTCGCGGATCGGGTCGTCGCCGAGGCGTCGCCCGACGCGATCATTCACCTGGCGGGCCTCACCTCCGCACCCGCCGCCGAGGCCGATCCGCCCGCCGCCTACCGCGACAACGTGCACACGCTGCTCGCCCTGCTCGCGGCGGTGCGCACGTACGCGCCGCGTGTCCGCCTCCTGGTGGTCAGCTCGAGCGAGGTCTACGGCCTCGTCGGCCCGCGCGACCTTCCGGTGACCGAAGCGACCCCGCTACGCCCCGTGTCGGTGTATGGCGCGAGCAAGGTGGCGGCCGAGGTGGCCGCCGGGCAGTGGAGCCGCGCCCACGGCCTCGACGTCGTGTGTGCCCGGGCGTTCAACCACACGGGCGCGGGACAGACGACGGCCTTCGTGTGCCCCGCCCTCGCGCGCCAGATCGCGCTGATCGAGGCGGGACGCCAGGAACCGATCCTGCACGTCGGCAACGCCGACGCGGTGCGGGACTTCTCGGACGCCCACGACGTCGCCGCCGGATACGCGGCGGTGCTCGAGCGCGGGCGGACCGGCGAGACCTACAACCTGTGCAGCGGCGAGGGCGTGAGCATCGCCGAGGTGATCGCGCTCCTGCGCACACACGCCCGCGTCCCGCTCCGGGTGCACAGCGACCCGGTCCGGCGCCGCCTCGTCGACGTGCCCCGTCTCGTCGGCTCCGCCGACCGGGCCGCGCGGGACCTGGGCTGGCACGCGCGAATTGCCCTCAGCGATACGCTCGCTGCGGTCCTCGACGACTGGCGCGCCCGCATCGACGCGCCCGCACCGGCCTGAGCCGCGTGCTCACGGCTCGGACGGCACCGTGGCGCCCCCGGGCTCGTCGCCCCCGTCGCCGCGCGCTCCGCCCGGGAGCCGCACGCCGCGCGGCCGCCGCGGCCCCGTCACCAGCCGACCGCTGATCGTCACGTCGACGCCACGCAGCCCGTTGGCGAGCGTCGCGACGATCGGCTCGCCCGCCTCGAACACGATCCCGTTCGTGAACGTGACGTGGGGGTTCTTCACCTGCTGCAGGACCGTGGCCCCCTGGTTCACGACGGTCGGCTCCACGAGCCCGATCGCGATCCGGGTGCCGGAGGAGTCGGCGAGATAGAGCGGGCCGACGTCCTGCCCGCCGTTGGCGACCAAGACGTCCGTCAGGAGGAAGCGCCGCCCGTCGGGCACGACGTACAGCGTGACCGGCCCCGTCCGCCCCGAGCCTTCGCGCGACCCGACCCCGCTCGCGAACGCGCTGGCCACGCTCTGTGCGCCCGCCGAGACCGGGGTCGCCGCCGCCAGCACCCCGACCAGCACGAGCTCCGTCAACCGACCGCGGGACGCCCGAACCATGCGGACGGGCTTACCGCGCCCTCGGGCTGCGATTCAACCGCCGCCGATCCGCTCGAGCGACGATCGGAGCAGCCCGACGAGCGCCTCTCCCTGCCGTGCCGCCGTGAAGCGCTCGAGGACGCGGGCGCGTGCCGCCGCACCGAGGCGGGCCGCGAGCGCCGGCTCGTCGAGCAGGCGGCGCACCGCCGCGGCGAGCGCCTGCGGATCGGCCGGTGGGACGGCGAGGCAGTGCACGTCGGGCTGCAGGACCTCGCGCAGCGCCGGGCCATCACGGGTCACGAGGGGGCGCCCGACGGCGCACGCCTGGTAGACCTTGTTGGGCACGACCATCGCGGCCTTCGGGCCCGCACCGAAGACGCCGAGCACCACGGCGGCGGCGGCGAGCTCGTCGGGCAGCGCAACGAGTGGAATCTCGTCGCGCACGACGACCCGCGCATTCATGGCGCGCGCTTGCGCCTCCACGCGCGCCCGCTCCGGCCCCGCGCCGATCAGCACGACCTCGGCCCGGTCGCCGAGCAGCGCCGCCGCCGCAACGATCGTGTCGATGCCGTGCAGCGGCAGGAATCGGCCGTAAAACAACACGCGGCCCGCGACCGGCGGGCGGGTTGGCGGCGGGACCAGGAACTCGGGCTCCGCGCCGAGGTGGAAGACCCCGACGCGCTCCTCCGGCGCGCCCAGTGCCACCAGGTACGCCGCGTGTGCCACCGTGTCGGCGAGCACCACGTCCGCCGCGCGCAGCGCGGCCCGGTCGAGCGCCGCGACCGCCGCAGCGCGCAGGCCGCCCGCAGGGAACACGCCGCGGTCCTCGACCAGCGTCTCCGTGAGGCTCACGAGCGGCGCGAACACGAGCCCCGCTCGCGGCCGGCAGACGGCCCGCGCGATGAGCACGTCGAGCTGCCCACCGAACCCGACGACCACGATCGGCGGCGGGCCACCGAGACGACGAAAGCGCCGGGCGAGCCGGCCCGCCGCGCCCGCCCAGCGCCCGCCGAGCGCCGCGAGCGACGCCGCGCCGAAGTAGCCGCGCTCCTTCGAGCGCGTCTCCTCCCAGAGGGGCTCGTGGAGCTCGATGACCTCGATGCCGCCGGCCTCGAGCGCCGCACGCAGCAGGCGGTTCGCGCTGTGCCCGCGATCGTAGGTGCCAAACAGGCACGCGCGCCGCACCGCCGCACCCACTACCGCAGCCCCAGCCGCTCGAGCGGCGGCCGCCGCCCGGCCAGTGCGTCGCGCAGCCCCTCGATCTTGAGCCAGACCTCGTCGGTCGTCCCACGCCGCCAGTGCCAGAGGAGCTGGAGCGGCAGGGTCGCCGCCAGGAACGCGACGAGCTTCGCGCGGGCCAGCGCGCCGCCGTGCTTGCGCGCGAACAGCACCGTGTTCCGCGCCGCGAAATATTTCCGGATGCGGATCGCCGCCGGGCCGCCGCCGCTGCCGCGCCCGGTGTGGGTCACGACGGCCCCCGGGCAGTAGACGACGCGCCATCCGGCCTCGCGCGCCGAGGCGCACCAGTCCACCTCCTCGTGGTAGGCGAAGAAGTCCGCGTCGAGCAGGCCGATCGCGCGCAGCGCGTCCGCGCGCATCCACATCGCGCACCCGGCCACCCAGTCGACGTCGCGCTCGCGACTCCACGCCGGACCGTCCGGGACGTCCGCCCCGTCCAGGGCCACGAGACTCTGGCGCCAGGTGACTCGCCCCCAGGCGAGCCACAGGCGGCCCGGGTCCTCGCGGGTGAGCACCTTCGGTCCCACCACGGCGACCCGCCCGTCGCCCTCCAGCACCGCCAGGGCGGCGGCGGTCGCGCCGGCGTGCACGCGCGCGTCGTTGTTGAGCAACAGCACGACCTCCGCGCCACGTGCGAGCGCGTCGTGGATGCCGCGATTGGCGCCGCCGGCGTAGCCCTCGTTCACCGGATTCGCCACACAGCGCACCTCCGGCGCGTGGCGGGCGATCCGTGGCGCGATCGGCTCGGTCGACCCGTTGTCCACCACCACGACGTCGATGCCGGGCTCCGCACGCACGCTGTCGATACACCCGAGCGTCTCCGCCAGGTCCCGCCAGTGGACGATCACGGCCGTCACGCGGGCCATCAGCCGCGCGCCTCCTCGTATACCGCGCGCGTGCGCCGCGCCGTCTCTGTCCAGGTGAACCCGGCGGCGCGCGTCCGGCCCCGGGCGCCGAGCGCCGCGCGGCCCGCGTCGTCGTCGAGCAGGCGGCGGAGCGCTTCGGCGAGCAGCGTGACGTCGGAACGCGCGACCAGGACACCGGCGTCTCCCACCACCTCCGGGATCGAGGTCGTCCCGACGGCCACCACCGCGCAGCCCCCGGCCATCGCCTCGGCCACGCTCAACCCGAAGCCCTCGTACTCCGAAGCGCTCATCGCGACCTCGGCTGCGGCGTAGAGCGCGGGCAGCTCGTCGTCGTCGACCGTCCCGAGGAAGCGCACGGCCGGGGGGAGCGTGGCCAGCCACGGCGGCGCGTAGCCCGGCCGCAGCCGCCCGGCGATCGCGAGCGTCCACCCGCGCGCCGCGGCCCCGGCACGCACGAACGCCTCGATCACCCGCTCGACGTGCTTGCGCGGCTGAATCGTGCCGACGCACGCGACCAGCCGCCCGTCGAGCCCGTACCGGGCCCGCAGGGCGGCCACGGCGTCCGGCCCCGGGGGCTCGAGGAACGTCGCGGCCACGCCGAGCGGCACGACCCGCAGCCGCGCCGGTGGGAGCCCGAAGCGCGCGACCAGATCGGCGCCGGCGTGGGCCGAGTCCGCGATCACGCGCACCGCGCGGCGCACGCTCGGCGGGACCACGAGCCGAAAATGCCAGCGCTGCGGCGCAGCGAAGGTCTCCGGGCAGGCATAGACCGCGAGGTCGTGCACGGTCACGACCGCGGGCACCGCGAGCCGCCACGGCAGCACGTTCTTCGTGCCGTGGTAGAGGTCGATCCGGCGCGCCCGCAGCAGCCCGGGCAACGCGACGTGATCCCAGGTCACCTGCTCCCACGTGCGTCGCAGCGGCACCGCGACCGTCTCGAGGCCGCACGCGGCAAAGGCATCGGGCCGGTCCGTGAAAACGACGTACTCGTGCCCGCCGAGCCGCGCGAGCGCCGCCACCAGCTCGCGGGCATACGTGGCCGGCCCGCCCAGTATCCCGACCACCGCCCCGATCCCCACCCGCACGCCGCCCCCCCTCCCGCACCGGTGCGCCGACGGGAGCCGGCGCGGCGCCCACCCCCGCACGCAGCCCAGCCGCGGCACCGCGCACGAGCGCACGCGCGATGTCGGCACGGCCGCGGAGCAGGTAGAGCGTGGCGCTCGCCGCCACCATCCCCGCGTACAAGGGCACGAAGGTCGGCCAGGCAAGCCGCCCGCCGTGCCGCGCCACGATCAGCCACGGGTTGCGGGCCTTCAGGAACGCCGCCCACGGCGTCAGCCCGGCGGCGAACCCGCGGATCCCGTCGTGCCAGATCACGGCCCGCGGCTCGACGAGCGCGCCGAACCCGGCCGCACGGGCACCGAGGCAGAAGTCGACGTCCTCGTAATAGACCTCGATCGCCTGCGAGAACCCGCCGACCGCTTCGAAGCACTCGCGCGTCACCAGCAGCGCGCACCCCATGATCCCGCTCACGCGGTAGGGACGCTCGGTCCGCCGCCGGTAGCGCAGCAGCGTGCGCGGCACGCACAGCAAGGGGATCGCGTGGCGCTCGCCGGCCGACAGCACCCGGCCACTCCCCGTGTCGCGGATGAGCGGTCCCGCGATCCCCACCGCTGCGTCGGCATCGAGTGCCGCGCCGAGCCGGAGCAGCGCATCGGGCTCGAGCACCGTGTCGTTGTTGAGCAGCAGGACGCGATTGGCTCCCGCGGCGAACGCCGCGGCGGCGCCGGCGTTCATGCCGCCGGCGAACTGCCGGTTCTCGTCGAGGAGGAGGAGCCGGACGCCCGGCCGCGTGCCGATGCCGCGCCCCAACCGCGCCCGCTCGGCCGGCCCGGACGCGTTGTCGACGACCACCACCTCGGCGGGCGGCTCGCGTTGGGCGAGCAGCGAGGCGACGCATCGGTCGGTCGGCTCCCCGCCCTCCCACGTGACGACGACGGCAGCGGTACGCACGGGCGGCGTCAGCGGCCCGTCACCGCGACCCGCGCGGTCCGAAGGCGCGCGCAGCGATCGGCGTCGGGTCCGGATCGCCCGCGATGCGCACGACCTCGGGATCGCCGCCGATCGCGAGCTCGATCTCCCGGACACGGAACAACGTATCCTCGAGCAGCGACCGGGTGCTGCCGATGAGATCTGCCACCATGCCGAACATCGCCATCTGGAATCCGATGATGAGCAGGACCGCGGAGAGAATGAGGCTCTGGATGTGCCCGCTGCCGCCCCCGGTGAGATAGTGGACGAGGAACCGCAGGCCGATCACGCCGCCGAGGACGATGAGCGCCGCACCCAGGGTCCAGAACACCTTGAACGGCTCGTAGAGCGCATATATCCGGAACAGGGTCGGCACCGAACGGCGGATGTAGGCCGTGATCGATCCGAACAGCCGAGACGGCCGAGTGTCCGGGTTGGTGGCGATCGGGACGTGCGCGAGCGCGATGTGCTTCTTGCCCGCCTGGATGATCGTCTCGTGCGTGTAGGTGAACTTGGTGAGAACGTTGAGGCGCAGGGCCGCGCGGCGCGAGAAGGCGCGGAAGCCGCTCGTCGCGTCGGGCACCGACGTGCCCGAGAGCTGGCGCACGACCCAGCTCCCGAGCCACTGCAGCAGGCGCTTCGGCGGCGAGAAGTGCTTGAGACGCGCCGGCGCGCGGTCGCCGATCACCATCTCGGCCTCGCCACGCACGATGGGCTGGACGAGGCGCGCGACGTCGCTGCCACGGTATTGGCCGTCGGCGTCCGTGTTGACGATCACGTCGGCGCCGAGCTTGAGCGCAGCGTCGAGCCCGGCCGAGAACGCCTGCGCCAGGCCGAGGTGGACCGGGAAGCGCAGCAGGTACGTCGCGCCGGCCTCGCGGGCGACCTCGGAGGTCCGGTCCATCGACCCGTCGTCGATGACCAGGGTCTCGACCGCGTCGAAGCCCGGCACGCTGCGCGGCAGGTCGGCCAGCGTGGCCGGCAGCGACTGCTCCTCGTTGAAGCAGGGAATCTGGATGATGAGCTTGGGCACCGTGCGAAGGCCAGCTTAGCCCCCGGGACCCCGAGGTGCCACCAGAATGTCGACGGTCATGTGACGCCCGGAGGGTGCGATGTTCCGGATGACGATCCGCACAGGCTCTCCGCCGTAGGGCGCCATGCCCGGCGTCCCCGGGCCGCAGACCGGCCCCTGGCGCAGGATGCTCGCGGCGGCCAGCGCCACGGCGGCGACGCTCCCGCGCAGCAGAACGGGCCAGAGCGCCCGCGGGCTCGTGATCCGATACAGCGCGAGCCCGATCAGTCCCGCGCCCGCGAGGCCGAAGCCGTTGCCGAGCCGCCGCCGCCACGGCGGCGGTCCCCGCCACGGGTCCCCCTCGTCGCCGCGATTGCCCCCGTGCGCGTGCCCGCGATCGAGGTCGCCACGTCCATCGGCCTCGACGAGGTGCAGGAGCTTGTGCTCCGGCGCGTTCTGGGCCGTGCGATCGCCCGTGACGCCCTCGTCGACGTGCCAGACGAGCAGGCCCTCGCCTTTGAGGCGCGCATCGAAGCCGATGCGCTGGCGGTTCTCGAGCAGATAGTACTCCTGCGGGCGACCGGGAACCGCCGCAATCTTGACGACCGTCGGCGTCTCCTCGACCGCGGGCAGCTCGACCCGGCGCGTCGTCTCCTCGACCACCTGCGCGTCGACCCACCCGAGGCGCAGCTTCGACCATGCCTCCAGGTGCGGCGGCGTGCGCCCCAGGTCGACCCACGTCCCGTGCCCCATGAGGCCCCAGAGACCGATGCCCTCGTGCGGACGGCCGCCCGTGGCGTAGAGCTCCGGCAGGCCGAGCAGGTGCCCGAACTCGTGGCAGAGCACGCCGAAGGGCTCGATCGCCTTGCCCTCGACCTCGCGCTCACGCTCGGCGACGACACACGCTTCGTCGAACCCGAGCGCCGCCGGGCGGACCTCGGTGTAGTTGGACCACGGGTCCGTCATGTCCGGCCCGGTGGCGTGCGACTCCTTGCCCGTGCCCGCGAAGAAGACGAGGACGGCGTCGGCAGCGGCGAGGGCGTCCCGATCCGCCGCCGCGGTGGCGGCCTTCGCGAAGGCCGCCACCGCATCGGCCGCTAGGCCGTCGGGGCGTTGCACGTACGCGAGGCGAGGCCTGGGCAGCGTCACCACCGCCTCACCCACGTGCGGAACGATCCGCAGCCGGCCGGCCGAGACCTCGGTGTAATAGGCCACGAGCCGGTCGACCAGGGCATTCGGGTCGCCGACGAACTCCGCCCGTGGCCGGCTGAGCGCCAGGTCGGGGAAACCCGCCAGCACGACGAGCAACCGCAGCTCGCCCCGCCGCGGGACCTCGCGCGCGCGCGCGGGCGGCGCCCACCCGCCGAGGAGGGCCACGTGGATGAGCGCACCCCAGGCCGCACGTCTCATCCAAACATTGACAGACCGAAGGTCGTCTGTGACAATCCGCGCCCGTTTGCCAACGGAATCCGATCGGGGAGGCATCATGATCCGCAAGCTCGGCTCACAGGCCACCATTCTAGCGCTCCTGCTCGCCGCGGGCTGTGGGGGCGGGGGCAGCACCGGTGGTGGCGAGGCACCCAAGGCCACACCGCCGAGCACGGCGGCCGTCTCTCCGTCGACCACCGTCCCGGGCGCCGCGGCCGCCGGCGAGGACGAGGGTGCGCCGCTCCTGGCGTGGGCCGACGTCGACAACGACGAGGGGAAGGCCCCCCTCACCGTCCAGTTCAAGGCCGACATCGAAGGCGGCAAGCCGCCCCTCAAGATCACCTGGAAGTTCGGGGACGGGACGCCGGACTCGACCGAGGCCAACCCGAAGCACGTCTACGAGAAGGCCGGGAAGTACCGGGCCGACCTCGAGGTCAGCGATTCCGGGGGCGACAACGACTCCGACTACGTCGAGATCGAGGTCGAGTAGCACCGGCGCGCTCACCGACCGAGCGTCCCGATCACGTCGGTGACCGCGCCCACGCGGTGGCGCCGGCACCAGCCAGCCATCTCGCGGGCGATGCGGAGCGGCGCGCGCGGGTCGTAGAAGATCGCCGTGCCCACCTGAACGGCCCGGGCCCCGGCGCACAGGAACTCGAGCGCGTCCTCGCCCGTGCGGATGCCGCCGATCCCGATCACGGGAATGCGCACCGCCCGCGCCAGCGCGTCCACCATCGCGAGGGCGATCGGTTTGATGGCGGGACCCGACAGCCCGCCCGTCCCGCTCGCCAACCGCGGCCGGCGCCGCGCGAGGTCGACCGACAGTCCGCGCAGCGTGTTGATCGCCGAGAGCGCGTCGGCACCCTCCGCCTCCGCCGCCCGGCCGACCACCGTGATGTCGCCCACGTTCGGCGAAAGCTTCACCCACAGCGGACCGCGCACCCGCGACCGTACCGCACGCACGATGGCGCCGAGCGCCATCGGGTCGGTCGCCAGGATGCCGCCCCACTCGGGCCGGTTCGGGCTCGCGGCGTTCAGCTCGAGCGCGACGATGCCCTCCTGCCCGTCGAGACGCGCCGCACACGCCGCGAACTCCTCCGGGCTGTCGCCCCAGAAGTTCGCGATCACCCGCGCACCGGCCGCCCGCAGCAGCGGCAGCCGCTCACGCAGGAACGCATCGACTCCGATGTTCTGGAGGCCGATCGCGTTGAGCATGCCGGCTGGGCTCTCGACCAGCCGCGGTGCCGGCTTGCCCGCGTGGGGCGCGAGGGAGAGGCCCTTGACGGCAATCGCGCCGATGGCACCCAGATCGACCAGCCCGCCGAACTCGGTCCCGTAACCGAACGTGCCCGACGCCGTGATCACCGGCGTCGGCAGCCGCACCCCTCCGACGTCGGTCGAAAGATCCACCTGCCCGTCGCCGCGCGTCATGCGTCCAATCGCAGTTCCATCACGATCGCGTCCTGCCCCGGCCCGTAGTAGCCCCGCCGCACGCCAATCTCGAGGAACCCCATGTGCCGGTAGAGCCGGCGAGCGGCGACGTTCCCGGCGCGGACCTCGAGGAACACGACCCGCGCGCGCGCCGAGCGTCCCTCGTCCACCACCGCATCGACCAGCATCCGACCGAGCCCCTGGCCACGCGCCGCCGGGTGCACCGCCACGTTCAACAAGTGGACCTCGTCGGTCACCCGCCAGCGGCAGGTGTACCCGACGATCGCGGCTGGCGGCCCCTCCTCGACCGCCACCACGAGACGGGCGAAGACCGTCGTCAGCTCCTTCTCGAAGAACGAACGCGACCACGGCTGCTGGAAGGCGCGACGCTCGATCTCGAGCACGGCCGGCAGGTCCTCGCGCCGCATCTCGCGCAGGAGGACCCGCGGGCGCTCGGCTGGGTGGGCGGACACGGCGCGCGGCGCTACCAGCGCACGAGGGCGGCGCCCCAGGTGAAGCCCGACCCGAACGCCGCCAGGCAGACGAGGTTGCCGTCGCGCACGCGTCCCGCCTGGATCGCCTCGTGCAAGGCGATCGGAATCGATCCGGCGGTGGTGTTGCCGTAGCGGTCGATGTTGTTGAAGACCTTCTCGTCGGGCAGGCCGAGCCCGCCCGCGACCATCTGGCTGATGCGCAGGTTCGCCTGGTGGGGGATGAACAGGTCGATGTCCGCCACCGTGAGCCCGTTGGCGTCGAGCGCCTCCTGGATGACCTCCGGGAAGCGCGTCACCGCGTGTTTGAAGACGTAGCGCCCCTCCATCCGCGGCCAGAGGCGACTCCCCGGACCGTCGACCATCGCCTCCGTCACCCGTGGCGCACACCGGCTGGTCGGCACCTCGACCATGAGCTTCTCGGCGAACTTGCCCTCGCTGTGGAGGTGCGTGGAGAGCACGCCGCGTTCGGGATCCGACGACGGGCCGAGCACCGCCGCGCCGGCGCCGTCGCCGAAGATGACCGACACCTCGCGTCCAGTGGTCGTGAGGTCGAGACCGCTCGAGTGCACCTCGGCGCCGACGATCAGGACGCGCCACGCACCACCGGTGCGAATGAAGGCGTCGGCCACCGCGAGCATGTAGATGAAGCCCGAGCACTGGTTGCGGACGTCCATGACCGGCATCCCCTTCGCACCGAGGCCGCGCTGGAGAAACGAGGCGCTGCCGGGGAAGTCGACGTCGGGCGAGAGCGTGCCGAGCACGATCAGGTCGAGGTCATCGGGGCGCACGCCGGCGGACCGCAGCGCCTCGCGCGCGGCCGGCAGCGCCAGGTCGGCGGGTCCGGCGTGCCGATCGACGAAATGCCGCTGGCGGATCCCCGTGCGCTGCTGGATCCATTCGTCGGTGGTGTCCATGCACCGCGAGAGGTCGTCGTTCGTGACGACGTGCTCGGGCACGTGGTGTCCCATGCCGAGGATACGAGAATTCACGTGCTCCGCCATCCGCCGCCTCCTAGAGCCGCAGGACGGCACCCGCCGCCGACATACCGGCCCCGAACGCCAGGCACAGCACGAGGTCACCGCGCCCCACCCGTCCGGCGGCGATCGCCTGCGCGAGGGCGATCGGGATGCCCGCCGCCGCCATGTGTCCCATCGTCTCGGCCGGCGCCACGGTCCGTCCCTCGGGGAGCCCGGCCGCGGCGGCCGCCCGCCGCGCCACACGGGGATCGAGGTAGTGGACGACGGCGAGCGCGAGCCGATCGGGCGTCACGTCCACCTTGGCCAGGACCTCGGCGCTCGTCTCCACGAGCGCCCGCTCGGCCTGCGGATGCACCGCCGCGGCGTCGAGCACATAGAAGTGGCGCCCGGCGTGGAAGTGCTCGGGCGTCATGCGCATGGGATGGTTGCGGCTCGCGGGGAACTCGCACCAGTAGCGCTCGAGGTCCGTCGGGTCGGTGTGCAGCACGACCGCGAGCACGCCCGGTGCGGCCCCCGAGCCGATCAGGAGGGCACCGGCGCCGTCGCCGAAAACCGGCGTGACCGCCGCGGCGCGCGGCGCGCGCTCGAGCGCCGTCGAATGGACCTCGGCGCCCACCACCAGGACGCGATCCGCCTTTCCCGCGCGGACGAAGCGATCGGCGGTGGCGAGCGCGAACAGGAACCCCGCGTCCTGGGCGCGGACGTCGAGGGCCCCGATGGTGCGGCACCCGAGCTTGTCCTGCAGGTAGCACCCCGACCCCGGGAAGGCGACGTCGGGCGTCATCGTGGCGAAGACGATCAGGTCGATCGCCTCCGGCCCGAGCCCAGCCGCGGCGAGCGCCGCACGCGACGCCTCCCGGCCGAGGTCGGACGGCCCCAGGCCGACCGGCGCATAGTGTCGCCGCGTGACGCCGGTACGCTCGCCGATTGCCTCGGGCGACGTGCCGAGATCGCCTGCCAGCTCCGCGTTCCCGACGACCCGCTCGGGGAGGTGATCTCCGCAGCCGAGAACGACGCTCGCTGGCACCACTCGCCTCAGTGCGCTGCGGCCTTGGGCAAGATGACCTCGAGGACCTTGTCCCGATAGCGGTGGCGAAACCCGACGACGTCGTCCGCGAGGCGCACGCGCGTCGTGAAGGTCGGTGGGAACGCCGGTGCCACCGCGGTCAGCTTGTGCACCTGCGCGTCGGCAACCTTGCCGTGCACCACCAGGTCACCACCCACGACCTGAATGTCGTAGTCGTAGTCGGGCATCTCGGTCGGCAGGTCGAGCTGCGCGCCGAGCGACGACGGCGGCACCGTGCGCGGCAGCTCGAGGCGGAAGAGGTACGCATCGTCGCGATCCTCGAGGCGGTACACCTCGCCGTAGCGACGCGCACGCTCGGTCTTGTCGTCGAACGACTCGCGGTTGCCGTAGAACCCGTCGAAGCCGACGCCGCTCTCGGTCCCGCGCGGCCCGACGAGCGCGAGCAGGATGCGCCCCAGCGGCCAGAGGAGGATGCCGTAGATCGCGCCGCGCAGCGGTGCCTGATCGAGTGGCATGAAGCGGAAGACGTTCTCGCGCAGTCGCCAGAGGCCCTCGGCCACCGCGAAGATCGTGCCCCAGAAGAGGGGGCCGTGGACGTCCGGGGAGAAGAGGTTCGCTCCGCGCGCGAGCGCGGCGCCGAGCACGACCAGCGGGTAGAGGAGGAGGTTCAGGAACAGGTTGACCGCGGTCGCCAGCTGGGCGCTGAAGTAGCGGCCGTCGCTCACCGCCTCCTCGAGGTGGCGCTTCTCGCCGTCGGGAAGCGCGCCGAGGACCCCCTGGAGCGCGGCAACCAGGCCGAGCAGGAGCCCGCCTCCGCTGCGCGTCCGCCGCGGGGCACCAAGATCCGAGAGCAGCTCGTCGTATCCCACCGGCAGTTCGCCCTTGAAGGACCGTTGCGGCCGGGGCTTCGGCGGGGCAGCGGCCTTCTCGACCTTCCCCGATCCCGGCTTCGCCGCGGCTCTCGCGGGCGCCGGTGCCGGCGCGGCGGCGGTCTTGACGGGCGCCGCCGCGGGGGCGGCTGGCGCGGCGGCCGGCGCAGCCGCGGCCCCTTCCCCGTCTCCCTTCCGGAAACGCGACGGCGCGTCGTCCGGGATCGTCTTGTCGGGATGGAGCGCGCGCGCACGGGCGAGGAGCACGGCCTCCGTCTCCGGGATCTCCGGGTTCGGGACGCAGGCGTCGACCGGACACACCGCCGCGCACGCCTCGTGGTCGAAGAAGCCGACGCACTCCGTGCACTTCTCGGGGACGATGTAGAAGATGTCGTCCGAGAGCGCCGTCCGCTTCGCCCCGTCCGGTGCCTGCCACTCGACCCCGCCCTGGTAGATGGCGGTGTTCGGGCACTCGGGCTCGCAAGCGCCACAGTTGATGCACTCGCTCGTGATCATCGTCGCCATCAGTCGATCCTCACCGGAAGCGGCCCCGAAATCCCCGGTTCCCTAACGGGTTTGCCGAGGGTGGTCAAACCTCGGATGGGGTGTCAGAGCGACCGTTCCGCCGCGTGACGGCGGTTGCGCAGGAACTCGACGAGGCCCGGCAGGAGCGAGAGCACGATCACCACGACGATGACGACGTGGATGTGCCGGTCGATGTCGGGGATGCTGCGCCCGAGGGTGTAGCCGAGGAGCGACGTGCTCCACACCCAGAGCGCACCGCCCACGACGTTGAAGGTGACGAAGCGCCGGTACTGCATCTCCCCCACCCCGGCCACGACCGGCGCGAACGTCCGCACGATCGGCATGAAGCGCGCGATGATGATCGTCTTGCCGCCGTGCCGCTCGTAGAACTCGCGCGCCCGCAGCAGGTGCTGCCGACGGAACAGGAGCGAGTCCTCCCGCTTGAAGAGCCGCGGCCCGGTACGATGACCGATGTAGTACCCCACCTGGTCGCCGACGATCGCCGCCAGCGTCACCGCGGACAGCAGCGCCCAGAGGTTCAGGTGCCCGGCCGCGGCAACGACTCCGGCCGTCACGAGCAGCGAGTCGCCCGGGAGGAAGAACCCGACCATGAGGCCGGTCTCGGCGAACACGATCGCCACCAGCGCGACCAGGCCGCCGTACTCGACGACCGCCTTCACGTCGTAGACCTGGTGGAACAGGTTCCAGAGCGTCTCGATCATCCCGCCTCCCGGCGCGGGCGACTATGCAGGCGCCGGCCCGTTGCGTCAAAAGGACGCGCGCCCCACCCGCGGCAATCGCGGGGGCTTGCATCCCCGGCGCGCCTCCGTCTTTATCCACCCCATGCCGATGTTCGAGTACCGCTGTGGAGCCTGCGAGGCGCAGTTCGAAGAGCTGACGTCGCGAGCCGAGGCCGACGCCGTCACGTGCCGCCGCTGCGGGAGCTCCGCGGTGACCCGGCTTCTCTCGGCGTTCGCCGTCGGCGGCGCGACCGCGGCGGCCCCGGTCCCCGAGCCCGGCCCGTGCGGCTCGTGCGGCGCGGCGCAGCGCGGCATGTGCGCGATGGACTGACCACGCTGCGCATCCGCTTCGGCACTTGCAATCTTTCCCCAGGCGTGGCGAGGAATGGATCGCCTTCCACGCGAGGAGGTGCCGCGCCGTGAGGATCCATCTCGTCACGCCCAGGAACCCGCCCAGCTTCTGGACGTACGACCGCATCCTGCCGCTCCTCGGCAAGCACTGCATCTTCCCGAACCTCTCCATGCCGACCGTCGCCGGGCTCACGCCCCGCGAGCACGACCTCACCATCTGCGACGAGAACGTCGAAGACATCGACTTCGACGTCGATGCCGACGTGGTCGGCGTCACGGGCTACATCGTCCACAAGCAGCGGATGCTCGAGATCGTCGCGGAGTTTCGTCGCCGCGGCCGCTTCGTCGTGGTCGGCGGGCCGTTTGCGTCACTCTGTCCCGAGGAGCTTCGCGGGCGTTGCGACGTCCTCTTCGTCGACGAGGCCGAGGAGACCTGGCCGCAGTTCCTGGAGGATTTCGCCGCGGGGGCCTGGAAGTCCGAGTACCGCCCGGCCGAGAAGCCGGACCTCACCACCTCCCCCACCCCGCGCTTCGACCTGCTCAAGGTCGGGCGGTACCAGTCGCTCACCATCCAGTTCGCGCGCGGCTGCCCCTACAACTGCGAGTTCTGCGACATCATCGTCATGTACGGCCGCCGGCCGCGGGCGAAATCCGTCGCGCAGGTGATGGCCGAGATCGCCGAGTGTCACCGCCTCGGCGCCGAGCAGATCTTCATCGTCGACGACAACTTCATCGGGAACAAGAAGCTCGCCAAGGAGCTGTTGCAGGCGATCGCCGCGTGGAACGCGGATCACGGCTACCCGCTCCACTTCAACACCGAGGTCTCCCTCAACGTCGCCCAGGACGACGAGCTGCTCGCGCTCATGCGCGCGGCGCAGCTCACGACGGTCTTCATCGGGATCGAGAGCCCGCGCGCGGCCTCGCTCGCCGAGACGCACAAGACGCAGAACATGCGCGGCAACCTGGTCGACAGCGTGCGCAAGATCCAGTCGTACGGCATCCACGTGCAGGCCGGGATGATCGTCGGCTTCGACCACGACGACCCGACGATCTTCGAGGAGCAGCTCCGCTTCATCCAGGAGGCCCGCATCCCCGTATCGATGACCGGGATGCTCCAGGCGATGCCGAAGACGCCGCTCCACGATCGCATGCAGCGCGAAGGCCGGCTCCTCGCCGAGACGACCGGGGACCAGTTCGTCTTCTCGAACATCCTCCCGGTGCAGATGAGCCGCCTCGAGCTGTATCGCGGCTACCGCCGCCTCCTGGAGGCACTCTACGACTTCCGCAACTACCGCGAGCGGACCCTCGGCTTCCTCCTCCACAAGGGCGAGCAGGTCGCCGCCGACGTCCGTATCACGGCCGCCGAGGTGCGGCTGTTCCTGCGCATCGTCTGGCGCACGATGCTGCGCACGAGCCCGCGGCGCGCGTGGTTCACGCTCTCCCTGCTGTTCACCACGCTGGTGCGCCGGCCAGCGGTCTTCAAGGACGCGGTCTCGTTCGCCCTCATCCACAAGGCCTTCTACGAGTACATGCAGGCGCTCGGCCACCACCTCGACCGGGCGATCGCCGAGCTCGAGGAGACCGCTCGTCCACCCGCGATCTCGACCTGAGCGCCTGGCGAGCGGCCAGGGCGGTTGTATCTCCGCCGCGGAACGCGATAGCCTCCCCCGCTCGCCTCCGCGATGGCCGACCATCCGATCGTCGACGAAGAGCTCGAGATTCTCGCGGCTCTGCTGGCCCGGCTCGACGCCGCCACCCAGGCGGCGGCGCCGTCGGAGGCCTCCGTGGTCGCCGAGCTCGAGCACCTGCGCGACCAGCTCGCCGACCGGGGCACCAAGACCGAGGACCGCGCGGCGCTCCTCCAGCAATGGGATCGCCAGCAGGCCCTGCTGCACCAGCTGCGCACGGCGGAGCGTCCGCCCGAGGTCGACGCCGGCTCGCCCTACTTCGCCCATCTCCGGCTGCGCGAGGGCGGAAAGGACCTCGACATTCTGCTCGGCAAGACGACGCGCGTGCTCCCCGGGCTGCCGATCGTCGACTGGCGCAACGCGCCCGTCTCCCGGATCTTCTACCGCTACCGACAGGGCGAGGAGTACGAGGAGGAGATCGCCGGGCGCACCCGCACGGGTGAGGTCACCGTCCGGCGCACGCTCGCGATCCGCGATCGGACGCTCCGGCGCGTCGAGGCCCCCGAGGGGACGTTCCAGGCCGACGCCGAGGCGCCCGGGGGCTGGCGGCGGGTCGCGCTGCACCCGCCGCGGCTCGGGGGCGGCGAGCGAGCCGCGCTGCGCGCCCACGACGTGAACGACGGCCGCGACCGGCGGCTCGGCACCGACACGCGCGGCGTGCGCCGGCGCGCCGACAAGCACCTCCCCGACATCGCCGGCCTGATCGACCCGCACCAGTTCGAGCTCATCACGCGTCCGTCGAGCGGCATCGTCCTCATCCGGGGCACGGCGGGCTCGGGCAAGACGACGGTCGCGCTGCACCGCATCGCCTACCTCGCCTACGAGGAGCCCCGCTTCGACTCCCCGGAGACGCTCGTGGTCGTGTTCTCGCCGGCGCTGCGCGACTACGAGAGCCACGTCCTGCCGGCCCTCGGCGTCGTGCGCGTGCAGGTCCGGACGTTCCACGAGTGGGCGCAAGAGCACGTCCACCGGCTGTTTCCGCGTCTGCCGCGCGACCGACGCGACGACGCGCCCGCCGCCGTGCAGCGCCTCAAGCTCCACCCGGCGCTGCTCACCGCCCTCGAGCGCCACGTCACCGAAACGCCCCGTCCGGCCACGCCGGCCCAGGTGGTCGACGACTGGGCGAGCGTGCTCACCCGTCGCCCGTTGCTCGAGGAGGTCTTCGCACGCGAAGCCCCGGGCGCGTTCGGCGCGGGCGAGCTCGGCCGCGCCCTCGACTGGCTGCGCCGCCGCCACGAGGACATCGCCGCCTGGACGAGCGGCGACCCGCACGCCGACGCGGCCCTCGACTCCGAGGACGAGGCCCTCCTGCTCCGCGCGTGGCAGCTCCGGATCGGCCTGCTCCCCGGGCGCGGCGGGCAGGCGCTCCGCTACCGGCACGTGGCGATCGACGAGGTGCAGGACTTCGCCCCGGTCGAGGTGCAGGTCCTGCTCGGCTGCCTCGACACGCATCGCAGCCTCACGCTCGCGGGAGACACGCAGCAGCACGTCGCCCAGGAGGGCGGCTTCACGTCGTGGGGAGACTTCCTCGCCCGCCTGGGCCTTCCGGGCACGGCCGTCGACACGCTCGAGACCAGCTACCGCTGCACGCACGAGATCGCGACCTTCGCGGTCGGCCTGCTCGGCGACCTCTGCGAGGACCCGGGCCCGCCGCGCACGGTGCGCTCGGGCCCGCCGGTCGAGCTCTTCCGCTTCACCGACCACGGTGCCTGCGTCGCCTGGCTCGCCGACGCGCTGGCCGAGCTCGCCCGCCACGAGCCGCTCGCGTCGGTCGCGGTCCTCACCCCGTCGAGCGCGCTGTCGGCCCAGTATCACCGCGGGCTCGCGGTCGCCGAGGTGCCGCGGCTGCGGCACGTCGAGCGGCAGAACTTCACCTTCGCCCCCGGCGTCGAGGTCACCGAGATCGAGCAGGCGAAGGGGCTCGAGTTCGACTACGTCGTGCTGGTCGAGACGAGTACGCAGCAGTTCCCGGACACGGCGGCCACCCGCCGCCGACTCCACGTCGGCGCAACGCGTGCCGTCCACCAGCTCTGGCTCACGAGCGTCGGGACCCCCGCGGCGCCCGTGCGGGAGCAGCTCGGGGCAACGGGGACCCGCGCCTGATCGCGCCGCCGGCCTTCCCGCGCCCGGTCCGGCTGCTCAACGTCGCCGGCGGCTTCGCCCGGCGGCTTGGGCTCCCGCTGCTGCGCCTGAACGTCGAGGACCTGCTCGCCCGCGCCACACGCAACACGGGCGGGCTCACGGACTTCGGCGACCCGACGTTCCGCGATCCGCTGCGCCGACTGGTGGCCTCGTTCGAGGACGAGGCGCACCTGACGCTGCTCGGCCGGATCATCATACGCCAGGACCTCGTCCGCCTGCTCGAGAACCGGCTGCACATGACCGCCGAGCGGCGGCGTCACCCGGCGATCGGCGACGAGCGGATCACCCGCCCCGTGTTCATCGTCGGCCTCCCGCGCACCGGCACGACGATCCTCCACGAGCTGCTGGCGCAGGATCCGGCCAACCGGGTGCCGATGACCTGGGAGGTGATGCACCCCTGGCCGCCGCCCGAGCAGGCGACGTTTGCCACCGACCCGCGCATCGCCCGGGTCGACGAGCACCTCGGCGGCGTCGACCGACTCCTGCCGGGCTTCAAGGCGATCCACCCGATGGGCGCCCGCCTGCCACAGGAGTGCGTGGCGCTCACCGCGCACGACTTCGCGACGATGATCTACCACACCACCAACGACGTCCCGAGCTACCAGGCCTGGCTCGAGAGCACCGACCTGCGGTGGGTGTACGCGTCGCACCGCCGCCAGCTCCAGTACCTCCAGTGGCACTGCCCGGCGGAGCGCTGGGTGCTCAAGTCACCCGGCCATCTCTGGGCCCTGGACGCGCTGCTGCACGAGTACCCCGACGCGCGCATCGTCCAGACCCATCGCGACGCGCTCAGAGTGGTCGCATCGCTCACCAACCTGGTGACCGTCCTGCGCAGCCTCTCCACCGACCCCGCGCACATCGACCCGATCGCGATCGGCGCCGATTGGACCGCGCGCCTCGCCCGCGGCCTCGAGCAGACCATGCGCGCCCGCGACCGGCACCCGCTGCGCCCGGAGCAGGTCTTCGACATGCAGTTCGCCGAGTTCATGGCGGACCAGGTCGGCATGGTGCGGCGCATCTACGCCCACTTCGGCCTCGAGCTCACGGCCACGGCCGAGGAGCGCATGCGACGCTTCCTGGCCGAGAACCCGGCGGACAAGCACGGCCGCCACCGCTACACGCTCGCGGCCGCCGGGCTCGACGTCGCGACGGAGCGGGCACGCTACCGGCGCTACCACGACCGCTTCGGCATCGCGGCCGAAGCGGTCGACTAGCGCCGGCACCGCCGATCAGTCGCCGCTCGTGATCCGCATCTTGTAGAACGAGCGGTACACGAAGACCGTCGACGCGAGGAAGAACACCAGCGACAGGCCGAGGGACAGCCGTCGCTCCATCGTGATCGCCAGCTCGACCGCGAGCAGGCCGAACAGGGTCGTGAACTTGATCACCGGGTTGAGCGCGACGGACGACGTGTCCTTGAACGGATCGCCCACCGTGTCGCCGACGACCGAGGCGGCGTGCAGCTCGGTACCCTTCTCCTTGAGCTCGACCTCGACGACCTTCTTCGCGTTGTCCCACGCGCCGCCCGCGTTGGCCATGAACAGCGCCTGGTACAGGCCGAAGATCGCGATCGAGATCAGGTAGCCGACGAAGAAGAACGGCTCGAGGCACGCGAACGCGAGCGTCGAGAAGAAGATGCCGAGGAACAGGTTGAACATCCCCTTCTGGGCGAACTGCGTGCAGATCGCGACCACCCGCTTCGAGTCCTCGACCGACGCCCTCTCGACGCCCTCGAGCTTGATGTTCTTCTTGATGAACTCGACGGCGCGATAGGCGCCCGTCGACACGGCCTGGATCGCGCCGCCCGTGAACCAGTACACGACCGCCCCCCCGGTCACGAGGCCGAGCAGGAACGGCGCGTGCATGAGCGAGAGCGACTCCATGCCCGTGGTGAGTCCCTTGGTCAGCGTCATGATGATGGAGAAGATCATCGTCGTGGCGCCCACCACCGCGGTCCCGATCAGCACGGGCTTCGCCGTCGCCTTGAAGGTGTTGCCGGCGCCGTCGTTCTCCTCGAGGTAGTCCTTGGCCTTCTGGAAGTTCGGCTCGAACCCGAACTCCTTCCGAATCTCCTGCGCGACGTTCGGGATCGCCTCGATGAGCGACAGCTCGTAGACCGACTGCGCGTTGTCCGTCACCGGACCATAGGAGTCGACCGCGATCGTCACGGGCCCCATGCCGAGGAAGCCGAAGGCCACCAGGCCGAAGGCGAACACCGGCGCGGGGGTCATGCCGCCTGGTCCCGTGATGAAGAGCACCTCCGTCCCCTGCGTGCTCACGAGGAAGGCGCTGCCCATGAGCGCGACGATCACGATCCCCATCCAGTACGCCGAGAAGTTCCCGGCGGTGAGCCCCGAGAGCACGTTGAGCGAGGCGCCGGCCTCACGCGACGCGGTGACGATCTCGCGCACGTGCCCGGACTCGGTCGAGGTGAAGACCTTGATCACCTCGGGGATGATCGCGCCAGCCAGCGTGCCGCAGCTGATGATCGCGGAGAGCTTCCACCACAGGGTGCCGTCGCCGAGCGTCGGGACGAGCAGCACGGACACCGCGAAGGTGGCCACGACCGAGACGATCGACGTGAGCCACACGAGGAACGTGAGCGGGTGCTCGAAGTTCATCTTGTCGGCGTCGCCGTGCCGCGCTTCCTGGATGCGCGCGTTCACGAAGTACGAGATGGCGCTCGACAGCACCATCACCAGGCGCATGACGAAGATCCAGACGAGGAGCTGCACCTGCACCGTCGGGCTCTTGACCGCGAGCAGGATGAACGTGATCAGCGCGACGCCCGTGACGCCGTAGGTCTCGAAGCCGTCGGCCGACGGGCCGACCGAGTCGCCCGCGTTGTCGCCCGTACAGTCCGCGATCACGCCGGGGTTCCGCGCGTCGTCCTCCTTGATGTTGAAGACGATCTTCATCAGATCGGCCCCGATGTCGGCGATCTTCGTGAAGATGCCGCCCGCGATGCGCAGCGCCGCAGCGCCGAGCGACTCGCCGATCGCGAAGCCGATGAAGCAGGGACCCGCGAAGTCGCGGGGCACCGCCAGGAGGATGAACAGCATGATCGCGAGCTCGACCGAGATGAGCAGCATCCCGATGCTCATGCCCGCCTGGAGCGGGATCTGGTAGGTCGGGAACGGCTTCCCGCGCAGGGCCGCGAAGGCCGTGCGCGAGTTGGCGTAGGTGTTCACGCGAATCCCGAACCACGCCACGGCACAGCTCCCGGCGATGCCGACCAGGCTGAACAGGAGGATCGTCACCACCTTGAGCCACGACAGGTGGTGCCCCTCGTGGTCGACGGCGAGGAACTTGAAGTAGACGACCATGATCGTCCCGATGAACAGCTCGAGGATCAGGATGAAGCGGATCTGGGTGATCAGGTAGGTCTTGCAGGTCTCGTAGATCAGCTCGGAGATCTCGCGCATCGCGCGGTGCACCGGCAGGTTCCGGACCGAGGAGAACTGAACGATGCCGAAGGCCAGCCCGATCGCGCACACGACGAGCCCCAGGACGAGCAACAGGGTGTGGCCGTCGGTGCCGAGGAACGTCACCGAGTGGAGGTCGGGCAGGACGATTTCGGCCTCGCTGGCCGCCGCCAGCGACGGAGCGAGCAGCGCGAGCGCTGCCGCCACGAGGTACACGAGTCGACCAAATCGCAGCATGCGGGTCCCCTTCATCACGACGAGTGTCGCCCTCCCAGCCGCCATGGCCGGGAAGCAAAATCCCGGTTACCTACCGTGAGGAACGGCCCGACTGCAAGGGGGCGAGCAGCAGGCCACCGGCCGCGGCGGCCCTCATGGCACCGCGGGCGGCGGCGGGGCGGTCCCACCCGCGGCCCCGGCGCCCAACCGCGGAATCTTGGGCCGCAGAGCCCGCTGCATCTGCTTGAATCCCACGATCCGCGACGCGAGCCCCTCGGTCACGTCCTGGGACTCCTCGCGGTTGCGGATCACGTAGGGCGTGATCGCCACGAGCAGCTCCGTGCGCTCCACCGTGTTCTTTTCGGAACGGAACATCACGCCGAGAAACGGCACGTCCATGAGAAAGGGAAGGCCCGTCCGTTCGTGGGAGATCGAGTCGTCGATGATGCCGCCGATGACGATGGTCTCGCCGTCCTGCGCGACCAACGTCGTCTCCGCCTCGCGGGTCGTGAACGCCGGCGATCCCGTGCTGCCGAACGACGTCACGGCCGCCCCGCCGGCGGTGCGCGCCACGGCACTGACCTCCTGGCGGATCTGCATGTTCACGAGTCCCTTCGAGTTCACCTGCGGCAGGACGGTGAGGATCTTGCCCGTGTCGCGGTACTGCACGGAGTTGACCGTCGCGGCGTTCCCACTGGTGAGGACGTTGCTCGCCGTCGAGGTGAGGATCGGGATCGACTGCCCGACGAGGATGTGCGCCTCGCGGTTGTCGGCCGCGATGATGTGCGGCGCCGACAGCATCTTGACGCTGGTCTTCGACTGCAGCGCGTTGACGAACACCTGGAAGTTGTTCTGGTCGGTGAGGATCGCGAACGCCCCGGTCGACGGCACGCGCGTCGCCGTGCCGACCATCCCGCCCACGTTGCGCCCCAGGTTGTTGAAGATCGGCGCCGGCGTCGCTCCCGCGGCGAGCGAGCTGCCGGAGAGCTTGCCCTCGGCGGCCGCCCACGCGACGCCGAACTCGAGGTCCTTGCCGAGGACCACCTCGGCGATCGTCACCTCGAGCAGCACCTGGCGCGGCACGACGTCGATCTTGCGGACGACGTCGAGGATCAGGTTGTAGTCGCGCTTGGTCGCGAGGATGACGAGCGAGTTCGTCACCTCGTCGGCGACGATGCGCACCTCCTGCTTGAAGATCGGCGGCGGACCGCCCGGAGAGCCCACGCCGCCGGCGGCGCCACCCGGCAGGGAGACCCCGACCGCGGCGCCGCCACCAGCGGCCCCGCCCCCACCCGGTGCCCCACCGACCCCCCCGAGCCCGCCCGCCGCGCCGGCAGCGCCACCACCGAAGCCGCCACCTCCGCGCGCCCCACCGAGCCGGCCCCCCGAGCCGCGCCCGAGGCTGCCGCCGCCCATGCTGCCCGCCTGCCCTGCCGCCGCACCGAAGCCGGGGTTCTGGCCGCCCGTCCCCGCGGCCCCGCCCGCGCCGAAGCCGGCGCCCGTCCGCCGCGCGCCGCCGGTGGCGCCGGGGCGCGAGCCCGCGCGCCCGCCGCCGACCGAACCGAACAGTCCGACGCCGGCAGGCGTCCCGCTCGGCGTGCCGAGCCCGCCGCCGCCACCGCCCCCGCCGCCGCCGAACAGCTCGTTCAGCACCGCCGCCAGGTCGGCCGCCTTGGCGTTCTCGACGTTGTAGACGGCCGTCTGTCGCCCCGACTCCTCGTCGGGCGGGATGTCGAGGACCTTCAGCCAGTTCTCGACCTCGGTGAACAGCGTCCGGTCGTAGCTGATGACCACGATCGCGTTGAGCCGCGTGAGCGGCACCAGGTACATGCCGCCCTCGCCCTCGCCCGTCGCCGTGATGCCGTAGGGTGCGAGCAGGCCGAGCAGCTCGTTCGCCAGCTCCTCCGGGTCGCCGTGCTTCATCTTGAAGACACGCGCGTGGAGGCTCTTGAAGGCATCGGTGTCGAACGTCGCAGCGAGCTCACGCAGCCGCGCGATGTTGGAGTTGAGGTCCGTGAGCACGAGCACGTTCGCGCGCGGGTAGGACAGCACGTCGCCGCCCGGCGTGAGGAACGGCTGCAGGATGTTCGACATCTCGTCGGCCGAGACGTGCTGGAGCGACACGATCTCGATCACGAAGTTGTCGTTCTCGCGCAGCCCCTGGCGCGCGACGCCCGCCGGGACGATGGCCCGGGTCTTGGCCTCGGAGACGGGCAGGATCTGGTAGATGTCGCCGACCTTGACGGCCGCGATGCCGTTGTTGCGCAGGATCTGGTTGAAGAGCGGGAAGAGGTCGGCGCGCGCGATCCGGCCGGTCGTGCGGATCGTCACCTGCCCCTCGATGCGCGGGTCGATCGTGTAGGACAGCCCGAGCGCGGTGGCCAGGCTGTGGATCACCTCGCGGATCTCGGCGCGCTCGAAGTTGAGGACCATCGCGTCCTCCTCGCCGAGCGCCCGCTCCCCTCCCGCCGGCGGCGCAGCCGGTGCCGGCTCCTCGGCCCGCCCGGGGGCAACCGCGGCCAGCAGCGCCAGGCCCGCAACCACGAGCATCAGCATCCATCGCCCCTTCACTGCACGCTCCTCCTTCGTGACCCCGTCACCGGCCGCGCCCCAGGCGTCCCTTCGGTCGATCCGTGGAGCCCGCCGGCGGGACGCCGGGCTGCGCCTGCCCCGGCATCGGTGGCGCGGCGCCCGGTTGCCCGGGCCGTGGCGGCATCGCCGGCGGCACCGGGGGCGCCACCGGCTTGGCGCCCACGCCCGCGGCCGGTGAGGTCGCCGCACCGACTCCGGCCGCCGGCGAGCTCGGTGGCTGACCCGGTTGTCCCGGTCGCCCCGCCACCGGCGGCACGGGAGGCTTCCCGCCGCAGCCGTAGCCCCCTTCTTCTCGATCGACAGCGCCATCGTCACCGCGTCACCCGACGGCGACGTCAGCTCCACGCCGTCCACGTCGATGCCCTTCACCGTGTAGCCGGATATCTGATCCCCGACGTGGAGGCGACGCTGCTGGGATCCCGGCGGCGCGCTCGCGTCGTTGACGAAGGCCTCGCGGTTCCGCCCGAGGATCTGCACGCCGACGATCGTCACGCCGCTCGGGGGACCGGTCTCCTTCGGCACCGGCGGTGCCGCCTTCGCCTCCTCGGTCGGCTTGGTACGGCTCACGTCGAACAGATCCTTGTCGACGATCGTGTTGACCAGGACGGCCGGCGGGGGATCGCCGCGGGGACCGCCTTTGTCCGGCCCGCCGCGCTTGCCCTTGCCACCACCCTTCCCCGGCGTCGCGGCAGGCGCCGCCTCGGCGGGATGCTCGACGACCTCCACCGGGGGAAGCTGCCGCGTCCACGTGCTGGCGAGCCCGAACCCGAGCCCCACCACCAGCAGCCCGAGGAGGCCGTTGATGATCGCCCAGCGCCCCATCAGTGGGCTTCCTCCGGGGTCGAGGGCGGCGGTACGGGAACCGTGCTCGACGTGGGAAGGGCCGGCGGCGCAGCCGCGTCCGCCGCGGTCGAGGTCGTCGTCGTGGGCGCGGCCTCGTCCGGCGCGCCCGTCGGCTCGGCTGCCGCGCCGGGCTCGCCCGCCGCCTCGACGCCCGCAGCGTCCGCCTCGCCCGACTTCTCCTCGGTCTCCTTGTTCTCCTTCGCCTTGCGGCTCTCGAGGACGAAGCCCGAGACCTCGACCGATATCTGCATCGTCCGCGGCCCCTTCTGGCCCGGCACTGCGCCCCGGCGGCTGATCTCGACGAACGGCACGTTGAGCTGCTGGCCGAATTCGACCGCCGAGAGGAACTCCGCGAACGGCTTGGGCTCGGCCGAGAGCGTGAGCCGCACCGCGACCTTGCGAAACGGCTCGGCGGGCTCGTCCTTCATCACCTGCGTGCTCTGCACGGTGACGCTCTTCTCCGCGGCGACGGCATTGGTCTTGTCCTGAAGGGCGGCGGCACCGAGGGTCCCGGTGTCTCCGGGAAGGAGCCGCGTCTTGGCCTGCTCGAGCTGCTTGCGCAACTGGTCCCGTCGCGTCTTGATCTCGTCGAGGTGGCCCACCTTGCGCGCGTCGTGCTCGAGCTTCTGCAGGCCCGCCTCGACCTCTTCCGCGACTTCGGCACGATAGGCGCGGATCGGCTCGACCACCAGGAAGTCGAGCGCGAAGATCACCCCCACCACGGCCATCGCGATCACGAGCCGCTGCTCGCGCAGGGGACGCCCGACGTACCATTGCCGCGCGCGCTGCCAGAGGTCGCGGAGCTGGGTCATCGCGCGACCTCCGCGACGATCGTGAACCGCTCTTTGTCGCCCACGCGGGTCGTGGGCGACGTGAAGCTCACGTTCCGGAAGTGCTTGGACTTCTCGAGCGCGGTAATCAGTTCCGAGGCCGAGCGCGCCTGGCCGTCGATCGTCATACGGCCGTTTCGCAGGTTGAGGCTCGTCAGGTACGCGTCCGCCGGGACGAGATCGGTCACCTCCTTCAGGAGGACGATCACGCGCTCGTCCTGGTTCCCGGTGAGGATATCGATCTGCTTCTGCATCGATTCGATCTGGTCTTCGATCGCCCGCACCTCGCGCACCTGCGGATCGATCTGCGCGAGCTGCTCCGTCACCTGGCGCCGGAGCATCGCGTCCTTGACCAGCGCGCTCGCGCCCCACACGACCGCGAGCAGCACCACGACCGCCGTCAGCACGACCGTCGCGAGCGAGAGGCCCTGGTCACCGAGGCGGCGCCCCTCCTCGGGCAGGAGATTGATCGCGACCGTCCCCTCGCGCACCGCGCCCAGCGCCGCGCCGACGGCCGGCAGCAATGCGGGCTCCGCGGTCGCGAAGAACTCCGGGGGTGCCTCGAGCCGCCCCCGCGCCAGCGCCATCAGGTCGTCGTCCGCCGCACCCGGCGCCGCCGCGCCGTTCGCCGCGGGCCAGTGATAGAAGGGCAGCTCCTCGCCGGCCAGCCCCGCATCCGAGACCACGCGCGTGAGCGCCCGCCCGACGGCGGCCGGCTGGCCCGCGCATCCCGAGGGCAGGAGCTGGCTCGCGACCAGCCGGCCGCCCTTCACCACGGCCACCTCGGTGCCCCCGGCGCCCTCGAGCACGAGCCCCATCGGACGCTCGCCGTCGCCGCGGCAGAACGCGACCAGATCGGCGAGCGCGGTCGACGCGAGCACGATGCTGCGCGGCCGCACGAAGGCATCCTCGAGCGCCTCGAGGTGCGCCCGCACGACGTCGCTCGGCAGGGCCGTCAGCAGGACCTCGAGCCGCTCGCCGCCGATCTCGCGCACCGACCAGTCGAGGTTCACCTTGTCGCGCGCGAGCGGCAGCAGATGGTCGATCTCGTACTCGAGCACCTGCGCCAGGTTCTCCTTCGCCGCGGCGGGCAGGAGCACGCGGTTCACGGCCGCGAGCGCACGCGGGAGACAGAGGCTCGTGCGGACGGCGTCGACGCGGTGCTCGCGCGTGAAGGCCGCCACCGCCTCCGCCAACGCCTGGCGGCGCTCCGCCGGGTGATCGGGCCCGGGGAGCGGGCGAACCACCGTGTGGCGAAGGCGCACCTGGAAGAAGCGCTTGACCACGTGCGCCAGCGCCACCTGGTTCCGCTCGACGTAGATGCCGACCCCGTCGAGGAAGTCGGCGCGACCGAGCCGCTGCGACCACTCCGCGAACGTCACCCGGGCACGCCCTCCGCACCCGGGACCGAGGGCAGGACGCCGCCCCATGGCGCGCGATCGAACCAGTAGCGGATCTTCGGCCCCTCGATCCGGTCGCCGCCGATGTCGACGACCGCCGCCACCGACGCGCGGTTGCGGTCGCGCGCGACGTCGGCCCGGGCCTCCACCAGCACCGTCATGTTGCCGAGATCGGTGCGGTCCGCGACCAACGTCTCGGAAAGGCCCGGAATCGTCTGCGCCTCGCCGAGGACCCGCGCCACGAACGCCTCGAGGTCCGCCTCCCGGTCGGTCGCCAACGCCTCCACCCCGGCCGCATCTTTTCCCAGCAGCACGGCGAGCAGCGGCAGGGGCGCGGTTCGCACGTTGATCTTGTCCGTGCGGCTGTACACCGACACGAGGTCGCGCAAGCCCGGGATGCCGTCGCCGCCGAACACCAGCTCCGGGGTGACCCCCGGCAACCGCAGCAGCTCTTCCACCGAGTCGAACGGCGCGTTCTTCGCGCGGTAGCCGCGCTCGTCCTCCGCCCCGTGCAGGCGTTTGAGATGGTCGGCGTCGCGGTAGTCGAGGATCGTGTCGACGAGGCTCGCGACCGCGTCGGCGCTGCGCTTGTTCTCGCCCTGGACGGCCGCCGTCGGGCCGAGCACGAGCCCGGTGATCAGCCGCGTGAGCAACGCCTCGTTGGCCTTGTTCAGCGACACGAGCCCGCCCTGGTCGGTGAGCCGAACCTCGTACCGGCCGCCGCCGAATTCGCCGGCGTGCCACTCGCCGTCGACCGGGACGGGCTCGCCCGAGAGCTCGTGGTCACGGAGGGACTTGCCCTTCGTCTTGCCGCCCGACTGCGTCGCGCCGGACGCCTGCTTCTCCTGGCGGCCGGATCCCGCCACCTCGTCGCCGTGCTCCTGCTGCGCCAGCCACAGCGCCCGGTACATCCCGGCCACGGCGATGTAGTACCCGGTCGTCTCCTGCGAGAGGTTGAGTGCGGCGTTCGCGTCGTCGCGCATGTACTGCCCGAAGTCGAGCGCCAGCACGCCGAGGATCATGAAGACCCACAGCACGAGGAGCAGGGCGACGCCGCGCTGCCGGCGCCGACGGGGGTGGAGACGCACTACTCGCCCTCTCCTTCGGGGTCGGACCGACCGCTCTCGTCGCCGCTGTCCTCACCCTCCTCGGCCACCGCCGGAAGATCCTCGTCGTCGACCGACCCCATCTCCTCACCCACGGTGGTGACCATGAGCGGGATCTCCTGCCCCCAGGCCTCGGTCTCGAGCCCCGGCATGCCGTCCACCACGATGCGCACCGCCGCGGGCAGCATCTCCCGCTCGCGGCCGTCCCAACGCTTCGCCTCCTCGACGTCGCCGCCGTCGTTGCCGATGTACTCGAAGCGCAACGCGCGGAAACCGTCGAGCAGGACCGTGGACCGGTCGCCCGGACGGTCGAGCGAGTCCCGGCCGAGGCTGTCGTTGGTGAAGCCGCCGCTCTCCTCGAGGACGAGGCGCGGCGGGTCTTCGGCGAGGCGGTACATCACGCGCGTGAGCCCGGTCCCCTGCTGGAGGCCCGCCGTGGTGACGAACGTCATGGACGTCGCGGTGCCCATGAAGAACGGATAGACGTCCTCGTCGCGGTTTCGCGCCGGATACGGCACGGCGGACTTGATCTGCCGGATCAGCACGTCGCTGGCCACTCGCAGCCGCTGCGAGACCACTACCGCGACCTCCCCCTTCTGCACCGCCCGCAGACCCAGATGGAACGCGCCGTAGCAGATACCGGCGACGAGCGCGAGCGACGTCATCGCCAGCACGACCTCGAGCAGCGTAAAGCCGGGCGCAGCGGCGCGACGTCTGCTCATTCTTCCAGCGCCGTTCGCATGCTGCGCAACGAGTAGGTCTTGCTGCCCCGTCCGTCCTGCCAGGCGACCTCCACCTCCAGGACGCGCAGGCCCACGTCGGAGAAGTCGGAATCGTTCGGGTCGACGCCTTCCGTGGGCCCAGCGTGGCGAACGAGGATGCGGGTCCGGTACCCCTCGGAGGACGTGCGCTCCTCGGAGTGATCGGTGAGGTCGCGCGCCACGAGCAGGGCGTCCATCGCGGCGCGCGCGGCGAGCACGGCGCGTGTCTCCCGCGACGCCCGCTCCTCGAGACGCAAGCTGCTACCGAAGATCTGCAGGACCGAGACCACGCCCATCCCGAGGATGGCGAGCGCCACTGCGATCTCGAGCAGCGTGAACCCCGACCGCCCTCGCGTCATCCGCGCGCGTCCAGGACATCGACCCGCCCGAGCAACGGGTCGAGCCGGAGACGCAGCCGGTCGCGACTGCGGTCCGCCCGGCTGGCGAGCTGGATGTCGGCGCCGCTCGTGCTTCCGTTCGGGAAGCAGAGCACCCGCACCACGCCACCGACCGCCGGCGCGTCGCCCTCCGCGCGTTCGATGACCGCCCGCTCGCCGAGGGCCGCCCAGCGGTTGCGGTCGCCGAGGAACACCGTGTTGCGCAGCGGGTCGATGCCGACCACCTGCACGCTGCCGCGCGCGACGGCCTCGTTGCGGCAGTGATGGAAGGAGGACGCGAGCTGCCGCGCCGCACGGCGCACCTCGCGGGCGTTGATCCCCGCGTCCACCATCGGGATCACGATTCCGGTGCCCACCGCGATGATGACCAGGACGATCACCATCTCGACGAGCGTGAACCCGTGTCCGCCGCGGCGGCACATCGGCCCTACTCGGACTCCCAGGAGAGAACGTCGCGGTTGTCGGACTCGCCGCCCGGCGCACCGTCGGCGCCAAGGGAGTAGAGGTCGTAGGGGCGCCCGCCCTCGCCGGGGCTGCGGTAGAAGTACGCCCGGTTCCACGGGTCGGGCGGGACCGTGTTCTTCTTGAGGTACGGGCCGTCCCAGCGGTCGAGGCCGAACGGCCGCTGCACGAGCGCCGGCAGGCCCTCCTGGCTCGACGGGTAGCGACCGATGTCGAGGCGGAACGAGTCGAGGGCCGTCCCGAGCGCCTCGATCTGGATGCGCGCCGCCTGCGTCTGCGACTTCCCCACCCGACGGATGAAGTTGGGCGCGATGACGGCCATCAGCATCCCGATGATGACCATCACGACCATGATTTCGATCAGCGTGAAGCCAGCGTCGCGCCGGCGTCGTGCGTTGCTCACGGAATGATCCTCCTAGGTGGGCAGATCGTTGACGCTGAAGATGGCGGAGAGCATCGACATGACGACGAAACCGACTGCGACGCCCATCACCACCAGCATCACGGGTTCGAGGAGCCGGGTGAACTGCGCGATCGTGATGCGGACGTCGCGGTCGAAGTGGTCCGCGATCCGGATGAGCATCTCGTCGAGGCGGCCCGTCTCCTCGCCGACCGAGATCATCTGGACGGCGAGCGTCGGGAACACGCCCGAGCGGGCCAGCGGCTCGGCGACGCCGGCGCCCTCGCGCGCACCGACCTCGACCTCGGCGATCGCGCGCACGATCACCTGGTTGCGCGCGATCTCCTTGACGGTACCGAGCGCCTGCAGCATGGGCACACCGCTCTTGAGGAGCGTCCCGAGCGTGCGCGTCAGGCTGGCGACCTCCATCTTGCGGATCACCGGGCCGATGCCGATCATGCGCAGCTTGAACGCATCCCATCCGAAGCGCCCGCGCGGGGAGCCCACGTACGACCGGAAGCCGAGGACGGCAACCGCGAGCAGCAGCACGCCCGCCCACCAGTAGCCGCGAATCAACCGCGAGACCGCCATGATGAACGCCGCGGACGGCGGCAGCGCTCGCCCCATCTCGCCGAACAGCACCTCGAACTTGGGCAGCACGTAGACGAGCAGGATGAGGATCGAGCCCCCCATGGCAACCGTCAGCAGCGCCGGGTAGGTGAGCGCCGCCCGCACCTCGTCGCGCAGCTGCTGCCCGCGTTCGAGGTACTCGGCCAACCGCGACAGTGCGGGCTCGAGGAAGCCGCCCATCTCGCCCGCGCGCACCATGTTGACGTAGAGCGGCGGGAAGAAGGCGTGCTGGGACATCGCCTCGGCGAGGGACTTGCCGCCCTGGACCTCGTGCAGCACCTCGGAGATGATCCGCTTGAGCTCGGTGTGGTCGGCCAGCTCGACCAGCGTGGCGAGACTGCGGTCGAGCGGGAGGCCGCCGCCGAGGAGGACGGCCAGGTTCTGCGTGGTCGAGAGCAGCAGGCGCGCCGGCGGACGGCGTCCTCCCACGGCCGGCAGCGCCGGCAGCGACAGGCGGGCGCCTTTGGCCTTCGCCGGCGCGACGGGGCCGATCTTGATCGGCATGAGCCCGCGGTCGTGCAACCGCGCCACCACGGATGCGACCTCCGCCGCCTCGATCGTGCCTTCCACGATCTTTCCCTCGGCGTCGGTCGCACGGTACTGGAATTGGCCCAAGCACACTCCATGGCGACTTCCTAAGTCGCCGTAAATTCGGTGGATACGCGAGCGGGCGCGGGTTTTCAACGTGCCCCCCGGGCCCCTCCGCCCATCCGTGCCCGCAGCCTTAGACTCGCACCGGGGTCGCCCTGTTCAACCGGCGATCCGGATCCGGCCATCCATGTCCGCGGGAGGCTCGATGCCGAGGAGCGCGAGGATCGTGGGGGCGAGGTCGATGATGTCGAGGTCGTCGGTCGGTACGCCCGGGCGATTCACGAAGAAGAGGGAGTCCCCATAGGTGTGCATCCCCGTGAGCGCGCTGCGCCCGAACAGCTCCGAGCGCGCCATCGCGCCCTTGGGATCGTAGCCGTCGTTGAAATGGATCACCAGGTCCGGGGCCAGGTCGCGGTGCGGGCCGTGGTACAGCTCGTCGGCCGCATACACCCGCGGAATCGGGCGGCCGCCGGCCGGCGCACCCGCGGTGTCGTCGTGGAGCGCGAGCAACCCGTTGCGCACGCGCGCGAGCAGCTCGTCCGCTTCGGCCGCGCCGACGGTCCCGAGCGGGAACCGCCCCTGCCGATGGACGTACACACGGCCCGGGTCGAGCACGAAGACCTTGGTGGCCGGGTCGACGTCGGGCAGCCCCTTGGGCGTCTCGGTCCGCAGACGCAGGAGCCCCTGCTCCCGCAGCCAGACGTTCGGGTAGAACTCGCGATGGATCAGCGTGTGCCCGTGATCGGCGACGACGAACATCGGCGTGCCGGACGGAATCGCCGCGAGCAGCGTGCCGAGCACGTCGTCCAGGCGGCGGTAGAAGTCGAGGAAGCGGTCGTGGTGCACCGACCCCGGGTCGGCGTACTGGCTCCAGAAGTAATGGTGCAACCGGTCGCACTCCGTGATGACCCCGATGAAGAGGTCCCAGGCCTCGTCGCGCAGCAGCCGCTCGTAGACACGCCGGCGCGTCTCGATCGTCGTGGCGAGATCGGCGAAGAACGCCTCAGGACGCTGGTCCGCGTTGAGGTAATCGACGTCGATTTTGTAGCCGGCGTCCGTGAGCCGCGGCAGCAGCTCGGCCGGGTAGACCGCCCGCTCGAGGTTCACGGCGACGAAGCCCGACACGAGCAGGCCCTGCAGCGGCCGCGCCGGGTACGTCCCCGGGATGTTCATCACGATCGACCGCCGGCCGGCCTGCCCCGCCACGTCCCAGAGCGTGCTCGCCTGCACGTTGCCGAAGTTCGGGAAGAACATGCCGAAGGTGCCCGGCTTGATGTCGGTGAAGCCGTAGATCCCGTGCTTGCCGGGGTTGCGGCCGGTCATGAACCCGGTCCACGACACGCTCGAGATCGTCGGGATGGAGGAGCGCATCGGCGCGAGGGTCCCGCTGGCGGCCAGGCGCGCGAAGTTGGGCATCAGGCCGCGTGCGATCAGATCCTGCACCAGCGGCAGCCCGACGCCATCGAGGCCGATCACCGCCACGCGCTCGGACCGCGCGAGCGCAGACGCACTCTCGGGCGGCTTGCCGCCCTTGCGGAAGCGGTCGAGGAAACCCACCCGCTAGACCTCTTCCTGCGTGACGCGCACGACCTCGGCCACGGTCGTGACGCCATCCCGGACCTTCTTCCACCCGTCCTCACGCAGCGTCCGCATGCCCTGCTTGATCGCCGCGTCACGGATGGCGTCGGCGGAGGACCGCTTGAGCACCAACGAGCGGATCGCGTCGTTCACCAGCAACAGCTCGTAGATGCCGCTGCGCCCGCGGTAACCCGTGTTCGCGCACTCGTCGCAGCCGGCGCCCTCGACGGCGTGTATCTCCCCGCCGCCGTTCCCTCCGACGATCTCCTGCATGACCTCCGGGGATATCTGCGCCGGACGCGCGCAGCGCCGGCACACGCGACGCACGAGACGCTGTGCCAGCACGCCCAACAGCGACGACGCGAGCAGGTAATCCTCGACCCCCATCTCGAGGAGGCGCGAGACGGCACCTGCCGCATCGTTGGTGTGCAGCGTCGAGAACACCAGGTGGCCTGTGAGCGCCGCCTGGATGGCGATCTCCGCGGTCTCGTGGTCGCGGATCTCGCCGATCATGATGATGTCGGGGTCCTGACGGACGATCGAGCGCAGCCCGTTCGCGAACGTGAGGCCGATCTGCGGCTTCACGTGGATCTGGTTGACGCCGAAGAGCTGGTACTCGACCGGGTCCTCGATCGTGATGATCTTCTTGTCGGGCGAGTTGATCTTGTCGAGCGCGCCGTAGAGCGTCGTCGTCTTGCCGCTGCCCGTCGGGCCGGTGACCAGTACCATCCCGTAGGGCCGCACGATGAGCTGGTCGAACGCCGCCAGCGTGTCGGGCGGGAAGCCGAGCGAGTCGAGGTTCACGACGATGCTCGAGCGATCGAGGATGCGCATCACGACGCTCTCGCCGTAGAGCGTCGGGAGCGTCGAGACGCGCAGGTCGATCTCGCGGCCCATCATGCGGATCTTGATGCGGCCGTCCTGCGGCAGCCGGCGCTCGGCGATGTTGAGCTTGGCCATGATCTTCACGCGCGAGACGATGGCGGCCGTGAGCCGCCGCGCCGGGGTCTCGACGTCGTGGAGCACGCCGTCGATGCGGTAGCGGACCTTCAGCTCGTTCTCGAACGGCTCGATGTGGATGTCCGACGCCCGCTGCTCGAGGGCCCGATTGATGAGCTGGTTCACCAGGCGGATGACGGGCGCCTCGCTGGCCAGGTCCCGCAGGTGGTTGACGTCCTCCTCGTCGTCGGAGAGGTACTCGACGTCGCCGAGCTCGTCGTCCGCTTGCCCGTTGGCTCCTCCCGCCGCGTTGCTGTACGCGGCCTCGAGTCCCTCGAGGATGTCGCGCTCACGGGCGAGACGCGGGTCGATCCGCAGGCCGGTAGCGACCTCGAGGCCCTGGATCGTGTACCAATCGGCCGGGTCGGCCATCGCGACGGTGAGCGTCCCGTTCGTCTGCGCGAGCGGCAGCACCTTCGCGTGGCGCAGGAACTTGAGATTCAGGCTCCCGAGGGGAACCGGATCCTGCGGGAAGTCCTTGCGTCCGACGGTCTCGACCTCGAGGTAGGCCGCGAGCAGCGGGAGAAGGTCCTCCTCGGATACGAACCCGAGGTCGATGAGCAGGCGCTCGAGCCGCTCGCCCCGCTCCTGCTGGACCCGCCGCACGCGGCGGAGGTCCTCCGCGCTGATGCGTCCCTGCTCGAGCAGGAGTTGCTCGAGCGTGCGGCTGGGGGCGGCAGCGTCCATCTCGAAACTTCGAGCATACCCGCGGCCTTCCAGGGCGGCAAGCAAACGACCGCGATGAGGACTACGAGGTGGCCTTTGGCGCGGCGCTGCTGGTGGCGAGGCGGTCGGCGTACGTGCGATCGTAGTAGTCGCGGTAAGCCCCGCTCTTCACCGCCTCCCACCACGGCCGGTTGGCCCGGTACCAGTCGACGGTCGCCGCCAGGCCCTCGCGGAAGTCCCGGGCGGGCGTCCAGCCGGCATCCCGCAGCCGGGTCGAGTCCAATGCGTAGCGACGGTCGTGGCCCGGGCGATCGGCGACGTATCGAACGAGGTGTTGGTCGCGGCCGGTGAGCTCGAGGATCGCCTCGGTGATGAGCCGGTTCGCGACCTCGTTCTGCGCGCTCACGTTGAAGACCGACCCGTCGGTGACGTCGAGGCCGAGCACGTGCCACAGCGCGGCGCAGTGGTCGTCGACGTGGATCCAGTCGCGAACGTTCATCCCGTCGCCGTAGAGCGGGAGCGGCTCGCCGTCGATGGCGTTGGTCACGAACAGCGGAATCAGCTTTTCCGGGAACTGATACGGACCATAGTTGTTCGAGCAGCGCGTGATCACGGTCGGCAGGCCGTGCGTCGTCGCGTACGCCTGCACGAAGCCGTCGGCGGCGGCCTTGCTGGCGGCGTAGGGGCTCGACGGCCGATTCGGCCAGTCTTCGGCCGCGCGGCCGCTCGCGATGCTGCCGTAGACCTCGTCCGTCGAGACGTGGAGGAAACGGCGAAACCCGGCCGCGCCGCGCACGGCCTCGAGGAGGGCGAGCGTCCCCTGGACATTCGTACGCAGGAACGGGGTATGGTCGACGATGCTGCGATCGACGTGGGACTCGGCCGCGAAGTGCACCAGCACGTCGATGCGCTCTTCGCGCACGAGGGCCGCCATCGCCGCGCCGTCGGCGACATCGGCGCGCACGAAGCGGAAGCGCGGATCGGCGGCGAGGTCGGCGACGTTGGCGAAGTTGCCCGCGTAGGTGAGCAAATCGACCGCGACGAGCCGCTCCACCGGCCGCCCTGCCGCGGCCGCGAGCGCGCCGCGGACGAAGTTCGTCCCGATGAATCCGGCCGCGCCGGTGACGAGCAGCCGCACGCTCAGCGCCGCCGCGCGGGCCGGCGCCCGTCTGCCGTGAGCAGTCGTGTCGTCGGGCCGTCCGTGCGGTTGGCGCCGGACTCCGCGACCAGGTTCCCGGCGCGGTGCAGCGACTCGATCGTCCCCGCGTCGGTCCACCAGCCGTCGAGCAGCTCGCACATGAGATCGCCCCGTCGGAGGTACCAGTTGTTCACGTCGGTGATCTCGAGCTCGCCGCGCCGCGACGGCTTGAGGGTCCGCACCACGTCGAAGACGCGGGCGTCGTACAGGTAGATGCCGGTGACGGCGTAGCGGCTCTTCGGGCGCTTCGGCTTCTCCTCGATCCCGACCACGCGTCCGTTGCGCACCTCGGCCACGCCGAAGCGCTCCGCATCCGGCACTTCCTTCACGACGATGCGCGCCCCCCGGCCCTGGCGGACGAAGCGCCGCACCGCCGGCGCGATCGAGCCCTCGATCAGGTTGTCGCCGAGGATCACGCAGATGCGGTCCCGGTCGGCGAAATGCTCGACGAGCGCGAGCGCCGCGGCGATCCCGCCTTCGCCCTCCTGGTAGGTGTACTGCAGGTCCGGGAGCCCGAACTCCCGGCCGTTGCCGAGCAGGCGCAGAAAGTCGCCGGCATGCTGCCCGCCGGTCACGATCATGATGTCCTGGATGCCGGCGTTCACCAGCGCCTGGATCGGATAGTAGATCATCGGCCGGTCGAAGACCGGCAACAAGTGCTTGTTGGTGATGCGGGTGAGCGGGAGCAGCCGCGTCCCGAGCCCCCCGGCGAGAATGACGCCCTTCATCTCAGTACATGCCTCCGGTACGGAACGCGGGGAACATGCCGGGGGCCGCGGTCGGCAGCACGGAGCGCCCGCGGCCCCGCCCGTACGACCCGAGGCCGACCATCGTGAGCTGGAAGCGGAAGGCCCGGTCGTCCGGATTGAACTGGTCGGTGAAGCCCACGTCGAGGATCCAGCAGTTGCAGCGCGACAGAACCCGCAGGAAGTAGCTCCGCTCCTTGAAGTGCGGACCACGCCCCCCGGCGTCCGTCAGGTCGTACACCCCACGGAAGAAGAGACCCAGATACTGTCCAAGGGCCATGTACGCAACTCCGCCCAGCTCCTCGAGGCCGGTGCCACGGCCCTGCACGAGGAACTGCTCGACACTGCCCGGCGTGAGTCCGCGATGGTTTCCATCGGCGACGAACTGGTAGGTGACGGCGGCCGTCGTCGGGGTCTGGAAGGTCCGTCCCGTCGGCTGGGTCCACCACGGATCCCGAACCGAGAGCCCCACCCGCTGGCCGAGGACGTCGCCGCGCTCGAGGTTGACGCTCGTGTCGTAGGCGAAGCCGACCCAGTCGAGCGGCAACAGCCGCAGCACGACGTCGACGTCGCTCGCATGGCTGCGCTCCGCGATGACGCGATCGAAGTCGTAGCCGTGGAGGACGCTCAGACGGGCCAGCTCTCGCGGCGCCGGGACCACGATCGCCTTCTTCGGCGTCCCGTCCACCGCCGGGATCGTCGCTGGCGTCGAATCCGCCTCCTCCGCGGACGCGGCGGCCTCCTCCGTCGTGGCGCCGCGGCCCAGCAGGCGCGTGGTGAAGCCGTAGGAGACGAAGTTCCGCTGATCGATCGCGTCGAGCTCGTCGAAGAGGTACCCGGTCGCGAACAGTCGGGCGCCGCAGTTGTAGCCCGGGCTGTAGCCGGGCAGCAGGGACCCGTTCGTGTCCACGCGGCAGGGGCGCAGGCGCGCCTCCGCGCGCTGGGTACCCAGGTCGGGAACGAACAGGTACCGGACCTCGGGCTCGATCGTGTGGCGGAGCTTCTCGAGCCCCCAGTGCTCGAAGGTGTAGACACGCGTCAGCTCCGAGGCGAGTCGTCCGCGGAACTCGCCGGCCGCACGGCCGTGCGTGCGGTCGAGCGCGCCGAGCGCCGCCGGGTCGGCGAAATAGGGCCGCAGGGCCGACACCTCCCTCAGCTGTCGCGTGCTGCCGTCGTCCGCCACGAGGAGGGCGACCTGCTCCCGGTCGGTGAGGTGATAGCCGGTCTCGTGCCCACGCGCGCTCACCGATCCGGACAGATAGGGCCCGAGATGGAACGGCATCGACAGCTCCGGGGCGACGTCGCCGCGCAGGCCGTCGAAGCCGCCTTGGCGCTGGTAGTTCTCGGCCTGGCCGTCGATGCGCGCGTAGAGCCACTGGTCGACGAGCGTGAGGCCGTGCGTCACGTCGAGCCGGGGCAGGCGCTCGAGCGTCAGGCCCTGCTGCGCCTCGAGGTCCTGCCAATAGGTCGCGTCCGCGCGCACCATGCCGTCGGCCCAGGTCTTCACGTAGCCGGCGCGGTTGGTCGTGAAGCGCAGATACCGGTCGTGCGGGCCGAACAGCGGGAACGGTCGGATGTCCTTCAGGAAGGCCTCGTCGCTGACCGCCAGCATGTCGAGAAACAGCTTGCCGTTCCCGCCCAACCGCTCGACGTGGTGCCCGTAGATCCCGAACCGGTCCTCGGCGATGTCGGGAGCCACACCGGCGCCGATCGTCGTGCCGGTCGCCAGACCGCGGATCTGCTCGTTGAAATACGCGACCGAGAATTCTCCGTGGCTCTGCCGCGTGCGAACGTACCGGTAGTCGGCGAGCACGCCGAGACGGGCCTTGGTCTCCACGTGGAGGGCCACGCTCAGGTCCGAGCTCTTGTTGATCGCCCAGTAGTAGGGAACCGTCAGGTAGAAGCCGCGTTGGCTCGAGGTGCCGAAGCTCGGCACGAGAAAGCCGCTCTGGCGCGTCGTATTGGCCGGGAAAACGAAGTACGGGAAGTAGAGCACGGGGAGGTCCTTCAGGCGGAAGGTCGCGTGCTTCGCCACACCTCTGCCATCCAGCTCCACCTCCGTCTCCTTGGCGGCGATGCTCCAGGTCGGCCGTTCGAGGCCGCCGCACTGGCAGGTGGTGAACACTCCGTCACGAACGGTGTAGAGGGGGCCGCCCTTCTTCACGAGCTGGCCGCACTGGAGCGCGTAGCCGCTCGTGCGCATCTCGCCGTTCGCATCGTCGACCCAGCCGACCTCGTCGTCGAGGTTGAGGTGCGCGGCGTCGCCGTCGACGGTGGCCTCGGGGTCGGTGAGCACGACGTGCCCGCGCGCGTCGACCGTGGCAGCGCCCTTGTCGTAGCGCACTTCGTCGGCCGTGAGCACGAGATTTCCGCGCGTGACGGTCACGTTGCCGCGTGCGGTGAGGACGCTCGTTTGTTGGTCGTAGTTGAGCTCCTCGGCATCGACCGCGACCTCGCCGCTGCCGGTCTCCTTCGGTCGCGCATACCGGGGCGCCCCCCGCCGCGTCGCCCCAGCCTGGCGGAGCGGCTGAACGCGGCTCTTGACCTCGATGGCGACGTCCCCGAGCGCGGAGGGACGCGAGACGGCGTAGGTGACCGGCTGACGCACGAAGATGACGACCGTGGTGCCGCCCGCCTCGGGGAACAGCCGCACCGTGCTCACGACGGCGTCGGCGACGTCGACGCTCGCCGAGCGCGGCGCCGGCGCGCCGCGCAGGAAGAGCGTGATGTCGCCGGCGAACGTCTGGCCGACGGCAGCGGGCCCACGCGGGCTGGTCGCCGGCTTGGCACCCGCGGTGCGGTCCTCGATCTCCGTGTCGGGTCGGACGCGGATCGTGATCGAGCTGTCGGACTCGCCGCTCGAGACCCGGACCTGGCTGGCGGGCTCGGGCTCGGGCCACGACGGCCGATCCTCGCCAAGGGCACGTGTGCCGACGAGCAGGAGGAGCACGACGACCCGACACGCTCCCCACCCAACCGGCCCGGCCCTCATGGCGCCGACTCTGTACCATCCCCTTTCCAGCCGTTCCAGGGCGAAAGGCCCGCACCACCCGCCAGCTCGGCATACGCCTCGCCCACGAGAAAGAGCGAGCCGGCGATCACCACGGCCCCCTCCGCCGGCGCTCCAGCGACCGCGCCACGCACCGCTGCCCGCGCGTCCGGCACGATCGCCGTCGCGACGCCCGCCGGCAACGCCGCGGCGATCCGCTCGGGATCGAGCCCGCGGCGGCCGACCCGCGTGAGCACGATGCGGTCGGCCAACGGCGCCAGGCGGTCGAGCATCGCCGGCCAGGCCTTGTCGGCCATGACGGCGAAGACCAGGGTCAACGGGCGGCCGGCGGTCAGCGCCGGCAGCTCGGCGGCGAGCGCCGCGGCACCCTCGGGATTGTGGGCGCCGTCGGCCAGCACCAGCGGGGAACGCCGGAGCACCGCGAGCCGCCCCGGCCACTGCACGCCGGCCAGCCCCGCGCGCACTGCGCTGGGCGAGCACGGCCACCGATCCTGGACACACGCGAGCGTGGCGAGCGCGACGGCGGCGTTCGCGCGCTGGAATCGCCCTGCGAGCGCGAGCCGGATGCCGCTCCAACCCAGGTCGCGCTCGGCCGCGAAGAAGAGCCCCTCCCCAGTGTCGACCAACGCCTCCGGCCCGACCGGCCGCAGCCGGGCGCCGGCCGCCGTCGCGCAGGCGGCGACCACCGCCCGCGCCTCTGGCGGCATCGGACCCACGACCACCGGGACCCCGGGTTTGATGATCCCGGCCTTCTCGGCGGCGATCGCGGCGAGCGAGTCGCCGAGCCACGCCTCGTGGTCGTAACCGACCGACGTGATCGCCGTCGCCGCCGGCTGGACGACGTTGGTCGCATCGAGCCGCCCCCCGAGTCCGACCTCGACGACCGCGACCTCGACACCGATCCGCGCGAACCACTCCAACGCCAGCAGCGTCGCAAACTCGAAGTGCGTGAGCGCGAGCCCCGCCGCGTCGAACGCTGCCCGCTGCTCGGCCACCAGCCCGGAGACCGCGTCATGCGGGATGGTGCAGCCACCGGCCCGGATGCGCTCGGCGAAGTCGACGAGGTGCGGCGACGTGTAGAGCCCGGTGCGGAATCCGGCCGCCCGCAGCACCGACTCGAGCATCGCCGCGGTCGAGCCCTTGCCGTTCGTCCCGCCCACGTGCAGCACGAAGAGGCGGGCTTCCGGGTTCCCGCGCAACGCCAGCGCCGCGCGAACCCGCTCGAGCCCGAGGTCCCATCCGGCGCTGACCTCGAGCGCCTGGAGGAACGCCACGGACTCCTCGTAGGCGCGCATGCGGGCGCCGCTCAGCCCGCGCGGGCGCGCGTGGCCACCGACATCGCCGCACGCACCTCGCGCACGAAGGCCGCGACCGCGGGCACGGCCCCGGGGCCGGCCTCCTCGACGAGCCGGCCGATCTGGCTGCCGATGATGACCGCGTCGGCGAAGCCGGCGATCCACGCTGCCTGGTCCGGCGTCTGCACGCCGAAGCCGACGCCGATCGGGAGGTCCGTGACGGCGCGGACGGCGCGCACCAAGGTCGGGATCTCGGGCGGGAGCTCCGCGCGCGCACCCGTCACGCCGAGCACCGACACGAAGTAGAGGAATCCGGTCGCGTGGCGCGCGATCTTCCGCGCCCGCGCTCGCGGCGTCGTCGGCGCGAGCATCGCGATCAGGTCGATGCCCGACGCGGTTGCGGCGGCACGGAAGCTGGTCGCTTCCTCGGGCGGGAGGTCGACGCAGAGGATGCCGTCGGCCCCCGCGCACGCCGCGTCGCGCGCGATCCGCTCCTCGCCGTAGCGGAAGAACGGATTGTAGTAGCCGAACAGCACGATCGGAACGGCAACGTCGCGACGCAGGTCGGCGACCAGCTCCAGCACGCGCACCAGCGTCGTGCCGCCGGCGAGCGCCCGCTGCGCCGCGCGCTGGAGCACGGGGCCGTCGGCCATCGGGTCCGAGAACGGGATGCCGAGCTCGATCGCATCGGCACCCGCCTCCACCGCCGCCCGCACCAGGGCACGCGTCGTCTCGAGATCGGGGTCGCCCGCCGTGAAGAACGGGATGAGCGCCGCCTCGCCCCGGGCGCGAAGATCGGCGAACGTCGTTGCGATGCGGCTCATGCGAGCGCGACTCCGAGGTGTGCGGCCATCGTGTTCATGTCCTTGTCGCCCCGGCCGGAGAGGTTGACGAGCAGGAGCTTGCGCCGGCTCAGGCGCGGGGCGATCCGCACCGCGTGCGCGATCGCGTGCGCGCTCTCGAGCGCCGGGATGATGCCCTCGGTCGCGGCGAGCATCTGGAGCGCTTCGACCGCCTCGTCGTCGGTGACCGTGACGTAGCTGGCGCGTCCGGTGTCGCGCAGCCAGGCGTGCTCCGGGCCGACGCCCGGATAGTCGAGACCGGCGGAGATCGAGTGCGCCTCGCGGATCTGCCCGTTCTCGTCCTGCAGAAGGTACGTCTTGTTGCCGTGCAGCACGCCCACCTGCCCGCCCGTGAGCGACGCGGCGTGCGCGCCGGTCTCGAGACCCCGCCCGGCCGCCTCGACGCCGACCAGCTCGACGCGCGCGTCGTCGCGGAAGGCGTGGAACAACCCCATCGCGTTGCTGCCGCCGCCGACGCAGGCGATGCACGCGTCGGGGAGGCGCCCGGCCGCCTTCAGGATCTGGCGCCGCGCCTCCTGACCGATCACGGACTGGAAGTCCCGCACCATCAGGGGATACGGGTGCGGTCCCGCCACCGACCCGATGATGTAGAACGTGTCCTCGACGGTGGCGATCCATTCCCGCAGCGCCTCGTTCATCGCGTCCTTCAGCGTGCGCGCACCGGACTCGACCACCCGCACCTGCGCGCCGAGGAGCTTCATGCGGAACACGTTGAGGCTCTGGCGGCGGACGTCCTCGGCGCCCATGAAGATCTCGCAGCGCAGCCCGAACAACGCCGCCACGGTCGCGGTGGCGACGCCGTGCTGCCCGGCCCCGGTCTCCGCGATGACCCGCGTCTTCCCGAGCCGACGCGCCACCAGCGCCTGGCCGATCGTGTTGTTGATCTTGTGCGCGCCGGTGTGGAGCAGGTCCTCGCGCTTGAGGTAGACGCGCGCCCCGCCGAGCCGGTCGGAGAGCCGCTGCGCCAGGTAGAGCCGCGTCGGTCGTCCCGCGTAGTCGGCAAGCCAGCCCTGGAATTCGCGCCGGAAGCGCGGCTCGCGCCGCAACCGGAGGTACGCGTGCTCGAGCTCGAGCACCGCCGGCATCAGCGTCTCGGCGATGAAGCGCCCGCCGTACTGGCCGAAGTGGCCCTCGACGTCAGGCACTCTTGGCGCGGCGGACGAACTCCCTGACCTTCCCATGATCCTTCTCCCCGGGGCGGCACTCCACCCCGGATGCGACGTCGACGGCGAACGGCCGGACGGTAGCGACCGCGGTCGCTACCGTCTCAGGCGTGAGTCCCCCGGCGAGAAAGAGCCGCGCCCGCTCGAGCCCGCGGGCCACGGCCAGGTCCAGCGGCACCCCGGTCCCACCGGGCATACCAGGCACGTAGCTGTCGAGCAGAATGTAGTCGGTGGGCCATCCCGCCGCCAGTGCAGCGACGTCGTCGCCGGCGCGCGGGCGAAGCGCCTTGATCGTCCGCCAGCGCCAGTCGCGGCAGTAGGCTCGGTCCTCCCTGCCGTGGAATTGCAGCAGCGCGAGCCCGACGGCGTCGGCCACGGTCTCGACCTCCGACCGCGGCGCGTCGACGAATACCCCGACCAGGGGCACCACCGAGGCGGCGGCTGCGATCTCTCGCGCGCGCTCGATGCTCACCGACCGGGGGCTCGCCGGATGAAAATTGAGCCCGAGGAAGTCCGCCCCCGCGTCGATCGCCGCCCGGGCGTCGGGGACGCTGCACACGCCGCAGATCTTGACTCTCACCGACACCCGAGCAGCTCCCGCAGCGCCGCCCCCGGGTCGGGCTGTGCCATGAAGGCCTCCCCCACCAGCAGCGCGCGCGCCCCGGCCGCGCACATCCGGGCGACGTCGGCGCGGGTTCGGATCCCGCTCTCGGCCACGAGCAGCACCCCCGGCGGGACCAGCGGTGCCAGGCGTTCGGTGGTCTCGAGCGTGGTGCGGAAGGTCCGCAGGTCGCGGTTGTTGACGCCGACGAGGCTGGCACCGGCACCGAGCGCCCACTCGAGCTCGCGCTCGTCGTGCACTTCGACCAGCACGTCGAGGCCAGCCGCTGCCGCGGCGGCGAGAAGCTCGCGTCCCAGCACGTCGTCGCACGCAGCGGCGATGAGCAGCACGGCGTCGGCGCCGAACGCCCGCGCCTCCTCGATCTGCCACGGGTCGACCACGAAGTCCTTGCGCAGACATGGCAAGCCGACTGCCGCCCGCACCGCGACCAAGTGGGCGAGCGCGCCCTGAAAGAAGCGTTCGTCGGTGAGCACCGACAGCGCGGTCGCGCCCGCCGCCGCATAGCTGCGCGCGTGCGCGGGCGGGTCGAAGTCCTGGCGGATCACCCCGCGCGAGGGCGACGCCCGCTTGATCTCGGCGATCACCGCCGGCGGAGCGGCGCTGGCCCGCGCCGCCCGGAAGCCGCGCCGCGCCTGGTAGTACAGGGGCTCGTCGCGCAATCGCTCGCGCGGCTGCGCCCGCCGCCGCGCCTCGACCTCGTCGCGCTTGTTGGCGAGGATGTCGTCGAGGATCACCCGGCACTCCCTTCCCGCGCGCCGGTGAACGCGATCAGGCGCTCGAGCACCTGCAGCGCAGCACCGCCATCGAGCGCCGCGCGCGCACGCGCGACACCGGCGCGCAGGTCGGGAGCCGCGCCGCCCACGACCAGCGCCGCGGCCGCGTTGAGGCACACGATCTCGCGCCCGGCGCCCGGCGCGCCCGTCAGGATACGCCGGAGGACCGCCGCGGACTCCGCCGCGGAGCCGACACGCAGGTCGGCGTCGGATCCCGGGGCGACCCCCACCGCGGCCGGCTCCACGCTGAATCTCCGCACGCCGGCCGCCGTCACCTCGGCCACCTGGGACGTGCCGGCGAGCGCGAGCTCGTCGAGCCCGCCCGCACCGTGCACCACCCAGGCGCGCTCCGTCCCGAGGCGAGCCAGCGCGCCGGCGAGCAGCTCGACCATCTCCGGCGCCGGCACCCCGACCACCTGGCGCCGCACCCCGGCCGGATTCGCGAGCGGCCCGAGCAGATTGAACAGCGTCCGGACCCCAAGCTCACGGCGCGGCCCCGCCACCGCGGCGAGCGCGGGATGGTGCGCGGGCGCGAGCAGGAACACGAACCCGACGGTCGACAGACATTCGGCCAGCGCCGCCGGTGCGAGGTCGAGGCGCACACCGAGCGCCTCGAGCACGTCGGCGCTGCCGACGCGGCTCGAGACCGCACGATTGCCGTGCTTCGCCACCGGGACACCCGCACCCGCCACCACCAGCGCCGCGGCCGTGGAGACGTTGAACGTACCCGCGCCGTCCCCGCCCGTCCCGCAGGTGTCGACCGTACCAGGCGGCGCCCCGCTCACCGGGACCATTCTGGCGCGCAGCGCCCGCGCGGCGCCGACGACCTCGTCCACGCATTCGCCCTTCACGCGCAGCCCCATGAGCAGCGCTCCGACCTGCGCTGCGGTCGCACCGCCGCCGAGCAGGTGCGCCACGACCTCCGCGGCCTCGTCCTCGCCGAGATCGCGCCGGTCGCCGAGGCGCGCGAGCGCCGCCGCGAGCGTCATCCGACGGCGCTCCTCGCCGGCGCCGCCCGGGTGGCCAGCAGGGCGAGAAAGTTCGCGAGCAACGCTTTGCCCGCGGGCGTGAGCAGCGACTCGGGGTGAAACTGCACCCCCTCGATGGCGAAGCGGTGGTGGCGCACGCCCATGACCTCGCCCTCGGCCGTCCACGCGGTACAGACCAGCGCCGGCGGCAGGGTCGCACGTTCGAGGAGGAGTGAATGATAGCGCATCGCCTCGAACGGTTCCGGCAGACCCGCGAAGAGCCCACGGCCATCGTGGTGCACGGGCGACGTCTTGCCGTGCATCACGCGGTCGGCAGGGACGACGCGCGCGCCGAACGCCGATCCGATCGCCTGATGGCCCAGGCAGACGCCGAGGATCGGGACCACGCCCGCGAGCCGCCGCACGACCGGCACGGAGATGCCCGCCTCCCGCGGTGTCCCCGGCCCTGGGGAGATGACGATCCCGTGGGGCGCAAGGGCAACGACGTCCTCGACCGACACCGCGTCGCTCGTCCACACGCACGGCGCGGCGCCGAGCTCGCCCAGGTGCTGGACGAGGTTCCACGTGAAGGAGTCGTGGTTGTCGAGGACGAGGAGCCGCGGCATCGCCTCACTCGGACGCGACGAATGCGTGCGTCACGCCCTCCTGGTCCCGCAAGCGGCGCATCACCTGCCCCGCTTGCTCGGCGGTCGCGTAGCGGCCCACGCGCAGGCGGTACCAGAGATCGCCCTCGCGCGGCACGCGCACGACGACGGCTTCGTACCCGCGGTGACGCAGCTGCGCCTGGAGCGCTTCGACCTCGTCGCGGCTGCGGGTCGGGTTCACCTCGACCGTCCAGCCGCCCGTCCGCGCCGGCGCCTCGGGCGCGGACGGCGGCGCCGCCGCCGGCGGCAACGGCACTTGGGCCGCCGTGGGCGCGGCGGCGACCGGGGGCCGGGCCGGTGTCGGCGCACCCGGGAGAGGTGCGGCCGCCGGAAGAGGTGCAGCCGCCGGATGCGCTGCCGGCGCGGACCCCGGTACCGCGGTTGGTCCGGCCACGCGCGGCGGTGCAGTCGCGCCCGACGGCGCCACGGTCGCCGCGGGTTTCGGGGGCCCCGGCTGCGGTGGGCCGCCGCTCGGCCCGGTCGGCGCCGGCGGCGGCGGGACTGGGGACGGCGCGCCTGTCCGCGTCGTGCCCGCGGGGCCCTCGGCGGCGCGTTGGCCACTGGCGAGGGCGTCGTAGAATGACAGGTCCGGGGCCGGCTTGGGGTGCTGCCCCTCGGGCGGCGGCGCCCCCGACACGGGCAGGCGAACGACGCGCTCCTCGGAGCCGAGTTGTCGCTCCTGCGTCCCCTTCCCCACGTAGAACCCGAGCAGGTAGACGAGGCCGCACGTCACCGACCAGGCGACGAGGAGGACCATCCGATCCCACAGACCGAGCCCGCCGCGCGTCGCATTCGCCATCCCCTGCTCCTTCACGCCTCGCCGATCGCACCGACGCCCAGCAGATCCAGCGCGTCACGCAGGACCCGCCCCACACCCTGCACGAGGGCGACCCGCGCCCGGTCGCGTCGCACGTCGTCGGTCACGATCGGCCGTCGATTATAGTAGCCGTGGAACGCCGCGGCCAACGCGATCGCGAACGCGCCCAGCCGATGGACCTCCAGGGTCGTGGCCACGTCGGCGCGAACGTCGGGCCACTCCGCCAGCACCCTGGCCAGGGGCACGTCCGGCGCTCCGAGCCCCGTCAGGTCCGCCACAGATCCCGGCACACCGCCGCCCACGACGCGCGCGCAACGCACCTCGGCCCAGCGCACCGCGAAGTACGGACTCTCCATCGCGCGCTGGGCCGCAACGTCGGCGTCGACTTCGAGCGCGGTATCGACCGGCGCACCAACGAGAAAGAAGCGCGCCGCGTCCGCGCCGACCGCAGCCTCGAGGGCGGCGAGGTCCATGATCACGGGCGTACCGCGGCGGACGACCCGCGCCTCGCCGACGCCCACCAACCGCGCCCCAGCCGCCCGGCACGCCGCGCGCGCCGCGGCACCGCGAGCACCCGGGAGCGCGACCCACACGGGACGCGGGTCGCCCCCGGAGCTTCGCGGCAGCAGGCGACGCACGGCGGTGGCCACGGCCACCGCCCGGCCCCACGTCACATCGGGCTCCGGCACCGGATCGGGGCCGACGACGCACCCCGCCCCCGCATCCCCGGTTGGCCCCGTCCGATCGAAGACGCGCGCCACCTGCGCCTGCCAGAAGGCCGGAGCGAGGCGAAAGTTGACGTAGCCCGGACCACCGACCTCGACCGCCTCGAACCAGCCGCCCGGATCGCAGACGTATCGCATCAGCGTCGCCGCGGTGACGGACGGCGAGCGCCCGAGCGCGGCGCCGAGAACCAGCGCCACGTCGCAGGCGAGATCGCCAAAGCGCGCCTGTCGGGGTGGCCCGACGCTGAAGGTCAGCGGGGGTGGTGCCGGCAGCTCCCCGGCCCGGACGGCCGCCTCGAGCGCGCCGGCCACGACCGCATGAAGAACGTCTCGCATGGGCCGCGCGGCGCGTGCGCGTCGGCCCGCTCAGCCCCCGGCGGCGGCCCGCCGGTGCTGGTGCCCGCCCCCCTGCTCCTTGGTCCGGCGGCGCGGCTTCTTCTTCCCGGTCTGCTCGGTCTCGCTGCCGGGCCGGTCGACCAGCTCGACCAGCGACACCGACGCAGCGTCACCCACCCGGGTCCCGAGCTTGATGACCCGCGTGTAGCCGCCGCGGCGCCCTGCGTAGCGCGGAGCGATCTCGCTGAACAGCTTGGCGAGCACCTTCGGCTGCTGCAGGATGGTCGCCGCCCGCCGCCGGGCATGCAGCGTCCCCTGCTTGCCGAGCGTGATCATGCGATCACCCCACCGCTTGAGCTCCTTCGCCTTGGCGTCGGTCGTGCGAACGGCCTCGTGCTCGAGGAGCGCGGTCACGAGATTGCGGAACAGCGCCCGACGGTGGGACGCTGACCGGTTGAGCTTCACTCCGGCGACGCGATGGCGCATGGCTCAGGCGGTCTCCTTCTCGCGCTGCAGTCGGCGACGGTCGAGCTCTTCGCGAGCTGGGAAGTTCTCGAGTCGCATTCCGAGCGAGAGTCCCATCTCCCGGAGAATCTCTTTGATCTCGTTCAGCGACTTGCGACCGAAGTTCTTGGTCTTGAGCATCTCCTGCTCGGTCTTCTGCACCAGTTCACCGAGGTAGCGGAGATCGGCGTTCTGGAGGCAGTTGGCGGAGCGGACGGACAGCTCGAGATCGTCGACGGTCCGGAAGAGATTCTCGTTCCCGCCGCCGTCGAGGATCACCTCGCCGGCCGGTGCCAGATCCTCCTCCTCGAAGTTCACGAAGATCGTCACCTGGTCCTGGAGGATGCGTGCCGAGTAGGCGACGGCGTCCTCGGGGCGGACGCTCCCGTCGGTGTGCACCTCGAGAACCAGCCGGTCGTAGTCGGTGCGTTGCCCGACGCGCGCATTGGTCACCGTGAAGTTGACCTTCGTGACCGGCGAGAACACGGCGTCGATCGGCACGGTGCCCACCGGGTCATCCTCGCGCTTGTTGCGGTCGGCCGGCACGTAGCCGCGGCCCACGCGTACGACGACCTCCATGTCGAGGTCGGCGTCCTTTGCCAGCGTCGCAATGTGCTGGTTCGGGTTGAGCACCTCGAGGTGCGGGCTGGCCTGGATGTCTGCCGCGGTGACCTCCTTCGGCCCCTTCACCCGGATGCTCGCGACCTCCTCGGTTGCCCCGTCGTGCAGCTTGACGCGGACCTCCTTGAGGTTGAGCACGATGTCGGTGACGTCCTCCGTGACGCCCGCGAGCGTCGAGAATTCGTGGAGAACCCCCTGCACGCGCACGGCGGCGATGGCCGCGCCCTGCAGCGACGACAGCAGCACGCGCCGGAGCGCATTGCCGATGGTGATGCCATAGCCGCGCTCGAACGGCTCTCCGAAGAACTTACCGTAGGTCGGCGTGAGGCTCTTGTCGTCGACCTCCAGCCGCTTCGGCTTGATGAGGTCGCGCCAGTTGCCCTGCGCGACCGGATCGGGACGGCGAACAGCGAGGTCCTGGACTTCCATTCTCTTTTCCCCTGGTCGCGCTGGTTACTTGGAGTAGAGCTCCACGACCAGCTTCTCGTTGATGGGCATCGTGAGATCCGCGCGGACGGGCAGTGCCTTCACCTTGCCCGCGAACGCCTCGGCGGTGACCTCGAGCCACTCAGCGACTCCGCGCCGCTGTGCCAGCTCGAGCGCCTCGCGGATGCGGGCGATCTCCCGACTGCGCTCGCGGACCGTCACCACGTCCCCTGCCCGCACCAGGAACGACGGCACGTCCACCTTGCGGCCGTTCACCTGGAAGTGACCGTGACGCACCAGCTGGCGCGCCTCCGACCGCGACGTCGCGAAGCCGAGACGGTAGACGATGTTGTCGAGACGGCGCTCGAGCAGCTGCAGCAGCGTCTCGCCGGTGACTCCCTTGGCGCGGTCGGCCATTTGGAAGTAGCGGCGGAACTGCCCCTCGAGGACGCCGTAGATGCGGCGAATCTTCTGCTTCTCGCGGAGCTGGACGGCGTACTCCGAGAACTTGGGCCGCCCTTGGCCGTGCTCGCCGGGCGGGTAGTTGCGCCGCTCGATCGAGCATTTGTCCGTGTAGCAGCGCTCGCCCTTGAGGAAGAGCTTCAGCCCCTCGCGGCGACACTGCCGACAGACTGCACCCGTGTATCGTGCCACTGGCTAGACCCTCACACGCGCCGTCGCTTCGGCGGACGGCAGCCGTTGTGGGGGATCGGCGTGACGTCCTTGATGATCGTCACGTTGAACCCCACCGCCTGGAGCGCCCGGAGCGCAGACTCACGCCCGGCGCCCGGCCCCTTCACCATGACCGAGACCTGTCGCATGCCGAGATCGGCGGCCTTACGCGCCGCAGCCTCCGCGGCGACCTGGGCCGCGAACGGCGTGCCCTTGCGCGCGCCCTTGAAACCAACCGCGCCGGCGCTCGACCACGCCACCACGTTGCCCTGTGGGTCCGTGATCGTGATCACGGTGTTGTTGAACGTCGAGTGGATGTGGACCACGCCTTCGGCGACGAGGCGCTTCACCTTCCGGCGTCGGGCCGGGGCGGCTTCGGTGGCCGCCGCAGGCTTCGTCGGGGCGGCGTCGGACTGTTTCGCCATGCGTTCTCCTGCGCTCCTGTTCCTGAATCCTCGCGCCTAACCCTTCGACGGCGGCGGTTTCTTGCCCGCGATCGCACGCCGCGGCCCCTTTCGGGTACGCGAGTTCGTATGCGTCCGCTGGCCCCGCACCGGCAGGTTGCGACGATGCCGCACGCCACGGTAGCAGCCGAGGTCGACGAGCCGCTTGATGTCACCCTGAATGTCGCGGCGCAGGTCACCCTCGACCTTGTGGTTCGCGTCGATCTCCTGCCGGACGCGGTTGATCTCGTCGTCGGTGAGGTCGTCGCTCTTGCGCGCGGCATCGACCTTGGCCGCTGCCAGGATCATCCTGGCACCGGTCCGACCTATCCCGTAGATGTACGTGAGTGCGATCTCGATCCGCTTGTTACGCGGCAGGTCGACTCCGGCGATACGAGCCATGCCTCTCCCTCACCCCTGTCGTTGTTTGTGCCGCGGGTTCTCACAGAGAACGCGGACGACACCGCTGCGACGGATGATCTTGCACTTCCGGCAGATTGGCTTGACGGATGCGCGTACCTTCATGATTTTCACTTCACCCCGCGTGCCCGGCGGATTCAGAGCAAACTGAGAATATACGGCCCGTTGGCGGTCACCGCAACGGAGTGCTCGAAATGCGCCGACAGCCGCCCATCACGGGTGGCCGCGGTCCACCCGTCGTCCTTGACGTAGACCTCCGGCGCCCCGGCGTTGATCATGGGTTCGATCGCGAGTACGAGCCCCTCGCTCAGCCGGACCCCGCGTGCCCCCGTGCGGTAGTTCGGGACCTGCGGGTCCTCGTGCAGCTTGCGCCCGATCCCGTGCCCGACGAACTCGCGGACCACCGAGAACCCCGCCCCCTCCGCGACATCCTGGACCGCAGCCGAGATGTCGCCCACGTGCGCACCGGGGCGAATGACGTCGATGCCAGCCTCCAATGCCTGCCGGGTCGAGTCCATGAGGCGCTGGGCCTCCGCGCTCACGGTCCCGATCGCGATCGTCGTGGCCGCGTCGCCGAAGTAGCCGCCGTGGCACACGCCGAAGTCCAGGCCAACGATGTCGCCGTCCCGCAGCACCCGCTTCTTCGAGGGCACGCCATGGACGACCTCATCGTTGATCGAGATGCAGATCGATGCCGGGAAGGTACGGCCGGCCACCACGTACCCCTTGAAGGCTGGACGTGCCCCCTTCTTGAGCGTGAGCTCCTCCGCGAGGGCATCGAGCTCCCCCGTGCTGACACCCGCACGCGCACGCGCACGGACTTCCTGGAGAACCTCGGCGACGATCACGTTGGCGGCCCGCATTTGCTCGATCTCTTCACGCGACTTGAGCAGGATCATTGGATGCTGGCCGCGATGCGCCCGAAGATGTCCTCGCGGCCGCCGGTTCCGTCCGTCTCCCGCAGCAGCCCGGTGCCGCGGTAGTGCTCCACGACCGGACCGGTCTCCCGCGCATAGACCTCGAGGCGATGTCGGATCGTCTGCTCCTGGTCGTCCTCCCGCTGGTAGAGCTCGCCGCCGCACTTTCCGCACACCCCCGCCTGCGCCGGCGGGTCGAACACCATGTGGTACATCACCCCACAGCTCCGGCAGACGCGCCGCCCGGAGAGCCGGCGCACGAGTTCCTCCTGTGGCACGGCGATGTAGACGACACCCTCGAGCCGCTCGCCGCGGCGCTCGAGAAAGGCGTCCAGGGCGTGCGCCTGGGCAACCGTCCGCGGGAACCCGTCCAGGATGAACCCCCGGGCGCAATCGCCGGCGCCGAGCCGGTCCTCGACGATCGTGATCACGACCTGGTCGGGGACGAGCTTGCCCTCCTCGAGGTACCGGCGAACCTCGAGCCCGAGCGGCGTCCCCGCCCGCTGCGCTTCGCGCAGGATGTCTCCGGTCGAGATCTGCGGGGCCCCGAAGCGCTCCTCGAGCAGCTTGGCCTGGGTTCCCTTTCCCGCACCCGGCGGTCCGATCATCACCACCCGCACCACCCCTCCTAGCGCCGACCCCGGATGCGTCCGCGCTTCATGAAGCCTTCGTAACTCCGGGTGATGAGGTGCGTCTCCATGCCGGCGATCGTGTCGAGCGCGACGCCGACCACGATGAGGAGAGCGGTACCACCGAAGTAGAACGGCACGTTGAGTTGGGTGACCAGGATGGTCGGGAGCACGCAGATGGCCGCGATGTAGAGCGCGCCCGGGAGGGTGATGCGCACGAGGATGCGGTCGATGTACTCGGCGGTCCGCTGCCCCGGCCTGATGCCCGGGATGTACCCGCCATACTTCTTCAGGTTGTCGGCGACGTCGGTCGGGTTGAAGGTGACGGCCGTGTAGAAGTAGCAGAAGAAGATGATCAGCCCCACGTACGCGACGTTGTAGAGCCAGGACCCCGGTGCCAGGTGGGCTTGGATCCACGTCGCGACCGGGTGGTCGATGAAGTTCGTCACCGTGCCCGGGAAGAGCAGGAGGGACGACGCGAAGATCGGAGGGATGACGCCCGCCGTGTTGATCTTGAGCGGCAGGTGCGAACTCTGGCCGCTGTACATCCGCCGGCCGACGACCCGTCGCGCGTACTGTACGGCGATCCGCCGTTGTCCCCGCTCCATCACGATGACCGCGCCGATGGTGGCGACGGCCACGACCAGCACGAAGAGCGCCTTGAAGATCGAAATCTCGCCAGTGCGTACGAATTCGAGCGTGGTCACCACCGCCGACGGGAGCGAGGCGACGATGCCGGAGAAAATGATCAGCGAGATCCCGTTGCCGACGCCGCGCTCGGTGATCTGCTCGCCGAGCCACATGATGAACGCCGTGCCGGTGGTGAGCGTGATCATCGTCATCAGACGAAAGCCCCAGCCCGGATGGAACACGACCGAGCCCCCGCCGACGTCGAGCGACTCGAGCCCGACGCCGATGAAGAAGCTCTGGACGAGCGAGAGGACGACCGTCCCGTAGCGCGTGTACTGCGTGATCTTGCGCCGCCCCATCTCGCCCTCCTTGGAGAGCTTCTCCAGGTAGGGGATGACGACGGTGAGGAGCTGCAGGATGATGCTCGCGCTGATGTAGGGCATGATGCCCAGCGCGAAGATCGAGAACCGTTCGAGCGCGCCGCCCGAGAAGAGGTTCACCAGGCCGACGATGCTGCTGCGGGCCTGCCGGAAGAACTCGGCGAGTGCCACCCGGTCGATGCCCGGCGTGGGAATCGCCACCCCGACCCGGTAGACCGCGAGCGCCGCGGCGGTGAAGCCGATGCGCCGCCGGAGCTCCGGCACGCGCGAGGCGCTCGAAAAGCCCTCAAGCACCCACGACCTCCGCCGTGCCGCCCGCCGCGGTGATCTGCTCCCGCGCGCGCGCGCTGAAGGCGTCGAGCCGGACGGTCAGCGCATGACCGAGGGTCCCGTCGGCGAGGCACTTGACGGGCTGCTTCCCGCGCACGAGGCCGCGGGCCCGCAGCTCCTCGACTCCCACCGTACTCCCCGCGGCGAACGTCGCCAGATGGCCGAGGTTCACGATCGCGTACTCGGTGCGCGAGATCGGCCGGAATCCGTGCTTGGGCAGGCGGCGTTGGAGCGGCATCTGGCCGCCCTCGTATCCGGGCGGGGTGTTCCCGCCCGAGCGCGATCCTCGTCCCTTGTGCCCACGACCCGCGGTCTTCCCCTGCCCCGAACCGGGTCCCCGCCCCAGGCGCTTGCGCGGGCGATTCGATCCGGGGGCCGGACGCAGCGTGCTCAGATCCACGGGCTAACCCTCCGTCTCGACGAGATGCGCGACCTTGCCCAGCATCCCGCGCGTCGCCGGCGACTCCTTGACGATGACGGACCGCCCCAGTCGCGTGAGCCCGAGTGCACGCAGCGTCTCACGCTGCCGCGGGCTCGTACCGATCGCGCTGCGGCGCAGCGTGACTTTGATCATCCGCTCGCTCATCCGCGGATCTCCGCGAGGCTCTTCCCTCGCAGCGCCGCGACCGCCGAGGGCTCCCGCAGCTCACGCAACCCCTGCATGGTGGCGCGGACCATGTTGTGCGGGTTGTTCGACCCGATGCACTTCGTGAGCACGTTCGCGATCCCGGCGAGCTCGACCACCGCGCGCACGCCGCCGCCGGCGATGACACCGGTCCCGGCCGAGGCCGGGCGCAGCAGCACGGAGCCCGCGCCGAAGTTCCCGAGGATGTCGTGGGGGATGGTCCCCTCGACGAGCGGGACCTTGAGCATCGTCTTCTTCGCCTTCTCGATACCCTTACGGATGGCCTCCGGCACCTCGTTGGCCTTGCCCAGGCCGAAGCCCACTCGTCCGGCACCGTCGCCGACGACCACGAGCGCGCTGAAGCTGAAACGTCGTCCGCCCTTCACAACCTTCGCGACCCGGTTGATGTGGACAACCTTCTCCTTGAGCTCGCGCCCTTCCGCATCGAGGATCTGCCGCCGCGGTGCGGCTCCGCCGAACTGCGCCATGTGCCCCTTTCCTAAAACTCGAGCCCGCCCTCACGGGCGCCGTCGGCGACCGCGCGAACGCGGCCATGGTAGAGAAAGCCGTTGCGATCGAAGATCACCCGCGAGATGCCCTTCTCCCGGCACCGCCGGGCGACGAGGAGCCCGACCTCCTTCGCAGCACCGACGTCCGCGGTCTTCTTGAGCTGCCCGCGCAGCTCCGGGGCGAGCGTCGAGACGGCGAGCAACGTCTTGCCCGAATCGTCCGTCACCACCTGCGCATAGATGTGCTTGCTGCTGCGGAACACGGACAGCCGCGGCCGCTCGTCCGTGCCACGGACGCGCCGCCGCACGCGGGCCTGCCGGCGCTGTCGCGCCACGACATTGCGATCCGTGCGCATCAGCGCGCCCCTCCTGCCGCCGCTTTCCCGGCCTTGCGCTTGATCTTCTCCGTCGAGTACTTCACGCCCTTGCCCTTGTACGGCTCCGGCGGGCGCAGCTCGCGCACTTGAGCGGCGACCTGCCCGAGGAGCTCGCGATCGGCCGACTCGAGCGTGATCGCCACCTGCTTCTCGACCTTTGCCGTGACTCCGGCCGGCAGCTGGAAGCAAATCGGATGGGAGTACCCGAGCGTGAACCAGAGCGCTTTGTCGCGGACCTCGGCACGGTAGCCGACGCCGTTGATCTCGAGGATGCGCGTGAAACCTTTGGAGACGCCCTCGACCATATTCGAGACGAGACGGCGCGTGAGCCCGTGCAGCCCCCGATTGTCCCGCGAGTCGTCGGGCCGCTTGACCGTCAGCGTCCGGCCCTCGATCGCGAGTTCCATTCCGCGCGTGAGATCCCGCGAGAGCCTGCCCTTGGGCCCTTCGACGCGCACGACGCCATCGGCGACGTGGACCTTGACTCCATCCGGGAGGGCGACGGGAAGACGTCCGATGCGTGACATGATCTCCTCACCACACCGTGCAGATGATTTCGCCGCCGAGCTTCTGCCGCCGTGCCTCCCGGTCGATCAAGACGCCCTTCGAGGTGGACAGCACGCTCACGCCGAGCCCTTTGCGAACCGCAGGAATCTGCTCGACCCCGACGTACACCCGCAGACTCGGCCGGCTGACGCGTTTGATGCCTTCGATGACGGGGCGCCGCCGCGCGTCGTAGCGCATGCCGATCCGGAGCACCTTGCGGGGCCCGTCATCGGCAACCGCCGTGGACTCGAGGTAACCTTCCTCCTGGAGCACGCGAGCGATCTCCTGCTTCACCCGCGACCACGGTACGTCGACGCTCGCCTTGCGCGCACCGAGACCGTTGCGGATCCGCGTGAGCATGTCGGCGATCGGATCGGTCATCATGGCCGGGTCACCAACTCGCCTTCGTCAGACCTGGGATCTGGCCGCGCCGCGCGAGCCCGCGCAGGCAGAGACGGCAGAGCCGGAACCGTCGATAGAACGCACGCGGCCGCCCGCACACCGAGCATCGGTTGTACGACCGAACCTTGAACTTCGGTGGCCGCGAGGCCTTCACCATCAGGCACGTCTTCGCCATCGGTCGTGAATCCTTCAGGCCCGGAAGGGCATCCCGAGCGCGCGGAGCAGGGCCTTCCCCTCCGCGTCGGTCCGTGCAGTCGTGCAGATCACGACCGTGAGTCCCTTGATCTTGTCGACTTTGTCCAGGTTGATCTCGGGAAAGATCACCTGCTCACGAATGCCGAGCGAGTAATTCCCCCGACCGTCGAACGAGCGGTCCGATACACCCTTGAAGTCCCGCACGCGCGGGAGCGCCGCGCCGATCAGACGATCGAGGAACTCGTACATCCGCTCGCCGCGCAGCGTGACCATCGCGCCGATCGCCACTCCCTCGCGGAGCTTGAAGTTCGAGATCGCCTTCTTCGCTTTCGTGACCACCGGCTTCTGGCCGCTGATCGCCGTCAGCTCCTCGACCGCCGCGTCGAGGAGCTTCGGGTTCTGCGTCGCCTCGCCGAGCCCCATGTTGAGCACGATCTTCTCGAGGCGTGGCACCGCGAGCGCGTTCCCGCACCCGAGGTCCCGGACGAGGGCCGGCACGATCTCACGACGATAGAGTTCTCGCAATCGGGCTGTCATCGGCCTCTCGCTCACGCGTTGTCCAGCTGCTCGTTACAGCGGCGACACGTCCGTATCCTCTTGCCGTCCTCGAGCTGGCGGTGCCCGACCCGCGTCGGCTTGTTGCACCGCCCGCAGATCGGCATGACGTTCGATGCGTGGAGCGATGCCTCCTTCTCCACGATCCCGCCCGGCTGCTGCACGCCCCGCGGCTTCGTGTGACGCTTCACGAGGTTCACGTGCTCGACCACCAAGCGACCGCTCTCCGGCATCGTGCGCAGGACCTTCCCGGTCTTCCCGCGTTCGCGCCCGGCGATGACCACCACCGTATCGTCCTTGCGCAGTCGCTGTAGCGACATGATCAGAGCACCTCCGGTGCCAGCGAGATGATCTTCATGAACCGCTTGGCGCGCAGCTCGCGCGCCACCGGGCCGAAGATGCGAGTCCCGATCGGCTCGCGCGCGTTGTCGATGAGAACGGCCGAGTTCGTGTCGAAGCGGATGTACGACCCATCCGGGCGCCCGACCTCCTTGGCCGTGCGCACGACGACGGCCTTGGCGACCTCGCCCTTCTTCACCTTGCCGTTCGGAATCGCCTCTTTCACCGCGACGACGATGACGTCACCGATCGAGGCGTACTTGCGGCGCGAGCCACCCAGCACCTTGATGCAGAGCACCTTCCGCGCGCCCGAATTGTCGGCGACGTCGAGAATGGTCTCCTGCTGGATCATCCCGGCACCTCGGTCCCGACCAGCGCCTCACCGGCGCCCTCCCGGCGACTGAGGATCACCAGGACGGCCCAACGCTTGTCGCGCGACAGCGGACGGGACTCGATGATCTTCACGCGGTCGCCGATCCGGCACCGGTTCTGCTGGTCGTGCGCCTTGTAGCGCACGCGCCGACGGAGATACTTGCGATACTTGCCGTGCCGCACCAACCGCTCGACGACGACCACGACGGTCTTGTCCATTCGGTCGGAGGCGACGACGCCTTCACGGACCTTGCGTTGCCCGGTCTTCATCGGTTCCCCGTTCCCTGCCGCTCCCGGAGAAGCGTCTTCACCCGAGCCAGGTCCCGCCGAGTCGAGCGCAGCTTGGCGGGGCTCGCCAGCTGCGCCGTGGCGCGCCGCATGCGGAGGTGGCGGATCTCGTCGCCGAGCTCCCGCTCCTTCGCCCGCAGCTCGTCCTGCCCGAGCTCCCTGAGCTCGCCGATCTTCATGCCGGAGTCCCTACCGTCTGCGCGTGTCGTTCGCGGATCTGTGTCGGGACGGCGAGCTTCGCCGCCGCGAGCTTGAGCGCGTGGAGCGCTGCGGCGCGCTCGACACCTTCCATCTCGAAGAGCATCCGGCCCGGCTTGACGACCGCGACCCACACCTCGGGGGAGCCCTTGCCCTTCCCCATGCGCGTCTCTGCCGGCTTCTTCGTGAGCGGCTTGTCCGGGAAGATCCGGACCCACACCCGGCCGCCACGCTTGATCGCCCGCGTGAGCGCGACGCGGGCAGCCTCGATCTGGCGCGCCGTCACCCAGGCACGGTCGGTCGCCTGCAGCCCGAAGTCGCCGAACGACAACGTGCCGCCACGCCATGCCGTGCCCCGGCGGCGCCCCTTCATCATCTTGCGCCACTTGACCTTCTTGGGTGCGAGCATGGTCGTCCGCTACACGCCGAGGGCGGCGCGCTCCTCCTCCTGCTTGCTCAGGACCTCGCCACGGAAGATCCACATCTTCACGCCGATCACGCCGTACGTGGTCTTTGCCTCCGCGAAGCCGAAGTTCACGTCCGCCCGCAGCGTGTGCAGCGGCACGCGTCCCTCCCGGTACCACTCGACGCGCGCGATCTCCGAACCGCCGAGCCGCCCCGAGCACTGTGCCCGAATGCCCTGCGCGCCCATGCGCATGGCCCGGGCGACGGATTCCTTCATTGCGCGCCGAAACGCGACGCGACGCTCGAGCTGGAGGGCGACGTTCTCGGCCACGAGCTGCGCATCGAGGTCGGGGCGGCGCACCTCGTGGATGTTGATGAACGTCTCCTTGTTGGTGAGTCGGGCGAGCTCCTGCTTGAGCTTCTCGATCTCCGCCCCCTTCTTGCCGATCACGATCCCGGGGCGCGCCGTGTGAATGTTGATCTTCGCCTTGTTGGCCGCGCGCTCGATCTCGATCTTCGAGACGCCCGCGTGGTAGAGGCGCTTCTTCAGGAAATTGCGGATCTTGATGTCTTCGTGCAGCAGGTCGGCGTACTCGCGCCGCGCGAACCAGCGCGAATCCCACGCCTCGATCACCCCGAGGCGGAATCCTTTCGGATGAACTTTGTGGCCCACGCTCCCTACGCCTCCCCGCCCTTGCGGCGCTCATCGACGACCACCGTGATGTGGCTCGTCCGCTTGAACAGCTTGGTGGCTCGCCCGTGCGCACGCGGGAGGAACCGCTTGAGCGTGGGACCCTCGTCGGCCCAGGCGCCCTTCACGTAGAGCAGGTCGACGTCGACCCGCTGGCCACTCTCCGCGTTGGCCACCGCCGACTTGAGCGTCTTCGCGACCAGCTTCGCGCCCCGCTTCGGAGTGAACTCGAGGAGGCCGAGCGCACGTTCGACGGCCTGGCCCCGGATGAGACCGAGGACCAGTCGGGCCTTCTGCGCCGACATGCGGACGAAGCGGCTGGTGGCTCGCGCTTCCATGGTCACTTCTTCCCGGCCGCCGAGGGTGCGGCGCCACCACCCTCGACCTTGCCCTTACGATCGCCGGAGTGACCGTGGAACGTGCGCGTGGGCGAGAACTCCCCGAGCTTGTGCCCCACCGCGTTCTCCGTGACGAACACCGGGATGAACTTCCGCCCGTTGTGCACCGCGAACGTGATGCCGACCATGTCCGGCGTGATCGTCGAGCGGCGCGACCAGGTCTTGATGACGCGCTTCTCCCCGGTCGCTACCATCGCGCGCACCTTCTTGGCGAGGTGCTCGTCGACGAACGGTCCTTTTTTCACCGAGCGTGCCACGGTTGCTCCCCTCGCTCCTACCGCGACTTCCGCCGCTGCACGATCCACTTACCCGTGCGCTTGTTGTGGCGGGTCTTGTACCCCTTGGTCGGCTTTCCCCACGGCGTCTGGGGGTGGTTCCCCTTCGAGCGCCCCTCGCCGCCACCATGTGGGTGATCGACGGGGTTCATCGCGATACCGCGCACGGTCGGCCGCCGTCCGAGCCAGCGCGTCCGGCCCGCCTTCCCGTACGACAGGTTCTCGTGCTCGAGATTCCCGACCTGGCCGATCGTCGCCCGACACGCGAGCCGCACCTTGCGGAGCTCACCCGAGGGCAGCTTGAGCAGGGCGTAATCGCCCTCCTTCGCCATGAGCTGGATGGACGCTCCGGCGCTGCGCCCGAGTTGCGCACCATGCCCCTCACGCAGCTCCACGTTGTGCACGAGGGTGCCGAGCGGAATGTTGGCGAGCGGCAAGCTGTTACCCGGCTTGATGTCGGCCTTGGGGCCCGCCTCGACCGGGTCACCGACCGACAATCCGACCGGAGCGATCACGTACCGCTTCTCCCCATCGGCGTAGTGAAGGAGCGCGATGCGGGCCGAGCGGTTCGGATCGTACTCGATCGCGGCCACAGTGGCCGGCACGCCGACCTTGTCCCGCTTGAAGTCGATCGTCCGGTAAAGACGCTTGTGGCCGCCGCCGCGGTGCCGGACCGTGATCCGACCGCGATTGTTGCGGCCGCCGGATTTCTTGAGCGGCCCGACCAGCGCCTTCTCGGGCTGATCCTTCGTGATCTCGCTGAAGTCGAACCCGGTGCGGAAGCGCCGGCCCGGAGACGTCGGACGGTACTGAACGATCGGCACGCTGCTACGCTCCCTCGAAGAAGTCGATCCGCTGGCCCTCGGCGAGCGTGACGTATGCCTTCTTCCAGTCGGATCGACGGCCGAAGTGCTTCCCGACCCGCCGCACCTTCCCGAGTTGCTGGGTGGTCCGCACCTTGACGACCTTCACTTTGAACAGGCCTTCGATCGCCTGGCGAATCTCGATCTTGTTGGCCTTGGGGTGCACGCGGAACACGACCTGGTTGCCCATCTCGCCGACGAGCGTGCCCTTCTCGGTGATGACGGGGCCCTGCACGACGTCTTCGACCCTCATCCCTCGCCTCCGAGTCGGGTGACGATCTGCTGGAGCGCGTCACGCGTGACGACGAGGCATTCGTGCCTGAGCACGTCGTAGACGTTAACCCCGTCGGCCAGCAAGACCTTGAGGCCCGGGAGATTGCGCCCGGCGCGCTGTACCGCGTCATCCTTGGCGCCGAGGACGATGAGCACGGTCCCATCGAGACCGAAGCCCTTCAGCCACGCGACCATGGCCTTGGTCTTGGGCTCGGGCAACGCGAGCGCGTCGACCACCAGGAGCTTGCCCTCGCCGTGGCGCGTCGACAGTGCCGCCTCGAGCGCCACGCGCCGCGCAGAGCGCGGAAGCCGATAGTCGTAATCGCGCGGCTGCGGACCGAAGATCACGGCGCCACCGGGCCACAACGGCGAACGCGAGCTGCCCGCGCGCGCGCGCCCGGTCCCCTTCTGCTTCCATGGCTTCTTGCCGCCGCCGCTCACGAAAGCACGGGTCTTGGTCGACGCCGTGCCTGCCCGCCGGCCGGCGAGCTGGCTCAATACCGCCGCATGCAGAAGGTGCGGCCGCTGGGGCCCCGCCACGATCCGAGCGGGCAGCGAGATCTCGCCCACTTTGGCGCGGTCCCGTGAGAGGACCGGCAGCGTCACCGTGCCGTCCGCCATCAGCGCCGCGCCTCCCCCTTCTTCCGTACGACGACCGTGCCATTGCGCGCGCCCGGAACCGCGCCGCGCACGAGAAGGAGATTCTCCTCCGGCCGGACCGCCACGATCGAGAGGTTGGGGACCGTCACCAACTCGGCCCCCCAGCGCCCGGCCATCCGCTTACCCTTGAACACCCGGCCCGGGTAGGAGCGGTTGCCGATCGAGCCACCGTGGCGGAAGTATTCGTGCGTGCCATGGCTCCCCGGAAAGCCGGAGAAATTGTGGCGCTTCATCACGCCCGCGGTCCCGTGGCCCTTGGATATCCCGCTCACCTGGACCTTCTCGCCAGGGCGGAAGACGTCTGCGACCGTCACCGTCGTGCCGACGGCCGGCGCTTCGCCCTCGAGGAGCCGCACCTCGCGCAGCGTCGCGAAAGGCCCGCCACCGCACGCCTTGTACTGCCCCTGCACGGGCTTGGAGACCCGCTTCGCCCGTCGCGTCCCAAAGCCGAGCTGCACGGCCTCGTAGCCGTCCCGCCCCTTCTGACGCGCCGCCACGACCGTACACGGCCCCGCTTCGATGACCGTCACCGGCACGAGCACCCCTTCCGGGGTGTAGACCTGCGTCATGCCGAGCTTCCGCCCGATGATTCCCGCCAGCGCCATCGTTTCGTTACTGCAACTTGATTTCGACGTCGACGCCCGCCGCCAGGTCGAGCTTGCCGAGCGCGTCGATCGTCTGCTGCGTCGGCTCGAGGATGTCGAGCAAACGCTTGTGGGTCCGGATCTCGAACTGCTCCCGCGACTTCTTGTCCACGTGCGGCGAGCGGTTCACCGTGAACCGCTCCACGTGGGTCGGAAGCGGGATCGGGCCGGCCACGCGGCCCCCCGTGCGGCGGACCGTGTCCACGATCTCCCGCACGGATTGGTCGAGCAGCCGGTGATCGTACGCCTTCAGGCGGATGCGGATCTTCTCGTTCATGCTACTCGAAGATCTTCGTCACCACGCCAGCGCCGACGGTACGGCCGCCTTCGCGGATGGCGAAGCGAAGCCCCTCGTCCATCGCGATCGGCGTGATGAGCTCGACCTTGAGCTGCACGTTGTCCCCGGGCATGACCATCTCGGTCCCCTCGGGCAGCGTGCAGACGCCGGTCACGTCCGTCGTGCGGAAGTAGAACTGCGGGCGATAATTGTTGAAGAACGGGGTGTGGCGACCGCCCTCTTCCTTGGTGAGCACGTAGGCCTCGGCCTGGAACTTCGTGTGCGGCGTGATCGTGCCGGGCTTGGCGAGCACCTGCCCGCGCTCGATTTCCTCGCGCTTGGTGCCGCGCAGCAGACATCCGATGTTGTCGCCGGCCAGCCCCTCGTCGAGGAGCTTCCGGAACATCTCGACGCCGGTGACGATGGTCTTGACGGTCGGCTTGATGCCGACGATCTCGACCTCCTCGCCGACCTTGATCTTGCCCCGCTCGACCCGGCCCGTCGCCACCGTGCCGCGGCCGCTGATCGAGAACACGTCCTCGACCGGCATCAGGAACGGCTTCTCGATCTCGCGCTTCGGCTCGGGGATGTAGCTGTCGATCGCGTCCATCAGCTTCTGAATGGACGCCGTCCCGAGCTCGCCCGCGTCACCTTCGAGCGCCTTGAGGGCGCTGCCCCGGATGATCGGGATGTCGTCGCCCGGGAACTCGTACTTCGAGAGCAGCTCGCGGACCTCGAGCTCGACCAGGTCGAGCAGCTCCGCGTCCTCGACCATGTCGACTTTGTTCATGAAGACGACGATGGCCGGCACGCCCACCTGGCGGGCGAGGAGAATGTGCTCGCGGGTCTGCGGCATCGGACCGTCGGTGGCGGCCACGACGAGGATCGCGCCGTCCATCTGCGCCGCGCCGGTGATCATGTTCTTGATGTAGTCGGCGTGGCCCGGGCAATCGACGTGCGCGTAGTGCCGCTTGGCGGTTTCGTACTCGACGTGCGCGGTCGCGATCGTGATACCGCGTTCACGCTCTTCGGGCGCCTTGTCGATCTGATCGAAGGCGACGAACTGCCCCAGACCCTTCGACGCCTGCGTCTTCGTGATCGCCGCCGTCAGCGTCGTCTTGCCGTGGTCGATGTGGCCGATGGTGCCCACGTTGACGTGGGGCTTCTTCCGCTCGAACTTTGCCTTTGCCATGCGGGTCCTCCGTCACCCTCTCGTCAGGCCTGGGCGGCCTCGGCTACCCGGTTGCCCTGCTTGAGCGCCTCCGGGCCGATCCCCTTCGGCACGGGCTCGTAGTGCAGGAACTGCATCGTGAACGTCGCGCGTCCCTGCGTGCGTGACCGCAGGTCCGTGGCGTAGCCGAACATCTCGGCCAGCGGCACGACGGCCGAAATCACCTGAGTATTGCCACGCGGCTCCTGGCCGACGATCCGGCCGCGCCGCCGGTTGATGTCGCTGATCACGTCGCCCATGAAGTCCTCGGGCGTCACCGTCTCGAGCGACATGATGGGCTCCAGCACGATGGGCGAGGCTTTGGCCATCGCCTCCTTGAAGGCCATGGAGCCGGCGATCTTGAACGCCATCTCCGACGAATCGACCTCGTGGTACGACCCGAAGGTCACGCTCGCCTTCACGTCCACCACCGGATAGCCCGCCAGCACGCCCGAGGTGAGCGCTTCGCGGATACCCTTCTCGATGGCGGGCATGTACTCGCGCGGGATCACGCCGCCCTTGGTCGCGTCCGCGAACTCGAAGCCCTTCCCGGGCTCGAGCGGCTCCACGCGCAGCACCACGTGTCCGTACTGGCCGCGGCCACCGGTCTGGCGGACATACCGCGTCTCGTGCTCGACCGACTTCTTGCAGGTCTCCTTGTAGGCGACCTGAGGCTTGCCGACGTTCGCGTCGACTTTGAACTCGCGGAGCAAGCGGTCGACGATGATCTCGAGATGGAGCTCGCCCATGCCCGAGATGAGCGTCTGCCCGGTCTCGGTGTCGCTGGAGACGCGGAACGACGGGTCCTCGGTCGCGAGCCGCTGCAGCGATACGCCCAGACGCTCCTGATCGGCCTTCGTCTTCGGTTCGATCGCGATCGAGATGACCGGCTCGGGAAACTCGATCTGCTCGAGAACGACCGGCTTGGTTTCCTCACAGAGCGTGTCCCCGGTGGTAGTGTCGCGCAGACCAACCGCCGCGGCGATGTCGCCCGCGTAGACTTCCTTGATCTCTTCGCGCTTGTTCGCGTGCATCTTGAGGAGACGCCCGATGCGCTCCTTCTTGCCCTTGACCGAGTTGTACACATAGGAGCCCGACGACAGCACCCCGGAGTACACGCGCAGGAACGTGAGGGTGCCGACGTACGGGTCGCTCATGATCTTGAATGCCAGCGCCGTGAATGGCTCGCTGTCCTTCGGAAGGCGCTCCTCGTCGTTCCCGTTGTTCGGGTTCGTGCCGTGCACGGCCGGGATGTCGAGTGGCGACGGGAGGTAGTCGACCACCGCGTCGAGAAGCGTCTGCACGCCCTTGTTCTTGAAGGCGGACCCGAGCACGACGGGCACTGCCGACATCTGGATCGTCGCGGTGCGCAGGCCGGCACGGATCTCGGCCTCGGAGAGGGCCTCTCCGTTGAGATAGCGCTCCATGAGCGTCTCGTCGGCGTCGGCGACCGCCTCCAAGAGACGCTCACGCGCCGCGGCGGTCTCCTCGCGAAGGTCGGCCGGGATGTCCTCCTCGTGGAAGTTCGACCCGAGCGAGTCGTCGTCCCAGATCAACGCCTTCATCTTGACGACGTCGACGACGCCGCGGAAGTTCTCTTCCGCTCCGATCGGCAGTTGGAGCACCACCGGATTGGCCCCGAGCCGCTCCCGGATCTGGCCCACGACGCGCGGGAAGTCGGCACCGACGCGATCCATCTTGTTGACGAACGCGACGCGCGGCACCTTGTACTTGTCGGCCTGCCGCCAGACGGTCTCGGACTGGGGCTCGACGCCACCCACGCCGCAGAAGACCGCGACCGCCCCGTCGAGCACGCGCAGGCTGCGCTCGACCTCGATCGTGAAGTCCACGTGACCGGGCGTGTCGATGATGTTGATGCGGTTGTCCCGCCAGAAGCAGGTCGTCGCGGCCGAGGTGATGGTGATCCCGCGCTCCTGCTCCTGGACCATCCAGTCCATGACCGCGGTCCCCTCGTGCACCTCGCCGATCTTGTAGCTGATGCCGGTGTAGAAGAGGACGCGCTCGGTCGTGGTGGTCTTCCCGGCATCGATGTGGGCCATGATCCCGATGTTGCGGGTGCGGTCGAGTGGGACGGTGCGCGCCATCGAATGCGGCTACCAGCGGTAATGCGCGAAAGCCTTGTTGGCTTCCGCCATCCGATGGACGTCCTCTTTCTTCTTGATGGCCCCGCCGCGTCCGTTCGCCGCGTCGAGCACTTCTGCGGCGAGCTTGTTGACCATGGACTTCTCGGGGCGGGTCCGGGCGTTCTGCACGAGCCAGCGCATCGCGAGCGACATGCGGCGCTGCGGGCGAACCTCGACCGGAACCTGATACGTGGCGCCGCCGACACGGCGCGAGCGGACCTCGACGGCCGGCTTCACCTGCTCGAGCGCGCGCTTGAAGATGGCGAGCGCATCCTCCTTGGCGCGCTCGGCCACGAGGTCCAACGCGTCGTAGAGGATCCCCTCGGCGAGACCCTTCTTCCCGTCGAACATCATTGCGCTGACGAACTTCGCCACCATCCGATCGTGGTACTTCGGATCGGGCAGTATCTCTCGGCGCTTGACTTCACCCTTGCGCGGCATGCACGTACACCAGCAGCCCGGGCGGGAGCATCAGGCTCCCCGACCGCGGGCCTCCTCGTTCACTTCGGCCGTTTTGCCCCGTACTTGGACCGCCCCTGGCGCCGGTCCTGAACGCCGATCGAGTCGAGCGTTCCGCGGATGATGTGGTACCGGACGCCAGGCAGGTCCTTCACGCGGCCACCACGGATGAGCACCACCGAGTGCTCCTGGAGGTTGTGACCCACCCCCGGGATGTACGCCGTGACCTCGACGCCGTTCGTCAGGCGCACGCGGGCGACCTTGCGCAGAGCCGAGTTCGGCTTCTTCGGGGTCGTCGTATAGACGCGCGTGCACACGCCCCGCTTCTGCGGCGAGGCCTGCAGAGCGGGTGCCTTCCCCTTGGCCTGCTGCTTCGCGCGGCCCCGCTTCACGAGCTGGTTAATCGTCGGCATCCACCACCATCCGGCGCGTAAAGAAAACTTCGCCCGAAAAGGAAACGCGCACTCTAAGCGGTCGCCGCATGAGTGTCAACATCTCGACACCTCACGCCACCGCTTCCGGCAGCACTTCGCCCGCCACCTCGGCCTCGGCGGCACCTTCCGCCTCGTCCGTCACGGCCTCCATCTTGTTGTAGCGCGCCACGCCAGTGCCCGCCGGGATGAGCCGCCCCATGATCACGTTCTCCTTGAGACCCACGAGACGGTCGACCTTGCCGTTGATGGCGGCCTCCGTGAGGACCTTCGTGGTCTCCTGGAACGATGCAGCGGAGATGAAGCTCTCGGTCGAGAGGCTGGCCTTCGTAATCCCGAGGAGTAGCGGTTCCGCGACCGCGGCCTGCCCGGTCTGCCCGAGCACGCGCTGATTCTCCTCCTCGAACCGCCACTTCTCGATCTGATCGCCGATCAGGAATTCGGTGTCACCGACTTCCTTGATGCGGACGCGACGGAGCATCTGCCGCACGATGACTTCGATGTGCTTGTCGTTGATGCGCACACCTTGGAGGCGGTAGATCTCCTGCACTTCGTCGACGAGGTACTTGGCGAGCGCCTTCTCGCCGAGGATCGTGAGGATGTCGTGCGGGTTCGAGCTGCCGTCCATGAGCGGCTCGCCCGCCTTCACGTAGTCCCCCTCGCGAACGCTGATGTGTTTGCCCTTCGGGATCAGGTACTCGCGCGCCTCACCGATCTCGGGGGTCACGACGACTTTGCGCTTCCCCTTGGTGTCCTTGCCGAACGACACCGCGCCGTCGATCTCGCTGACGACCGCGAACTCCTTCGGCTTGCGGGCCTCGAAGAGCTCGGCCACCCGCGGCAGACCGCCGGTGATGTCCTTGGTCTTGGTGGTTTCCCGCGGGATCTTCGCGATGATGTCGCCGGGCAGCACCTCTTGGCCCTCGACCACGTTGAGGTGGGCACCGACCGGCAACAGATAACGCGCTTCGCCGGTGCCGATTCGGGCGGTCTGGCCGGAACCGGTGTCCTTGATCGAGATGCGGGGTCGCTTGTCGATGTCCTTGTGATCGACCACGACCTTGGTCGACAGCCCGGTGCGCTCGTCGACCTTCTCCTCCATGGTGATGCCTTCGACGATGTCGCCGAACTTGATCGTACCACCGACCTCCGTGAGGATCGGGATCGTGTAGGGGTCCCACTCGGCGATGAGCTCGCCGCCCTTCACCTTGCCGCCTTCCTTCTTCTTCAGCTTGGCGCCGTACACGATGGGGTACCGCTCGCGCTCCCGTTCGCGCTTCGGCTCCGGGTAGTCGACGATCGCCACCTCGCCGTTGCGGTTCATGACGATGAGATCGCCGTCTCGTCCCTCGACCGTGGACACGTTGACGAGCTTGAGGACACCCTCGTTGCGGGCCTCGAGGGCAGTCTGCTCCGCGCGCCGGCTGGCCGTACCACCGATGTGGAACGTCCGCATCGTGAGCTGCGTTCCTGGCTCGCCGATCGACTGCGCGGCGATCACCCCGATCGCCTCTCCGATGTTGACCTCGTGTCCGCGGGCAAGATCGCGCCCGTAGCACTTGATGCAGACCCCCTGCCGGGACTGGCAGGTGAGCACCGAGCGGATCTTCACCCGCTCGAGTCCGGCATCCTCGATGAGGGAAACCTTCGCCTCGTCGATCTCCTCGTTGGCCCGCACGATGACCGCCCCGGTGAACGGGTCGCGGATGTCCTCGAGCGCAACCCGCCCGAGGACGCGATCGCCCAACCCCTCGATCACCTCACCGCCCTCGACCAGCGGCGTCATCTCGATACCGTCGAGGGTTCCGCAGTCGCTTTCGGTGATGATGGAATCCTGCGCGACGTCCACGAGGCGGCGCGTGAGATAACCGGAGTTGGCCGTCTTGAGCGCGGTGTCCGCGAGGCCTTTGCGCGCGCCGTGCGTCGAGATGAAGTACTGCAGCACGGTGAGCCCCTCGCGGAAGTTCGCGGTGATGGGCGTCTCGATGATCTCCCCGGACGGCTTGGCCATGAGGCCGCGCATGCCGGCGAGCTGGCGAATCTGCTGGGCCGAGCCGCGTGCACCCGAGTCGGCCATCATGAAAATCGGGTTGAAGGACGGCACGCGACGGATGTTCCCCTCGGAGTCGCGCATCTCCTCGCTGCCGAGCTCACGGAGCATTTCGTCCGCGATCCGGTCCGTGACCTCTGCCCAGATGTCGACGACCTTGTTGTACCGCTCACCGTCGGTGATGAGCCCCTTGTTGTACTGGTCGTCGATCTCGCGCACCGCGTTCTCCGCCTCGCGGAGCAGGGCGTGCTTGGCCGCAGGGATCGTCATGTCCTTGATGGAGATGGAGATCCCCGCCCGCGTCGCCTGGTCGTAGCCCAGGTCCTTGAGCCGATCGGCGAAGATGACCGTCGCCTTGTTGCCCGCGTGGCGGTAGGCCAGGTCGATCAGCGCGCCGAGCTCCTTCTTCTTCATCACCTTGTTGACTTCGGCGAAGGAGATCTCGCGTGGCACGATCTCGTAGAGCACGACCCGGCCGGCCGTCGAGTCGACGAGCTGCCCCGTACCGCCAGCCTCCTTCGGCACCCGCACGCGGATGCGCGCCTGGAGACTCACCTCGCCCTGATCGTAGGCGATGCGGACCTCGTCGAAGCTCGAGAACGCCCGTCCCTCGCCCTGCGCCCCGAGCCGCTCGCGCGTCATGAAGTAGAGGCCCAGGACGATGTCCTGCGACGGCACGATGATCGGCTTGCCGTTGGCCGGGGAGAGGATGTTGTTGGTCGACATCATGAGGGCGCGGGCCTCGACCTGCGCCTCGACCGAGAGCGGCACGTGGACCGCCATCTGGTCGCCGTCGAAGTCGGCGTTGTACGCCGCACACACGAGCGGATGGAGCTGAATGGCCTTTCCCTCGATCAACACGGGCTCGAAGGCCTGGATGCCGAGGCGGTGCAGCGTCGGGGCACGGTTCAGGAGGACCGGGTGCTCCTTGATGACCTCGTCGAGGATGTCCCACACCTCGGGACGTTCCTTCTCGACCATCTTCTTCGCGCTCTTGATGGTCGTGACGTAGCCGCGCTCCTCGAGCTTGTTGTAGATGAACGGCTTGAACAGCTCGAGCGCCATCTTCTTCGGCAGCCCGCACTGGTGCAGGCGAAGCTCCGGCCCGACCACGATGACGGAGCGGCCCGAATAGTCGACGCGCTTGCCGAGGAGGTTCTGGCGGAAGCGGCCACTCTTGCCCTTCAGCATGTCGGAGAGCGACTTGAGCGGGCGCTTGTTGGGACCGGTGATCGCGCGCCCGCGACGCCCGTTGTCGAACAGAGCGTCGACCGCCTCCTGCAGCATCCGCTTCTCGTTCCGGATGATGATGTCGGGCGCGTTGAGCTCCATCAGACGCTTGAGCCGGTTGTTCCGGTTGATCACCCGCCGATAGAGATCATTCAGGTCGGAGGTCGCGAAGCGGCCACCGTCGAGCGGCACCAGCGGGCGGAGATCCGGCGGAATCACGGGGATGACCTCGAGGATCATCCACTCCGGCCGGTTGCCCGAGTTCTTGAAGGCCGACACGACCTTGAGTCGCTTCGCAACCTTCTTGCGCCGCGCCTCGCTCGTCGCTTCCTTCATCTCGACGCGCAAGTCGACGAAGAGCTTGTCGATGTCCAGCCGCCCGAGCAGCTCCCGGATGGCATCCGCCCCCATGGCGGCGCGGAACTTGTCGGGACCATACTCGTCGACCAGCTTGCGATAGCGCGTCTCCGAGACGAGCTCCCGCTCCTGGAGCGCGGTGGTCCCCGGTTCGATGACGACGAAGGATTCGAAGTAGAGAACCTTCTCGAGCTCCTTGAGCGTCATGTCGAGGAGCGTGCCGATGCGCGAGGGCAGGCTCTTGAGGAACCAGATGTGCGCCACCGACGTCGCGAGGTCGATGTGGCCCATGCGCTCGCGGCGCACCTTCGACTGGATGACCTCGACACCGCACTTCTCGCACACGACGCCGCGGTGCCGCATGCGCTTGTACTTGCCGCAGTTGCACTCGTAGTCTTTGGTCGGACCGAAGATCTTGGCGCAGAAGAGCCCGTCCCGCTCCGGCTTGAACGTCCGGTAGTTGATGGTCTCGGGCTTCTTGACCTCGCCGTGCGACCACGAGCGGATCTTCTCCGGCGACGCGAGCGAGATCCGGATCGCGTTGAAGTTGAGCGGGTTCTTGGGCTTCTCGAAGAGACTGAACAGGTCTTCCATCATCGTGACCGCGCCTCCCGCACCGGCCTACTGCTGCGGCCGGTCCTCGACCAGCTCGACGTCGAGCGCCAGGCTCTGGAGCTCTTTCACCATGACATTGAAGGACTCCGGCAACCCGGGTTCCAAGACGTTCTCGCCCTTCACGATGGCCTCGTACATCCGCGTCCGACCAGCGACGTCGTCGGACTTGACCGTGAGCATCTCCTGGAGCGTATACGCGGCGCCGTACGCCTCGAGCGCCCACACCTCCATCTCGCCGAGGCGCTGGCCTCCGAACTGCGCCTTGCCGCCCAGCGGCTGTTGCGTCACCAGCGAGTACGGCCCCGTCGAGCGCGCATGGATCTTGTCGTCGACGAGGTGGTGAAGCTTCATCATATACATCACGCCGACCGTCACCTCGTGCGCGAAGGCGTCACCGGTGCGTCCGTCGCAGAGTCGAGTCTGACCCGATGCGGGCAGCGCCGCCCGGGCGATGTGTTTGAAGATCTCCTCTTCCGACGCGCCGTCGAACACCGGCGACGCGACGTGGATGCCCCGCGCCGCCTTGTGCGCGAGCTTGACGACGTCCCCGTCGGTGAGGGCGTCGACGAAGTCGGCCTGGTCCTTCCCGGCGTAGAGCTCTTTCAGTTTCGCGCGCAGTCCCGCGACGTCGGGCCGGCCGTTCTCTTCGAGCTCACCACGAACGCGATCGGCCAGCTCGCGCGCGGCCCACCCGAGGTGCGTCTCGAGAATCTGGCCGACGTTCATGCGGCTCGGCACCCCGAGCGGATTGAGCACGATGTCGACCGGCGTGCCGTCGGCGAGGTACGGCATGTCCTCCTCGGGGAGGATGCGCGAGAGGACGCCCTTGTTGCCGTGGCGCCCGGCCATCTTGTCGCCGACCTGCAGCTTGCGCTTGATGGCAACGAAGACCTTCACCATCTTGATGACGCCCGGCGGAAGCTCGTCGCCACCCTTGAGGCGCTCGATCTTCTCCGTGAACACCATCTTGATGAGATCGACCTGCTCCTGGATGCCGCCGACGACGCGCGACAGATCCTCTTCGGTGGTCTCGTCGCCGACTTTGATGTCACCCCAGTAGCTCGCGGGCACTTGCTCCAGAACCTCGGCGGTCAGCTCGACTCCCTTGTTCAGGAGCACCTTGCGCGCGTCGTCCGTGAGACGCGCCGACGTGGTCTTCCCGAGGAGGAGGTCGTACACCTTCTTCTGCGAGCTCTCGCGGATGATCCGAATCTCGTCCTGCTGGTCCTTCTTGAGCTTGGCGACCTCCTCCTCCTCGATCGTGCGGGAGCGGTCGTCCTTCTGTATCCCCTTGCGCGAGAACACCCGGGCGTTGATGACGGTGCCCTCGACGCCGGGCGGTACGCGAAGGCTGGTGTCGCGCACCTCCCCGGCCTTCTCGCCGAAGATCGCGCGCAGCAGCTTTTCCTCCGGGGAGAGCTGTGTCTCACCCTTGGGCGTGATCTTGCCGACCAGGATGTCCCCGGGTTTCACCTCGGCGCCGATGCGGATGATCCCCGAGTCGTCGAGGTCCTTGAGGGCCTCGTCGCCGACGTTCGGGATGTCGCGCGTGATCTCCTCCGGCCCGAGCTTGGTGTCGCGGGCGACACACTCGAACTCCTCGATGTGCACCGAGGTGAAGAAGTCGTCCTTGACCACCCGCTCGGAGATGAGGATCGAGTCCTCGAAGTTGTACCCGCCCCACGGCATGAAGGCGACGAGCACGTTGCGGCCGAGCGCCAGCTCGCCCATGTCCGTCGACGGCCCGTCGGCGATGACGTCGCCCGCCGTCACGCGGTCGCCGCTAACGACGATCGGCCGCTGGTTGATGCAGGTGTTCTGGTTCGAGCGCTGGTATTTGACCAGGTTGTAGATGTCGACACCGGGGTCGCGTCCGTCGCGCGCCGGGTTGTCGACCTTCACCACGATGCGGGTCGCATCGACCTGCTCGATGACGCCGTCTCGCTTCGCGACGATGGTCACGCCCGAGTCGCGTGCGACCACCTTCTCCATGCCGGTCCCGACGAGCGGGGCCTCGGTGCGCAGCAGCGGCACGGCCTGCCGCTGCATGTTCGATCCCATGAGCGCCCGGTTCGCGTCGTCGTTCTCGAGGAACGGGATGAGCGACGCCGCCACCGACACGAGCTGGTTCGGCGAGACGTCCATGAACTCGACCTGCTCGGGGCGCACCATCGTGAACTCGCCGCCGATCCGGGCGGAGACGAGGTCGGCGGTGAAATGGCCCTTCGCGTCGAGCGGCGCGTTGGCCTGCGCGATGACGTGATCTTCTTCCTCGAGCGCCGAGAGGTAGAGTATCTCGTCGGTGACGCGCCCGTCCTTCACCTTGCGGTACGGCGTCTCGACGAAGCCGTACATGTTGACGCGCGCGTACGTGGACAGCGAGGCGATCAGGCCGATGTTGGGCCCTTCCGGCGTCTCGATCGGGCAGACACGTCCGTAGTGCGTCGGGTGCACGTCGCGCACCTCGAACCCGGCCCGCTCCCGGGTGAGGCCCCCCGGCCCGAGTGCCGAGAGTCGCCGCTTGTGCGTGACTTCGGACAACGGGTTGGTCTGGTCCATGAACTGCGAGAGCTGCGAGGACCCGAAGAATTCCTTGATGACCGCGGAGACCGGCTTGTAGTTGATGAGCTCCTGCGGCATCAGCGTCTCGATGTCCTGCAGGCTCATCCGCTCCTTGATCGCCCGCTCCATGCGAACGAGCCCGATGCGGTACTGGTTCTCGACCAGCTCGCCGACCGCGCGGACGCGGCGGTTGCCCAGATGGTCGATGTCGTCGATCTGCCCGTTGCCGTTCTTGAGCTCGATCAGATAGCGGACGACCTCGAGGATGTCCTCGCGGCGCAGCGTGCCCTGATCGAGCGGCACGGCGAGCTTGAGCTTGTGGTTGAGCTTGAGCCGGCCGACCCGGGAGAGATCGTACCGCTCCGGGTTGAAGAAGAGGTTGTTGAAGAAGGCGGTGGCGGTCTCCGGCGTCGGCGGGTCGCCGGGACGCAGGCGGCGGTAGATCTCGAGAATGGCCTCCTGCGGGTCGGTGATCTTGTCCTGCAGCAGCGTGTTTCGGAGCGCCGGACCGATGTGCGTGTCGTCGAGGATGAGCACCTCGAGGCGGTCGATCCCACGAGCCCGGAGCTGCTCGAGCTTCTCCTCGCTGATCTCCTCGTTGCACCCCAGGAGGATCTCGCCGCCCTTGGGATCCTTGACATCGTACGCGCTCACGCGCCCGATCACCTCTTCGAGGCCGATCGGGATCTGCTGGATGCCCGCCTGCTCCATCTGCCGGAGCGCCAGCTTCGTGAACTTGCGCCCCTCCTTGACCAGGAGCTCGTTCGAGCCCGGGTGACGCACGTCGCGCGTGGCCTTCACGCCGACGAGGTGCTCGGCCTGGAAGAGTTTCGCAGCCTTGCGGCCGTCCAGCAGGATCGTGTCCCGGCGATGGAAGTAGTTGAGCAGGTCCTCGACTGCCATGCCGAGCGCCCGCAGCAGGACCGTGGCATGGAACTTCCGGCGACGGTCGATCCGAACGAAGAGGATGTCGCGCGGATCGAACTCGAAGTCGATCCAGGAGCCGCGGTACGGGATGATGCGCGCGGAGTAGAGCAACTTGCCGCTGGCGTGCGTCTTGCCCTTGTCGTGGTCGAAGAACACGCCCGGCGAGCGATGCAGCTGCGAGACGATGACCCGCTCGGTCCCGTTCACCATGAACGTGCCGTGCTGCGTCATGAGCGGGATCTCGCCGAAGTAGACCTCCTGCTCCTTGACGTTCTTGATCGAGCGGACACCACTCTCCGGGTCGACGTCCCAGATGACGAGCTGGACGGTCACCTTGAGTGGCGCCGCGAAGGTCATGCCCCGCTGGCGGCATTCCTCGACGTCGTACTTGGGCTCCGACAGCGTGAAGCTCACGAACTCCAGCGAGGCGGTCTCGTTGAAGTCCTTGATCGGGAAGACCGACTTGAAGACGGCCTGGAGGCCCTGATCCTTGCGGGCTTCCGGCGCGATGTCCTTCTGCAGGAACTCGTCGTACGAACGCTTCTGGATGTCGATCAGGTTCGGGATGTCGATGATCTTCTTGATCCGCCCGAACGAGCGACGCAGGCGCAGGTTGTTCGGTACGCGGGAAAGGGTCGACACAGATTGGCTCATCGGTTCTCCACCTTCCGCGATGCGATCCACACTACTTCAACTCAACCGTGCCCCCGGCCTCCTCGAGCTTCTTCTTGAGCGCCTCCGCCTCGGCCTTCGGCACGCCCTCCTTGACGGTCTTGGGGGCGCCGTCGACGAGGTCCTTGGCTTCCTTCAGGCCGAGACCCGTGATCTCGCGGATGACCTTGATCACCTGGATCTTCTTGTCCCCCGCGCCCGACAGCACGACGGTGAAGTCTTCCTTCTCTGCGACCGGTGCCGCCGCCGCGCCGCCCGCCGCCCCGACCGCCGCCACCGCAATGGGGGCCGCAGCCGACACGCCGAGCTCGTTCTCGAGCTCTTTCACGAGCGCTGCCGCGTCCAGCAGCGACATGTTCTTGAGATAGTCCTTCACCTGTTCACGGGTCATTTCCATCGCTCTTGCCACTCCTTCCGGTTAGCGCCTTGAACTTGAGCTACGCGTCGGTCGCCGGCCCGCCGCCGGCCCGCTTCGCGAGCGCATCGACCAGCCGCGCGAGTTGCGCCGCCGGTTCGTTGAGCGTCCGTACGAGCCGGGTCGCCGGAGCCTGCAGCAGGCCCAGCAGCTGGCCCAACACGACCTCCCGGGGAGGGAGATCCGCCAATGCCCTCACCCCCGCCGCCGGGATGACCTGCCCATCGAGCACGGCCCCCTTGATCTCGAGCTTGGGGAACTCGGCGGCCAGCTTGGTAGCGACCTTGACGAGAGCCACCGGGTCCTCGAACCCGAGGAGCACCGCCAGCGGGCCCTTGAGCAGGGTCCCGAGTGCCTCGTACCGCGTCGTGGTGATCGCCCGCCGGGCGAGCGTGTTCTTGCCGACCCGACACCGCCCGTCGGCATCGCGCACTGCCCTGCGCAGGCGGGTCATCTGCCCGGCCGTGAGCCCGCGGTACTCCGCGAGGACCGCCACGGTCGCGCGACCGAATTCCTCCGCGAGCGCCCCGACGTTTCCGGCTTTCTCTGCCCGATTCATGCGCCGATCCTCACGCCGCCGTCGCCGTGATGGTGCGAGCCGATGCGGGGTCGATTCGCACGCCCGGGCCCATCGTCGTCGAGACGGCGACGCTCTGTAGGTAGTTGCCCTTCGCTGCTGCCGGCTTCGCGCGGACCAGGCTCGCGAGAAGCGCGCGCGCGTTCACGAGCAGCTGCTCCGCCCCGAAGCTGCGCTTGCCGATCGGAACGTGGACGATGCCCGCCTTGTCGACGCGGTACTCGACCTTGCCTGCCTTCACCTCGCGCACGGCCTTGCCGACGTCGAAGGTCACCGTCCCCACCTTCGGGTTGGGCATGAGGCCGCGCGGGCCGAGCACCTTTCCCAGGCGACCCACCTGGCTCATCATATCCGGCGTGGCGACGACCGTGTCGAAGTCGAGCCAGTTCTCCTCCTGGATCTTCTTGACCACGTCCTCCGCACCGACGTGGTCGGCGCCGGCGTCCTGCGCCTCTTTCGCCTTCTCGCCTTTGGCGAAGACCAGGACACGGACCGTCTTGCCGGTGCCGTGCGGGAGCAGGACGGTGCCGCGAACGTTCTGGTCCGCCTGCCGCGGGTCGACGCCGAGCTTCACCGCGATCTCGACGGTCTCGTCGAACTTCGCCGCACCCTCGGCAGCCATCAACGCCTGGACGCCCTCGTCGAGACCATAGCGACGGTCCCGATCGATCTTCGCGGCCGCGGCGCGGTATCGCTTTCCGTGTTTCGCCATCTCGCCCTCACACCACGTCGAGGCCCATGCTCCGCGCCGTGCCCTCGACCGTCTTGATCGCCGCCTCGAGGCTCGCCGCCGTCAGGTCCGGCATCTTGAGCTTGGCGATCTCCTCGACTTGCTTGCGCGTCACGCGGCCGATCTTCTTCCGGCCGGTCTCGCCCGAGCCTTTTTCCAACCCTGCGGCGCGCTTGAGCAACACGGAGGCCGGTGGCGTCTTGGTAATGAACGTGAACGAGCGATCGGCGTAGACGGTGATGATCACCGGGATGATCAGTCCGGCCTGCGCCTGGGTCTGCGCGTTGAATGCCTTGCAGAACTCCATGATGTTGACCCCGCGCTGGCCGAGCGCGGGGCCGACCGGCGGGCTCGGATTCGCCTGGCCAGCGGGAATCTGCAGCTTGATCTCGGCAACGACCTTCTTCGCCATGCGCCGCTACGCCTTCTCCACCTGGACGAAGTCCAGTTCCACGGGCGTCGCCCGGCCGAAGATGCTGATCAGCACCCGCAGCTTCCCCTTGTCGGGCTTCACCTCTTCCACGACCCCGTTGAAGTCCTGGAAGGGTCCGTCGACCACCTTGACCTGCTCGCCCTGCTCGAACAGCACCTTCGGTTTCGGCTTGACCGCCCCCTCCTCCATCTGGTGCGCGATCTCGCGTACCTCCGCCTCCGAGATCGGCGGGATGGAGCTGGGATCCGTTGCGCCACCGATGAAGCCCGTCACCTTCGGGGTCGACTTCACGATGTGCCAGGTCTCGTTGTTCAGATGCATGTTGACCAGGATGTAGCCGGGGAAGAACTTCCTCGACGACGTCTTCTTCTTGCCCTTGACCAGCTCGACGACCTTCTCCGAGGGAACGAGAATCTCCCCGAAGAGATCCTGATTCGTGAGGCTCCGGATACGCTCTTCGAGGGAGGCCTTCACCTTCTGCTCGAAGCCGGAGTACGTGTGCACCACGTACCAGTTCCGCTCGCGTGCTTCCGCCATCACAGCCTCGGAAGGATGTTCTGCATCGCCCATGACAGCACGAAGTCGACTAGCCCGAGGTAGAGCGCGACGATCAGGACGCCCACGACCACCGCAATGGTCGCCGCCTGGGTTTCCTGGCGCGTCGGCCAGTGCACCTTCTTGAGTTCGGCCCAACACTCCTCGAGAAACTCCCGCGAGCGCTGGACCGGCTGCTTCAGTGTTTCGAGCGCGTCCATATGTCAGAAGGCACGGGTCAGGCAGGATTCGAACCTGCAACCCCCGGATTTGGAGTCCGGTGCTCTAGCCGTTCGAGCTACTGACCCCGCACGTCGGGGAAAGCCCCTCAGACCTTCCCCTCCTTGTGGAGCGTATGGCTCCGGCACGCCGGGCAGAACTTCTTGAACGAGAGCTTCTCGGTCGTCTTCTTCTTGTTCTTCGTCGACGTGTAGTTCTTCCGTTTACAACCGTCGCACACGAGCGTGATCAGATCGCGCATTCGCCGCTCTCCCCCGAGCCCACGACCGGATTCGAACCGGTGACCTCTTCCTTACCAAGGAAGTGCTCTGCCGCCTGAGCTACGTGGGCACACGGAACCACGAGCGGGAGACGGGAATCGAACCCGCGACCTCGAGCTTGGAAGGCTCGAGCTCTGCCAACTGAGCTACTCCCGCACCTCATGAATGGAGAGGGGAGGATTCGAACCTCCGAAGGCATACGCCGGCAGATTTACAGTCTGCTCCCTTTGGCCACTCGGGTACCTCTCCGCGCCGCGTTTGCTCGATCCCACCAGAGGAGCCGATGGTCGGAGTCGAACCGACGACCTGCTGATTACAAGTCAGCTGCTCTACCTCCTGAGCTACATCGGCGGGCCCGAACGCGCTCGCCGTCGAGAGCTTCCTTCCCCGGCCTCGCGGCCGGCACGATTATTGGGAACAGGCAACCGGAATTTGGTTTGCGAAACGCGGATTCCTAACAGCAGACCCCGAGAGAGTCAAGGAAACGGATACGTCATCGCGGGGAACCCGCTGCGGCACCACGCCAGAGCACCTCGTAGAGCACGATCCCGGTAGCCACGGCAACGTTGAGGGACTCCACGCCCGGGGCCATGGGGATTCCGACCTCGAAATCGCAATGCCGGCGGACCAGGGGACGGATACCGCTCCCCTCCCCGCCGACGACGATCGCCGGGCGTGGCGGCGCGGCGAAGCGCAGGACGTCCTGCCCCGCGCCTTGCACCATCGCCACCAGCCAGTGCCCGGCCCCCTTGAGTGCCTCGATCGCCCGAACCAGGTTCGGCACCTGCGCGATCGCCAGCCCGAAGAGCAGCCCCGCCGACGCCGAGACGACCACCGGTGTCACCCCCACGCACCGATCCTTCGGGAGCACGACGCCGCCGACGCCGGCAGCGCGCGCCGTGCGAAGGATGGCTCCCAGGTTGCGCGGGTCCTGGATCCCGTCGAGCACCAGCAGGCTCGCTGGCTGCGCGGCGAGGACGTCGGCGAGCGCGCGATAGCGATACGGCGCCGCGATGGCCACGGCCCCCTGATGGTGTGGCGTCCCCGCCAGCCGCACGAGCGCTTCGCGGTCACTCGACGTGACCGGCACGTGCCGCGCCCGCGCCGCGGCGTGGAGCTCGTCCGCGCGCGGTCCGGGCCCGACGTGGAGCCGCGTCACCGGCGTGTCGCTGCGCAGCAGCTCCGCGACGGCATTGGCGCCATAGACGACCAGCGGTTCGGTTGTTCGCAGCCGAGTCATTCGCTACAGATCACCGCGGCGCATGCACCCCGGTCATGGGGAAGATCCTCCACCGCTACATCTTCCGCGAGATATGGACTCCGTTCCTGCTCGGTCTGTCGGTCTTCACGTTCGTCCTGTTGATCGCCCGCCTGCTGAAGCTGATCGAGTTGGTCGTGAACCGTGGGCTGCCCGCCCCGTTGATCCTGCGGCTGTTCATCTACATCCTGCCCGGCTTCCTCGAAGTGACCGTCCCGATGGCGATGCTGCTGGCCATCTTGGTGGCCTTCGGACGCCTGTCGGCGGATTCCGAGATCACCGCGATGCGCAGCTCGGGCCTCAGCCTCTACCAGCTGCTCCCGGCCGTGGCCACCTTCGCGATGCTCTCGACCACGGCAACCGCGCTCCTCTCGCTGCACGCCCGACCATGGGGCAATCGCTGGCTGAAGGCCGTGATGTACGACATCGCCACCACACGGGCGAGTGCCGGCCTCAAGGCCCAGGTCTTCAACGACGACTTCCCCGGCCTCGTGATCTACACCGACCGCGTCGACTCGACCTCGGACCACCTCGAGCACGTCCTCATCTCGGACGAACGCGATCCGAACCAGCACAACACGATCTTTGCGCACGAGGGCTTCATGATCTCCGACCGCGAGACGCAGACCGTGACACTGCGGCTCATCGACGGTCGCATGCACACGGCGGAGAACGGGGCCGAGTACCAAACGGACTTCCAGTCGTACGACGTGAACCTGGACCTCCGCCAGGAGCTGGCGGACCGACGCAAGAAGGACCGCGACGCCAAGGAGCTCACGCTCGGCGAGCTGCGCCGTGCCATCAAGGCCCGCCGGGCTGCTGGTCAGCCCTTTGGCTCCCTGCTGGTCGAATACCATCGGAAGTTCTCGATCCCGGCCGCTTGCCTCGTGTTCGCGCTCGTCGGGATGCCGCTCGGCATCCAGCCGGCGCGCGCGGTCAAGTCCCGGGGCTTCGCGCTGAGCCTCACGCTGATCTTCCTCTACTACGTGTTCCTCTCGACCGGTCAGGCGATGGCCGAGCGCAGCATGGTCCCGGCGTTCATCGGGCTGTGGCTTCCGAACGTCGTCTTCGCCGCGATCGGGCTGTACCTGTTCCGCCAGGCGGCACGCGAGCGTCCGATCGTCGCCCTCGACCGGATCGGCCAGGTCGCCGGCCGTGCACAGGAGCGCGTACTCGCCTGGCTCGGGGTGGAGCGACACTCGTGAGGCCACGACGGTTCTTCCTGCCGACGCTCTCTCGCCACCTCGTGCGAGAGTTCGTGGGTACGTTCGGGCTCACCCTCGCCGCCTTCCTCGCGATCTACATTCTCGCCGACTTCTTCGATCGCATCGACCTCTTCCTGAAGAACGACGCGTCGCTCGGCGCGATCATCCGCTCGTTCCTGTTCAAGCTGCCACTGGTCGTGACCCAGGTGACGCCGATGGCCGTGCTCGCCGCAGCGCTCATCGGGCTCGGGATGCTCACGCGCCAGAACGAGTTCGTCGCCTTGCGCGCGTGCGGGGTGAGCCTGGGCCAGGTCCTGGCACCGCTGCTCCTCGTCGCGGCGACGGTCGCCGGGCTCGTCTTCACCTGGAACGAGACGGTGGTCCCCTACAGCGCCCGCCGCTGGCACGAGATCGACATGCTCGAGATCCGCAAGCGCGGCGCCGCGACCGGCTTCACGCCGGGGCGGGAGGTCTGGTACCGCGGCCGCGCCGGCTTCTACAACATCGATCGGGTGGCATCGGGAAAGCGGACGCTCTACGGCCTCACCGTCTGGCAGGTGAACGAGCGATTCCAGCCGACGCGGGTCATCGAGGTCGCCACGGCCAGCTGGACCGGGGCGGAATGGGCCATGCACAACGTGACGGTGCGCGAGTTCGGGGCCGCCGGCGTGACGGTCCAGGAGGATGGCGCCAGGAGCTTCGTGCTCCCGGAGACGTTCGACGACTTCCGCGTCGCCTCCGTCGAGCCGGAGGAGTTCAGCTACGGCATGCTCCGCCGGCAGATCACCCACCTGCGCCGCAAGGGCGTCGACGTCTCGGAAAGCCTCGTCGATCTGCACCTGAAGCTCGCGCTTCCGGCGGCGAGCATCATCATGATGATGCTCGCCGTGCCACTGGCGACGCGGGGCACACGCGTCTCGAGCCTCGCGGCCGGGATCGGTTTCGGCTTCGCGATCGGCTTCAGCTACTTCTTCGTGCTGGCCTTCGCGCGCGCGCTCGGCCAGACATCGACGCTCCCGCCGCTCGCCGCAGCATGGCTCGCCAACGCCCTCTTCGCGGTCGTCGGCGGCTACTACCTGCTGGGCAGCGACTGACTGCTTGCCCGGTCCGCGTCAGCGCTTCGAGTACTGCGGGCGCTTGCGGGCCTTGTGACGCCCGTACTTCTTGCGCTCGACCTTGCGCGCATCGCGCGTGATGAATCCGGCCTTCTTGAGGGTCGGACGGAGCTCGGGGTTGATCTCGAGGAGCGCGCGCGTGATCCCATGCCGGATGGCGACCGCCTGCGCTGCCACACCACCACCGCGCACGTTGACCTCGACGCTGAACTGCCCGAGCGTCGACGTGACCTCGAATGGTTGGTTGACGATCATCCGCGACGTCTCACGGCCGAAGTAGGCGTCGAGCCCGCGGCCGTTGACGACGACTTCCCCACCGCCCGGGCGCACCCGCACGCGCGCTACGGAGGTCTTGCGCTTTCCCGTACCCCAGTTCACACCCGCGTCTCTCGCCATCGAACCCGTCACCTCTCCGGCAGCGGCGCCGGCCTCTGCGCCTCGTGGGGGTGGTCGGGCCCCGCGTAGACCTTGAGCTTCGTCACGAGGTGCCGGCCGAGTCGATTCTTCGGCAGCATCCCCTCGACGGCCTCCCGCAGCAGGCGGGTCGGGTGCTTCTGCAGCACCTCTTCGGCCGTCGCGCGGCGGACCCCTCCGGGATACTCGGTGTGCCGGACGTAGATCTTGTCCCGCAGCTTCGAGCCGGTGAGGCGAATCTTCTCCGCGTTCACCACGACGACGAAGTCGCCCGTGTCGAGGTGCGGGGAGAACGTCGCCCTGTTCTTGCCGCGGAGAGCGGTCGCGATCCGGGACGCGAGGCGTCCGAGGACCTGGCCGTCGGCATCGGCGATGAACCAGCGACGGCCTGCTTGCGCTGCCGCCCCGTTGAGGTGTCGCGTGCTGTGCGTCGTCGTCATGTGTGATCAAACAAGCGGGGCCGACGAGACTCGAACTCGCGACCTCCGGCGTGACAGGCCGGCGTTCTAACCGACTGAACTACGACCCCGTGAGCGATCTCTCCCAAAGGGGGAGCTGATAGCCTACGGATGCGACGGTTGCAAACGGGGGTACGGCATTCCGCCCCGCCGACCTGGCACCATGCGCTGTGCACGTGGTACACGCAGCCCGTCGAAGGAGCAATCCATGCCGGCCGTGACCGCTGCGACGCTCATCGCCGAGCTCGCGCACCGCGAGGGCGCGACGTGCCCCGCCTGCGGCACCCCCCTCTGCGGCCACGCGCTCCTTCTCAGCATCGCCGCCGGGTTCCGGCGCGATCCGCGCTGCCTCGGCTGCCTCGCCACGGCGCTCGGACGGCGCGCCGAGGCGTTCCGGCAGCACGCCATCGCGCATATCCACCACCGCGACTGCTATCTCGGTGCGTGGCGTTGGACCACCGAGCGCGAAGGCCCCTGTGTCCTCGCAGTCGCCGACGGCCCGCGCACGACCGACCCGTCCGCGGGCCTCGACCCGGCACCACTCGCAGCCGACGCAGAGTGGGACGCCGGTGACATGGGCTGCGGGGATCTCGTACTCGAGCTGCGCACGCGCCTCTCGGCCCTGGCGCCGGGTGCCGCGCTGCGGATCGTCGCACGCGACCCCGGAGCGCCCGAGGACTTGCCGGCATGGTGCAACATGACCGGACACCGACTGGTCTTCGCGCGCCATCCCGACTATCTGATCGAGCGGAGGAGGGACTGAATTCATGGCAGGACGATTCTGCGTGAGCCTGACGCACGCCAAGGACGACGCCGACAAAGCCACCGTCGCATTCGTGGTGGCAAACGCCGCCGTCGCCTCGGACAAGGAGACGCTCGTGTTCCTCAGCACCGAAGCGGTGCGGCTCTCGCAGCAGGGCTATGCCGACGACGTCCACGAGGACGGATTCGCCCCACTGCGCGACCTGATGACGAACTTCGTGAACGCAGGTGGCACGATCTGGGTCTGCTCGCCGTGCTTCAAGAAGCGCCGGCTCGACGAGGGCCGGCTCGTTTCGGGTGCCACCATCGTCGGCGGCGCGAAGCTGGTCGAATTCCTCTCGGCCGGCAGTCCCTGCGTCTCGTATTGAGCTGCCGCTGCAACCCGTCGATCGCCATCCATACCCGCCCGACGTGACCTTCGACGGCGGGAACCTCGACTGCGGCAACGGCCTGCTCCTCCTCATCCGGCAGCACATCGACCCGTTGCGCCGCGGACAGCTCCTCGAGATCCGCTCGACCGAGACCTCGGTCGAGGAGGATCTGCCCGCATGGTGCCGGCTCACCCGTAACGCGCTGGTCTCGTGGACGCGTCGCGGACCGGAGCGATCCTTCCTCGTCTGCAAGGGTACGCTGGCAGAGCGCACGAGCGACGAACCCAGTCCGCCCCCGGTCACGCCGCGGGCAATCGTCTCCGTGTCGATCCCAGCCGTCCTCCCGGCCCCGGCGCCAGCGCCGGCGATCGCCCCGCTCTCCGTGATGGGGATCGGGAGCTGGCCCCGCCCGCGCTGGATGCTCGAGGCGATCCACGCGCACCAAGAGGGCCGCCTCGACGCCGCCGCCCTCGCCGCAACGGGGGACGACGCGGTCCGCCTCGCCGTCCAGGCGCAGCTGCGCGCCGGCGTCGACGTCGTCACCGACGGCGAGCAACGTCGTGACAGCTACGCCAACTTCGTCGGCGCGCGCCTCGACAACTGCCAGATGATCCCGCTCACCGACCTGCTCCCCCTAGTCGACGACCCGGCGAAGCTCGAGGCGGAGTTCCGCTCGCTCGACGTACCCGCCGCGGCGGTGCGGCACCCGGCCGTCTTCGGGCCGATCGGCCGTAGCCGATCGCTCGCCGTCCACGAGCTCGACTTCGTGCGCACGCTGACCGACGCGCCGATCAAAGTCGCGCTTCCCGGCCCGTACGTGCTGAGCCGCGTGATGTGGATGGAGTGCCTCTCGGACCAGGCGTACGACTCGCGCGCCGCCTTGTGCGACGACATCGTCCGCGTGCTGCGCGAAGAGCTGCACTTTCTGCTGGCGGCCGGTGCGGCGATCGTGCAGTTCGACGAGCCAGTGCTCACGGAGGTGGTCCACGGCGGCGGGGCACAGGGCCCGAGCTTCATGTGCGGCGCGCTCAGCGAGCGTGGAGACCCCACCCGCGAGCTCGCCCTCGCCGCCGACCTCATCAACCGCGTCGTCACGGGCCTGCCGCGATCCCGTACCGCGATCCACGTCTGTCGTGGCAACTGGACACCGGACGAACGCGCGGCGCTGCGTGGGGACTACCGTCCGCTCCTCGGGCTCCTGCAGCGCGTCGACGTAGGGACGTACTTCCTCGAGCTCTGCACCCCGCGCGCGGGGGAGATCGACGTCTTGCGCGCGCTGCCGGATGATCGCCGGGTCGGGGTCGGGGTCGTGAACCCCAAGAGCGCAGGCGTCGAGCCGGTGGAAGAGGTCGTGGAGCGGGCGCGCCGCGCGATCGATCTCTTCGGGGCCGAGCGCGTGCTGCTCACGCCAGACTGCGGGTTCGCAACCTTCGCCGACAACCCGGTCGCCGCGATCCCGACCGCGGAGGGGAAGCTTCGCACGCTCGTCGAGGCTTCTCGACGGCTGCGCTGGCCTTGACCGGGGTCGCTCGTCGAGAGCACCCGATCGAGGCCACCAGACGGGCCTCGCCTACGCGCGTGCCTTCCGACGCTCGCTCTTGGCACCTTCTCGCCCGAGCTTCTCCTCGAGCGCCGCCACGACGAACTCCATCACCGACTGCTCTGCCTTCACGCAATGGAGCTTGAGCGAGCGGTGAAGCGTCTTCGGAATGCGGGTTGCGAGCTGTACCCAGGGCTCAGTTGCTTCGTTCGGCATGATACCACCTTTGCGGGATGTTTCTCGCTTACTATACGGTATTTATGTCCATGGCAAGCGTCGACTGCTACCGCACCATGTCGTCGGCGCCATCGTCTCGACGCGCACCGAGATCAGCGGGCCCGCCCAGGGGGGAGGCCTCCCCAGCGCGGGACACGGCAATGGGCGGTGCCGGGATCGAACCGGCGACCCCCGGCTTGTAAGGCCGATGCTCTCCCGCTGAGCTAACCGCCCGCAGGGCTAGTTCAACAGGTCCTTGAGGGACTTGCCGGCCTTGAACTTGGCCGACTTCGACGCGGCGATCTGGATGCTCTCGCCGGTCTTCGGGTTGCGCCCGGTTCGCGCCTTGCGGCTCGAGACGGCAAACGTCCCGAAGCCGGAGATATTGACCTTGTCGCCATTGCGCAAGGCCGCGATGATATCCTCGAAGATCGTGTTGACGGTACGCTCTGCCTGCACCTTCGGCAGGTCAACCTTGTTCGCGATCGAGTCGATCAAGTCCGCCTTCGTCATGCCCCCTCCCCGTCGTCGCCTGCCGGCGCGACGGTCGCTCTACCAACCGTGCGATATGGTGTCAATGCGTGACGACGTCGGACCCCGACGGCACCGCCGGTTGAAACGGCGGCGTCTCCGGGACGGCCCCGGCCACGACCGGCCGCGGCGTGCGGAGCCACGACTCCGGATCCTCGAGCACCAGCGCCTTCCGCAACACCTCGTCCACGTGCTCGACTAGCTCGATGTCAAGCGACTTGAGAATCACGGCCGGGATATCGCTGATGTCCTTCTCGTTCTCGATGGGGATCAGCACCTTCTTGATGCCACCCCGGTGCGCCGCGAGAACCTTCTCCTTGAGTCCGCCGATCGGTAGGACATGACCGCGCAACGTCACCTCGCCCGTCATGGCGATGTCGTGGCGAACCGGGATCCGCGTGAGCGCGGACACCAGCGCGGTGGCCATGGTGATCCCTGCCGAGGGACCATCCTTCGGGATCGCCCCCTCGGGGATGTGAATGTGGATGTCGACCTTCTGGTAGAAGTCGCGCTCGAGCCCGAGCTCCTCCGCTCGTGAGCGGACGTAGCTCATCGCCGCCGTCGCCGACTCCTGCATCACCTCGCCCAGGCGCCCAGTGATGATGAGCTTGCCCTTGCCGGGCATGATCTGCACCTCGATCGAGAGGAGCTCGCCGCCCATGTCGGTCCAAGCCAACCCGGTCGCGATCCCGACCTTGTGCTCGTCCTCTGCCTTCCCGAACCGGTAGCGCTGCGGGCCGAGGTAGTTCGTGAGCGTCTTGTTGGTGACGCGCACGTGCGCGCTGCGATCCTTCTTGACGACCTCGACCGCCACCTTGCGGCACACCGCAGCCGCTTCGCGCTCGAGGCTCCGCACGCCCGCCTCCTTCGTGTAGTGGCGGACCAGCGTGAGAATGGCGGCGTCGGAGAAGGTGATGTTCTCCGGGCGGAGCCCGTTGGACTCGAGCTGCTTCGGGATCAGGTAGCGCTTGGCGATGTTGACCTTCTCGAGCTCGGTGTACCCGGCGATCCGGATGATCTCCATCCGGTCCTGGAGCGGGCGCGGAATCCGCTCGAGGTTGTTCGCCGTGGTGATGAACATGATCTTCGAGAGATCGTAGTCGACGTCCAGGTAGTGATCGTTGAAGGCGTTGTTCTGCTCGGGGTCGAGCACCTCGAGCAGCGCCGACGACGGGTCGCCACGGAAGTCCGTCGACATCTTGTCGATCTCGTCGAGGAGAAACACCGGGTTGCCGGAGCCGGCCTTCTTGAGCGACTGGATGATCTTGCCGGGGAGCGCCCCGATGTACGTCCGTCGGTGGCCACGGATCTCGGCCTCGTCGCGCACCCCGCCGAGCGAGACCCGCACGAACTTCCGGCCCGTGGCACGCGCGATCGAGCGCCCGAGGGACGTCTTCCCGACGCCGGGCGGTCCGACCAGGCACAGGATCGGGCCCTTCAGATGACCGACCAAGCTCTGGACGGCCAGGTACTCGAGTATCCGCTGCTTCACCTTGTCGAGACCGAAGTGATCCTCCTCGAGGACCTTCTCCGCGTCGTCGATGTCGAGCTTGTCCTCCGTGTATTCGTGCCACGGAAGCGAGATCAGCCAGTCGATGTAGTTGCGGACGACGGTCGCCTCGGCGGACATCGGCGACATCATCTTGAGCTTCTTGAGCTCCTTCTCGGCCTTCTCCCGGGCCTCCGCCGACATCTTCTTCTGCTTGATCTTCTCCTCGAGCTCCTGGATCTCGTTCTTGAACTCGTCCTTCTCGCCGAGCTCCTTCTGGATCGCGCGCATCTGCTCGTTGAGGTAGTACTCCTTCTGGGTCTTCTCCATCTGCTTCTTGACCCGAGTACGGATGCGCTTCTCGACCTCGAGGATCTCGATTTCCGACCGCATGAAGCCGAGGACCTTCTCGAGGCGCTCGGCCGGGTTCAACATCTCGAGGAGCGTCTGCTTGTCCTCGAGCTTGATCCCCAGGTGGGCGACGATGGTGTCGGAGAGGCGCGCGGCGTCCTCGATCGTGGACACCGACATGACCATCTCCGGCGGGATCTTCTTGTTGAGCTTGACGTAGTTCTCGAACGTGGAGTTGACGCTCCGGATCAGCGCCTCGATCTCGGTGGTCTTGTCGTCGGCCTCGTCGATCGCCTCCGCTTCGACCAGGAAGAAGTCGGCGTTCTCCAGGTACCGCGCGATCCGTGCTCGCCGCTTGCCCTCGACCAGGACCTTGACCGTCCCGTCCGGCAGGCGGAGCAACTGCACGACCGTACCGAGCGTCCCGACGCGGTAGATGTCGTCCTCCGCGGGGTCGTTCGTCTTGGCGTCCTTCTGCGCGGCGAGAAGAACGAACTTCTGCTTGTTCATCGCCTCTTCGAGGGCGCGAATCGACTTCTGCCGGCCTACGAAGAGGGGCACCACCATGTGCGGGAAGACGATGATGTCCCGGAGCGGAAGCAACGGCACCCGCAGGCTGTTGCCGGGCGGCTGGTTCTGCGGATCCCGCTTGTCATTACGGAAGAGCATGAAATGACCCCCGTGCGATCACGCGGTCTCGGCTGCCTTCTGGTACAGAATGATCGGCTGCTCCTTGTTGGCGACCACTTCCTCCGAGATGAGGACTTCCTTGATGTTCGGCTGGGACGGAATGTCGTACATCACCTCGAGCATGATGTTCTCCATGATCGCCCTCAGGCCGCGCGCGCCCGACTTGCGCTTGAGTGCCTCGCGCGCGATGGCCGTGAGGGCTCCGTCCGTGAACCGCAGATGGACTCCCTCCATCTCGAAGAGCTTCTGATACTGGCGGGTGAGCGCGTTCTTGGGTTCGCGGAGAATCCGCACCAGAGCGGACTCGTCCAGCTCCTGTAGGGTGGCGATCACTGGTAGGCGCCCCACGAACTCCGGGATGAGGCCGAACTTGAGGAGGTCTTCGGTCTGTACCTCCTGGAGAAGCTCGCCCATCCCCCGCTCGTCCTTGCGACGGATATCGGCACCGAAACCCATTCCCTTGACCCCGATGCGGCGCCGAATGAGGTCCTCGAGGCCCACGAAGGCCCCGCCACAGATGAAGAGGATGTTGGTCGTATCGACCTGCAGGAACTCCTGCTGGGGGTGCTTGCGGCCGCCTTTGGGCGGTACGCTGGCGGTGGTGCCCTCGATGATCTTGAGGAGGGCCTGCTGGACCCCCTCCCCCGAGACGTCCCGCGTGATCGAGGGGTTGTCGCCCTTGCGAGCGATCTTGTCGATCTCGTCGATGTAGACGATCCCCCGCTGGCATTTCTCGACGTCGTAGTCGGCGTTCTGCAGCAGCGAGAGGATGATGTTCTCGACGTCCTCGCCGACGTAGCCGGCCTCGGTGAGGCTGGTGGCGTCGGCGATCGCGAACGGCACCTGGAGGAACCGTGCGAGCGTCTGCGCGAGGAGCGTCTTGCCCGACCCCGTGGGGCCGATCAGCAGGATGTTCGACTTCTGCAGCTCGACGTCGCCCGTCACCAGCTGCGAGTCGATGCGCTTGTAGTGGTTGTGCACGGCTACGGCCAGGATCTTCTTCGCCCGTTCCTGGCCGATCACGTACTGGTCGAGGACCTTCTTGATCTCCGACGGCTTCGGCACCGCGGAGGTGGACGAGAGCGTCTCCTCCTGGTCGCACTCCTCCGCGATGATGTCATTGCAGAGGTCGATGCACTCGTCGCAGATGTAGACCGTCGGCCCAGCGATCAGCTTGCGAACCTCGTCCTGGCTCTTTCCGCAGAACGAGCAGACGAGGTTTCCGGCTCGGTCGTCCCCGTGCTTGGCCATCGACGCCCCCTCAGCCCTGGCCCTTGGCTTTGCCAGGACGGGACATGATCACCTCGTCGACGATCCCGTACTCGACCGACTGCTTGCCGGTCATGAACAGGTCGCGATCGGTGTCCTTCTCGATCTTCTTGAGGCTCTGACCCGTGTGCTTGGCGAGAATGTTGTTCATTTGCTCGCGCAGCCGGAGGATCTCGCGGGCCTGGATGTCGATGTCGGCCGCCTGTCCCTCGGCCCCGCCCAGGGGCTGGTGGATCATGATGCGCGCATGCGGTAGCGCGTAGCGTTTCCCCTTCGCCCCCGACGCGAGCAGCCAGGCCGCCATGCTGGCCGCCTGACCGATGCAGATCGTGGAGACCTCGGGACGAATGTACTGAATGGTGTCGTAGATCGCGAGCCCAGCCGTGACCGAGCCGCCGGGGGAGTTGATGTAGATGTAAATGTCCTTTTCCGGGTCCTCGGACTCGAGGAAGAGGAGCTGCGCGACGATCAGATTGGCGAGATCGTCGCCGATCTGGGCCCCGAGGAGGATGATCCGGTCGCGGAGCAACCGCGAGTAGATGTCGTAAGCGCGCTCTCCCCGACCGGTCTGCTCGATCACGATCGGGACGAGATTTGCCCGCATGTCCACGCCTTTCGAATTGTACCGGCTTTAATTTTCGTGGGCAACTTCTTTGCCCGCGACAACCGGCACGATCTTTGCCAAACCGAGCACGTGTGTCAGCGCACTCTCGCGCACCATCCGTGCCCTGAGCGCTGCGCGCGCCTCTGGTCGTTGGTAGAAGGCCCGCACCCGCTCCGGGCTCTGCGCCTCGCGCCGCGCGACGCCGTCGATCTCGGCGTCGATGGCCGCCTCGTCGACGACGATGCCCTCCTGCGCGGCGATCGCATCGAGGAGCAGGTCGGCACGCACGGCGCGCTCCGCGCGCGGGCGCACCTCGGCCCGCAGACGCTCGAGCGCCTCTTGTCCCGCAGGCCCCTCCGGCAGCCGTACGTCCAGGGAGGAGAGCATCGCATCGCCTCGTCGCTCGACCAGCGACGGCGGCACGTCGAAGGCATGGCGTGCGAGCAGCTGGTCGATGACCGCCTCGCGCACGTGCGCCTCGGCACGGTCGGCGGAGCGTTGCTCGAGATCCGAGCGGACGCGGTCGCGGAACTGCGCCAGCGACTCGGCACGGCCGTGATCGCGGGCGAAGTCGTCGTCGAGCGACGGCAGGACCTTGGTCCGCAGGTCCTTCACCTCGACCTCGAACTTGGCGGTCTTCCCGGCCAGGTTCGGGCTCGGGTAATCGGCCGGGTACGGGACCTCGAGCGAGAGCCGTGCGCCCCGGTGCTGCCCGACGATCTGCCGCTCGAGCGCGAGCGGGAACGACCCCGAGCCCGCCTCGAGCAGGACGCCCTCGCGGTGTGCGGGCTCGCCGCCGTCGAGACGGCTCGTGAGGTCGACCGAGACCACGTCGCCGGCCTCGACGACCGCGCGGTCCTCGATCGGCGCCAACTGCGCCACCGACTCGCGTAGGCCCTCGAGCACGCGATCGACCTCCGCATCGTCGACCGCGACGGCGGGCCGCTCGGCCGCGAGTCCGGAGAGATCGCCGACCACCACCTCGGGCCGCACGTCGACCGTCGCCGAGAAGCGGAGCGGGTCGCCGGGATTCAGGGTCTCCGCATCGATGTCGGGGGTCCCGACGACGGCGAGTCGGTGCTGCTCGATCGCCTGGTGCAGCGACTCCTCGACCAGGTGCCCCAGCACCTCACGCCGGATCTGATCGCCGAACATGCGCTCGAGCACCGAGCGGGGCGCCTTGCCCGGGCGAAAACCCCGCAGCTGGGCGCTCTGTCCGACACGCTGGAACGCGCGGTCGATCTCCGCCTGTACGGCGCCCGCCGCGACTTCGATCTGGAGTCGCTTGCGGACCGGGGACACGTCTTCGAGTCTGAGATTCGTGAGTTCCATCGTGACGTCAGGTACCTCGCGTGGAATGCGAGAGGGGGGACTCGAACCCCCACGGTTGCCCGCGAGATCCTAAGTCTCGTGCGTCTGCCAGTTCCGCCACTCTCGCCCTGCTGATTCTGCCGGGCAGTCGATCACCACTAGCAACGGCCCCCTACCATGACAAGCTGGGTACGACCTCAGTCCGAGGACTCCGGCCCCGACGTGAGCTCGACGACGTTGCCCTCGGGGTCGCGCACGTACAGGGAGAGTCCCATCCCCCGCGCACCATAGCGCAACGTCGGATCGCCCATGGTCTCGACTCCAGCGTCACCGAGGAACGTGACGACGGCTGTCATATTCTTGACAGCGATCGCGAGGCAGAGGTGCTCGAGGTTGGCGGGCGCACCGACCGCTTCGCCTTCGGCACGCGGGACGAGATCGACCAGGCTGCGGCCCGCACGAAGCTGAACGAGCCCGATTTCGTCGAGGCGGCGCTCCTCGGTCATCCCGAGCACGCGCGTGTAGAAGTCGAGCATCCGCACCGGGTCGTGACAACGGAGGACGACGTGGTCCAGCTCCCGGATCGCGAAGGGCGGCTGCATGCGTCGCCTTCGAGCATACACTGCTCCCCGAAACGGCCCAACGAGGCCCCCGTGGACGCGGCCTCCCCGCCCGCCGGCTCAAGCTTCCTTCCGCCCCGGCCGACCCTATCCGCCAGAGCCGACGCAGCCCATTGGGGAGGAATGCATGCGCGCACCGATGCCGACAGCTGGCGTGCTGGCCGGAATACTGGCGTTCGCAACGACGCTCCCCATCACGGCGCAGCCCGCCCCGCCGCCCGATGCGCCGATCGTCAACGGCACCACGACCTCCGCATACCCGTCGACGGGCGTCATCCAGACACCGCTCGGTCTGTGCTCGGGCGTGCTGGTCGGGTGCCGGACGTTCCTCACCGCCGCGCACTGCTTCTGTGACGTCTACCTGAACGGCACCGACTGCCAACTCACCCCCGCCGCCGTCGATCCGACGCAGACCATCGTGTTCCTCCAGCACGGCGGCTTCATCGGCGCATCAGCCGTGACGATCCACCCAGCCTACGTGTTCGACGACGCCGTCCCCACGTCGACGGCCGATCTCGCCGTGGTCGAGCTCGCGACATCCGTCGACGGCATCCTCCCCACGCCCCTCGAGACGATCGCCACGCCGGCGACCGCCACCGCGGCGACGATCGTCGGGTTCGGCAGCACCGGCATCTCGGCCGGTGTCGACGTCGGCTTTGGCCTCAAGCGCGAGGGCCCCGTGACCACGAGCGCCTGCGCTCCCGGGCTCGTCTGCTGGACATTCGACGGCACCGGCGCCGACACCTGCCACGGCGATTCCGGCGGGCCGCTGTTCGTGGACACGGCCGTCGCCGGCATCACGTCGGGCGGCTCGTCCGGCACGTGCGCCGCGGGGGACGCCTCGTTCGACACCGATGTCTTCACGTACCACGCCTGGATCGAGAGCGTCGGCGGCGGCGACGTCGGCAGGTCGAGCTGCGGCACGCTGCCGCAGGTCGGGCAGAGCGGCACGACGGTGCTCGCCCGCACGGGCGCCTGGACCGCAAATGGCGATTCCCTCTACGCCTTCGGCGTCTCGCCGCACACGGCGGAGCTCCGCATCGCCCTCAACGGCACCCTCGACGGAGACGCCGACCTGTTCGTGCGCGCCGGGGGCGTTCCGACGACCGGACTCTACGACTGCGCCAGCCGCAACGGATCGGCGTTCGAGTACTGCCAGGTCGCAGCCCCCGCGAGCGGCACCTGGGAGGCGCTCGTTCACCGCTCCACCGGCTCCGGCGACTTCCAGCTCACGGTCACGACCTTCGGCGGCGACCCGTCGGTGTGTGGCAACGGTGTCCACGAGAATGGCGAGGAGTGCGACGGCGACGCGGCCGACGGCTGCGAGGCGGGTTGCACCGACGAGTGCGCGTGCGTGCCCTGCCCCGTCGGTGATCTCGACCTGCCGACCGTGCAGCTCGCCCCACGCTTCGTGCTCAAGGGAACACTCGCGAACTCGAGTCGGCGCTACGACGGCATCGATCCGCGCAACGGCTTCGCGGTGACGGTGCACGACGGCGCCGGCAACCGCGGCGCTGCGACGATCCCGGCGGGCGACCCGGGCTGGAGCGTGCTCGGCGCCGGCCGCGGCTACCGCTGGCACGGCAGCACGGGCGGGCTTCGCCGCATCAAGCTGCGCGAGAAGAGCGGCAACTGGCGCGTGCTCGTGAAGGGCCGCAACGTCAACGGGGCGTCGGCCGTCCAGTACACGGGGCTGCGGCTGAGTCTCAGCTACGGCGCGACCTGCGCCGCCAAAGTATTCCCCTAGCGCGACCGGGGCGCGGACGGATCGCGTGCCCCGGCCTTCGGCACGAGCCGGGCGGCGCCACGTCGTGGGGGGTCTCCTGAAGTGGGCCGCGGAGGGATCGAACCTCCGACCCGCTGATTAAGAGTCAGCTGCTCTACCAACTGAGCTAGCGGCCCGGACGACGGAGCGGTCCTCATACACGCGAGGCTGCCCCGTCTGCAAACAGGGGTGAGCGAAGGGATTCGAACCCTCGACCCTCGGAGCCACAATCCGATGCTCTACCAACTGAGCTACGCCCACCACCATCGAACCCTGATCTCGAACCGATTCGCACCCGGCTTCCAGACGCGCGCCAGAAGGGATTCGAACCCCCGACCCACGGCTTAGAAGGCCGTCGCTCTGTCCCCTGAGCTACTGGCGCGAACATGGTCGGGGCGAGCCGATTCGAACGGCCGACCACCTGCGCCCAAGGCAGGTGCGCTACCAGGCTGCGCCACGCCCCGCCAGCCGGGGCATTCCCCTAACACGCGACTCCCAGCCGTGCAATGCTCGACGGGTCTGTCATCGCCCCCGGTCGCGCGACAGGATCATCGCGCTCGTCGGCACCGCCGTGCCGGCCGTGACCAGCACGTTCACGACCGCGGGCACGGGGTTCACCGCCGTGCCCCGCACCTGGCGGACGCCCTCCGCGATGCCATTCATCCCGTGGATGTACGCTTCCCCGAGCTGCCCGCCATGCGGGTTGATGGGCAGCCGGCCACCGATCTCGATCGCGCCGTCCCGAATGAAGTCCTTCGCCTCGCCCGGCGCACAGAAGCCGAACTCCTCGAGCTGCGGGAGCACCAAGGGCGTGAAGTGGTCGTAGATCACCGCCGTCTGGATGTCCTGCGGGCCGAGGCCCGTGTCCTCCCACAGCTGGCGCGCGCAGAGCCCCATCTCCGGGATGCCGGTGATGCACGGCCGGTAGTAGCTCTTCATCATCTGCTGATCGTCGCCGCTTCCCTGCACGGCCGACGCGATCACGGCCGGCGGGTTGGGCAGGTCGCGCGCACGCTCGAGGCTGGTCACGACCAGCGCCTGGCCCCCGTCGGACTCCTGACAGCAGTCGAGCAGATGAAGCGGTTTCACGATCCACCGGCTCCGCTGGTGCTCCTCCAGCGTGATCGGCTTCCCGTGGAAGAAGGCCCTCGGGTTGGTCGCCGCGTGCCGGCGGCACGCCACGGCGACGCGCCCGAAGTCCTCGCTCGTTGCGCCGTACTCGTACAGGTAGCGCTGCGCGAACATCGCCACCCACGATGCGGGCGTGAGTAACCCGAACGGCGAGCTCCAACCGAAGTCCACCTCCATCGGCGTCGGCGCCGGCGCGCGATCCTGGACCCCGATGCCGAAGCGCGTCTCCGAGCGCTCGTTGAATGCGCGGTAGACGAGCACGTGGTTCGCCGCGCCGCTGTGCACCGCCATCGCCGCGAGGGCGATCGTCGCGCACGCGGCGCCGCCGCTGTGGTGGACGCGGCTGAAGTGCGTGAGCTCGCGGATGCCGAGGCTGCGTGCGACGTCGATCTCGTGGTTCTCGTCGCTGGTGTACGTGACGATGCCGTCGATCTGTTCGGGACGCAGGCCGGCGTCGCGGATGGCGGCGTCGCTGCACTCGACCGCGAGCCGCAGCGTGCTGCGCCCCGAGGCCTTCGAGAACTCCGTCGCGCCGATGCCCGCGACCGCGGTCCTGCCTGCATACGCCCGGCTCATCGGCCCACCTCCCCCGCCGGCAGGGCCAGCACGACCGTGCCGGTGACGTGATCGCCGAGCCGGTTGTACCCGCGCAGCCGCACCTCGACCTCGTCGCCCTCCACCCGGTGCACGGCACCCGACATCGTCATCGTGTCGTGCGGGTAGTTCGGCACGCCGAGGCGGATGTCGAGCCGCCGCAGCACGGCCTCCGGTCCTGCCCAGTCACTCACGTACCGGCCACAGAGACCGGCGGTCGTCAGAATGTTCATGAAGATGTCCGGCGAGCCGCGCCGCACGGCGAGTTCGCGATCGTGGTGAACGTCCTGATAATCCCGCGAGGCGATGGCACCGGCCACGATCAGCGTGGCGGTCACGTCGATCGGACACGGTGGCAGCTCCTCGCCGACGGGCGCCTCGTCGCGGCGCCGCGTGATCTCCCGTCGCGGCGGCCGCCGCGGGCGGAACATCGGCAGCACCAGCTCCGGGTCGGGCCGCCGCAGGACCAGCTCGACCGGCATCCCGACCGCGACTCGCTCCGGATCGACGTCGACGACGTTCGTGAGGAGCCGCGTCCCCTCTTCGAGCTCGATCAGTCCCACGACGTACGGGTAGTCGAAGGCGGGCACCTTCGGGTGGCACGGCTCGACGAAGCTGTAGACCACGCCCCGGCCGCTCGACACCGTGTGGCCGAGGTCGTAGCTGCCGCAGGCGTGGCAGCGCACCCGGGGAGGATGGTGCAGCGTCCCGCAGCCGCGGCACCGCTGGATGCGGAGCTCGCCCGCCGCGACGCCGTCCCAGAAGAACCGGGTGTCGTGGCTGATCCCCGGGCGCGGGCGCACCGGCCGCGGGCCCGACGGCGCGCCCTCCGGCGCGGCAGCTCGGCCCGTGCCCGGCCGGAACTTGAGGATGCGGAACTGCATCCGGCCGACGAGCTCACCGGCCGGCGTGCGGTACTCGGTCGTGGTGGTCACGAAATGGCCCGTGCCGAGCGCCGTCTGCTTCTGCTCGGACACGTCGGTCACCGTCTGTACGCCCACGAGCACATCGCCGAGGCGCAGGTAGCGCGGGTACTCGTGCGTCGAGTTGGTTGCCACCACCGACGTGAAGCCGGCCACGTCGAGCGCGCCGAGGACGCTCGCCATCGGGTCGTCGGGCAGCGACACCCGCGGCACGTTCCCCGGCATCGTCCACGCGTTCAACATCGCCGGGGGCGCGACGATCTGCCCGTGCCGTGACCCTGCCGCGACCACGGCGTCGGTGTAGACCGGGTTGCGGTCGTCCATGGCGTCGCACCAGTGCCGGATCATGGCCTGGTTCACCGGATCGCGGGCCCGCTCGGCCTGTCCGGCCCTGCCCACGTGGGCTCGCAGTCGCTCGACGAGCGCCGCGCCGTCGCTGTCCGTCATCGTGTCTCGTGCTCCTCGTTGTTCCGGGTCAAGGGGGAATGCCATACTCCGCGCCGCGCTTGAAGCGCGGAGGTCCGGAGGATCGCGTGGCCGAGACACAGACCACCTGGCCGTTGGCCGGCCTGCGGGTGATCGACCTGTCGACCGAGATTGCCGGCCCCTACTGCACCAAGCTGTTCGTCGATGCCGGCGCCGACGTGGTGAAGGTCGAGCCACCGGCGGGCGACCCGCTGCGGCGTTGGACGGCGACGGGCGCGCCCCTCCCGGAGGGGACGGACGGCGCGCTGTTCCAGCACCTCAATGCCTCGAAACGGAGCGTCGTCGCCGACCTCGCGACGCCAGCCGGCCGCGACCGGCTGCTGGCCCTCGCCGCCACCGCCGACCTGGTGGTGGAGAGCCTCGCCCCCGGCACCCTCGCGCGCCTCGGCCTCGGGCTCGAAACGTTGCACGCCCGGAGCCCGGCACTCTCCCTCGTGTCGATCTCGCCCTGGGGCGGCACGGGCCCGTGGGTCCACCGCCCCGCCACCGAGTTCACGCTCCAGGCCGCGATCGGATCGACGGCCTACCGCGGTCTCCGCGACCGCGTACCGGTGGCCGCGGGCGGACGGCTCGGCGAATGGCTCACGGGCAGCTACGCCGCGGTCGGCGCACTCTGCGCGTGGCTGTCCGCGCGCCACACCGGCCGCGGCCAGCACGTCGACGTGTCGATGTTCGAGGCCATGATGCTCGGCATGACCGTCTACCACGACCTCACCGGCCAGTGGCTCGGCACGCCGTTGCTGCGCGCGATCGAGATTCCCTCGATCGAGCCGGCCCGCGACGGTTGGGTCGGCTTCTGCACGATCACCGCGCAGCAATGGAAGGACTTCTGCCTCCTGATCGGTCATCCCGAGATCGGCGAAGACCCGCGCTGGCTGGACGGCTCGACGCGCATGGCCGAGCTGCCGTTCATGCAGCGGATCATCCACGGTTGGACGCGCACGCACACGGTCGACGAGATCATCGAGGCCGCCACGCAACTCCGCATCCCCGTGGCGCCGATCGGCGACGGCCGCACGCTGCCGGCGATCGACCACTTCGTCGCACGCGGCGTCTTCGTGGGCGGCCCCGGCGGCTTCCTGCGCCCGCGGCCCGCGTACCGGCTCGAGCGCACGCCGCTGCGCCCGTTCGGGCCCGCGCCGCGCCTCGGCGAACACGACGAGGCCGTCACGGCGGAGCTCGGACGCGCACGGCCGGCGGTTTCCTCCGCCACGGGCGGCCCGGCCCTGCCGCTCGCGGGCCTGCGCGTGGTCGAGCTCACCTCGTTCTGGGCCGGCCCGATCGCCGCCTGCCACCTCGCCGACATGGGCGCGGACGTCGTCAAGGTCGAGTCGATCCAGCGTCCCGATGCGATGCGCTTCGCCGGGGCGATGCCACGCCAGCCCCTCTGGGAATGGGCGCCGATCTTCGCCGGCGCCAACCTCGGCAAGCGTGACGTCACGCTCGACCTCACCACCGCCGACGGCGTGGCGCTGCTCCGCCGCCTGCTCGCGGACGCCGACGTCGTGATCGACAACTTCTCCGCGCGCGTGCTCGAGAACTTCGGGCTCACGTGGGACCGCCTGCGTGCGCTCAACCCGCGGCTCGTCATGATGCGCATGCCCGCGTTCGGGCTCGACGGTCCGTGGCGCGACCGCACCGGCTTCGCGATGACGGTCGAGCAGGTGAGCGGGCTCGCCTGGGTGACCGGGTACGAGGACATGCCGCTCGTGGTCCGTGGCGCGTGTGATCCGCTTGCGGGCCTGCACGCCGTCTTCGCGCTCCTGATGGCGCTCGAGCACCGCCGGCGCACGGGTGAGGGACAGCTCGTCGAGGTACCGCTGGTCGAGACCGCGCTCAACGTCGCCGCCGAGCAGGTGATCGAGTGGTCGGCGTACGGGCGCCTGGTCGAGCGCGCCGGCAACCGCGGGCCGTATGCGGCGCCCCAGGGCGTCTATCCCTGCGCGGAGGCCGACGCGTGGGTCGCCCTCGCCGTCGCCACCGACGCGCAGTGGGCGGCACTCTGCACGGTCATCCACGCGGCCGACCTCGCGCGCGATCCGCGCCTCGCCACCGCCGCTGGCCGGCGCGCCGCCCACGACACCCTCGACGCGCGCATCACGCGCTGGCTCGCCTCCCAGCCCCGCGACGCGGCGGTCGCCCACCTCGTCGACGCCGGCGTGCCGGCGCACGCCCTCGTCAACGCGCACTTCGTGATGCCGAACCCGCAGCTCGAAGCGCGCCGGTTCTTTCAGGTGCTCCGCCACCCCGTGACGGGCGAGACGCGCTACCCCGGGCTGCCGATGTGCTTCTCGGAGCTCGGGCGGGAGCTGCACCGGTCGCCCCCACCGACCCTCGGCCAGCACAACGCCGAGGTCCTGGGCGGCGAGCTCGGCCTCTCCGCCGACGAGCTCGGTCGGCTCGAGGAGCGCAAGGTGATCGGGACGCGCCCCACCTTCATGTAGACGCCGCGAGGCGGGCGCCGAGCGCCCGCAGCGCGCGCGCGCGGTGGCTGAGCGCGCGCTTCGTGGATGCGGGCAGTGCCGCGAACGGCTCCGCGTACCCCTCCGGCACGAACACCGGATCGTAGCCAAAGCCGCCGCTCCCGGCGGGAACCCGCGCGATCCACCCCTCGCACAGGCCCTCCGCAACGGTGACCCGGCCGTCAGGCCACGCGAGCGCCACGACGGCACGGAAGCGCGCGCTGCGCGCCGCGTCCGGCACCAAGTCGAGCGCGGCGAGGAGCTTCGCGATGCGCTCGCCATCGGTCGCCGCCCAGCGCGCCGAGCGCACACCGGGCGCGCCGCCGAGCGCGTCCACCTCGAGCCCCGAGTCGTCCGCGAGCGCGGGCAACCCGGTGGCCAGGGCCACTGCCTGCGCCTTCGCGACCGCGTTCGCCGCGTAGGTGTCGCCAGTCTCCTCGGGCAGGACGACGCCAGGACACGCCGCCAGGTCCATCAACTCGACCGCGCCCCACTCGCGCACCAACGCGCCCAGCTCCCGGACCTTGCCCGGGTTGGCGGTGGCGAGAACCAGGCGCGCCGGAATCACCGCCGTGGCAGCAGGACACCCCCCGAGCGCAGCGTGTCGCGCTGCAGCACGGTGAGGTCGCGAACGCCACGCTCCGCGAGCGCGAGCATCCGGGCGAGCTGCGCTGCCGAGAACGGCTTCCCCTCCGCGGTGCCCTGCACCTCGACGAACCGGCCCGTGCCGGTCATCACGACGTTGAGATCCACCTCGGCCCGGTGGTCCTCCTCGTAGGGCAGGTCGAGCACCGCACGACCGTCGACCACCCCGCAGCTCACGGCAGCCACGGTGCCCGTGAGCGGGAGGATGGGCAGCACCCCCTGGGCGCGCAGCCGCTCCAGGGCCAGCGCGAGCGCGACGAATCCGCCGGTGATCGAGGCGGTGCGCGTACCGCCGTCGGCTTCGAGGACGTCGCAATCGACGATCACGGAGCGCTCGCCGAGCGCAGCCAGGTCGACCACCGCCCGCAGGCTGCGCCCGACCAGGCGCTGAATCTCGTGGGTCCGCCCCCCGGGGCCGCGCCGCTCCCGCTCGATGCGCTCGGGCGAGCTGCGCGGGAGCATGCCGTACTCGGCCGTCACCCAGCCGCGTCCCTGGCCCTTCAGGAACGGCGGCACCGACTCCTGAACCGTGGCCGTGCACACGACCCGCGTCGAACCCATCGCGATCAGGACCGAGCCCTCCGCCGGAGGGAGGAAACCCAGCTCCATCCGGGTGGGACGGAGCGCCGCCGGCGTGCGCCCATCGACCCGACCCGCGCGCCGCCGCTCTGCCGTCGCGGGCCCGGGTGCCGGGGCCGCCTTGGCCGCAGCGCGAGCCCCTTTGCCGCGTACCCGCTCAACCATTGGCGCAAATCGACCGATAAGAGACGCGATGGCCGTGTGACATGCGCTCGCGCATAGCACGGCCCACTCGGCGCCGCCATGTCCGGGGAGCCGGGAAACGCGGAATTCCCACAAAGGACGATTGAGGAGCTCGGGTCGACGTGAGCGGAACACCCGAAAACGTGCCCTACCTGATCGGCGAGCATCCGCTGGTCGTCAAGATCAACCAGCTCGTCACCAAGGTCGCAGCGACGGAAGCGACCGTGCTGATCATGGGGGAGAGCGGCACCGGCAAGGAGCTCGTCGCCCGCTCGGTCCACGAGCAGTCGGCGCGCGCCGAGCGACCGTTCATCCCGGTCAACTGCGGCGCCATCCCGGCCGAGCTGCTCGAGTCGGAGATGTTCGGGCACGAACGCGGTGCCTTCACCGGTGCCGTCGGACAGCGGGCTGGCATGTTTCAGCTCGCCAGCGGCGGCACGATCTTCCTCGACGAGGTCGGGGAGATGAACCCGATCCTCCAGGTGAAGCTCCTGCGCGTGCTCCAGGACCGCGAGGTTCGGCCCGTCGGCGCCGACAAGTCCTTCAGAGTCGACGTGCGCGTCATCGCCGCGTCGAACAAGGACCTGTCCACGGAGGTGGAAGCGGGACGCTTCCGCGAGGATCTCTTCTACCGGCTCCAGGTCATCCCGATCGTCATGCCGCCCCTGCGCGAGCGCCGCTCGGACATCCCGCTCCTGATCAAGTACTTCCTCGAGAAGCACAACAAGAAGCGCACGGGTCGGCCGGCGCGGATCACGGAGCAGGCCATGGTGCACCTCTGGGAGCACGACTGGCCGGGCAACGTCCGCGAGCTCGAGAACCTGCTCGAGCGCCTCGTGATCCTCTCCGAAGACGGCATCATCGACGTCGCGAACCTGCCTTCCAACATCCGCTCGCTCATTTCGGAGCGGAAGATTCCCCGTCCGGTACTGGGGGAGGAAGGTCTCGACCTCAACACCGCGGTCGAGGAGTTCGAAAACCGCCTGATCGAGGAGGCGCTGCGCCGCACGAAGGGCAACAAGCAGGCCGCCGCCCGTCTCCTCGGCCTCAAGCGGACGACGCTCGTCGCCAAGCTGCGCCGCCGTCGCGGCGAGCACGTCACCGACGACGAGCCCGACCTCGAGAACGAGACGCCGTCATGAACCCGCCCGCCGCCACCACCGTGATCCTGGTCGTCGACGACGACGAGTACTGCCGCGACATCACCGCCCGTCTCCTCGAGCGCGAGGGCTACCGCACCCTCCAGGCCCGCAACGGCATCGAGTGCCTCGAGACCGTCGCCCGCGAACACGTCGACCTCGTCCTCCTCGACGTCGTGATGCCGGGCATGACCGGGTTCGAGGTCATCCCCAAGCTCCGCGCCCTGCCGAACGGCCAGACCGTCCCGATCATCCTCTTGACCGGCCGGGACGACATCGGGACGCACCTGGAGGGCATGCACTCCGGGGTCAGCGAGTACCTCACCAAGCCCATCACCAGCCACGAGCTCTCCGCACGGGTCCGGGGCCAGCTCCACATCGTCGGGCTGACGCGCCAGCTCGAGCAGGTCGAGCGGGAGCTCGAGTCCACGCCCGGCCGGCCCGCCCGGTCCGGCGAGTAGCTATCAAACACGATAATGGATGCAGGGGCTGGCGTGCAATCCGCCTGGCGACGCTCGAACCACGGCGTTGCGGCTACGGCCTTACTAAGCTACATTTCTCCTCGCCCGCCGTGGGCGGTGCAGGGAGGGACTACATGACATCCAAGGAGGACGACGTCCTCATCCAGTTGGCGACCCGCATCCCCAAGGGGCTCCACCGGGAGATCAAGCTGTTCTGCGTACAGAGCAACATCTCCGTGATGGAGTTCGTAGCCGCCGCACTCGAGGACAAGCTCAAGCGCGGCCATGGCAAGCGGAAGGCCAGCCGCTGATCAGCGCTCGTGGCGAGGCCGGGTCGTCCCGGCCTCTTCTTCCGCCTCGGCGAGCCGGCGCAGCACCTGGCGGCGGAGGCGCCCGGGGTCGATCCCCAGAGCGTCGCAGATCGCACCGAAGCCGAAGACGTTCGCCTGCGCGGGGTTGAGCATCCACCGGAGCGCGTCGCGCCGAAGTCGACGGGGACGCACCTGCGTCGCCCGCGCGTTGCGGAGGAGCGTCCGGATACCCTCCTCCAGCACCGCCAGGAGGAGGCGCCGCGTACCGTCCGACGGCTCCGGCGGCCCGTACACGGCGTCGTAGCGAACCACCACCTCTCCGTCGAGCGCCACGATGCCCCCCGTTCCACGGCCGCCAGCCACTGAGCCTCCACCCGCCACCCCCCGTCGCGGGACGAGCGTGCCGCTCGCCTCACTCTGCACCCGCTGCTCGGACGACCGATCCATGGTCGCGGGTTTTCCCTCCGGGCGACGCAAGAACGCAGCCCCCGCGATGAGTGACTGACCGGAAATAATTTGGTGATTCCGACTCAGCCTCCGAGGCACGCAGCTCGGACCGAGGTCGCACTCGGCGTTGCAGCCGTGCAGTGAGAAGACCGACGGCGGCCGCGGTCAGCGACGATCTGGAGCCCGACCGGCAGCCGATTGGCGAAGCCGGCACGCACGGTGCCCGCCGGATGGCCGCAGAGGTTGAACGGGTACGTGAAGGCCACCGCGCCGCGGCGGCGATCTCGTGCGCCGACGCGAACGCAAGGCCCATCGGCGCGCACTCTGCCCGAGGGTCCCGAGCTGCCCAGCCTGCGGGTTGCCCGCGGGCGCCACGCGGAGGTATGGGCCCCGGCGATGTCGCACTGGGCTCTCCTGCTCGCGTCCAGCCTCGTCGTCGCGGCCGCCGGGGCGGCCGGGGCACGCGTCCCCCCGATGCGTGGCGTGATCGAGGGCTACTACGGGCGGCCATGGACCGGAGAGGCCCGTCGCGACGTCATCCGCTTCCTCGCCGCACACGGGCTGGATACGTTCGTCTACGCACCCAAGAACGATCCCTGGCACCGCGACCGCTGGCGCGAGCCCTACCCCGCCGACGCGCTCGCCGACCTTCGCGAGACGGCACACCTCGCGCGCACGCTCGACGTCCGCTTCCTCTACGCGCTCAGCCCCGCGCTCGACGTCTGCTATGCCTGCGACGACGACTTCGCGGCGCTCACCGCCAAGCTCGCGCAGCTCTCGCATGCCGGCGTGCGCCGCTTCGCCCTCCTGTTCGACGACGCGCCCGAGCAGCTCGAGCGCCCCGAGGATGTCGCGCGCTTCGGCGGTGCGGACGGCGCCGCGCTCGCCCGCGCCCACGCCGACCTCGCCAACCGCACGGCACGCTGGCTGCGCACCCACCGCCTCGGGACGCTCCGCCTCGTCGTCCCCACCGACTACGCCGGCGACGGGTGCTCGGCCTACAACGACCAGCTCGGTCGCGCGCTCCGGCGCGGGATGCCGATCGGGTGGACGGGCAGCGGCGTGTTCGCGCCGACGATCACGGGCGCCGAGGCCCAGGCGCGCCGGCGCTGCCTGCACGGCCATCCCGTCGTGCTCTGGGACAACGTGCCGGTGAACGACACCCTCCTCGCCATCAACCTGCACCTGGGTCCGCTCACGGGCCGGTCGGCCGATCTCCCGGGCGCCCTCGGCGGGTACCTGCTGAATCCCATGACACAGGCGCACGCCAGCCTGATCACGCTCGGGACTGCGGCCGCCTATCTGCGCCGGCCAGCGCGCTACGATCCCGAAGCCGCATGGCGCGCGACCCTCGCCGAGCTCGGCGGGTCCGGGCTCGCGATCCTGGCAGAGAACACCCGCAGCTCGGCCCTCGACCTCGACGACGCTCGGCCGCTCGCCGCAGCGCTCGCCGCGGTCCAGGCGTCGTACGACGGCGCCGATTGGACGGCCGCCGTCGACGGGCTCGCTGCCGAGGTGGCGCGCCAGGCCGGCGCTCCCGCGCTGATCGCCGGCGAGCTGGACGGCACGCCGCTCGGTGCGGAGATCGCGCCGTGGGTCGCGGAGCTCGGACGTCACGCAGCGCGCGGTGCCGATGCCACCGCGCTGCTGCGTGCGCTCAAGCCATCGTTCGCCGACGTGGTCACCGCGCCGCAGGGCGGCGCGCTCCACGTCACCGGCCGCGCCCTCCCGCCCGATGCCGCCGCGGCCACGGCCCTCGGACCGGGATTCGTCACCGAGGCCGCCGCGACCGCGGCCCGGATCGCGGCACCCGACCTCGGCGGCCTGCTCGCCTGCCTCGGGCCGCTGACGAGCGCCGACATCCGGTTCTGCACCGACTTCGGGCTCAACGTCCACGGGAAGGCGCTCTACGTCGTGATCCGCCAGCCGACCGACATCCAGGTCGTGAGCGACCGGAACGTCCACGATCGGCTCGTCCTCTTCACGGGCGCCGCCCACGCCGCATGGGCAGCGCGCCACCATGCGGGGGCGGACCCGCTCACCGTGACGCTCGAGGGCACCCCCGTCCCGCTCGCTGCGGACGGGACGTTCGCCGCGACCGCGGTGCCGTCCGCGAGCGGCCGCGTCCGCTTGGTCGCCACCACCGCGACCGGGGAGTCGACCGCGCGCGATCTCCCCTGAGCGCCCCGCTACTTCGTGCGGTAGACGAGGTCGTCGACCGCCGCCAGCGCCGCCGGCGCGAGCCGCGCGCGCGCCGCGGCGTCACCCTCGAGCGTGGCCGCAAAGAAGTTGAGCGCGAGGTAGTTCACGATCCGGTGCGCCCAGCGCCACGGGAGATGACGCGGCTCGCACGCCTCGTCGAACCCCCCGATCAGGCCGACGAGGTTTCGCGGCACCTCGCAGACGTCGGAGAACGTGAAGTGCCCCGCCGCGACCAGCTCGGCGAGCCCGACGACCGATGCCCCAGACGGCAGATGCTCGAACGGCCGTTCCTGGTGGGCCGCAAACGGCGTCGTGGTGTCGAGCGAGCCGCCGAGCACGAGCGTCGGGATCGTGATGCCAGCGAAGAACGCGTCGTCGAACGGACCCGAGAACGGGGCCTGCGGCAGAATCGCCTTCACGCGTGGGTCGGTGAACGTGCCGAGGCCGAACGCGCCGCCGGCGAGCGCAAAGGCCGTGTAGCCGCCGAACGAGTGGCCGGCCATGCCGACGCGATCACCGTCGACCGCGCCGGCGAGGAAGTTCCCGGGCTCGCCATCGAAGGCGAGCAGGTGGTCGAGCACGAAATGCATGTCGAGCGGTCGGTTGACCGCTGCCTGCGCATCGACGACGCCCCGCAGCGCGTCGACGAAGGTGTTGCCGTGGTGATCGGGGCTCGCGACCAGGAATCCGTGGCTCGCCAGGTGCTGCGCGAGGAACACCGACTGGAAGCGAATCCCACCGCTGCCGTGCGAGAAGAGCACGACCGGGAGGCGCCCCGGCGCGCGGTCGACGTCGCGAAAGCTGGTGGTGCGCGAGACGTTGACACCGAGCACCTGTACGACGTCCCGCGGCACGCCGGTCACCGCGCCCGGCGTCGATGGGTACCAGATCTCGAGCCGCACGGGACGCGGCCCGGAGCCGCCGACGGCGAGCCGGCTCGCATCGACGAGGTCGATCGTCCGCACGCCGACCGGGTACGGGCCGGGCTCGCCCGTCGGCCCGAGCACCGGCGCCGGGTAGGTGCGCTCGGCAAAGTGCCGCGCCCGGTCGACGACCACGTCGACCACCGCTCCGACACGTGCCTCGAGGCTCGGGCCCGCCGTCAGGCCGAGCCCGTCGAACTCGGGGCCGCAACCCGCCACGATGCCACGGACCGCCTGGTCGCGCGCGCGCTCCACCCGCCCATCGCGCCGCGCCCGATCGCACGCACGACCCGCCACGACGTCGACGAGGCACTCGGCGCCGAGGTCCCGGACGATGGTCGCCTCGAGACGCCCGAGGCGTCGCACCACCTGCCGGCGACAGGCCACCGCCGACGCCGGCGGCGGTGGCCCCCAGGTGGCCGCGAGGAGGTCCTCGGCAACATCGCGACAGGCTTCCGGGATGCGAGCGCCGAGGTCCGGGAGATCGAGGTAGCCGAGCGCCTCGGCCTCCCCGGCGGTGCACGCGCCACGCCCCTGCCCTTCCGCGGCGGAGAGGAGACGCGGCAGCAGCCCCGCCGCAGCATGCGCACTGGTGACGCATGCCTCGCTCCCGGTGCGCCGGCACTGCTCGACGACGCCGACGTACTCCCTGAGACACCGCGCCGCCGCCACACCGGAGCCGCGCAGACATCCGGCCGCAGTCGCGCCGGCAGGCCCCACCTCCCATCCGACGAGTACGGCCGCGAGCGCGACCGGGAGCAGTCTGTGTCGCATGCGGCCTGCCTAACCCAGACCGAGGCCCCGCGTCGACACCCGGCGCCGCGCGGCAGGTCTCGCGGCGGTCCCGGCTACGACGTCGCCCCGCCGTCGACGGGGAGCGCCACGCCCGTGATGTACGAGGCCTCGTCCGAAACCAGGAACAGTGCCGCGGCCGCGACCTCCTCGGGACGCCCGAGCCGCTGCAGCGGGATGCGGCCGGCGCTGGCGGCAAGCGACTGCGCCGCATCCGCCAGCGCCTCGGCGAAGCGGAAGAGCAGCGCCGTCTGCGTTCCACCCGGACAGAGGCAGTTCACCCGGATGTTGTCGGGCCCGAGCTCGCGGGCGAGCGCCTTCGTGAGCAGAACCACGCCGCCCTTGGCGGCGCAGTATGCCTCCGCCATCGCCTGCCCCTCGAGCCCCGCCTGCGAGCTGGTGTTGAGGATCACCCCACCACCGGCGCGCCGCAGGTGGGGCACGGCGGCGCGGCACCCGAGGTAGACGCTGCGCAGGTCCACGGCGATGGTGCGGTCCCACTCGGCCGGCTCGAGCTGCTCGAACGGCACGAACCGGCCGATCCCCGCGTTGTTGAACATGATGTCGAGCCGGCCGAACTCGGCGACGGCTGCCTCCACCATGGCCTCGATGTCGGCCTGCACGCTCACGTCGACACGTCGGGCCAGCACCCGGCCGCCAGCGGCGCGGATGGCCGCCGCGGCGGCCTCGACCGCGTCCCCGTCGATGTCGGCCACGAGCACGGCCGCGCCCTCGCTGGCGAAGCGCTCGGCCGACGCTCGACCGATACCCGCGCCGGCACCCGTGACGATCGCCGTCCGTCCCGCGAGCCGGCTCATGCGGCCACCGCCGTCTGCAGCAGATGCCGCGTCCAGAACCGGAGCAAGCGCTCGCTGACGGCGTCGGGCGTCTCGAGGAGACAGGCGTGGCCGCTCGCCGGTACGATCATGACCTCGCTGCGCGCAAGCGCCGCCGCCAGCGTCCGGGCATACCGCGGCGAGGTCAGAATGTCGTCCTCGCCGACCAGCACCAACGTCGGGGTCCGCAACATCGGCAGGAAGGGCAGAACGTCGTGCGCGAGGCACGCATCGACCTGCCGCTGGAAGGATTCCACGGAACGGCACGCGCCGCGCGCACGCCGCGCCGCCTCCCGCGCCAGCGATCCCGACGGCGGCTCTTGGACGAACCGATGCGTGACCATCCACGGCAACACCTCGGCCGAGAACTCCTCGGGCGCCATGCGGGCAACCGCCACGCGCCAGCTCGAGAGGACCGCACGGAGAAACGGATCGGTGCGCGCCCAGGCGGCGAGAAGAACGAGGCTCGCCACGCGCGCCGGCGCCTGCAGCGCGAGCTGCTGCGCGATCGCCGCACCCATCGACGCGCCCGCCACGTGGAAGCGCTCGATGCCGAGGTGGTCCATCACGCCGAGCGCGTCGGCCGCCAGCTCGGCGATCCCGTACGGCCCAGGTGCCGGGTCGCTCGCGCCAGCGTCACGATTGTCGAGCAGGATCAGGCGATGGTGTCGCGCCAGGTCGGCCCGCACGAGGTCCCACGCGCGGTGGTCACCGCCCAGGTCCGCCAACAGGAGAACCGGATCGCCCTGTCCCGTCTCGTCCCAGAAGAGCTCGAGATCTCCGACTCGGGTCCGCGTCATGGCGGCGGAGTCTCGACCGGCGGCGGGGCGAAAGTCAAACTTGCCGTGGCTGGCGACGCGACTATGCTCTCTCGCCATGCACGAGAAATTCACGCGGATGACGCCCGAGCTCTACACGTACCTGCTGGCGCACAATCCGCCGCAGGACGAAGTGCTGCGCGACCTCGCAACCGAAACCGCGACACTGGGTGGGCTGAGCCTCATGCAGATCGCCGTCGAGCAGGGAGCCTTCCTCACGCTGCTCGCCCGACTGATGGGCGCACGGCGCGCGGTCGAGGTGGGGACCTTCACCGGCTACAGCGCGATCACCATCGCACGCGGCCTCGCTCCGGACGGCCGACTCCTCTGCTGCGACGTGAACCCGGAGTGGACCGCCGTCGCGCGGCGCTATTGGGAGCGCGCGGGTCTCGCCGACCGTATCGAGCTTCGCCTCGCCCCGGCGCTCGAGACGCTCCAGTCGCTGCCCCGGACACCGGAGATCGACCTCGCCTTCGTCGATGCGGACAAGACCAACTACCGTCACTACTACGAGGAGCTCCTGCCCCGCTTGCGCCCCAACGGCCTGATCGTCTTCGACAACGTGCTCTGGGCGGGCCAGGTGGCCGATCCTTCCGACCACGACGAGTCGACGGAGGCTCTGCGCGCCCTCAACGCCTTCGTCGCGCGTGATGCGCGCGTCGATGCCGCGATGATCCCGGTTGCCGACGGTCTCCTACTGGCGCGGAAGCGGTAACGCCCTCACGCCTCGACGCAGGCCTCGAGGGCACCCGACAACGTCGGGTGGCGCCAGGAGAAGCCCTGCGCCTCGGCCACGGCCGGCAGCGCCCGCTGGCCGGTGAGGAGCACGTCGGCCATCTCGCCGAGGACGAGGCGGAGCGCGAAGCCGGGGGCCGGCAGGACGGCCGGGCGGCCGAGCACGCGGCCGAGCGTCTGCGCGAACTCCCGGTTGGTGACCGGACTCGGGGTCGTGCCGTTGACGGCGCCGTGCCACGCGTCGGAGCCGAGCGCCGCCAGGATCATCGCCACGAGGTCGTCGCGGTGGATCCACGACATCACCTGGCGGCCGCTCCCCAGCGGTCCGCCGAGCCCGGCGCGAAAGGGAACCAGCATCCGCGCGAGCGCGCCGCCGTCGGGGGCGAGCACGATCCCGATCCGCAGGCGCACGACGCGCACGCCAAGCGGCTCGGCCCGCCGCGCCTCCGCCTCCCACGCCGTACAGACGTTGGCGAGGAAGCCCGCACCGGCTGGCGCGGCCTCGTCGATCGCCTCGTCGCCGCGCGGACCGTAGTAGCCGATCGCCGACGCGCTCACGAGGGTCTTCGGCCGGGCCGCGCTCGCCGCCATCGCGTCGACGAGCGCGCGGGTCGCGAGTACGCGGCTGTCGACGATCTCCCGTCTGCGCGCCGCGGTCCAGCGCCCCCCGGCGATCGGCTCCCCGGCCAGGTTCACGATCGCGTCGGCCTCGCGCACGACCTCGGCGGCGCGGTCCCACGTCACCGTGAGCACGGGAACGTAGCCAGGTTTCCGCCCGACGATCGTCACCGCGTGCCCGGCGACCCGGAGCGCGCGACACAGTGCCCCACCGATGAAGCCGGTTCCTCCCGTCACGACAACGCGCATGCAAGCCCCCCTGATCTCGGGCGTGGCTTTGTGACCCACGCCCGGATCGAAATCAAGGCGGGCGGCTTGCCGGACGGTGCGCCCCCGTGCGAGGGAGCCCGCATGACCATGCCCCTCGAGGGAGTTCGCGTGATCGATTGGACGATCTGGCAGCAGGGCCCCGTCTGCTCGGCCATGCTCGGCGACCTCGGCGCCGAGGTCATCAAGATCGAGGAACGACGCGGTGGCGACCCGGGGCGGGGCATGCTGCGCGCGGCCGGCCTCGACCTGAGCGGCGTCCCGAACTTCTACTTCGAGGCCAACAACCGCAACAAAAAGAGTCTCACGGTCGACCTGAAGAAGCCGGAGGGGCTCGGCATCGTCCAGCACCTGGCCGAGAAGGCCGACGTCTTCGTGCAGAACTTTCGCCAGGGCGTCGCCGAGCGCCTGGGCCTCGGCGCGGCCACGCTGCGGGGCCGCAACCCGCGCCTCGTCTACGCCAGCGCCACCGGGTACGGGCCGCAGGGACCGGAGAGCGCGGACCCGTCGTTCGACTACCTCGGCCTGGCCCGCTCCGGCATCATGCTCTCGTGCGGCGAGCCCGACGACCCGCCGCTCGCGATCGCCGGCGGCATCGCCGACCAGATGGGCGCCGTGATGCTGGCCTACGGCGTCCTGGCCGCGCTCCTCGTGCGCGAGCGCACCGGGTGCGGCCAGGAGGTCGACGCGTCGCACCTCGGCTCGATGGCGTGGTTGCAGGGCCTCGGCCTCGCCGCGCGCACGATGCTCGGCCGTGCCATCCCGCGCCAGAGCCGACGGTACGCGACCAATCCGCTGTGGAACCACTATCGGTGCGGCGACGGGCAGTGGCTCGCGCTCGCGATGCTGCAGCCCGACCGCTACTGGACCGACTTCTGCCGCGTGCTCGGCATCGCCGAGGCCGCGACCGACGAGCGGTTCGTGACGATGCACCAGCGGATGCTCAATGCCGGCGACTGCATCGCCCTCCTCGACACGGTGTTCGCCAGTCGGCCGCGCGCGGAGTGGCTCCAGCGCCTGCACGACGGCGGCGACTTCATCGTCACGCTCGTGAACTCGCTCGACGACCTGCCCGACGACCCGCAGGTGCAGGCCAACGACTACGTCACGACCTTCACGCACCCGACCTTCGGCCCGACGCAGGTCGTCGGCATCCCGATCCGGCTCAGCGAGACGCCAGCGACGATCCGCTTGCCGGCGCCGGAATTCGGGCAGCACACCGAGGAGATCCTGATCGACGTCCTCGGCTACACGTGGGAGGACGTCGGCCGCCTGCGCGAACAGGAGATCATTTAGAGGAGTGACGGTTGTCGCGCGTCATCGCCCGCCCCCTCGGGACAGCGTGTCGGCCGACAGGGCCTCCGGCTCGAGGCGGATGATCCGCGGGATCCCTCCCTCGATCTGCCAGGCGGGCAGGTTCGAGTTCGACGTCCAGACCGCACCGCTCGCGTCGAAGTCGAGCTCGCGCGTGAAGGTCACGCGCGTGGGCAACGGGTAGGTCGTGAAGCGCTCGGTCGCCGGCTCGAAGTGAATGAGGCTGTCCGACGCCGTGCCGCAGATCCACACGGTGTCGGTGCGCCAGTCGGTGTTGAGCGCATAGGGCGTCTCGGTCTCCGCCGGCAGCGTGGGCAGTGCCCAGGTCTTGAACGTCCCCGTCGACGGCGTGAAGCGCGCCAGCGCCGCGCCACTGAAGCTCGGAATCCAGAGGTCGCCGTGCCGGTCGAAGCGTAGGCGGCGCGGGGCGGGAAATGGCGTGTCGATGAGCGTGATCGCACCGGACTCGGGATCGAGCCGGCCGATGCGGCGCTCGTTCAGCTGCGCGAACCACACGCCGCCGTCCGGACCGATGTCGATGCCGTAGGGAATCGGCAGGGCGGGACCGTCGCCGGCGCGCTCCGGGTCGAGATCGACCCAGCGGCCGAGCTCCAGCACCCAGGGGACCGCGCGCACGACGAGCGCTTCACCCCACGTGCGCGCCGGCAGCCGATAGGTTCGGCGCTCCCCCGTGCGCGGGTCGAGCATCCCGACGTGGTTCGAGACGGCGAGCGTGAACCAGATCCGACCGAGCTGATCGAAGCGCAGGGTGTGCGGATACAGCCCCTCCGGCTGCGCGTGGATCGTGAACTGCTCGGCCTTCGGATCGAAGCGTGCGAGCTCGTTACCGAGCGCCAGCGTGAGCCACACCGCGCCGTCGGGTGCGATCTGGAGGCTGTGCGGGCCCACGTGTGCATCGGCGTTGGCGGGAATCGGCTGCCGGCCCCCGAACACGCCACCGAGCGGCGCGCCGCCGCGCGGGATGTCGAACGAGCGGCGATCGCCGCTCCTCGGGTCGAGCCGGTAGAGCCGGTCGCGCATCATGTCGGCCGCCCACACCACACCGTCCTTCCCGACCGCGACGTCGTGCGGCATGGAGTTCGTGCCACCCACTTCCCACTCGGTGACGACGGCGCGACGCGCGGCCGCGTCCGCGGGCGGCGGCGGGTCGAAGCGCTCGCCGAGCGCAGGAACGTACGACGACTCGTCGTAGGCGCGATTGAGCAGGTCGGGCAGGATGGCCCGGACCCGCGACGACAGGACCCCGCCCATGCGCGCCATGAGCGCGAACAGCTTGCGCCACTCGGCCGGGTCGCGCTGCACGCGCGTGGCCCAGCTTCCCTGCTGATGGCAGTAGGTGCACTGGCGCACGAACTCCTCGCGGGCAGCCTCGTCGGGCATGCGGGCGACGACGAGCGCCAGCCACCGGTTTGCGGGGAGCTGCCAGGCGAGCTCGCGCGGGTCGGTCTCGCGCTCGAGCGCGACGCGCAGGGGGGAATGCACCGCCCCGTCCGCGACCTCGGCGACGAGGACGCGCTCGCGGAAGCCGAACGCCCGCGTCCGCACGTGGTGCGTGCCGGCGCCGAGCGCCGGCACGACGAAGCGCCCGCGCGGGTCGGCGTAGACGGTCACCTCTCGCCGGTCGGCCAGGTCGCGCGCGGTGACGATGGCGCCCGTCACCGGCGCGCCCCCGGCGTCGACCACGGTACCCGCCAAGCTCGCGGCCCGAGCCGACGATCCGGCCGCCATCAGCACCACGACCACGACCGCCATCAGCCGCACGCGTCTCGCGTCCCGTTTCATCGTGCCTCCACGTCGAACTCGAGCACCAGCGGTTGCCGCTCCCCCAGTCGCGCCGTGCCGCTCGCCTCGTGTCGCCGCCCGGCGGCCGTGACCACGATGCGGAAGGGAACCGTCGTCATTCGGGTGCCGCAGGCGTGCGGGAAATCGACTCCAACCCGATACCGGCCCGCCGCCGCCCGCGGGATGTAGGCCCGCTCCGCGTGAGCACCCGGGCGCATCCCCTCGCACCGCGTCTCGGCGGCGAGCACGCCGCCGGGCTTGGCGTAGTAGAAGGTGATGCCCGTCGGATCCGTCACATAGAGGTCGAGATCGACCGGGGCGCTCCACGCCAACACGACGCTCGCGCCCGGACCGACGTCGGGTTCGACGACCGCCGGCGGCCCGGCCGTATGACGCGCGCACGCCGCCATGAGCGCCGCCACCGCGATCGTCCCACGGGTCACGGCAGTCCGTCCAGGAAGCCGCGCAGGGCGGCCGCGAGCGACACGGCAGCACGGCCCACCGCGGTGGCCTTCGAGGGAGTCGTGATCGGGCCCAGCGAGAAGCGGAGCACTCCGCAGGTGCGTATCGGGGCGACCAGGGGCGGGTCAAGGCCGGCGAACCGGTCGGGGCGAACCCCGTCCCGGTGGCATGCAACCGCCCGCTGCGTTATGAAGCGAGCGGGGGGACGGGGGGTGGTCGAGCCGCAACTCACGACGACGGGACGTGGGCCGATCCGGTACGAGAGCGTCGCCGACACCGACCGGCGCTGGCTGCTTCTCACGGTCGCGGTGTTCCTGGCGTCACTCGGGCTGCTGTTCGGCCTCTACTCGATCTACCGCGCGAGCGGACCCCACCCCGAGATCCTGATCTTCATGCGGGCGATCACCCGGCTGGCGCACTGGGTGCTCCCGGGACTCTGAGCGGACACGCGGCACAGAGGGAACGCGTCACATCGGGCGGTCGCAGGGGATGGACCCCCGCGCTCTCGAGGAGCCGGTGGGTGGTCCAGAGCGGCAGCCCCACGACGTTGCAGTGGCAGCCCACGAACGACGCGACGGGCCGGAAGGGCTCGTCCTGGATGCCGTACGCGCCGGCCTTGTCGAGGGGCGCGCCGCTCGCAAGGTAGCCGGTGACCTCCGCCTCGGTCCACGCCCGCATGCGCACGGCGGTGACGACGACGTCCTCGCCGCCGCCCTGCGGCGAGACGACGCAGAGGCCGGTGATCACCTGATGCGTGCGGTCGCGGAGCGCGCCCAGCATGCGCCGCGCATCGGCGACGTCGACCGGCTTGCCGAGCAGGCGGTCATCGAGGACGACGACGGTGTCGGCCGCCAGCACGACGGCATCGGGCCGCGCGGTGCGGCCGGCCGCCGCCTTCGCGCGGGCCACCACCAGCGCGGCGTCGAGGGGCGCGGCCCCGCCCGCCACCACCTCCTCGTCGATGGCCGTCGGAGCGACGGTGAAGTCGCAGCCGAGCGAGGCGAGCAACTCGCGGCGACGGGGCGAGGCGGACGCGAGCACGAGGGGGCGACGCATGCGGGTGGGAAACCTGCCCGCCGCCTTGACGGCGCCGTGGCGGCGGACGTTATAAGGCTCCGCGATGAGCCGGCTCAAGCTGCCCCGACTCCGCAGCCTCGCTCCACCGCCCACGATGGCGACCGAACGCCGCGTCGGCGTGCTGCTCGGCCGGCGCGAGTTCCTGAAAGCCCTCGGGCTCCTCGCCACGGCGCTCGCCGCGCCGATCACGCTCGCCGAGCGAAGCTGGGCCGCGGCGCGCGGGCGGTTCTTCACGACCCGCGAGCGCCGCACGCTGGCGGCGCTGGTCGACACCATCCTACCGCCCGACACCGATCCCGGCGCCTCCGCCCTCGGCGTCCCACGCTACGTCGAATGGCTGCTCACTGCCTTCGACCACCGTGTGCCCCGCCTCTTCGCCGGCGGGCCGTTCAGCGGCCGCAATCCGTACGTCGACTTCACCAGCGGCACGCCGACGCGGCGCCGGCCGCCCGATGGGTTCCGAGCGTTCATCGAACCGACGCGACTGCAGGCGCTCTACTGGCGCGCCGCGCTCTACGGCTCGGCGCACGTCCCCGAGGTGGCCGCCCTCGACGCGCAGCTCGGCGGGTCGCTCCCCGGACTGCGCAACGTCTATCGCGACGGCCTCGCCGCCCTCGACACGCTGGCACGGCAGCTCGCGGGTGCGGCGTTCGCCGACCTCGCCGCCGCCGACCAGGTCGTCGTCCGCGATGCGATCGACACGCGGGCGGACCTCTTCCCGCGCTACGGGCGGCACGAGGACCGCACGTTCCTCGGCATCGTCGTCGGGCACACCATCGAAGGCGCCTTCGCCGCGCCGGAGTACGGCGGCAACCGCCACGGGCGCGGGTGGGCCATGCTCGGGATCGAGGGCGACAGCCAGCCCCTCGGCTACGCGCTCTACTCGCGTCGGGACGACGCGTACCACGAGCGTACCGGTCACCCCCTGTCGGGCCCCAACCCGGACGAGGCCGCCGCACCGAGGCCGCTGTCGGCCGAGGCGCAGGCGTTCCAGAACGCGATCGTGGCGGCCACCGCGTTCGCCAGCGACGGATCGTGCTGATGGCGAGAGGACGCAAGCGGACGGACGACGTCTTCGGCAACCGGGCCCTCGCCCGCTTCGACTGCTGCGTGATCGGCAGCGGCGCGGGCGGCGGCACGGCGGCCGGGGTGCTCGCGGCGGCGGGCAAGAAGGTCCTCGTCCTGGAGGCGGGACACAACCCCTACCCCGACGTCGATCGCCCCGGCCCGATGCGGCCGACGCTCCACGGCAGCGACGAGCTCAAGGACGAACGCTACTGGATGGAGACGATCCCCGACCTCGAGCCGCGGACGTTCCGCACGAGCGCGAGCGACACCGCCGCGATCCATCGGGACGTCAACCTGCTGCCGAAGATGGTGGGCGGCGCATGGAGCCACGCCGATTGCAAGGCGCCGCGCTTCACGCCGGTCGACTTTCGGATGGTCAGTGCCCTGAACGAGGCCAGGAGCCGCTTCCCCAGTCTCGTCGTCCCAGGGTTCTTCGACGACGCGCCGAGCGCCAACTGGGCCGACTGGCCGCTGACCTACGCCGATCTCGAGCCGTACTACGGTGAGGTCGAACGCCTGTACGGCGTCGCCGGTGACGACGGCAACCCGTTCGCTCCGCCGCGGTCGACGCCGTGGCGCATGCCCCCGAACGAGGACATGTACGTCTCGGTCCTCCTCCGCGACGGGTGCGCCGCCACGACCTTCCTCGGCGAGGCGCTGCATCCGCACAAGTACCCGGCGGCGATTGCGACGCGCTTCTACAGCCCCGACGGCACGCCCGAGCTCGAGCGGCCGCCGTGCAACGCGTGCGGCTGGTGCAGCGGCTTCGGGTGCCCGAGCCACGCCAAGGGGCACGCCGGGGTGAGCACGCTGCGGGCCGCGCTGCTGAGCGGCAACTGCCAGCTCCGGGTCAACTGCCACGCGAGCCGCCTGGTGAACGACGGCGGGCACGTGCACGCGATCGAGTACGTCGACGGCGAGGGCACGCTGCAGACGGCCGTTGCGGACGCGTACCTGCTCGCGGCGAGCGCGATCGAATCCGCGCGCCTCTGTCTACTCTCGGCGACCCCGGGCGGCGGTGCGCTCGGGAACTCGAGCGGGCAGCTCGGGCAGAACCTGATGTTCCACTTCCAGACGAACGTGAACGGGTTCCTCCCGCGGCGCGTACACGGCCAGCGCGGCCAGGCCGTCACGAGCGGCTTCTCGGACTTCCGTGGCGTCGAGTTCGGGGGAGACCGGGTCCGCGTCGCCGACGTGGGCAGCGGGCCGCAGGTTTTCATGGGCGGCATCATCGAGTTCAGCGCGCCGCAGGGCCTGCCGGTCTCGGAGGACGGCGACGTCTACGCCTTCGACCTCCCGACGATGGGTCTCGGGCTCCCGCTCAAGCGCGTGCTGCGCGACATGCCGCTCGGGCAACATCTGTTCGGACTGCTCATGCAGGCCGAGGACGCCCCGCAGCGGTCGAACACCGTCGACCTCGACCCGAGCGCGCGCGACATCTTCGGCCTTCCCGTGCCCCGCGTCACGTACCGGAACCACCCCTTCGAGCTCGAGGCACGCAAGTTCTACGTCCCCTTCATGAAGCAGGTCGTCCTCGGCGCGGGAGCGACGCAGGTCTTCGTCACACCCTGTGACGCGACGTTCGGGGACCCACCCACGTCGCGGCACGTCCTCGGGACGTTGCGGATGGGCGCCAGCCCGGCCACGTCGGTCACCAACGCCGACGGCCGCTTCCACGACGTCGACAATCTGTACGCCGTGGACGGCGCCGTATTCCCGACCAGCGGGGGGTGGAACCCCACCCTGACGCTGATGGCCGTGGCGGCGCGCACCGCGCACCGCATCGCCGGGACGTCTCCGCAGCCGTAGGCCCCCGCCGGGGTCGGTGCTGGGAAACCACCGGACTCGCGGGCTATGATGCCGGCCGTGAGCGGGTCCTTCCTCGACGTCCGCGGCCACGGATTTGCCCGGGTGGCGGTCTGCGTTCCCGAGGTGCGCGTGGCCGATCCCGCCTTCAACGCCGGCGCCCACGTCCGCTCCCTCACCGAGGCCCACGCGGGCGGCGCCCATTACGCGGTCTGCCCCGAGCTCGGCCTGTCGGCTTACACCTGCGGCGACCTGTTCTTCCAGGAGACACTGCTGCGCGGTGTCCTCGCCGGGCTCGCCCGCGTGGCCGAGGCCACGCGCGACTGGAACCTCCTGGTCTCGGTCGGCGCGCCGCTCGTGATCGAAGGCCTCCTGTTCAACTGTGCCGTCACCCTCTTCCGCGGACGGCCGGTCGCGGTCACGCCCAAGGCCCACCTGCCAGGCTATCGCGAGTTCTACGAGCCCCGCTGGTTCCAGCCCGCCGGCGCGGCCACCGTGACCGAGACCGATCTCCTCGGCCACCGCGTGCCGTTCGGGACCGACGTCCTGGTCGAGCTCGCGCACCTCCCCGGCTTCGTGCTGCACACGGAGATCTGCGAGGACCTGTGGACGCCGATCCCGCCCAGCGCGCGCGCCGCGCTCGGCGGCGCCACGGTGCTCGCCAACCTCTCGGCGTCCAACGTGACCATCGGCAAGTGGGAGTTCCGCCGCGACCTGGTCCGCATGTCGGCGGCGAAGAACCTCGCCGTGCAGCTCTACAGCGCCGCCGGGTTCGGCGAGTCCACCGCCGACCTCTGCTGGGACGGCCACGGGATGATCGCCGACCGCGGCGATCTCGTGGGCGAGACCGAACGCTTCGCGCTCTCGGGCCAGACGGTCGTCGCCGACATCGATCTGGCGGCCCTGGCCGAGGACCGGCTGCGACAGTCGTCGTTCGGGGACAACGCGCGCGCCAACCCGGCCACGTTCCGGCGCGTGCGGCTCGCGGACGTCGGCGACCGCCGCCCGGTCGCGATCTTCGAACACTTCCGGCGGTGCATCGACCCGACGCCGTTCGTGCCGTCGGACCCCGCGCGGCGCGACCTGCGCTGCCGCGAGATCTTCCACATCCAGGCAACCGCGCTCGCGCGCCGACTGCTCGCGCTCCCGGACGGTGGGCGCCGGCTCGTGCTCGGGATCTCCGGCGGACGCGACTCGACGCACGCGCTGCTGGTCGCCGTACACGCCGCCGACCTGCTCCATCTGCCCCGCGCGGACGTGATCGGCGTCACGATGCCGGGCTTCGGGACCTCCGATCGAACGTACCGAGCAGCGATCGCCTTGATGGACGCGCTCGGAATCCGGCGCGCCGAGGTCGCGATCCGCGACCTGGCCGGTGACGTCTTTCGCGCCATCGGCCACGATCCCGCCGTCGAGGACCTCACGTTCGAGAACGTGCAGGCGTGGACGCGAACCTTCCTGCTCTTCGCGACCGCGTCGCGCGAGCGCGGCATCGTGCTCGGCACCGGGGACCTCTCCGAGCTGGCGCTCGGCTTCGCCACCTACGGCGGCGACCACATGTCCCACTACGGGGTGAACGCCGGGGTGCCGAAGACGCTCGTCGCCGAGCTGATCCGCTGGGCGGCCGACTCCGTCTTCGCCCGCGAGCCGCGGGTGGCCGCGATCCTCCGCGAAGTGCTCGCGCTCCCGATCAGCCCCGAGCTGCGCCGGCCCGCCGCCGACGGGACGATCAGCCAGCGCGCCGAGGACCTCGTCGGCCCCTACGAGCTGCACGACTTCTTCCTCTACCAGTTCCTCCGCTTCGGCTTCGGCCCGCGGCGCATCGCGCGCACGGCGTTGCACGCCTTCGACGGCCGCTACCCGCTCGCGGAGATCCGGCGCTGGCTCGTCGTCTTCCTGCGGCGCTTCTTCGCCAATCAGTTCAAGCGCGACTGCGCGCCCGATTCCGCCAAGGTCGGCTCGGGCGGGTCCCTCTCCCCGCGCGGCGACTGGCGCATGCCCTCCGACGCGTCGGCCGCCGCCTGGCTGGCCGAGGCCGAGGCGATCGAGGGCTAGCTGCCTCTATAAAATTATCCGCGCCGAGAAGCGAGGGGAGCGTGGTGACTCCGTGGGGGGCTGCGGGGCCGCCCTCCGCGAGCAGGGGCCCCATCGGTAACGCCGCGCGCTTCTCGGCGGGCCAGGAGAGCGGGCCGTCGAGCTTCAGCCGCCGCGGAAGACGATGAGCCCGTGCGTGGGATCGTACGGCGAGACCGCGATCGTCACCCGGTCGCCGGGGATGACGCGGATGTGGTAGCGGCGCATGCGGCCGCCGATCTTCGCCACGAACTCCATCCCGTTGTCGCCCTTCACGCGGTAGTTCCCGCCGGCGAGCGCCTCGGTGATGGTCCCCTTGATCTGGATCAAATCGTCGCGAGCCAAGCCATCGCTCGTAACACGACACGCCGCACGAGGCAACGCGCGCTCAGCGGAATCGTGCCAATTCCCGGCGCGCGATCACCTGCTTGTGGACCTCGTCCGGTCCGTCGGCGAGCCGCAGCATGCGGCCGTTGCGCCACCAGCCCGCCAGGGGCGTGTCGTCCGATATCCCGAGGGCGCCGTGGACCTGCATCGCCCGGTCGATGACGTTCATGTAGACGGTCGGCGCCACGACCTTGATCATCGAGATCTCCTGCCGCGCCTCCTTCTTCCCGACCGTGTCCATCTTCCAGGCCGCGTAGAGCGTGAGCAGGCGCGCCTGGTCGATCTCGATGCGCGAGGTCGCGATGAACTCCTGCACGAACTGCTTCTTGGCGAGCGGCTCGCCGAAGGCGATGCGCGTGTTGGCGCGCTGGCACATGAGCTCGAGCGCCCGCTCCGCGGCGCCGATCGCGCGCATGCAGTGATGGATCCGACCCGGCCCCAGGCGCGCCTGGGCGATCGTGAAGCCGCCCCCGATCGAGCCGAGCGTGCTCGACACCGGCACGCGGCAGTCCTCGAAGCGGATCTCGCAGTGCCCGCCGCCGCCCGCGTGCCCCATGACGGAGATGGACCGGACCAGGTCGAAACCCGGGGTGTCGGCGCCGACCAGGATCATGCTCGCGCGCAGGTGCGGCGGCCCGTCCGGATCGGTGACCGCCATCACGATCGCGACGCCGGCACCGACGGCGCCCGTCGTGAACCACTTGCGGCCGTTGATCACCCAGTGGTCGCCGTCCCGCACCGCCCGGCAGCGCAGCAGCGTCGGGTCGGAACCCGCGGCGTCCGGCTCGGTCATCGCGAAGCAGCTCCGGATCGTGCCCTCGAGCAGCGGCGCGAGCCACTGGCGCTTCTGTTCCGGCGAGCCGAACTCGGCCAGGATCTCGACGTTGCCGGTGTCGGGCGCGGCGCAGTTGAACACCTGCGGCGCCACGGCGCTGCGGCCCATCTGCTCGCAGAGGATGCCGTATTCCCAGTTCGTGAGCCCCGCGCCGTGCTCCCGGTCGGGCAGGAACAGGTTCCAGAGACCCTCGGCCTTGGCTTTCCGCCGTAGCTCCACGATCAGCGGCGGGTACGGCACACCCGCGCGCACCTGGACAGACTCGCGCGCGGCCTCCTGCTCGACCGGGTAGACGTGGCGCTCGAGGAACTCGACGATCCGCTGCCGCAGCGCCGTGACCTTCGGGGAGGGCGTGAAGTCCATGGCGGGCACCGTATGTCGAAGCGACGAGCCGAGTCCAGACCAGCGCCCCAAACGCACGACGCCCCGCGGGTTTCCCCGCGGGGCGTCGTGATGCTGAGAAGAATCCGAGCTACGTGCTTACTGTACGAACGCGCCGCTCGGCGACTCGCAGTACGTAAGGCTGTTGGCGCCGTCGAGCTGCGCCTCGGTGAGGACGAGCGCCGAAGCGTTCGCCGCGGCCTGGCAGGCCGGGCAGATGAGCGCGCCGTTCGCCGTGTTGAACGCGGCAACCGCGGCGCCTTCGCAGCCCTCTTCGTCGAAGGTGGGAGAACCCGCCGTCTTCACGACGTCAGCCGCGAACTTCCCATGGCACTTGAGCCACGCACCCACGAGCTTGCCGACGTTCTTCCCGACCTTGTCCTGGCACTTGAGGTCGCCCTTGGTCGCCGGCACCCAGCCGGTGATGTCCGCGGCGCCGTTGGCGGGAAGGCTGGAGATCAGCACGCCGCTGGTGGAGTCACAGTAGGTGAGGTCGGAGGCGCCGTTCAGCACCGACTCCGCCAGCGCGGAGATCCCCGGCAGCACGACGCACGGGCAAGCCGTGGTGTCACCGGCGAGGAACTTCGCGATCACGGCGTTCTCGCACGCCTGCTCGTCCGCCGGCGGCTTCGCCTTGAACCCCGCATCGACCAGCTTCGTCTGGCACTTGATGATGCCAGCGACCAGCTTGCCGACGCCCTTGCTGGCCTTCTGCTCGCACTTGCTCTTGTCCTTGTCGCAGGTCGCCTTGCCGGCGTCGTCCGATCCGAACGGATCCACCGGACACGCCGCGCCCGCGACCCGTGCGCCGAACGCCAAGGCCAGCGCGGCCACGATCAGTGATTTCCTCATATCCCTTTCCCTCCTAGTAGGTTTTGTCATTCGCACCGGCCCACTCCGAGCCGACATGCCCCTTCAGGTCCGCGGATTTACCCGGAAGGGCGACACATTGTCAACGAAAATATTGCGCCCCGGGCATCGCCACCCAACCACCTGATCCAGCAGGGTTTTTTCTGCCGCCGCCCCGAGGCATCATTCGCGCTCACGCGAGACCGAGCTGCTGCTTCCCCTCGGTACTGATCCGCGACGGATGCCACGGCGGATCCCACACCAGCTCGACGCGGACGTTCGGCTGGCCGAGCGCGACGATCCGGCGCCGGACGTCGTCCGGGATCGCCTGCGCCGACGGACACCCCTGGGTGGTGAGCGTCATGCGGACCACGATCTCCGACGCGTCGACGTCGATGCCGTAGATCAACCCGAGATCATACACGTTGAGGGGAATCTCTGGGTCGAAGCACTGGCGGATGGCGCCGAGCACCTGCTCGCGTCCGAGCGTGCCGCCGCGCACCGTCACCGTGGGCTCGACCGGTGCGGCAACCGGCTGCGGCGCGGGCAGTGTCGTGTCCCGCTCGCTGGGCCCCTGCCACGCGTGCATCCCGCCCGCGAGGTTCAAGAGCCGCGTCCACCCGTGCCGCGCGAGCGTCTGGCACGCCGCGGCGCTGCGCCCGCCCGCCGCGCACGTGACCAGCAGGAGCGCATCGCGATCGGGCAGCTCCGCGAGCCGGTCCTCCAGCTCGTCGAGCGGCACCAGCCGCGCGTTCGGAATGTGCCCGTTGGCGAACTCGGCCGGCGTCCGCACGTCGAGCACGACGAGACTCGGATCGCGCGCGAAGAGCGCGTGGGCTTCCGCCGCGGTCACGTCACGAAACGGACGGCCGTGGCGGATCGCGTCGGCCGGCGGCAGGTCACCCGCCACGACCGACGCCAGGTGGGCGCGCGTGACCGCGAGCCCGCGCTCGAGGTCGCCGCGCGTCTCCTCGAGCTCGCGGCGCAGGATGCGCAGGTCGGCGAGCCGCCGTTCGGCGTCCCGAACACGCACGGCGAGTCGCCAGAGGCTCCCGCCGAGCGCCGCCACCACCACGCACCAGAGAAGCGTCGCCATCGCGATCGCGATCATACCGTTGACTCCCGCGCGGCGCCATGATGAGCGATCGCCATGCGCGCCATCCTGGTCGAGCCCTCCGGCTCCGACGTCACCCTGACCCTCGGCGAGGCTCCGCCACCGGTGCTCGGTCCGGCCGACGTCCGCATCCGCGTGCGGGCGACGGCGGTGAACCGCGCCGACCTGCTCCAGGCGCGCGGTCTCTATCCGCCGCCGCCCGGCGCCTCCGCGATCCTCGGCCTCGAGTGCGCCGGCGAGGTCCTCGAGATCGGACCGCAGGCGCAGGGCTTCGCGCGCGGCCAGCGCGTGATGGCGCTGCTCGCCGGCGGCGGATACGCAGAGGAGGTCACCGTGCACGGCGGCTCCGTGCTGCCCGTGCCCGACGCCATGAGCGACGAAGAAGCCGGCGCCTTCCCGGAAGTGTTCTTCACCGCATCCTCGAACCTCTTCCTCCCGGGGCTGGGTGGCCTGCGACCCGGGGAGCGCGCGCTCGTCCACGGCGGGGGCGGCGGCGTCGGGACCGCGGCGATCCAGCTCTTGCGCGAGGCGGGGCACGCCGCCTACGTCACCGTCGGCAGCGACGAGAAGGCGCGGCGCTGCGTCGAGCTCGGCGCCACCGCGGCCATCAACTACCGCACCGAGGACTTCGCCGCGCGCGTGAAGGACCTCACCGGCGGCGCGGGGGTGCACGTCGTCCTCGACCACATCGGGGCGCGCTACCTCGGGGCAAACCTCGCATCGCTCGCGGTCGGGGGACGGCTGGTGGAGATCGGGCTCATGGGCGGTGCGCAGGGCGAGATCAACCTCGGGCTCCTGCTGGTCAAGCGCCTCGCCGTCATCGGGTCGACGCTGCGGTCGCGCTCGGTCGAGGAGAAGGCGGCGATCGTCCGGGACTTCCACGCGCGCTTCGGCACGGCGCTCGCGGCGGGACGGCTCCGGCCGGTGGTCGACGCGGTGCTCCCGCTCGCCGAGGCCGGGCGCGCGCACGAGCGCATGCAGGCGAGCGCGCATTTTGGGAAGATCGTGCTGCGCGTGGCGTGAGCACCGCCGGCGCGCCAACCCCGAGCATCGCGACGTACCGGGGACGCTTCGCGCCCTCGCCCACCGGCGACCTGCACCTCGGCTCGGCGGCGACGGCCCTCGTGGCCTGGTTGTCGGCGCGCGCCGCGGGCGGACGCCTCGTGCTGCGCGTCGAGGACCTCGACCCGCCGCGCGTGGTCGCGGGCGCCGAGGCCCGCCAGCTCGACGACCTGCGCTGGCTCGGCCTCGACTGGGACGAAGGGCCGGACGTCGGCGGGCCGCACGCCCCGTATCGCCAGTCGGAGCGCGCCGCCCACTATGCCGCCGCGATCGCGGCGCTCGAGCGGCGCGGGCTCGTCTACCGCTGCGACTGCTCCCGCGCCGACGTCGCGCGCGTGGCGAGTGCCCCGCACGCGGGCGAGGAGGGGCCGCGCTACCCGGGCACGTGCCGCACGCGCGATCCGGGCGCGACGGCGTGGAAGCGCCCGCCCGCGCTCCGCCTGCGCGTCCCCGACGAGACCGTGACGGTCGAGGACGCGCTGCACGGTCCGCTGCGCGAAAACGTCTGGCGCAGCGCCGGCGACTTCGTGCTCCGCCGCGGCGACGGCGTGTTCGCCTACCAGCTCGCGGTGGTGGTGGACGACCTCGCCATGGGCATCACCGAGGTCGTGCGTGGCCACGATCTGCTCGGCTCGACCCCGCGCCAGGTCCTGCTCGCGCGCCTGCTCGGCGGAACGCCGCCCGCCGTCGCCCACGTACCGCTGGTGCTGAGCACCGACGGCACCCGGCTCGCGAAACGCAGCGGGATGGTGCTCGTGCGGGAGCGGCGCGCGGCCGGCGCCACGCCGGCGGAGGTGGTGGGCGAGATCGCCCGCACGCTCGGCCTGCCGCGGCCTGCCGTCGGCCCCTGCACGCCACACGACCTTCGCGCGGTCTTCGACCGCGGGCCGCTGCGCGGCATCACCGCCGTGCGCCTCGGCGTCAGCGCGGCGGCATGCGCAGCGCGCCGTCGAGGCGGATCGTCTCACCGTTCAGGACCACGTTCTCGATGATGTGACAGGCGAGCGCCGCGAACTCGGAGGGCTTGCCGAGGCGTGACGGGAACGGAATCTGCGCCGCGAGCGCCTGGCGCGCCGGGTCGGGCAGCAGGCCCAGCATCGGCGTGTCGAACGTGCCCGGCGCGATCGTCATGCAGCGAATGCCGAGCGAAGCGAGGTCGCGCGCGACCGGCAGCGTCAGGCCGACCACGCCGCCCTTCGACGCCGAGTAGCCGACCTGGCCGATCTGCCCGTCGAACGCCGCGACCGAGGCCGTGTTGACGAGCACGCCGCGCTCGCCGTCGACTCCCGGGGCGTTCTTCGCCATCTGCGCGGCGGCCAGCCGGATGACGTTGAACGTCCCGATCAGGTTGACCTCGATGACCTTTCGGAACAGCGAGAGCGGGTGCGGGCCCTCTTTCGTGACCGTGCGCATCGCGTAGCCGACCCCGGCGCAGTTGACCGCCGCCGTCAGCCGGCCGAACTTCTCGGCGGTCGTGGCGATCGCGGCCGCGACCTCTTCCTCGGACGTCACGTCGGCCGGGGCGAAGATCGCCCGCTCACCGAGCTCGCCGGCGAGCTGCTCGCCGTTCGACTGCGGGCGGTCGAGAATCGCGACCCGACCGCCGCCCGCGACGATCGCGCGAGCCGTTGCCTCGCCGAGGCCGGACGCCCCACCCGTGATCAGTGCCACCGTGTCCTGAATGCGCATCGGGGTTCCATAGCCTCCGGGCCAGGCCGACGCCAGTGTTGCCGCTGACTCGTGATCCCGGTTTAATCGACGATCGGGATGGCGGAGCGCGAGCAGCGGGACGGCGGACCCCAGGTCGCAACGCGCACCCGGCCCAAAGCCGAGGTGAAGCGCCCTCGCCGGTACCGGGTCCTGCTCCACAACGACGACTACACCACCATGGAATTCGTGGTGTGGGTCCTGATGACGGTCTTCCACCACGACGAGGCGCGCGCGATGGAGATCATGCTGCACGTCCACAAGGCCGGCGTCGGCGTGGCCGGCGTGTATCCTCACGAGATCGCCGAGGCCCGGGTCGCCAAGGTGATTGCGCTCGCCCGCGAGCACGAGTACCCCTTGCTCTGCAGCATGGAGGAAGACTGAGGTGCGGCTGAGCCGATCGTTGGAGACGGCCCTGGCCCTCGCGGTGCGTGAGGCACGCCGGCGGCGGCACGAGTACCTGCTCGTCGAGCACGTCCTGTTCGCGCTCCTCGACGACGACGCGGTCCAGGAGGTCCTGCGTGCCTGCGGCGGCGACGTGGGCCGGCTGAAGGCCGACGTCACCGGATTCCTCGACGAGGCCGTCGAGCAGCTCCCGCCCGAGGCCGATCGGCCGCCCGAGCAGACGCTCGCCTTCCAGCGCGTGCTCCAGCGGGCCGCCGCACACGTGCAGTCCGCCGGCAAGGACGAGGTCGACGGCCGCCACGTGCTCGCCGCCATCTTTCGCGAGCCCGACTGCCATGCGGCGTACCTCCTGCAGCAGCAGGGCATCACGCGGCTCGACGTGATCACGTTCATCTCGCACGGGATCGCCAAGGTCCCGGAAGAGCCGGTCGCGACGCCGGACGCCCCGGCCCCCGCGGACGAGGACGACGACGAGAGTGACCGGCCCGCGCGCGATCCGCTCGCGGCCTTCGCCGAGAACTTGGTCGAGCGCGCCGCCGCCGGTCGCATCGACCCGCTCATCGGCCGCCAGCGTGAGCTCGAGCGCACCGTGCAGGTGCTCTGCCGCCGCCGCAAGAACAACCCGATCTTCGTGGGCGACCCCGGCGTGGGCAAGACCGCGCTCGCCGAGGGCCTCGCGCTGCGCATCCACAAGGGCGAGGTGCCGCCGGCGCTGCTCGCGGCGGAGGTCTACGCGCTTGACATGGGGGCGCTGCTGGCGGGTACGAAATTCCGCGGCGAGTTCGAAGCCCGGCTCAAGGCGATCCTCCAGGCGCTGCGGAAGCGTCCCGGCGCGATCCTCTTCATCGACGAGATCCACACCCTCGTCGGCGCCGGCGCCACGCACGGCGGGTCCATGGACGCGTCCAGCATCCTCAAGCCGGCGCTCGCCTCCGGCGACCTGCGCTGCATCGGGGCCACCACGTACCAGGACTTCAAGCAGCACTTCGAGCGCGACCGTGCACTCGCGCGCCGCTTCCAGAAGATCGACGTCGGCGAGCCCTCGGTCGAGGAGACGCACGCGATCCTGCGCGGGCTCAAGGCGCACTACGAGCAGCACCACAACGTGGCCTACACGGAGGGCGCGCTGCGCGCCGCGGCCGAGCTCGCCGCTCGTCACATCAACGACCGCTTCCTGCCCGACAAGGCGATCGACGTGATCGACGAGGCCGGCGCCGCGGCCCAGCTCGCGGCCGGCGAAGAGCGCAAGAAGCGCACCGTCCGCGCACGCGACATCGAGCGCGTGGTCGCCACGATGGCGCGCATCCCGCCGCGCCAGGTGACGGCCTCGGACCGCGACCGACTCGAGACGCTCGATCGCGACCTCAAGCTCGTGGTGTTCGGGCAGGACGCGGCCATCGACATGGTCGTGGCCGCCATCCGCCTCTCGCGCGCCGGCCTCGGCCAACCCGACAAGCCCGTGGGCTCGTTCCTCTTCGCCGGCCCGACCGGCGTCGGCAAGACCGAGGTCGCCAAGCAGCTCGCCGCCACCCTCGGCGTCGAGTTCCTCCGCTTCGACATGAGTGAGTACATGGAGAAGCACACGATCTCGCGCCTGGTCGGCGCACCGCCCGGCTACGTGGGCTTCGACCAGGGCGGGCTGCTCACCGACGCGGTCCGGCGTACGCCGCACGTCGTCCTGCTTCTCGACGAGGTCGAGAAAGCGCACCCCGACGTCTTCAACATCCTCCTCCAGGTGATGGACCACGCGACGCTCACCGACGCGCACGGACGCAAGGCGGACTTCCGTCACGTCACGCTCATCATGACGACCAACGCGGGCGCGCAGGAGATGGCGGCCGCGGCCATTGGCTTCGGCGAGGTGTCGAACGCCGACAAGGGTCAGAAGGCGCTCGAGCGGCTGTTCAGCCCCGAGTTCCGCAACCGACTCGACGCGATCGTCCCGTTCGCGCCGCTCGGCACCGAGGCGATCGAGCGCGTGGTCGACAAGTTCGTCTCCGAGCTCGAGGCCCAGCTCGCCGCACGCCGCGTAACGATCGAGCTCACCCCGGCGGCCCGTCACTGGCTCGCCGAGCGCGGCTACGACCCGGCATTCGGCGCCCGCCCCATGGCGCGGCTCATCCAGAGCGCGATCAAGCGCCCGCTCGCCGACGAGCTGCTCTTCGGTCGGCTCAAGGGCGGCGGCCGCGTCGACGTGGACGTGACCACGGACGCGACGGCGCTTCGCTTCGCCTTCGCGCCGCTCAAAGCCCCACCGGTCGCGGCCGAGCCCGTGTAAGTGCCGCGCCGGCGCGGCGGCCGAGTCGCTCAGTCGCCACCGTCCCGGCGCCGTGCGGTGCGTTCGTCCCACCACGCGACCTCCGCCGCCACCGCCGCCCGCTCCTCGACCAGGTAGGCGCGCACGGCGGCCGCGAGCCGCGGGTCGCGCACCCAGTGCATGGAGTGCGTGACCTGGGCGTCGAACCCCCGCATCTGCTTGAACTCGCCGCCCGCGCCGGGCTCGAAGCACGTGAGCCCCTGCGCGATGCAGTGGGCGATCGCGGCGTAGTACGCGACGTTGAAGTGCAGATGGCGCAACGGCCGGAAGGTCCCCCAGTAACGGCCGTAGAGCGTGCGCCCCTTCTGCACGTTCAAGGTCGCCGCGACCACCTCGCCGCGCTGGCGGGCGACGATCACGCAGAGCCGGTGCGCGAAGCGCGACCGGATCTCGTCGAAGAACCGGCCGGTGAGGTACTGGTGGCCCCACGGGCCGTGCGCGGCAAGCGTCCGGCGGTAGAGGGCGAACACGACGGGCATGAGGTCGGCCGGCACGTCCGTGCCGACGTGCGCCGTGACCGTGACCTCCTGCGCGGCGAGCTCACGCTGCTCGCGGCGCACCTGGTTGCGACGCTTGTGCCGCAGGGTCGCGAGGTAGTCGTCGAAGGTGGTGAGCGCCTCGCCATGCCAGTGGTACTGGTACCCCGTCCGGTGGATCCAGCCGCGCGCCGCGAGCGCCGCCACCTCCTGCGGCGTGCAGAAGTTGACGTGCACCGACGAGATGCCCGCGCGGGTGCAGGCGTCCTCGAGCACCGCGGCCAGCGTGGCCGCGACCGCTGCCTCGCACCCGGGCGCGGCCAGCAGGCGCGCGCCCGGGACCGGCGTGAACGGCACCGCAACCAACAGCTTCGGATAGTAGGACATGCCCGCGCGCTCGGCCGCCTGTGCCCAGCCGTGGTCGAACACGAACTCGCCCTGGCCGTCGTCCTTGACGTAGAGCGGACAGGCGCCGGTGAGCCGGCCGTTCTCCCAGAGCGTGAGCGGCTGCGGGCGCCAGCCGGTTCCGGGGCCGACGCACGCCGTGTCCTCGAGCGTCGCGAGCCAGTCCCACTCGAGGAACGGCGAGCCCTCGCCGACGAGCGCGTTCCACGCCTCGCGCGGCGCTTCGGCGACGCCGCTCAGGACCCGGACCTCGGTCACGGGACCGCCGTCACCCCACCGCGTGCATCGCCAGCGCGTGCCGGTCGAGGAGCGGCAGGACGGTGTCCGCTCCCGCCGAAGGCAGGATGAAGATGGCGCGGTCCACGCCCGCGTCGCGCAGCCGGGCGAGCGCGTCGGGATGGCCGGGCGCGCCGTAGACGGAGATCGAGATCGTCGCCGGGTCGCGTCCCTTCTCGGTCGCCAGCCGCCGGAGCGCGGCGATCCCCTCGACGAGGTCGCCGGCGCGCGCGCCGATCGGCATCCAGCCGTCGCAGTAGTCGACGACGCGCGCGAGCGCCTTCGGCCCGTGACCGCCCAACAGCACCGGCGGATGCGGGCGCTGCACCGGCTTCGGCCACGACCAGATCGGCGCGAACCGCACCAGCGCACCGTCGAAGCTCGCCTCGTCCTCCGTCCAGATGCGCTTCATCGCCAGCACGCGCTCGCGCAGCAGCGTCCAGCGGCTGCGAAAGGCCGTGCCGTGGTGCTCCATCTCCTCGGCGTTCCAGCCACCGCCGATCCCGAACAGGACCCGCCCGCCGGAGAGATGGTCGAGGCTGGCGACCTCCTTCGCGGTGGTGATCGGGTCGCGCTCCACCAGCAGACAGATACCCGTCCCGACCTTGAGCCGCGTGGTCACGGCCGCCGCCGCGGCCAACGCCACGAACGGGTCGAGCGTGTGCCAGTACTCCTTCGGCAGCTCGGGACCGCCGGGCCAGGGGCTGCGCCGGGAGGCGGGGATGTGCGTGTGCTCCGGGACCCAGAGGGACTCGAAGCCGCGCTCCTCGACCGCGCGCGCGAGCGTGTCGATCCGCATCGCGTAGTCGGTGGCGAACATGCCGATGCCGAAATCCATGCTCGTCGCCTACGCTGCGGCGTGGCACGGGTCAACGGCCGAGGAAACGCGACCGTGGGCTCGAGTCCGACGCGGGCGCATGGCCACCCGGCGTTGACGCGCTCGACCGCGCCGTCTACACGGCCGCGATGGAGCGCACGCCGGTCGCCGTCTACGAGCGCACGATTCGGGCCTCGATCGAGCGCATCTGGGAGAACGTGCTCGACTGGGAGCACCTGCCCTGGCTGCACCACACCACCTTCGCCCACGTGCATCCGCTCGAGCGCGGCACCGACGGCTGGCGCGCCGAGAGTGCGCTCGCGTGGGCACCGCAGGACGCCTTCGTGATCCAGGTCACGCTCGACCGCCCCCGGCTCCGCTACGTCACGCGCACCGTCGCCGGCGTCGGCGACGGGACGGAGATCGAGACGCGTCTCGCGCCGGTCGGACACGAGGCGACCCGCATCGCGGTCGAGTTCCGCGTCCCCGGCGTCGCGCCCGACCAAGCCGGCGCCGTCGGCGACTTCTACGTCGGACTCTACACTCGCCTCTGGGACGAGGACGAGGGCATGATGGTCCGCCGCCAGGCGGTGGTCGACGGCCAGGTGCCCGCCGGCTGTCGCACCGTCGAGGTCGGCGGGCGCGCCATCGCCTTCTCGACACGCTGCCCGCACCTGGGTGGCCCGCTCGACGCCGCGGCAATCGCGGATGGCTGCGTCACCTGCCCGTGGCACGGCTACCGCTTCGACGTCCGCACCGGCGCGAGCGCCGACGGCCGCTCGCTGCACCTCGATCCACCGTCTACGCGGTGAGCAACGCCGCCCCGATCACGCCGGCCGAGTCGCCGAGGCGGTTGCGCACGATCGGCGTGCGCAGCTCGTCGTTGAACACGTTGCGGGCCACCGCATCGCGGCCGCGGTCGTAGAGGACGTCGAGGTTCGAGAGCCCGCCGCCGAGCACGACGACGTCGGGGTCGAGCACGTCGATCACGTTCGCGAGCGCGCGCCCGAAGCACGCGAGCCACGCGTCCACCACCGCGCCCGCCGGGCCCTCGCCCGCCGCCGCCCGCGCCCCGACCTGCGCCGCATCGCACCGCGGACCCCCCGCCGCGACGTGTGCCCGCTCGAGTGCCGGACCGCAGAGGAAGGTTTCGACGCAGCCGCGGTGCCCGCAGTAACACCGCGGGCCGGCGGGATCGATCACCTGATGACCCCATTCGCCGGCGATGTGCTGCGGCCCGGCCCACACGCGCCCGTCGAGCACGATCCCGCCGCCCACGCCGGTCCCGAGGATCACGCCGAAGACGACGCGATGGCGCTGCGCGGCGCCGGCCGCGGCCTCGGCGAGCGCGAAGCAATTGGCGTCGTTCTCGACGACGACGCGACCACCGAGGCGCGCCTCGAGATCGCGCAGCAGCGGACGACCATTCAGGCACGTCGTATTCGAGTTCTTGAGCGTCCCATCGCGCGCGGAGAGAGCGCCCGGGGTTCCCACCCCGATCGCCGGGCAGCCGGTCGCGTGCAGCCGCAGTCGCTCCGCCAGCGCGACGATGCGCTCGAGGATGTGCTCGTAGCCGCGCTCCCGCTCGGTCGGGATGCGCTCGCGCACCACCACCGCTCCGGCCGCGTCGAGCACGACGCCCTCGATCTTGGTCCCACCGAGGTCGATGCCGATCCGCTCCCCCGCCATGGCCTCAGTGCAGCACGAGGCGCGTGCGCCGGCGCTCGCCCTCCGCCAGGCCGGCGTACGCGAGCACGAGGGCGGGCTCGACGCCGCCCCGTACGGTGGCGGTCGGCGCAGGCCCCTCCACGGCGACGAGCTCCGGGGCGACGACGCCGTCGGGCAGGAAGACGCGCACGTCGGCACCCGCCACCGCAGCGGCTGACGTCACCGCCAACTCCCCGCGTCCGGCGTCGAGCGCGACGGCGATCCCCTCGGGCCCGCGCCCACGCCGCCACCTCGCGTCCGGTCGCCATCCACACCTCCGGTCGGTGGGCGAGCGCGCCGAGCGCGCGCGTCCATCCGGCGATCGCCGGCCGGCTCGCGTACTGCGTGTGGAAGTCGAAGAAGTAGAGCCCGCCCGCCCGACGCACCTGGCGGAGGTCGGCGCGCATCGCCGCCCACGCCGCTGCCGGTCCCACCACCGGACTCCGCACGAGGAATTCATAGTCGTCGCGCGGCAGCCGCGGCAAGACGACGAGCATCCGTCCCCCGACCGCCGTCAGCCAGGGCTCGGCGCGGTCTTTCGTGTCGACACCCGCAACGTAGCCGTAGCCCGTGGCAGCGAGCGCCGCGAGCGTGGTGGCGTCCGCCAGCTCCTCCGGCGGACGAAAGCCATCGACGGGTCCGCCGGTGACGTCCATGAGAATCGCGCGGCTGCGTGCCAGCTCGGCCTCCTGCGCCGCGCGGTCTTGCCCGGCCAGCGGCCGGTGCGCGTGCGTGTGCGAGCCCACTTCCCCCGCGCCAGCGAGTACCCGCACCACCGCCGGCTCGGCCTCGGCGAGCCGCGACACCGCGAACGCCGTCAGCGGAACGCCGGCCGTGCGAAGCCGGCGCGCCACCGGAACGCCGTCGCCGAACCGGTCCTCCACGTCGAGCCCGACCAGCACGGCGAGCTGTGCGCTGCGCGGCCAGGTCGCCACGGCCGCGCGCGGCCGCTCGGCAGCCCAGTCGAGCGCATTGGCGAGCAGCGTATCGAGCCACTGCGCCGACGAGCCGGCCGCCACCACGGCGTCGGCCGGGAAGTTGAGCCACACGACGCGTCCGCGACCGAAGTGCCCGCGCGCGATCGCCGCGGGCACTTCTCGGCCCGCCCAACCGCCCACCGGGACCATTTCCCAGGGCATCCAGTCGGCCACCGCGCCCGGTACGGCGACGGGGAGCGGTGGGTCGAACGCCTGGATCTCGATCCGCGCCCCCGCCGGCAGGCCCGCCGCCAGCGCGGTCGTGCCGCGCACGACCAGGTAGCGAAACCGCCCCGAGTCCGCCACGACGGCCGGCGGGAGCTGACGCACGCCGAGGAGCCGTTCGAGCAGCTCGTAGCCCCGCCACCGGCCGTCCGCGGCGCGCACGCCGAGCTGCCACGTGGCCACCAGCCCGGCGCCCCGCGCGACCGCCGCGAGCAGCGCCGCCATCCCCTCGTCGCCGAGCGCGGCGGTGGCAGGCGCGACCACCACGTCCGGCGCCACCACGCCGCCGAGCCCGTCCTCGTCGATCCGCTCGACGGCCCACCCGAGCCGCCGCAACCGCGTCTCCTCGCGGGCGACGCGCACGTCGTACGTTCCCGGCGACGCACCCGCGAGACCCGCGAAATACTCGGCCGTGCGCGCCGAGCGCAGCAGCAGCGCGCGCCCGGATCCGGGCGGCGACGCCCCGTGCGCGCGCTGCAGGAGGACCCAGAACAGGATCGCCGCCGCCGCGAGCAGCACGACGAGCGACGCACCCAGGGGGGAGCGGAGCCGCGGCACCGCGCCTCACCCCGACCGGCCCGCCGCGCCCCCGTCCTCCTCCGGCAACACGTAGCGCACGAAGAAGCGCTTGACGCTCGCGTCCTCGGCCGTGACCGCGCGGCGATGCTCGCGCACGCGGAACGCGACGTAGGACATCCCGGCGAGCAACACCGTCACGAGCGTGGCAACCAGCACCACCGTCGCCAGCACCTGCACCAGATCCATCGGTCACCTCCTGCGCTCGAGCCCGACCCGCTCGAGCTTGTTCCAGGTCATGGTCACGCCGAGCAGCTCCTCGACGCTCGCCGGCACCTTCCACGCGTCGATCAACAGGATGTAACAGGCACGGTAGATGGGTGCCATCAGGACCATCCGCGGATCCTCGCCCTCGATCGCGACCGCGAAGAACGCGCCGGCCACGTCGAGCATCGTGAGCTGGAGCCACCACAGCACCATCAGCGAGGTGAACCCGTAGCGCGCCACGACGGCGAGGAACAGGATCGTCGCGAACAGGTTCATGACCGGCCACAGCAGACAGTCGAAGACCAGCAGCCAGAGCGTGAGGCCCACGCCGAGGCCTCCCGGACGGAACAACAGACGCCGCCGCTTGCGCAGCGCCTGCAGCATCCCGCGCGTCCACCGATAGCGCTGCTTGAGCAGCGGAAGCAGGCGCGCGGGCGCTTCGGTGTACGAGATCGCGCGCGGCTCGTACGCGATGCACCAGCCGCGCTCGAGCAGCGCGATCGTGAGGTCGAAGTCCTCCGCGAAGGTATCGCGGGCATATCCGCCCGCGCTGGCGATCGCCTGCCGGCGGAACATCCCGAGCGGGCCCGGCACGATGTTGACCGCGTGGAAGAACGCCTGGGCGCGCCGGACGACGTTGAGGCCCTCGGCATACTCGATTGCCTGCATCCACGTGAGCAGGTTGACGCGGTTGGCGACCTTGACGTTGCCCGCCACGGCCCCGACGCGCGGATCACGGAAGTGGCGCACCGCCGCGGTGAGGCTGCCGGGGTGGAGCACCGAGTCGCCGTCGACGCAGAGCACGTACTCCCCGGCCGCCGCCGCGATGCCGCGGTCGAGCGCGCTCGCCTTGCCGCCGTTCGGCTGACTCACCACGTGCACCGGCACGCGGCCAGCCTGCCGCGCGCGCGCGACCGCGGCCGCGAACGTGCCGTCGTTCGAGCCATCGTCGACGACCACGATCTCGAAGCGCGAGTAGTCGAGCGCGAGGAGCGACGCCAGCGTCTGGTCGATGACCCGCCGTTCGTTGAACGCCGGGACGATGATCGACACCAGCGGCTCGAAGCCGTCGTCGGAGCTCGCCGTGTCCTCGACGTGTCCGAGGAACGCGAACCACAGGAGGGCAAAGTAGCGCACGAGCAGGACCCCGAGGAATCCCACCATCACCGGGTAGGCGAGCCGCACGAGGGTACTCGTGAGCGGGTCGTGCTCGTGCAGGAGTCGGACGTAGACCGCCACGCCCGCGACCATGAGGCCGCCCATGAAGAGGCCGAGCAGCCACGGCACCGTCTCGCGCGCCGGACGCCTCACGAGGGGCTCCAGCGCCAACGGAATCCGGCCGTTGCGGTCTGACTCGAATAGCCCCCCGGATCGCCGCCACCCCGGTTGGTCGTCCCGGAGCCGTACGCGATCAGGACGGACAGGCCGCGATACTCGGCGGTCTCGAGGTGCACGCCCCAGGCGAGCTCGAGGGCACCGGCGCCGTCCTCACGGCCATAGCCTGCCCGGGCCGTCCCCGAGAGCGTCGCCACCCGCCAGACCGAATGCCGCACCTCGAGCCCGAGTCCCGAGGAGACGTAGCGCGCCGGATCCCAGTAGCGGTCGCTGCGCGCCTCGTACGAGAGCCAGGCCGCGTCCGCGACGACCCGCAGGTCCGGGACCCGCAGCACGCGGCGGCCGAGCGTGACGCCGGCGGCGACCGAGCGGTTGCCGTCGGAGACGTGCACCCACGCCGCCGTGCCCGTCACCTCGAGCCGACCCGGCAAGACGTGTCGCCCGGCGACGCGCACGCGGTCCCCCTGGAGCACGCCGCCACGCGCGGAGGCGACGGTGAGCACCTCGTCGAGCAGGTCGTAGTGATCGTAGCCGACCGCCAGCAGGCTTTCGGGTCCGATGCGTCGCGTGACGCGGCCCGCGCCCGACTGCGTCGCCCGCCCGTCGTCGTAGACGTTCGGGCCGTATGCGGCGTCCACCTGCCACCCGGGTGCGAGGTCGCGCGCCACCGAGAAGCGCGCGCGCTCGACCCGCACGTCCTCGCCACGCTGATGATAGTCGCCGTGGACGAATCCCGCGCCGAGATCGGTGGTCCCGTCCAAGCGCAGCCGGCCGTCAACGGCGTAGCGCCGCGCGAGGAGGCGATCCGAGTCCTCGATCAGCGTCGCCGTCGGCGCGATCTCCCGCTGCCACGCGTCCGCCGCGAGATATCGGCGCGCCACCTCGGCGTCTTCACTCGCGGCGCCCGCGTCGAGCGCGCGGCGATACCAGGCCGCCGCCACGCCCGGCTGCCCGCCCCAGGCCCAGACGTCGCCCGTGCCCCGCGCCGCCTGCGCTGGCGCCGCGACGCGCAGCGCCGCGAACGCCGCGGCGCTCTCGGTGAGCTGCCCGTCCCAGGCGAGGACGCGCGCGCGCTCGACCCCGAGCACGGCATCGTCTGGCGCCACGGCGGCCAAGCGCTCGTCCTCGACGAGCGCACGGGCGAGGTGGCCGCCGCCAGCCCACGAGAGCGTGCGCGCCAGCTCCCGGCGCACCGCCGTGTCGTCGGGATGGCGCGCCAGGCACCGGTCGTGCTCGACGATCGCCTCGTCGTACCGCTCGAGCCCGGCCAGGGCTGCCGCGAGGCTCGCGGCGCGACTGCCCATCGTCGGGGGCGCGAGCCAGCCGCGCGCGCGCGGCGTCGATCCGCGCACCCAGGCTCACGGCCTTCCGACGGCCGACGGCCGCCGCCGCCGCCCGCAGGCGGGCGTCGGCCGGCCACCGCGCGCGCGCGCGGGCGAGACGGCTCTCGGCATCGTACCACTGCTCGGCCGCTGCCAGCGCCTCTGCGGCCGCGACCCAGCGCTCGAGATCGTCCGGCGCCAGCTCCCGCGCACGCTCCGCCGCCGCCGCGCGATGCGCGGGCGACGCGAGCAGTCGCGCCAGCTCGCCTGCGACCTCCGTGTTCGCGGGATCACCGGCGGTCGCCGCACGCAGCTCGGCCTCCGCCTCGACCACACGCCCCTGCCACTCGAGCGCGAGTCCGAGGGCACGGTGCAGCGCGGCGTCGCCCGGGGTGCCCGCGAGCAGCGCCTGATACTCGGCGATCGCCGCGTCGAGCCGCCCCCGCCATGCCCACACGTCGGCGCGCGCCTTGCGCAGGGTCCGGTCCGTGCCGCCGCCGGCGGCGAGAAGCCGATCGTACTCGACCTCCGCGTCGGCGAGCGCGTTCTGCTCGACGAGCAGCCGCGCCAGGTCCCGCCGCGCGGCCCCGTCGTCGGGGGACCGCACGAGCCACGCCCGCTGGATCGCGATCGCGTCGGCCAGCCGGCGCGCCCCGTAGCACGCGGACGCGGCTGCCATCGCCGACGCCCGATCGACGCGCGCCGCGAGCGGATCGCACGCTGCCCGCGCCGATGCGGCCACGGCGACCACCGCTATGACACCGGCGGTCAGAGCGCGAGAACGGCCCGCGCGCGCGTGCTCACGAGGAGACACGGTCCATCTGCGCGCCGCATCCACCCGCGATCGGGACGAGCGCGAGGTCCCGGCCAACGGCCTCGACCACGGCGTCCGGTGTGGTCGCGTTGTCGGGCAGCGCGACGCAGGCGAGGTGCACGCCCACCAGCTCTGCGCCGCGGCGTGCCGCGATCGCCGCCAGCCGCTCGGCGATCCGCGTCGCCAGCGCCGACGCCTGCGCCGCGGCGGCACCGAGCGCGATCACGACGATCTCGCCACCGCGAAGCCAACAGAGCACCTCGTCGGCGCCGAGCACCCCCTCGAGGTCGGCCACCGCGAGCGCCGCGCCTTCGTCGCCACGCGCCTTGTGCCGCAGTTCGAACCGGCCCACGAGACAGACCAGGCGCTCGCTCGCCTGCGCAGCCACGACCACGCAGTCGTGGACGAACGCGGCGAACGGGTCCCGCATCCGCCAACCGCCGCCGCTCCGGGGCGCCAGGCCAGGCCCATCGACGGTGGCCTCTGCGACCGCCGCGCTCGCCAGCCGCCCGAGCTCGGCGCGCGCGTCCCAGGCGCCGTCGCGCGCCTGCGGATCCGCACTCGCCAGCCCGGCGCCGAAGCGGAAGCAGAACGGGCGGCCCTCGGGCAACACGCCGAGCCCCTGGAAGCGCGTGAAGCGCAAGACCCCCAGCGTCGCCGGGATGCTGGGCTTCTCGAGCCGCAGCGTCCCGAACGTGGTGCGTTCGAGGTACGTCGTCGCCAGCTCCTCCTGCTCGGTGACCGGGACGTCGCTCACGAGCAGGGTCGTCGCGCCGGTCGTCTCGAGACCCGCCACCAGGTCGGTCATGATCGGGGCCGACAGCGCCAGGCGGGGCGTCGAGCACAGCAGCGCCAGGACCGACGACACCACCACGCGCGTGGCCGCGACCTCCCGTGCGTACGCGGCGATCTCCGCCGCGAGCGCGCGCACGTCGTCGTGGGTCTCGAGGAGCGCCTCCCAGCGATCGGCGAGCCCGAGGAGCACGAGTCGGCCGGTGCGGATCGAGGGCCGGAGGTCGATGCCGGCGCTGGTGGCGACGTACAAGACCGATTCGCAACGCTCGGTGGTCACCATCACGGCGCCCTCCCCGCCCACGAGCGCGCCATGGAGGAACTGCACGGCGAGGACGCTCTTTCCCGTGCCGACGTCGCCGATCGTGAGGTGGACTCGCCCGGGGCACAGGCCTCCGACCTGGTCGTCGATCGGCCCGATTCCGGTGGGGACGACGCCCACCGGCGCCGCGGCGACCGCGGTCACCGGCGACCGCACCAGGTGCGCGCGGCGCAACTCCGCGTAGCGCCGCAGCGTCCCGCTCACGAGCGCGAGGACCTGCCGCGTGCTCACGGGCTTCGTGAGGTAGTGGTCGACGCCGAGCCGGCGCCCGCGCTCGACGTTGGTCTCGTCACCGAGCGCCGAGATGAAGATCACCGGGACCGACGCGAGCCGCGGGTCGGCCCGCAACCGCTCGAGCAGCTCGTACCCATCGAGGTCGGGCATCATGACGTCGGCAAGGATCAGCTCCGGCACGTCGCGACCTGCCGCCGCGAGCGCGGCCAGCGCGGATGCGGCCTGCGTCGTCCGGTATCCCTCGGTCTCGAGCATCCGCGCGATCAGCTCGCGCACGGACTCCTCGTCGTCCACCACCAGCACGTGAGGCTGCACGTCACCGCTCCTGGCCCACGTGGGCCCTTCCGATGGGCTATCGGCACGCCCGAACCGACGCTTGAGACTCGGCGCCCCGCCGGGCCCGACTACCCGGGCGGCAGCCAGAAGCGCGCGATGCGGGCGAGCGTCCAGGCGCTCGCCACCGCGCCGAGGGCGTAGGCAGGCGCCTGCCGCAACGCGGACCGCTGCGGGATCACGCGGCGGGCGAGCACCACCGGGATCGCCGCCATCGCCACGAACGCGAGCTGCCCGATCTCGACACCGACGTTGAACGCCAGCAGCGCCAGCGGCACCTGATCGGGCGGGAGCCCGATCTCCGACAGCGCCCCCGCGAAGCCGAGCCCGTGCAGCAGCCCGAAGGCGAACGCGACGACCCACGGCGCGCGTTGGGTGACCGTCGCCGGTACCCCAGGGGGCCGCAGCAGCTCGCGCGCCAGCAGCACGATGCTGGCCGCGATCAGCGCTTCGACCGGCGCGGGCGGCACCGTCACCGCGCCGAGGACCGCGAGCGCGAGCGTCAGACTGTGCGCCACCGTGAACGCGGTGATCGTGCGCACGAGCATCCCCCAGGACCGCACCAGCAAGAGCAGCCCGAGCACGAACGCGAGGTGGTCCCACCCGAGCAGGATGTGCGCGACGCCGAGCGCCACGTACGCGCGCAGCACCGCCGACGCCACCACGCCCGCTCCGAGCCCGCCGCCACTCGCCGGCACGACGAGCACCGGCGCGGCCGCGTGCAGGACACCGGTCGTGGTGCGGCCGTTCGCCCAGGCGATGCGGACGATCGCGTCGACCCGGCTCTCCTCGATCCCAGCGACCGTGATCCGTTGCCCCGCGAGGCCGGTCGCACCGCAATCGAGCCGGAACCAACGCGGCGCCTCGGGGTCGTCCCCACCCGTCCACGGTGCGGCGCGCCGTAGACAGTGCGCCGGCAGCTCGGGCACGAGCGGGGGCGCGCCGGGCGCGAGCGCCCCCGAGCCCGCCGCGGGCGCCTTCCACACGACGTCGAAGACGCCCGCGGTGCGCTCGCGGAGGTCGAGCAACGCCGGTTCGAAGGAGTGCGCGCCAGCGCGCGCCACCGGGACGAGCAGGAGCACCATGGCGACGCGCCACGTCACGGCGAGGCCTCGACGTGGATGTCGTACGACGCCCGCAGCCGCGCGAGGGCGGCACGAGCCCCCGTGTCGCGCTGCGCGGCTTGCCAGTCGCGCGCCACCGCCTCGCGCACCTCGGCAAGCGCCGGACGCCGCCCGGGACGACGCTCCGTGACGCGCACGAGGTGCAGGCCATAGCTCGAGTGCAGCGGCGCCGACCACGTCCCCGGCTCGAGGCGCAGCACCGCGGTCGCCAGCGCGGGCCCGAACACGCCGGCCAGCTCCGTCTCCGTGTAGAGCGGAAACTCGCGCCCGCGCAGGAAGGGGTCCCCGAGGCCGGCCGCGTCCTCTCCCGCGACGACGCGCGCGCGCAGCGCCGCCGCGGCGGCCTCCGCAGCCGCGCCATGCCGCTCGGTGCTCACGAAGACGTGGGTCAGCGAGACGCGATCCGGCACCGCATGGGCGCCGGGGTGCGCGGCGAGCCACGCCTCCAGCTCGGCATCCGTCGGCGCGGGAACCGGCTCGGCCCCCTCGTTCAAGAACTCCATCTTCTGCAGCAGCCGGCGGCGCACGATGATGTCGCCGCGATCGAGGCCGAGCGCGAGCGCCTCCCGCACCATCACTTCGCCGTCGACCCAGCGGTCGACCAGCGCCGCCTCTTCCGTCGGCGTGGGCGGCGCCCCGGTGCGCCGCGCATGGTCGCGGCGCAGCCCTTCGACGACCGCGCGCGTCACCTCGATCCGGCGCGTCGCCGGCGGCGGCGCGACGGCGCGATGGAGGGCGAACAGCGCGGCGCCGAGGGCCGCGAAGTGCACGAGCGGCTCGCGCAGCCAGCGCGCGCGGGTCGTCACGACGCCCTCAGGACGCGGGCTCGAACCAGATCGGCGAGGTCCACGCACGCTCCTGCACGGTCCGGGCGACGCTCGGGTCCGTACACGCCGCCGGTCGCTGATCGGGCGGCAGAGCGTTGCACGTGTACGTGCTCCACCGGCAGCTCGGGTTCTCGAGCACGCGCGCATAGTAGAAGGCGTGCTCGGCCGCGTCGAAGTCGGGATCGGTCCACACCGTGCAGAGACTGTCGGCCCCGGCGCCCTGCGGCGTACAGGAGGCCTCGTCGACCGTGGCGCCGTTGTTCGGGTCGCCGGCGACGTCGTACACCGTGACGTGGGGGGTGTCCTGCTCGACCCATCCCTTGACGATCTGCATGCGCTGCAGCGGCGTCCCGGGATGGGCGCTGGTACCCGGATCGCGGAGCGCCGCCACCAGGAACGTGGGCGCGGTCTGGCCCGCGGACGGCGCCGGCAGGACGCTCCCCATCGGCGCGCCCTGCGCGTAGGCGCTGCGGAGCATGTCGGGCGCGCCGCAGAGCGACGGCGCGAGCCCCCAGCCACCGAACAGGCGCACGGAGAGCCGCGTTCCGCTGGTCCCGAACACCTCACGCCGGCGAAGCGCGTCGAACAGGCGGGCGCGCGAGTTCTCCTCCGCCCACACGCCGACCAGACCGCCGGGGCTGTAGAGAATCCCGCCGGGGTAGAACTCGCCTGGTCCGAGCTGCTTGGCGGGCGTGTCGTCGTCGGTGCCGCGGTGCCCGATGAAGGTGCGCTCCTCGGTCGCGCCCGGTGTGCCGTTGTGCGTGTCCGTGCTCGCGATCACCCCCAGGCGCAGGGGGTTGATCCCGAGCCGCTCGCGCTCCTGGAGCCCGGAGAGGAGCGCGCCGCGCAGATAATCGTGGCGCGAGACGCACCCGATCGTGATCGTCCCGCCCGCACCCGTACCGTCGCCGCAGTCGTCGAACGGCGGCGTGCGCCGCTTCTCGAAATCGCACTGCTCGTCGGTCGCGCCGACGGTGCCCGACAGGCCGTTCATGCACTCCGAGTCGCCCTTGTGCTGGTAGACCTCGACCAACGGCTCCATCGCGGCGCGAAGCTCCGCCTGCGCGCGCTCCGCGTCCCGGTCGCCCGCGCCCGGGTACTCGACGAGGAACATGCGGCCGTTGCTCTCGTTCGGGTTGTGCGGGATCGCGAGCACGTCGCAGCCGCCGATCGCGTCGCGGCAGGTCGTCTTGAGCTCCGTCCACAGGCCCTGCGCCGTCGGCTGCTCGAAGACGGTGGTCGGCACGGGCACGCGGTCGTTGCGGAAGATCACGTTGCGGTGGAGCGTGCTCACTTGCTTCGTACCCGTGTACTCGTAGCCGACGAACGACGTGAAGCGGCACGCGGCCGTGCGATCGTATGCCGCGTCGGCAGCCTGCTGCACGCGCGCCCAGACCGCGCCCGCGAGATCGCGGCACACCTGCCCGTCGGCACCGCAGATGGTCGCATCGCGCATCGGCGGCGAGATCGCCGTGCGAACGCCGAATCCCGTCGTGCCGTCGTTGCCGCCGACCCGGTACGCCTGGCAGCCCGACGAGTCGTAGGTCGGCGACCCGGGCGTCACGCAGGCCTCGACCTCGCCGAGGAACTCGGAGTGATCCGTCACCGCCGTGAAATCGAGCGGCCGCTCGAGCTGGAGCGTCTGCGTGCCGTTGCCGCCGACGTCGAGCGGCGGGAGCGACACCGGGTCGCCGAGGGCGAAGCGGTAGGCCTGGTCGGGCGTGGTCCGTACGTCGAACGCGTGCGCGTCGAAGGAGAGCGTCGTGTGCACGTGGAGATCGCCGAAGTAGACGTTGCGCTCGGGGCTGAACTGCGTGCACGGCTCGCGATCTTCCACATACGGTGCCGCCACCGTGGTCCCCGCCGTACGAATCCGCCGCGCCACGACGCTGCCGGCCACCGTGCCCGGCCCGAGGGTCGCGCGCGACGCCGGGGCACACACACGCGCCGCGAGGCGTGCCCCGCGCGCAAGCCGCAGCGCACCGCCGTTCGCGAACAGGCGGACGTCGCTCGGGGCGAGCGCACCGCCGGAGGCGCCGCCGATGCTGCTCGCGCGCGCGAGCAGCATCGTGCCCGCGACGCTCATCCGCACCGGCGCGTGTGCGACCACCTTCGCGCCACGGAGGACTTTCAGACTGCAGAAGACGTAACTCCCGCCGGCGAGGTCGAGCGTCCCCCCCATCTTGCCGCCGCGGACGGTCACGTCACCGTAGGTCCCGGGCGGCAGCGTGCGACTGCCGCCCGCCGCCACGACCACGGCCGCACCACCGGCGCAGCCAGGGAAGGACGCCGGCAGGCCGCAGTCGCGGGCGACGTCGCCGATCGGGGGATCGCCGAGGGGTCCGCCGCCGGGGCAGCTCGCTCCGGTCCCGCTCACCGCGTCACCGATGGCCGCTGCGCAGCGGGCCCCGGCCTCGAGGCGCACCGTCGCGGCGACGATCTGCCCCGCCGGCGCATCCACCCGCCCGGCGAAGAGCCCATGCTCGACCCCGAGGTCGCCGGAGGTCACGAGGAGGCCGCGCGAACGAATCTCCTCGATCGCCAAGAGGCCGTAGCTCTCGAGCGTTCGGCGCGGTGCGGCGGCCTCGGCCGTCGCGGCCATGGCCAGCAGCGCAATCGCGAGGGACAAGCGAATTTCGGTACGCATGGCGGGCGTTCCTCCCCCCGTCGTCGGGGCGCCGATTTCTACCTCTCGGCGCGTCCGGCCGCCAGCGCGAATGCCTCCTGCCCGCGGTGCGGATTTTCCTTGACGGTCCGAAAACGCGGGCGTAAGGACGGCGCCCGCAGGTGCGCCCGCGCCAGCCCGAGGAGGAGATTCCCCCCATGAAGTGGATAGCCTGTGCTCTGGCCTGTGCGCTGTCGTGGGCGCCATCCGTCACGGTCGCCGCCGACTGTGACCCGATCGACCCGGCCACCTTCGCGTGCCAGGACACGATCGGCAAGGCGGCCACGACCTTCGCAAAGGCCCAGGCGAACGCCGTCGGGAAATGCCTCGCGAGCTTCCAGAAGGCGAAGATCACGGGACCCGACGCGGCCACCGTCTGCCGCGGGACGTCGCTCGGCGCCCTGCCGACCGACGCCAAGACGGCCGGCAAGATCACCGACGCCGTCGCGAAGGCCAGCGCGATGATCGCTACCAAGTGCACCGACCCGCAGGTCGCGAGCCTCCAGCTCTGCGCCGGCACGGTCGCGGGCCTGGGTGGCACGGGAAGCTGCTTCTTCGCCGAGCACTTCGCGCAGGTGAACCAGGCCATCGGCGCCGAGACCGGCGCGCTCGTCGCGACGACCGACGCGGGCCTGCAGAAGTGCCAGGGCACGATCACGAAGGAGGCGGGCAAATACCTCGCCGCGCGCATGAAGGCGGTCCAGAAGTGCCTCAAGGACCGCAACAAGGTCTGCGGCACCGCCGGCGCGCTGCCCCGCTGCCTCGCGGCGCAGGCAGGCGGGCCCAAGGCCGAGGCCAAGGTCGTGGCCAGCCTCGCCAAGGCGAAGGGCAAGATGGACGCCAAGATCCAGGCGACGTGCAGCGACGGCCAGGTGGCCGCGCTCGATGCGTGCGCCGACACGCGCGCCGGCGCCGTCGCCTGCCTCGAGTGCACGCACGGGAACAGCGCCGAGGATCAGGTCGCGGCCGAATACACGGTCGTGCGCCAGGCCACGACGACGACCGGGCTCCAGGCGGTGGCCGACGCGGCCGAGGACGGCGACACGATTCTGGTCGAGCCGGGCACGTACCTCGAGTCGATGACGCTCGAGGACGCGGGCCTCACGGTCCTCGGTCACAAGACGTGCGCGACCGGGGCACGACCATTGATCGCAAACCCCGGCAGCATCGCCATCGGCATCGACTCGTGCGGCTCGCTCCAGGGCGGATGCAGCGACGTCGCCGACCACCAGGTGCTCCAGAGCCTCGAGGTCGCCAACTTCGGCCAGTACGACGTCCACACCAGCGGCGCGGACGGCGTGACCTACCGCGACCTGGTGATGCGCGGCCCCGAGACGACCGGCGGGACCGCGTACGGGGCGTCTGCGGTCCTGAGCGACAACGTCTTGATCGAGGACTGCGTCGCGTCGGGCCTCTCGGACGCGGCGATCTACGTCAGCCAGTCGACGCACGTCGTCGTGCGCCGCAACGAGGTCTCCGACAGCGTCGCCGGCATCGAGATCGAGAACTCGGCCAACGCCGAGGTCTACGACAACACCGCCCACGACAACACGGCCGGGATCCTGGTCTTCAAGCTGCCCGGTCTCGGCGCCCAGTTCTCGAGCTGTCACGACATCCACGACAACCGGGCGATCAACAACAATCACGCGAACTACGGCGTCGGCTACCTGCAGCTCGTTCCGGTCGGCACGGGCATGCTGTTCCTCTCGAACGACAGCGGCTGGTTTCACGACAACGTCATCGCCGGCAACCACACGCTCGGCTTCGCGGGCACCGACCAGGGCGTCCTCAACTCCCTGAACGACCCGGATCCGTTCAGCCCAACGAGCCCGGACATGCTTCCGGTGGACAACTACGTCATGCGCAACGCGTTCTCGGGCAACGGCGGGAGCCCGGACGCGAGTTTCACCGCGTTCGCGTCCGACACGCTCGCCGTCCTCTCCGCGGGCGCCACCGGCAACTGCCAGAGCGGCAACACCGGCATCGCCACCGACGTCGGTCTGCTGGCGCTGCCCGTCTGCCCCGGCGCACGGCCTCCGGGGTGCCCGTACATCCCGCTGCCGACGACGACCACCACCACCACGTCGACGACGACGACGTCGTCGACGCTCGCGCCGACGTTCACCAACGTCTATACGACGATCCTGTCGCCGCGTTGCGCGAGTTGCCACCCGACCGTGTACGCGGCGCTCGACCTGAGCACGCAGTCGATCGCGCACAGCGACCTGCTGACCACCGCCACCGAGGCCTCCATGCCCTACGTCACCCCGGGCGACGCCACCCTGAGCTACCTGCAGCACAAGGTCGACGGGACCCAGGCCTCGGTCGGCGGCTCCGGGTCGCAGATGCCGCTCTTCAGCGGTCCGCTCTCCACCGCCGAGCGCAACCTGATCCGCGCCTGGATCAACGCGGGCGCGCTGAACGACTGAGCGGTCTGCGGGGGCACGGCCCGGCCGTATCCCGAAGGGGGCCGGCGGCCACGAGGTCGCCGCGCCCCCCAGCGGCCGCCTACGGCGCGACTGTTGCCGGGAGGCACACCAGATCGGTCTTCTTCGTGTCGACCTGGCCGGCGCCGAGCACCGCGTTGTTCAGGTACACGCCGGTGCGCGGCGTGTGCGGCACGGTGCCGACGGCCGACTTCGCCTGATAACAGAGGAGCCGCGCCGCGGCGTGTTTGGTACCGCCGCCGTCCACGCCCGTCGGCAGACAGAGGCTGCGGGGCTTCTTCAGGTCGAGCACGGCGGGCGGCGACGTGAATTGGTCGGCGAGCGTGATCTGCCGGCCCTTCGGGAATTTCGGCGCGCCCTTGCTGAGCTTCACCTTGTAGCAGGTGAAGACGTCGACCTCGTTCGGGCCCGGGAGCGCGGGCGGCGCCGAAAGATCCTTGGCCGCCGGCACGAGGAGCGTCTCGGCCTTCACCGTCTCCAGCGTCAGCGGGCCGAACTGGTCCGTCACCGTGAGGGTCGTCCGCGGGACGTGTACCGGCTGTCCGGCGGCGAGCTTCACGGGGTACGCCTCGAGATGCGTCGCCGCGTCGACGCGACCGGTGCCATCGTCGGCCGGCGCACAGAGATCGCGCGGCTTCTTCACGTCGAAGGTTGCCGTGTCGTACGCGTTGGCGAGCCCGAGTCCGCCGGCCGGCGCGACGAACTTCGTGCTGCCCTTCGACGGGCCCGCCTTGTAGCACGCGAACGGGTCGACGGCGCGGACCTGCGTCGTCCCCGTCGCGACCCCCAGGTCGACCGGCGCGGCGCGCCCGTGCGTCGTCCACAGGTCCTTCAGGAACCGGGCGCGGGTCTTGCCGAGTGGGCCCGTCGAGCGGTCGAGGCAGTCGTTCGGGAAGCCGTGCGTCGTCGCCTGGTCGTCCAGGAAGTCGACGTACTCCTTGCTCGTCGTCTGGTAGCGCAGCGTGGCACGGATGGTGAGCGGCGATACCGCCGTGCCCGGGATCGGGATCGCGTAGCTGGTGACGTCCCAGTTGGCGAGCTTGCCGGGCGAGGCTTCCGGATACACGTGGCCCACCGGGGCGGTCTCGACGTCGGCCCCGCCGAGGAAACCCTGCGGCGGGATCCGATTGTCGAGCGCGACGCAGTCGTTCTTCGCGAAGTGGAACAGATCCATCCCGCCGCCGTCGACCTCGCAGCGGGACGTCCCGACGTTCCACACCCCCTGCTTCGCCTCGTAGACCTTCGCCTGTGGATCGCGCGTGAGCACGCCGGTGGCGCCATCGTAAGCGCCACTCTCCCAGACGAGGGCATTGGTCGCATCGCGCGCCTCGACGTGGAGCCACATGCGGCGGCCCTCGGGGTAGCCGGTCGGGAGCTTGTGGCCGGTGCGGTTCGTGACCGTGACCGAGACGTTCGCCGTGCCGCCGGGCGGAGCGAAAGCGGGCGGCAGGATCTCGACCGTGGCCGACCGGTTCTGGAGCAGGTCGAGCGCGGCGGCGCGGGTCGCGGTCAGCTCGGTGTCGAGGCCGAGTGCCGGGTAGGTGAGCCGCAGGACCTCCGGAACCCAGGCGTTGCCGCCCGCGAACTGGTGCACGCCCATGTCCGCCGCGCGGTTGTTGGTCTGGAAGGCGCACGCGTAGACCGGGTCGAGCGTCGTGTCGGGCACGTGGCAGCTCTGGCAGGCCGCGAAGTCGGGGCCCGCGGAGGCGAAGTCGGACAGCAGCCATTCGCGGTAGGTGCGCTCGATCGGGAAGCGGATGCCCTGGTCGATGCCGCCGACCAGCAGGTCGAGCGCAGGGTTCGTCACGTTGTGACAGTTTCCGCACAGATCGGAGCTCTCGTGGTAGGCCGACGGCGCCCAGGCGTGTGGAGGGGGCGTGTCGGGGCCGCCGCTCGGGTAGTCGAACTGCGCCCGGCGGCAGGGCTCGCCCTGGCCGGCGCAGTTGGTGTCGTCGAGCCAGAACTGCGCGTTCTCGAGGTAGAAAGCGGACTGTCCCGGCGGCGGCGCCGGGTTGTGCATCATGCGGTGGCAGAAGTGACACGCCACGCCCTCGAAGTCGCTGTTCCGATCGTCGACCTCGCCCAGGAGCCCGCAGCCGTCGTCGGTCCCACCCGGCGGCTCCGATCGCCCGGCGAGCCAGCCGTCCGGGACGTGACAACGCAGGCACCACTCGCCGACGCCCGGAACGTCGTTGTTGGCCACGTCGAGCGCGGCCCAGAAGAGCGGGTCGCGCGAGGCCTGCGCCATCATCGAGCCGGCCCACGTCGGCCAGGGTTCGATGTCGTGCGCGCTGTCGTAGTCTCCGTGGCAACCCTGACACGTGCTCGCCTTGAGCAGCGAGTACGTGAGCCCGGGCTGCGTCCCCTTCCCCGTGAAGGGACCCGCCAGGGCGATCGACGCCCCGACGGTGAGGCTCGCAAGGGCACCCAGGATACCGAGAACGCGAAGGGATGGACGACCGTGGTCGCTCATGGGGCGTCTGGCCTCGTCAGCAGTGGATTCGGACAGCCAGAAGGGCGGACCGACGGGCGGTGTATCGCCCAGCTTCCAACGCTGTCAAGGAACAATCGATGAGCCGTGCGGTGGGCCGTGCGCCCCGTCGTCCGCAGGCCGAGGGCGCTTGCCCCGCTGCCGCACGCTGGATACCTCTCACGCGTGGGTTCCTCGCGCGACCGCTTCGCGGCACTCGTGGCCGCCGGCCCCGACCTGGCGCGGGGGGCGCTCGAGATCGCTCGCCTCGGGCACCCGGACCTCGACGCCGAGGCCTGCCTCGCCCGGCTCGACGCCCTCGCCGAGACGATCCGTCCCCATCTGCCTGCCGGAGACGATCCGCCGACGACGTTCGCCGCCGCCGCCACCCACCTCTTCGGCGAGCTCGGCTTCCACGGCAACAGCACCGATTACTACGATCCGCGCAACAGCTACCTTCCGGACGTCCTCGAACGCCGCACCGGGATCCCCATCATGCTGGCCCTCGTCCTGATCGAGGTCGGCACCCGGCTCGGCCTCACCGTCGAGGGCATCGCGTTTCCCGGACACTTTCTCGTGCGCGTCCGCGGCGCCCGGGGTCTCCACCTGTTCGACCCGTTCACGGGCCAGGCACTCGACGAGGCCGAGCTGCTCTCCCGCGCCCGCGCGGTGGCGGGCGCCGGCGTGACCGCCGTGCCGCCCCACTTTCTGGCCACCGCCGGACCCCGCGCCATGCTGACGCGAATGCTCCACAACCTCCTGCGCGTCTTCCATGAGCGCGACGACCCCGACCACGCGCTCGCAGCGGTGGACCTCCTCCTCGTCCTCACGCCCGACGCTCCGGAGGCCGTCCGGACGCGCGGCTTGCTCCTGGCGCGTCTGGACTGCCCCGGCGCCGCCGCGCACGACCTCGAGCGGTACCTCGAGTTGGCACCGGGAGCGGCGGACGCCGCCGACATCCGCAACCAACTCGCGCGCCTCGCGCGCGGCCTGCCGACGCTGCACTGACTGCCATCCCCTAGCGGGTAGCCCCGCCGCCCGCGCATCGCCGCGTCGATGCGGCCGGCCCCATGGCCCCGTTCTACACGGCATGCTAGCCGGCTTGCACTCTCGACGCCGGCTCGCCATGGACTCGCACGCCCCCCTCCTCGACGCTCCGCACTGCCTGCTCGTCGATCCCGACCGCGACGCCGCCACGCTCCTTCGTACCGCCCTCGCGCGCACGGAGCTCGACGTACGCGTGACGGGCGTCCACCGCCTGCGTACCGCGATGGCACGTCTGTCCGACCCGCGGCCGCCCGGCTGCGTGGTGACGGAGCTCGTGCTTCCCGACGCCAGTGGCGCATCGATCGTGCGGGACCTGGGCACCGCGCGCGCCGGCGTTCCCGTCGTCGTCGTGACCGGCGCCGGCTCCGAGGAGCTCGCGGTGCGCGTGCTCCGGCTCGGTGCCGCGGACTACGTCCCCAAGCGTGCCGGCTACCCCGAGCGCGTCGCTGGCGCCCTGCGCGAGCTACTGGGCCGCCGCGCGATCGCCGCGGCCGACGCCCTCCCACCCCTGGCCGCCGAGGCGCCACCGCCCTCGGACGGCAGCGGGCTCGTGGCCCGCTCCGCGGCGATGCACCACGTGCTGCTGCTCGCCGAGCGCGCCAGTCGCAGCGCGGTGCCGGTGCTCCTCGAGGGAGAGACCGGCACCGGGAAGGAGCTGCTCGCCCGCGCCATCCACGACCACGGCCCGCGGCGCCGCGCCCCGTTTCTGGTCCAGAACTGCGCGGCCATCCCGGACACGCTGCTCGAAAGCGAGATCTTCGGTCACGTTCGCGGCGCGTTCACCGGTGCCGATCGTCCCCGGCGCGGCTTGTTCGCCGAAGCGGAGGACGGGACGGTGTTCCTCGACGAGATCGCCGAAGCGCCTTTGTCCGTCCAGGCCAAGCTGTTGCGCGTCGTCCAGCACGGCGAGGTGAAGGCCGTCGGCGCCGATCGCGCGCAACGCGTCCAAGCCCGCATCGTCGCCGCCAGCAATCGCCGCCTCGAAGACGAAGTCCGGGCCGGCCGCTTTCGCAACGACCTCTTCTTCCGGCTGAGCGTCTTTCCGATCCGCATCCCCCCGCTCCGCCAGCGCGTGACCGACCTCGCCCCGCTGCTCTCCCGATTCCTGCGCCGATACGAGATCGAGGAGGGCCGTGCCACGGGCGGCTTCGCGCCGGACGCCCTGACGGCGCTCGCGCGCTACGCCTGGCCCGGCAACGTCCGCGAGCTCGAGCACGAGGTGCATCGGCTCGTCCTCACGGTGGCCGCCGGGGCGCGCATCCAGGCGCGCCACCTTCCCCAGCGCATCCGCGGTGCCAACAACGAAATCGACGTCGAGCCACTGGCGCGGATCCTCGCCCGCGTCGAGCACGCCGTCCTCCGCCAGCGCCTCGATGCGCAGCCGTCCAAGGCCGCCGCAGCCCGCAGCCTCGGCATCTCGCGCGAAGCGCTGTACGCGAAGCTGCGTCGCCTTCGCTCCGGCGTCCCCGACGACGATTGAGCAGCGGGACGGTCCGGGTGTGTGGGCGAGCCGTTCCCTCGTCGCGGTCGTGTGGACCGACGCGGCCGGCGAAGCGGAATGGGCGGCGCCATGACGCCGCGGGCCGAGCGGTCAGTACCCGTCGATCCGCGCCACGCGGTCGCGGTGATATGCCCCGTCGCCGAAGGTCAACTGCGCCACGCGGGCGCGCTTCAGGAAGAGACCCGCATCGTGTTCGTCGGTCATGCCGATGCCCCCGTGCATCTGGATGGTCTCGTTGCCGACCAGGATGAAGGCATCGGATAGCCGTGCCTTGGCGATCGACGCGAGGCGCGCGACCTGCGCGTCGCTCTCGCCGGCATCGATGGCCGCGCACGCGGCCATCACGACCGAACGCGACAGGTCGGCTTCGACGAACATGCGCGCGGCGCGGTGCTTGAGCGCCTGGAAGCTCCCGATCAGTTTGCCGAACTGCTGGCGTGTCTTCAGGTAGTCGAGCGTCATCTGGAAGGCCGCGCCGAGGCTGCCCAGCATCTCGGCAGTGAGGGCGATCGTGGCACGGTCGACGACGCGCGCGAGCAGGCCGCCGCCTTCGCCCAGGGCGCCGAGCACCGCGTCCGTCCCCACGTCGACGCCACGGAGATGGACGAGCGCACAGCCACGGCCGTCGATGCGGTGCTGGCGCTCGATCGCCACGCCGCTCGCGGAGCGCGGCACGAGGAACAGCGTCACGCCGCGCGCGTCGCGCGTGGCACCCGCGGTGCGGGCCGACACGACGAAGCAGTCGGCGACGTGACCGTCGAGCACCGCGACCTTCTCGCCGCTCAGGCGGAATCCCGCTCCGGTGCGCTCGGCCCGCGTCTCGACGTGCGCGAGGTCGAAGCGACCGCGCGCCTCGTGGGCCGCCAGCGCCAGCAGGCGATCCCCCGCGGCCACCGCCGGCAGGTGCGCCTGCTTCTGAACGTCCGTGCCGCCCTGGAGGATCGCGGTGGCGCCGAGGGCCACGGTCGCGAGGAGCGGCTCGGGCACCAGGCCGCGCCCCGCCTCCTCCATCACGACCATGAGGTCGCAGTAGCCGAGTCCGGCACCGCCGTACTGTTCGGGAATGACGATGCCGAGCCAGCCGAGCTCGGCCATCTCCCGCCACAGCGCGCGCGAGAAGCCCTCGCCCGTCTTGTCGTCGCGCAGCTCGCGGACACGCCGGAGCGACGACTTCCCGGTCACGAACTCCCGCGCCGTGCGCTGGAGGATCTCCTGCTCTTCGGTGAGGACGAACGTCATAGGAATCAGTCCGGGAGGCCGAGAACGTTCTTGGCGATGATGTTGAGCTGCACCTCGGACGTGCCGCCCTCGATCGTGTTGCCCCGCGAGCGCAGCCAGTCGCGCGTGAGCCGGAGCTCGTCGGCGTTGAAGCCGGGGCCCTCCCAGCCGAGGCCCTGATGGCCGGCGATCTCGACCATGAGCTCCCGGCGCCGCTGGTTGAGCTCGGTGCCGTAGAGCTTGAAGAAGGACGTCTCCGGCCCCGGGGGCTGGCCGGCCTTCAGGCGGTCGCGCGTGCGCGCGAGGGTGAGGTCGAGCGCGAACTGGTCGAGCTCGATCTGCGTCAGGCGGTCGCGCACGACCGGATCGCAGATGCGGCCGTTCTCGGTGGCGAGATACATGCGCGCCGTCTTGAGCAGCTTCTGGCGGTCTTCGCGCTCCTTGAACGCATCGGCGATCATGTTGCGCTCGAACTGGAGCAGCATCTTGGCGATGCCCCAGCCGCCGTTCACCTGCCCGACGACGTTGCGCGCCGGGACCCGGACGCCGGTCAGAAACGTCTCGCAGAACGGCGACGCGCCGCTGATCAGGCGAATCGGCCGCACCGCGACGCCGGGCGACGTCATGTCCATCAGCAGGAACGAGATGCCCTGGTGCTTCGGGACGTCGACGGCGGTGCGCACGAGCAGGAACATCCAGTCGGCCTTGTCGCCGTGCGAGGTCCACACCTTCTGGCCGTCGACGACGTACTGCTCGCCGTCGAGCACCGCGCGCGCCTGCAGCCCGGCCAGGTCGGAGCCGGCGCCGGGCTCGGAGTAGCCCTGGCACCAACGCACCTCGCCGCGGCAGATCCTCGGCAGGTGCTCGCGCTTCTGCGCGTCGCTCGCCGTGTTGAGCAGCAGGGGGCCGATCATCGTGAGGCCGAAGCCGATGAGCGGGGCACGCACCTGGAGCCTCGCCATCTCCTCCGCGAGGATCCGGGCCTCGTCCTTCGAGAGGCCGCCCCCGCCGTACTCCCGCGGCCAGGTGGGCGCCGTCCAGCCGCGTTCGCCCATCACGGCGAGCCAGTGGAGCTGGTCGGCACTGTAGTCGCCGCGCGACTTCTGCCCGCCCCAACACTGGTCGCTCTCCGACCGGTACGGCCCGCGCACGCCCGCCGGTGCGTTGCCCTCGAGCCAGCGCCGGGTCTCCTCGCGAAACGTCTCGAGATCGGCCATGGCTCACGGGCTTAGTCGAGCGCCGGAGGCGATGCAACGCGATCACGCGCTGCGCGCGCCGGCGCTCAGTGCGGCATGATCTGCAGCCCGAGGAACACCTGTACGCCCGCCAGGAGCACACCCGCGGCCCCGAGCCACGGATGCACGGCGCGCGCCCACGGCACATCATCGAGGCGGCGCGAGAGCAGGCCCGCCGCCGTGTACAGCGCCACCACCGCACAGCCGACGGCGAAGTGCCCGCTTTCGCTCGCCTCGAGGTCGTCGCGCAGCCACACCGTCGACAGGAGGCCACCCGCCCAGCTCGCGAGCATCGCCGCGTACATCCACGGTGCGACGGTACGGTGATGCGCGCGGAAGGTCGCGGCGCGGCGAACCGGCCGGCGGCCGCGCAGTCCGAGGCTCGCGGTCCAGACCGCGAGCGCGGTCACCGCGCCACCGACGATCGGATGCAGGTAGGCGAGCGCGCCGCCCACGTCACGCGCTCAGGAGCTTCGGGAGCTTGGCCGCGAACTCCCCCTTGGCGAGCACCTCGCCGCAGCCCGCCGCGCGCGCCGCCTCCATCACGCTGCGGTCCTCGTGCCCCACGAATCCCACGGTCGCGACCGCCACGGTCTCCGGGTCGCGCGCCAGGGCCGCCAGCACGTCGATCGCCTCGGGCAGACGCAGGTCGAGAATCACGAGCCGTGCCCCGCGCGCCGCGGCCGCGACCGCCGCGGGATCGCGGATGCCCTGCAACGAGACGTCCAGCCGTTCGGCCGCCTCCCGGATCTTCGAGCTGAAGAGGAGGTCGCGCACGAAGTAGACGACGGAGCCCATGTTCGCCAGGATAGCCGAGCGATGGCCGGACGGCGACATCCCACCCTGATCCCCCTGTCCCACGACCACCAGAACGCGCTCGCGCTCGCGTTCCGCCTGCACCACCCGTCCCCCTCGAGCACACCGGACCGCCGCACGCACGAGGTGCTCGACCACTTCACGACCAAGCTCGTCGCCCACTTCCGGGCCGAAGAGGAGGTCCTCTTCCCCGCGCTGGCCGCGCGCGTGGCGGCCGGGAGCGCGGTCGCGCTCCTGCTCGAGGCCCTCGTCGCCGAACACCGCGAGCTCGAGCGCCTGCGCGACGCGATCGGCACCGCCGGTGGCGACGACGCCGCGCGCGCGCCGCTGCTCACCGCGTTTGCCGACCTCCTCGAACGGCACGTGCGGATCGAGGAACGCCAGCTCTTCGTGCAGTTCGACGACCTGGTCCCGGATCCCGACGACGGCGCGCGGATCGCCGCAGCGATCCGCGCCTGCCTGGGCAGCCGGAGCGGAACCGGCGCCCCCTAGGAGCCCGACCCCTCGGTCGCGCGCGAACGTCTACGGCAGGTCGTCCGCCGGCGCGCCGCCGCGACCGCCGGGGCCGCGCGGCCCGCGTTGCATCGGCCCGTCGGGGCGGACGAATCGCCGGGGGCCACGGTCGTCGCCGCCGCCGTCGCGACCGTCCATCATCCGGCGCTGGAACGCGCCCCGGACCTCCTGCTGGAGCTGCGGCCGCAGCAGGACGAGGCGCGCCTGCTGTTCGACCGTCAGCTGCTTCTGGGCTTCGCGCGTCGATCGCTCCTGGAGGCCAGCGATCTCGTGGTCGATGCCGTTGGCCTCCTCGACGAGCGTGCCGAGCGCCGCCGCGTCGGTGGGTGACTTCTCGAGCGCGGTGCGGATGCGCTCCTCGACATCGTGCCGTCGCTCGCGGAGCTGGCGGCGTTGCTCGTCCACGCCGCGGAGGACGCGCGAGAGGGCGAGCGCTTTCTCGTCCGACAGGGCGAGGGCCTCGGTCATCCGCAGCAGGAGGAAGGTGCGCGCGCGGTCGCCGGCCGGACCGCCCGGATCGGGCCCGGGCGACGGCTGGGCCCGCCCCGCACACGGCGCGAGCAGCACCATGGTCACCAGCGCCAGGATCGGTCGAGTGTGACGTGTCATCGTTCCCTCCAGGAGGCTCACCCGGAACCGACCAGGTCGCCGAGAGCCTCGAGATCGTCGTCGTTCAAGTCACCGGACCAGTCGTCGGAGTCGTCCTGCGTGAGCGGTTCATCGTCGATCCCCGCATCGGCCGCGGCGTCCGCGAGCGCGAGCAGGGCATCGTCGTCGAGCGGGGCCGCCGCCGGCCGGGCGGTCACCGTCGGGGCGACCGGCTCGTGCGTCCAGCGCACGTTGGCGACCGCGATCAGGGCGGCGGCCGCCGCAGCCACACCCACCCCCCACCCGAGCCCCGGCACCCGCCGCGCGGGCGCCGGCTCGAGCCGACGGATCGCGCGCATGACCTCCTGCCGCTGGCGCCGCCAGAACGCCTCGTCCACGGGGAGCCCCACCGGCGGACCGGCGAGGACACCGCGCACCGCCCGCAGCCCGGCGAGCGCGTCGCGACAGCGCGGGCAACCCACGACGTGGACCTCGATCACCCGCCGCTCGCTCGCGGCGAGCGTCCCCTCGGCAAGGTCGACCAGGCCGGCGCGCAGACGCCGGCAGCGCCACCAGCTCAGGAGCCCGGACGCAGCCATGTCTTCATCCTGGTCACGGCGCGATGGTAGTTCACTTTGGCGGCGTTCTCCGTGATCCCCTCGGCACGGGCGATCTCCGCGAACGGAAGGTCACCGAAGACGCGCAGGGCGAGTACCGCCCGTTGGCGGGGCGGCAGCTGCCCGACGAGCCGTTCGAGCAACGCGCGCCAGACGCCACGCTCCGGCACGCCGTCCGTGGTACCGAGCGCGGCCTCGGACACGTCCCCCAACGTCACCACGCCCTCGCGTCGGCGCGCGCGAAGCCAGTCCCGGCACTCGTTGAGCGCGATCTGATGGAGCCACGTCGCGAAGCGCGCCTCACCGCGATACCGCCGCAGACTCCGATAGGCGCGCAGGAACGTGGACTGGACGACGTCGCTCGCAGCATCGGGATCGCGCAGGCAGCGGGTCGCGAAGGCGTGCAGCCGGCGCTGATATCGCTCCACGAGGACCTCGAAGTCCTCCCGCCGGCCCGCGAGGGTACCCGCGATGAGCGCACCGTCCTCCACGTCCACATCCACGTCCACGCCACCATACGCTATCGAGGCTCCCGAAGCCCGTTGTGGGACAGCTCGGCGATGTGGCGGCTCGCCGCCCGACGCTCGGCGGTGAGGCGGTGGGCCTCCGAGGCGCTGATGGTCCCATCGGACGCCGCAAGCCCGCGGTCGCGCGCAATCCGCTCCTGCTCGAGCTCGAGCTGCTTGGCTTCGGCCGCGGTGAGCGCGCCCCGCGTCGCACCGGCCACGATCCGGGCCTGCTGCCTGCCGGCGATCCAGACCGGCCCGGCCACGGCGCTGGTCGTCGAGGCGCCGAGCAACATCAGGGTGACGAAAGTCCGAAGCGATGCGTGGGTCATCTGTGATCTCCCTTCGCGGGCTCCGACGATCCCGCCAGGGAGAAGGTTACGCGGCAGCGGGCGCCATGCGACTTGCTTGTGCCGAGCGAGACGCCGTGGCAGGGGACCTCGATGCCCCTGCCACGTGCCGAAGGTGACCTCGTCCGAGACCTCCACCCGGTCCGCCGCATCGTCCCGTTCGTCATGCCGCGCCGCAACGAGGCGTTCGTCCTGTTCGAGCAGGTCGTCCCGATCGAGCCCCTGCGCCGCCGCCTCGCGGCGGTCAACGCGGGGCGCCCGCCGGAGCGTGAGGCGACGCTGTTCCACCTGCTGCTGCACGCGCTCGGGCAGCTCTTGACGGAGTTCCCGCGCCTCAACCGCTTCGTCGCGGGAAACCGGATCTACCAGCGCCGCGGCGTCTGGCTCTCCTTCAGCGCGAAGAAGGCCCTCGAGCGCGACGCGCCGCTCTTCACCGCGAAGATCTCCGTCGACCCGACCGAGACGCTCCCGGCCATGGTCGACCGCATCCTCGCGCTGGTCGCGCACGAGCGCACGGCACGCGAGACCGCCGCCGAGCGCGAGGTGAAGGGGTTCCTGCGCCTGCCGGCGTCCGTGCTCCGCCTCGGCACGCACGCGATGCGCTGGCTCGACGCCCACAACCTGGTTCCCGCGCGCTTCATCGCCGCCGACCCGCTCTACGCCTCCGCCTTCGTCGCGAACCTCGGCAGCGTCGGGCTCGACGCCGCCTACCACCACCTCTACGAGTACGGCACGGTTCCGATCTTCGTCGTGATGGGCCGCGTGCGACACATCCCGGTCGTGCGCGACGACGGCTCGGTCGGCGCCGCGGAGGTGCTGCCGCTGCGCTACACCTACGACGAGCGCATCGAAGACGGCTTCTACGCGGCGCGAGCGCTGGAGCGGCTGGAGGCGCTGCTCGCGGCGGCCTGAGCGCCGGGCCGATCCCCTCAGTGCGCCGGCTCGGCTGCGCGCCGGCTCTCGTGCTCGAGCTGGATCGTGACGTGGTCGATGTGAAACCGCTCGGCGCAGAGCGCGGCCATCGCGTCGAGGATGCGACCGTCCGACACGCTGCCGTCGACCACCGCGTGCGCCGAGAGCGCGTAGTGGCCCGTCGTCAGCGTCCAGACATGCAGGTCGTGGACCTCGTCGACGCCCGCGCACCCCTCGAGCCCCCGCTGGAGCGCATCGACGTCGACGTGCGGTGGCACCGCCTCCATCAGCACGTCGACGGCCTCGCGCACGAGCGACCACGAGCTCACCAGGATGAGCCCGGCGATGACGAGGCTCGCCACGGCGTCGGCGCCTTGCCAGCCGGTGGTCAGAATCACCACGGCGGCCGCCAGCGCGCCGACGGAGCCGAGGAGATCGGAGATCACGTGCAGGTAGGCGCCGCGGAGGTTGAGGCTCTCCTCCTTGTGCGCGCGCAGCCGCGCGGCGACGAACACGTTGGCCGCGAGCCCGAGGGCCGCGGCCACGAGCATCCCCTTCCCCGCCACCGGCGCGGGCGCACGCAACCGCCCCCAGGCCTCGACGGCGATGAAGAACACCACCACCCACAGCACGACGCCGTTCACGAGCGCGGCGAGGATCTCGGCGCGGTAGTAGCCGTAGGTCTTGCTCGGGCCGGCCGGCCGCGGGCCGATCCAGAGCGCGAACAGCGCGAGGCCGAGCGCCGCCGCGTCGGCGAACACGTGCGCCGCGTCGCTCATGAGCGCGAGGCTGTTGGTCCACCACCCCGCGGCCAGCTCGCCCACGAAGAGGAGCGAGCTCACCCCCAGCCCGGTGGCAATGGCCCCGCGCTCGCCGCCGTGGTCGCGGTGCCCCATCCTCGGTCGCGCTACTCCGCGTCGTACCGCACGAGCGAGAAGGTCTCATGGCCGCCCAGACGCTCGCGGCCGCGCAGAAACGCGAGCTCGACCACGAAGGCGCACCCGACCACCGTCCCGCCACAATGCCGGACGAGCTGGAGGGCCGCCGAGGCGGTCCCGCCGGTGGCGAGCAGGTCGTCGATGAGGAGGACGCGGTGGTGTGGGCCGAGCGCGTCGCGGTGGATCTCGAGCGTGTCGGTGCCGTACTCGAGCTCGTAGCTGGCGGCGTAGGTCTCGTGCGGCAGCTTCCCCGGCTTGCGCGCGACGGCCAGCCCCGTGGCGAGCGCGTGCGCGAGCGCCGCCCCCACGATGAAGCCGCGCGACTCGATGCCGAGGATCATGTCCACCCGGCCGCGATACCGCTCGGCGAGGGCGTCGACCGAGGCGCGGAACGCCGCCGCGTTGGCGAGCAGCGGGGTGATGTCCTTGAAGACGATGCCCTTCTTCGGGAAATCGGGGATGTCACGAATGTGGCTACGGAGGTCGATCATGGCGCCTTCTCTACCACAGCGACCGGACCCCGCGCGCCCCCGGCCACGGGCGTCGGCGGCAGGTAGAAGAGTGGGTTGCGGGCGATGTTGTCCTGCCGCACCTCGAAGTGGAGGTTGGGAGCTTCCGTCTTGCCGCTCTCGCCGCTGAGCGCGATCACGTCGCCCTGCCGGACCGTGTCCCCGTCCCGCACGCGGTTCTCCTTGTTGTGTGCGTAGACCGTCGCGTAGCCCTGGTCGTGGTCGAGGATGACGAGGTTGCCGTACCCGCGCAGCGAGTCGCTGTAGATGACGCGACCGGCCCGTGCGGCGCGCACGGGGGTTCCCTCGGCGCACGTGATGTCGACCCCATCGTGGTGACCGTCACCGCGGGGCCCGAAGCCGGACTCGATCGGCCCCGCCACCGGCCAGACGAAGGGCGTGGGTCCCGATGGAAGGTCACGCAACGCCGGACGGTCGCCGCGCGCGCGCTCCGGCGTGATCACCTCGACCGGCAGCTCTCGCGTCGCGTGCGGGATGACGATCACGTCGCCCACCTCGATGCGGTTGGGGTCGGCGAGCTGGTTGACGCGCGCCAGCTCCTGGTACGCCACCCCGTACGCCTTCCCGATCCGGAAGAGGTTCTCTCCGGATCGCACGCGATGGCGCAACCCGGCCGGCCCACCGCATCCCGCGAGCACGAGCGCCCCAATGACCACGACCCACCCACCACACGCCCGCACGGCCCCTCCTACCCGTCTTCCCAGCCATGCCGCCCGCGCAGCTTGACGAAGCGGCAGCCCCCGAGACACTCCTCGACCAACCGCCCGTCACGGTAGCGCAGCCGCACGAGCTCCTGCCGCTCCTCGTCGCCGACCGGAACCACGAGCCGCCCGCCCGGTCCGAGCTGCCGGAGAAGCGGCCGCGGGATGCCGGGGCCGCCAGCCGTCACCACGATGGCGTCGTACGGCGCCCACGGCGGCCACCCGAGCGTGCCGTCGCCCTCGACGACCGTCACGCGCTCCGCGAGCCCGAGCGCGTCGAGCGTCGCCCGCGCACGGGCGGCGAGCTCGGGGATGCGCTCGACCGTCGTCACCTGCGCGCCCAGCGCCGCGAGCACGGCGGCCTGATAGCCGGAGCCGGTCCCGACCTCGAGGACACGATCGCCGGCGGTGGTGAGCTCGAGCGCCGCCGTCATGAGCCCGACCATGTACGGCTGCGAGATCGTCTGCTGCAGGCCGATCGGCAGCGGCAGGTCCTCGTACGCCCGCTCGATCAGCGACGGCCCGACGAAGCGGTGCCGCGGTACGCACGCCATCGCCGCCAGCACGTGCGGATCGACGAGCCCGCGGGCCTCGAGCTGCTCGGTGACCATCTGCCGACGGGCGCGCTCGAAATCCATGTGCTCCCGGGCTCAGGGCCAGGCACGACCGATGCCGGCCAGCGCGTCGAAGGACCGGTAGGCGGTGAGATCGAGGTGGATCGGTGTCACGGAGATCATCCCCTGGCTCACGGCGTGGAAGTCCGTGCCCTCCTCGGGTACGAAGTCGAGCTCCGCGCCGCCGATCCAGTAGTACTTCCGACCGCGCGGGTCGAGCTTCTCGACGATCGCGTCGCCGTAGCGGCGCCGGCCCATGCGCGTGAGCGCCACGCCGTGCGGCGTGCGCCCGTCGCCCACGGGCGGCACGTTCACGTTGAGCAGCGTGTCGGGCGGCAGGCCGTGGCGGCGCACCCACTCGGCGATGCGCGCCCCGAAGGCCGCGGCCGCCGTGAACTGGAACTCGTTGCGCCCCACCAGCGAGACCGCGATCGACGGGATGCCGAGCAGCGTGCCCTCCATTGCCGCGGAGACGGTGCCCGAGTACGTGACGTCGTCGCCGAGGTTCGCCCCCTTGTTGATGCCGGCGACGACCAGCGCGGGCCGCCGCGTCAGGATGCCGTTCACCGCGAGGTTGACGCAGTCGGTGGGCGTCCCATCGATCGCGAAGCGACCCGGCCCCTGCTCGTACACCCGCAACGGGCGATGGAGCGTGAGCGCATGGCTCGCCGCGCTCTGTTCGCGATCCGGGGCGACGACCACGATCTCGCCGAGATGCGCGAGGGCGCCCGCCAGCGCCGCCAGGCCCTCCGAGTGGATGCCGTCGTCGTTCGACACGAGGATCAGCGGCGCGACATCCATGGGCTCGGCGCAGGGTGCCACCAAGGCGGCGGCGCTGCAACTGCACGCCGCCGCCCCGGCGGCGTCGAGAGAGTCGGGGCGAGCCGATTTGAACGGCCGACCACTCGCACCCCAAGCGAGTGCGCTACCGGGCTGCGCCACGCCCCGGGCACTGTCCACGGCGACCCCGGTTCCATGCCGCCGCGATCGCCTTCTTTAGGCGCGACGCTCCGGGCAGTCAAGGCGGCCGGCCACCACCGCCCACCCCCACGGCGTGCCGCCACCCGCGCGGCTGCCGTCAGGAAGAAATCCAGCGGGCTTGGCCGGGCGGCGCGGCCACGGTCAGCCGATTGACTCGTCCGCACCATGGCGCCGCGCGAGTGTCAATACGGCGTCGCCCCGTCGAGTCCTCGACACCCACCGCCCTGCCCGCGCCCGGCAAATTCTTCACCACGACAGGCCCGGCACGGTGGCCCCACCATTGCAACATCGGCGGCACAGGAGGGGACTGTGATGGCACGTGTGGCAGACGAACCGGCGATCGAGCTCGACGCGGGACCCCAGCGGGTCCAGGAACAGATCCGCGAGAACCTGCAGGCCGATGCTCCCTCGGGCCCTCGGACCCCGGAGGCGCTGGCCGATCTCTTCTCGCCCGACCTGGTCCTCCCCGAGCAGTTCACCCAGGGCTACCGCGAGGACAGCTTCATCTCCGGCGAGAAGGCGCTCATGCTCGCCGTGCTGGAGGACGGCATCCGCTGCTTCCAGGAGCACCTGCGCAACCCGCGCTCGAACCCACGCTTGCTCTCGCAGGAGTCCGAGGCCTGGATCAAGGCCGACGACTGGGAGTGGCCGTTCTCGTTCAACAACGTCTGCGAGACGCTCGGCATCGACCCGGACGCGCTGCGCAGCTCGCTCCTGCGCTGGAAGGCCCAGCGGCTCGCCGAGCGCGACGACACGGGTCGGCCCACCCCGACCGAGAAGAAGGTCTACCGCCTGCACCTGCGCACGAAGCGCATGAGCGGGATTCGCTGACGCGGCAGCGCGGAGCGGGACGCTACTTGACCAGGCCGAGCGTCGGGATCGGCGCGGGGTCGCTGGCAAGCATGCGGTGGAGCTCGGTGAGCTCGGCGCGCACCTCGGCCAGGACCGTGTCGCTCGACGCGCGCGCGGGCTCGCGCAGCCGGCGGCGGGCACCCTCGATCGTGTAGCGCTCGGTGTAGAGGAGACGCCGGATCTCGAGCAGCACCTCGAGGTCCCGGCGACGATAGAGCCGGTGCCGCGCGCTCGTCTTGGCGGGACGGACCAGGTTGAACTCGGCTTCCCAGTAGCGCAGCACGTACGGCTTCACGCCCAGGAGCCGCGCCACCTCGCCGATGCGGAAGTAGAGGCGGTCGGGGAGCTCCTCGATGCTCATGCGCCCCCGGCTCCGCCGGGCGCCCGGCCGCTGCCGTCGGCGTCCTCGTCCCCGTTCATGACCTTCTTGAGCACCTGACTCGCCTTGAAGGTGAGCACCTTGCGGCCCGAGATCACGATCTCTTCGCCGGTCTGCGGGTTGCGCCCCTTGCGCGGGCGCTTCTCGTGGACGATGAAGTTCCCGAAGCCGGAGAGCTTCACTTTCTCGCCACCTTCGAGTCGCGCCTTCACGGTCTCGAAGAGCGCCTCGACGACCTCGGTCGCTTCCTTCTTGGAGAAGCCCACCCGGTCGTAGATGCGCTCGACGATGTCCGCCTTCGTCATCGTCATGGCGCGACCTCAGCTGCGCAGCTCGAGCGCGAAGCGCGCCGTGAGGTGGGCGCGCAGGCGATCGTGCAGGGCATTGACCTCGTCGTCCGTGAGCGTGCGTTCGGCGGCACGGTACGCGATCGTGTACGCGAGACTCTTGCGTCCCGCGGCGATCGGCGCCCCGCGGTAGCAGTCGAAGAGGCGCGCAGACTCGATGCGCGCATCGTCGAACGTCCGGACCTCCTGGAGGATCGCATCGGCCAGAAACGCCTCGTCGACGATGACCGCGATATCCCGCGTGACGGCCGGGAAGCGCGGCAGCGGCCTCAATTGGAACGGGCGCGGAACATAAAGAGAGAGGCTCGCGAAGTCAAGCTCCGCGAGCCACACTTCCTGAGCAAGATCGAGGGCCTGCGCAAGCTCGGGATGGAGCGCCCCGGCGATGCCGACGGCGGTGCCATCGACTGCGATCGTCGCCGTCTTGCCCGGATGGAGGAAGGTCGCCTCGGCGCTCGGCACCCAGCGCACACGTGTCTCTCCGGCGCCGACACCCGCCAGCACGTTGTCCACGACGCCCTTCAGGTCGAGCAGGTCGACCGGCGCGCCCTCGCGGGCGACGCCGATCGCCGGCCAGATCCCGTACAGCACGAGCGCGACGGCCCGGGGCTCCTGCCGCTGACCCGCCGCGTCGAGGCCGTAGCCCTTGCCCAGCTCGAACGCTCCCACGAAGGCCGCCCCTCGGTCGACGTTCGTGCGCAGGGCTCGCAGCAGCCCCGCCAGCGGCGAGCGGCGCAGCTCGCCCGTCTCGGACGACAGCGGGTTGCGGACCGCGACCGGCCGTAGCCCGCGCCCGACCCAGCCGGGCAGCCGGACGTTGGTCTCCGCGTCCGTGAACGCCAGCGTGACCATCTCGACCAGCCCCTCGCCTACGAGCAGCCGCCGCAGCCGGCGCGCCTCCGCGCGCGCCGCGGACTCCTCGCCGCGCGTGATCGGCACTTCGGGCAACGTCACGGGGATGGCCTCGTACCCGCCGACCCGCGCGATCTCTTCGACCACGTCGGCCTCGATGCGCATGTCGCTGCGCCACGACGGCGGCGTGACGACGAGCGCATCGCCCTCCGTCCGGCTGCGCGCGCCGAGCGCTCGCAGCCGCCGCGCCATCTCGGCGCGCGCCACCGCCACGCCGAGGAGCGAGGTCACCCGGCCGGGGCGCACACGCACGGGCACCGGGGCGAGCGACGCCAGTCCCGGCGCCACGTCGACCGCACCGGGGGCCACCCGGCCACCCGCGAGCGCCGCGCAGAGGGTCGCCACGGCGTCGAGCGCCTCCGGAACCATCGCCGGATCCACGCGGCGCTCGAACCGGTACGAGGCCTGCGACCCGAGCCCGAGCCGGCGGCTGGTGCGCCGCACGGCCGTCGGGGCGAAGTACGCGCTCTCGAGCAGCAGCACGCGCGTGGTCGCCGTCACCTCCGCGTGTGCGCCGCCCATCACGCCGGCGAGTGCCACCGGCCCGCGACCGTCCGCGATGACGAGGTCCTGCGCGCCCAACGTCCGCTCGACGCCGTCGAGGGTCACGAGACGCTCGCCCGCCCCCGCCCGGCGCACGCGAATCACCCGCTCGGCGATCCGCTCCCAGTCGAACGCGTGCAGCGGCTGCCCCCGCTCGAGCATCACGTAGTTGGTGGCGTCGACGACGGCATTGATCGCGCGCATGCCGGCCCGTCGCAGCCGCAACCGCAGCCACAGGGGCGACGGCCCGATGGTCACACCGCGCACGATGCGGGCGGAGTACCGCGGGCAGAGATCGGGGGCCTGATCGTGACCTGCACGTCCTGCGCGGTGGACTCCCCGCCTCGCGGACCCGCGGGCGCGGGTGGCGCACCCGCGCCCCGTCGAGCGCGGCGACCTCGCGCGCGACGCCGAGGCTCGAGAGGCCATCGCCCCGGTTCGGCGGGACCTCGATCTCGAGCACGGTGTCGGCGACCCCGGGCAGCTCGACCAGCGGGGTCCCGACGACGGCGTCGGCGTCGAGCACGACGACCGCATTCGCGTCGTCGCCGAGGCCGAGCTCGGCCTCCGAGCACACCACGCCCGTGGAACGGACGCCGCGCAGGTCGGCCGCGTGCACCTCCGTACCGGCCGGAAGCACGGCGCCCGGCAGGGCCACGGCCACCCGCTGTCCCACGGCGAGGCCCGGCGCACCCGAGACGATCGTGACCGGCTCGGTCTCGCCGACGTCCACGCGCAGCACGCGCAGGCGGTCGGCCTGCGCATGCGCCTCGACCGCCACGATCCGTCCGACGCGAACGCGCGCGTCGAGGCGGCCGGTGTCCTCGATGGCCTCGACGCCGAGGCCCGCCATCTCGAGCCGTCCGGCGAGCCCGGCGGGCGTCTCGCTCCACGACACGAACTCGGCGAGCCACGAGAGAGGGACGCGCATCGCGGCTCAGACCTCGAACTGCGAGAGGAAGCGGAGGTCGTTCTCGTAGAAGAGACGCAGGTCGTCGACGCCGAAGAGGCTGAGCGCGAGGCGGTCGGTCCCCATGCCGAACGCGAACCCGCGCAGCGCCTCGGGGTCGTAGCCGACCGCGCGCAGCACGTTCGGGTGGATCATCCCGGAACCGAGCACCTCGAGCCAGCCGCGGCCCTTGCAGATCCGGCACGTCGCGTTCGGCGCCCCGGTGCCACAGCGGAAGCACGACACGTCGACCTCGGCGCTCGGCTCCGTGAACGGGAAGAAGCTCGGCCGGAAGCGCACCGCCGTCTCGGGCCCGAAGAGGCGCTTCAGGAAGTGGACCAGCACGCCCTTCAGGTCGGCGAAGCTGACGCGCTCGTCGACCATGAAGCCCTCGATCTGCTGGAACATCGGGGAGTGCGTCGGGTCGAGCTCGTCGCGCCGGTAGACCGTGCCCGGCACGATCACCCGCAGCGGCGGCGCCTGCGCGCGCATGACGCGGACCTGCACGGGCGACGTGTGCGTGCGCAGCAGCGTATCCTCACCGGCGGCGACGAAGAGCGTGTCCTGCGTATCGCGCGCGGGATGGTCGGGCTCGAAGTTGAGCGCACCGAAGTTGTGGAAGTCGTCCTCGATCTCGGGGCCCTCGGCGACGCGAAAGCCCATCGAGACGAAAATGTCGACGATCCGGTCCTCGACCAGGCGGAGCGGATGGACGTGGCCGCGCGGCCGGGCGCGCCCGGGCAGCGTGACGTCGATGCGCTCCTCGGCGAGTCGGCGGCCGAGGGCCTCGCGTTCGAGACGCTCCGCCGCCTCGGCGAGCGCGGCCTCGATCGCCGCCTTGACCTCGTTGGCGAGCGCTCCCATCGCGGGACGCTCGTCGGCCGCGAGCGCGCCCAGCCCCCGGAGGATGGCGTTGAGCGAGCCCTTGCGCCCGAGATAGCGGACCCGCACCGCCTCGACCGCCTCCACCGCCCGGCAGGCGGCGACGTCCGCGATCGCCGCCTCCCGGAGTCCTGCGAGCTCGGCCTGCAATCAGGCGGTGGCTGCCGCGACGTGCGGGCGGGCCACTCCGACCAGCTGGCCGAACGCCGCTGGGTCGTCGATCGCGAGCGCCGCCAGCATCTTGCGGTCGACCTCGACCCCGGCCGCCTTGAGACCCGCGACCAGCCGGCTGTACGAGAGACCGTTCTCCCGCGCCGCCGCCCCGATCCGCACGATCCAGAGCGAACGCTGGTCGCGCTTCTTCTGCTTGCGGTCGCGGTAGGCGTAGGTGAGCCCGCGCTCGACCGTCTCGCGCGCCTGGCGATACGTCTTGCGCCGCCCGCCCACGAATCCCTTGGCGAGCTTCATCGTCTTCTTGTGACGGCGGCGTGTTTTGGGGCCGCCCTTCGCGCGTGGCATGGTCGGATGCTCCTCTCTTCTGGCCTACAGGTACGGCAGCAGGTGCTTGATCGCGCGCTCGTTGGTCTTGTCCACGATCGCGCCCTGGCCGAGCCCGCGCTTCTGTTTGCGGGTCTTGCACGACAGGTTGTGGCGCAGGAAGCCCTTGCGGCGCTTCACCTTGCCGGTCCCGGTCATCTTGAAGCGCTTCGCAGCGCCGCGGCTCGTCTTGATCTTCGGCATGGTCCGGTTTCCTTCCTGACTCAGGTCACTTCGCCACCAGCATCATCGACATCATCCGCCCTTCCATCCGTGGCGACTGGTCGACGGTGGCGACGTCGGCGACCTTCTGGGCGATGCGGTCGAGCATGGCTCGGCCGAGCTCGGGGTGGGTGATCTGGCGCCCGCGGAAGAAGACGGTCACCTTCACGCGGTGCCCCTCGCCGAGGAACGTGCGGATGTGGCCGACCTTGAAGTCGACGTCGTGCTCGCTCGTGAGCGAGCCGACCTTCACCTCCTTGAGCACGCTCGCTGCCGACTTCTTGCGACCCTCCTGCGCCTTCTTCTTCATCTGGTAGCGGTACTTGCCGTAGTCCATGATCCGGCAGACCGGCGGGGTGGCCTGGCCGGCCACCTCGACCAGATCGAGCTCCTTCGACTGGGCGATACGCTGGGCGTCCTCCGGGCGCATCACCCCCAGCTGCGCCCCGTCCACGTCGATGACGCGGACCTCGCGGGCGCGAATCTGGTTGTTCACCCGAACCTTCTCGTCGATTTTCGCTATGCGACACCTCCGGGCATGCGGGCGTCGGCGCCGACCGTGGCGACGAACGCCTCCAGTGAGACGGCCTCCTGGGCAGCCCCGGCGGTGCGCGGCGCCACCGTACCGGCCTGCGCTTCGCGTTCGCCGACGACGGCCATCACCGGGATCTTCATGAGCTGAGCCTCGCGAATCTTGTAGTTCAGCTTCTCGTTACGCAAGTCGGCCTCGGCCCGCAGCCCCGCAGCCCGGCACGCGGCGGCCACCCGGGCGGCGTAGTCGGCGGCCTTTTCGCTGACGGGCAGGACGCGCACCTGCTCCGGCGCCAGCCACAGAGGCAGCCCCCCGGCGGTGTGCTCGAGCAGGATCGCGATGAACCGCTCGAGGGAGCCCAGGACCGCCCGGTGGATCATCATCGGGGTCGCCTCGCTGCCGTCGGCGGTGACGTAGGCGAGGCCGAAGCGCTCCGGCATGGCGCAGTCGACCTGCACGGTGGCGAGCGTCCAGGTGCGCTCGAGCACGTCGCGGAAGTCGAAGCCGATCTTCGGGCCGTAGAACGCCCCCTCGCCCGGGAGCACCGTGACGGCGTACCCCGCCCGCTCGGCCGCGCGCGCGAGGCCGGCCTCGGCCGCGTCCCAGAGCTCGACGCGGCCGAGGAACTTCTCCGGACGCGTCTGCAAGGTCACCTCGACCCGATCGAATCCGAACGCCGCGTACACCTCGCGCACCATCTCGACGAAGCGGTCGAGCTCGCCCTCGAACTGCTCGGGCGTGCAGTAGATGTGCGCGTCGTCCTGCGCCATCGAGCGCACGCGCGTGAGGCCCTGCAGCGTGCCCGAGGGCTCGAAGCGGTGGAGTCGGCTGAAATCGGCATAGCGAACGGGGAGGTCGCGGTAGGAGTGCTTGCGGGTGTGGAAGAGGTAGCAGTGCCCCGGGCAGTTCATCGGCTTGACGCCGTACTCCTCGTCGTCCATCCGCATGAGAAACATGTCGTCGTGGAAGGCCTCGTAGTGTCCGGAGGTCTTCCAGAGCTCGGTCCGATAGATCAGCGGAGTGATCACCTCCGTGTAGCCGTAGCGACCGTAGAGGCTCCGCATGTACTCGACCAACGTGTTGTAGACCACCGCGCCGCGCGGATGGAAGAACGGCGAGCCCGGGGCGATCGCGTGCAGCGAGTAGAGGTCGAGCACCTGGCCGAGACGGCGATGGTCACGGAGCTTGGCCTCTTCCAGCCGCTGGAGGTAGGCGTCGAGGTCCTTCTGGTTGGCCCACGCGGTGCCGTAGATGCGCTGGAGCATCTCGTTGCGCGAGTCGCCCCGCCAGTAGGCGCCCGCAACGCTCGTGAGCCGGAACGCCGGAATGCGACCCGTCGCCGGAACGTGCGGCCCGCGGCAGAGGTCGATGAACTCGCCCTGCCGATAGACCGAGACCACCTCGCCCGCCGGCAAGCCCTCGATGATCTCGACCTTGTAGTGCTCGCCCAGGTCGCGAAAGAGCCGGACCGCGTCCTCGCGCGCGACCTCTTCGCGCGTGACCGCGTGATTCTCGCCGACGATCGCCCGCATGGTCTCCTCGATGCGGACGAGGTCCTCGGGCGTGAAACCCTCCGGGCGCCGGATGTCGTAGTAGAAGCCGTGCTCGATCACCGGGCCGATCGTGACCTGGGTGTCCGGGAAGAGCCGCTTGACCGCCTGCGCCATGAGGTGTGCGCAGGAGTGCCGGAGCACCTCGAGCCCCTCGGGGGACTCGGGCGCCACCGGCGCGAGCCGGCAGTCGGAGGTCAGCGGATGCGAGAGGTCGACGGTGCGCGGGGTCCCGCTGTCGACTCGGGCCGCGATCGCCCGCTCGACGCCCTTGCGGCCGGTGCCACTCCGGGCGACGTGCGCTCGCAGCGCGTCCAGCGCGCCGATGCCGGCGGGCAAGCGCAAACAGGCGCCGTCGTCGAAGGTGACATCGATCTCTACCATTGCGTGGCTACACGACCGCCGTTGGGGCGACGCGGGGCGAGGAGTCGGGAATAGGCACGGGCGGGATTGAACCGCCGGCCTCTTCCGTGTCAAGGAAGCGCTCTCCCACTGAGCTACGTGCCTGCCTCGCCCCTTCGAGAAGGCGGTTTGGTACCAAGGGCCCCCAGGATAGTCAAGGCGATTCCCGGACTTGTAGCGACCCGGGGCCGGCCGATAGAACCTCCGGCACGTGACGCAGGAGCAGCTCTTCGCCGCCTTCTTCTTCGCGGTCTTCCTATTCCTGCTCTACCAGCTCTACCTCTTCCTGGCGGGCTTCTTCGCGCCGCTCGTGTGGGCGGCGATTCTGGCGCTCACCTTCTACCCGCTGACGACGCGCCTCGCCCGCTGGCTGCGCGGATCGCGTGGCGCGACCGCCGGGCTCCTGGTGCTCGCCGTCACCGTGGGCGCCGTCATGCCGTCGATCTACCTGGGCTCGATCCTCGTCGGGCAGGCCACCGCGGCCTATGCCCAGGTCGAGCAGGCGGTGCGCGAGGGGAGCGTGACGAGCCTGCTCGCGTCGCTGCGCGGGTCGCGGCTCGGGGCGCTGTGGACCCTCGCCGCGCCCTGGATGGACCGCATCGCCGTCGATCCCTCCGATCTCCTCCTGCGCGCCACGAACTGGGTCTCGAGCCAGATCGTCGGGCAGGCGACCGGGCTCGCCCGCAACGTGCTCGTCACGGTGCTCGACCTCGTCATCATGCTGGTCGCGCTCTTCTTCTTCTTCCGCGACGGCGACCGGATGGCCGCCGCCATCCGCCGCCTGATCCCGATGCAGGAGGAGCACACCGACGCCGTCCTCCACCGACTCGCCGACACGCTCACCGCGGTCGTGCAGAGCCTGGTCGTCACCGCGGTCACGCAGGGACTGCTCGCCGGCCTCGGCTACTGGCTCATCGGCGGCATCTCGGTGAGCGTCTTTCTCGGCTTCCTCACCGGGCTCGCCGCGTTCCTGCCGCTCGCGGGCCCCGCGTTCGTCTGGAGCGGCGTCGCGGCCTACCTGGCGATGTCCGGCGCGACGGGACGCGCCCTCGGCCTGGTCCTCTGGGGCGTCCTCGTCGTCAGCACGGTCGACAACTTCATCAAGCCGATCTTCATCGGCGGGCGCGCGCGGCTGCCCACGTTCCTGCTCCTCATCTCGCTGCTCGGCGGCGTGCGGGAGTACGGCTTCCTCGGCGTCTTCCTCGGACCCGTCGTGCTGGCGACGCTGCTCGCCTTCGTCGACATCTACCGCGACGCGTACCGACTCGTCACCGCCCGCCGCTGAGGGAGCTTTCTATGCCGACGGCGCTGGGGCTCCGACCTTGGTCGGAGACACGCTGCGACCCTCGTCGGAGCGCAGATGCGGCTTGACGACGGACCGCGGGTCGTCGCACAGTCCGCGCCGGGGGACGCTCCGATGACGAAGCAGATCATCACATGGACTCTGACCGCCCTCGTTCTCGCCGCCAGCGCGCGCCCTACCGCGGCCGCTCGCGTCTGTCCCGGCGGCCGGTTCGTCGTCGAGGACGTCGGCGGCCTCGCGCGCGACGGCGCGGGCACCACGCTCACGCTCGGCGACGGCGCCGCCGCGCTCGAGGGGCTGTGCCCCGGCGCACCCGTTGGCGTCGCCGTGGGGCACGGCGGGACCACCGTGCGTGCGGCGTGGGACGGCTGCCAGGGTGTCGCAGGCCGTCTGCGCCTCAAGGCGCGGATCGACGGCACCTGCTCGACCGTCGTGGGGGTGCTGCGCGCACGCCGGCCGCCGTTCCGCCACCGCTTCGTCGGTCATCGCAACCCGGCCTGCGCCGAAGACCCTGCGTGCCATCCGGCGGCGCGCTGCGCGACGTCCGACGACTGTGGCGCCGGCGAGTTCTGCGCGCATCGCCCCGGACACTGCGACGGGCCGGGGGCCTGTGTCGCGCGTCCCGACGTCTGCACCGAGGAGTCCGCCCCCGTCTGCGGCTGCGACGGTACGACCTACGAGAACCGCTGCCGGGCCGCGGCCGCCGGAGTGAGCGCCGCCCACGCCGGCCGCTGCGGGTGCGCCGACGTCATGTGTTCACCCGGCACCCGCCCCGTCGACACCGACGGCGACGGGTGCCCCGACGCGTGCACCGCCCCCTGTCACGACGCCTGCGACTGCTACCGCAACTCGGAGATCGGGTTCCCCGAGCCCTGTCCGCTCGACTGCGCGACCTGCGACGACTACTGGCGCTGCGAGGAGGGGTCCTGCACCGCCCACTGCGGCCCGGTGCCGCCCGAGGTCCGGGAGTGCGTGGCACCGCCCGTGTGCCACGGCAACGACGACTGCCCCGAAACGTCGTGGTGTGTCGGGCGTCCCGGGAGCTGCGACGGGCCCGGCGTCTGCCAGCCACGCCCCGAGGCCTGCACCCGCGAACACGACCCGGTCTGTGGCTGCGACGGGAAGACCTATCCGAACGCGTGCGCCGCGGCGGCCGCCGGCGTGCGAATCGCATCCGACCGGGCGTGCGAATGCCCCGCGATCCTGTGCCTGCCCGGCACCCGCCCCGTCGACACCGACGGCGACGGGTGCGCCGACGGCTGTCGCGCCCCGTGCGACGACGTCTGCGACTGCGAGCGCGATCCAGCGATCCGCAGCGAGGACCGCTGCCCCATGCTGTGCCCGACCTGCGGGCAGTACTTCACCTGCGACGAAGGCGCCTGCGTCGAGCACTGCGGCCCGATCCCGCCCGAGAACCTCGCCTGCCACCTACCGCCGACCTGCGGCGACGACACCGATTGCGCGCGGACGCCGGGAGCCTGCGACGCCGCCGCACACGGCGCGAGCGTCGCGGCGCGCGGCCCGTGCCCGAAGCGCTGCGGCGGCATCGCGGGTCTGCCGTGCGGCGAGCACGAGGTCTGCGAGCTGCCACCGGGGATGTGCGGTGCCGCCGATCTCCAGGGCCGCTGCGTCCCGGTGGGCGACGCCTGCCCCGACCTCTGGCATCCGGTCTGCGGCTGCGACGGCGCGACGTACGGGAACGACTGCGAGCGCCGGCGCGCCGGGGTGCAGCTCGATCACGCCGGGGCTTGCGAACCGGCCGCGGCGACCGAGTAGTTCGGAGAAGACCGGCGGAGCTACTCCGGCGGGGTGGCGGAAGCGACGACCCCTCGGCGGAGGATCGCCTCGGCTTGCGTCGCGATCTCACGCAAGACCTCGCCCGCGGGCTTGAGGTCGTGGAACGCGCCGACGCCCTGCCCGGCCGGCATGCACATCGTCTCGGCGTCGACCTCGGGATTCCAGAAGGCCATGACGTCGCGCTGCGTGGAGAGCAGGAGCTGCTCGGGGAAGGGCTTGATCCCCTGCGGGTTGGCCTCCTGCTGCGCGATGTAGGGATTCTTGAGCGAGCGCAGCGGCTTGCCCGAGTAGCAGCGCGTGCGAATCGTCTGGTGCTGTTCGGCGTGCACGAGGGCGTCTTTGTACTGCCGCGCCGCCGTGGCCTCCGGCGTCGCGACGAAGCGCGTCCCGACGATGATCCCCTGCGCGCCGAGGGCGAACGCCGCCACCATGCCGCGGCCGTCGACGATGCCACCCGCGGCGATGACGGGAATCTTCACCGCATCGACCACCTGGGGGACGAGCGCGAGCGTGCCGATCTCGCCGGTGTGCCCACCGGCCTCGGTCCCTTGCGCTGCCACGAGATCCGCGCCCGCGGCCTCCGCGCGTTTGGCGTGCGCGACCTTGCCGGTCATCACCATGATCGTGAGGCCGTTGCGCTTCATCTCCGGGACCTGCTTCTCGGGCACCGCAAGGCCCGCCACGAAGATGCGGATGCCCTCGTCGTAGAGCACCGGGAGATACGGCAGGATCATCTGCGGCAGCGGCGCGAGGAGGTCGACGGCGAACGGCTTGGTGGTGAGCGCCTTGGTGCGGCGGATCTCCGCCCGCAGGTCGTCGGGCGAGAGGTTGGCCGCGCCCATGATGCCGAGCCCGCCCGCGTTCGAGACCGCCGCCACCAGCGGCGCCATCGACACGCCGCCCATGCCGGCGAGCAGAATGGGGACCTCGATGCCGAGCAGATCACAGACCGGCGTGTGCAGCACTGACGTCACCTCGACACTCCTCCTGGGCGCATGAGACGGCTTCCCTCCGCCCGCGAGCCGAGTCAAGCGGAGCGGACTCCCATCGCGGCGACGCCGCCCTACTCCCGCGGCCCGAGCCGGTAGACCTGCGCCTCGCCGCGGCCTCGGCCGAGCGGCACCGCGGCGGCGGCGCGCACGCGCGACCCGTGCTTCTCGAGCAGGACGCGGGCATCGGGTGCGAGATCGCCCTCGGTCACGACCAGCCACTGCGCGCCGCCGTCGAGGAGCGGCAGGAGCTGCTGCGCATCGAGCGGGAACTCGAGCGCCGCCCAGCGTGCGCCCGCGTACCAGGCGACGCGGATGTCGCGTACGGCGACCACGCTGCGCCCGCCCCCCGCTTGCGCGATCGCGGCCCCAGCCGTGCGCACCCAGCCCGACGAGTCGCCGACGAGCAGGTTCTTGCCGAGCAGCGTCGCCACGATCGCGGCCGTGCCGAGGACCGGCCACACGCGTCCGCGGCGCGCGAGCCGACTCCACACGGCAGCAAAGCCCGCTCCGCCCCACAGCAGGGCGAGTGGGACGATCCCCGTGTAGAATCGCCGGTCGACGTACACGAGCGCGAAGAACGCGACGTAGAACCAGACGACGGCGTGCAGCAGCGGCTCGAGCGGTCGCCGCGCGCGCCACGCCCCCGCGATGCCGAGCAGCACGAATGGCACCGGCACCCAGTGCAGGCAGTCGGCGAACGCCACGAACGTGCGCACGCCATCACGCGCGAGCTTGCGCGCGAGCACGTCGCGGCGGCTGGCGAGCACGTCGCCGAGCGAGGTCGCGTCGCTCGCCCGCTGCGACACCACGCCTCCCTCGCCCACCGCCTGTTGGATGCCGAGGCTCAACACGTTCGCCGCCTTGCGCGAGACGAGCCAGCGGCCGGTGTCGTGGCGGAGGTAGAGGACGTACGGAAGCGCGACCAGTGCGGTGGTGGCGACCAGCAGCACCGCGCGCCGCGGCCGTCCGAGCCCCACCGCGAGCGGCACGACGAGGAAGAGGCCCTCGGGGCGCACCAGGTAGGCGAGCCCTGCCGCCATCCCGGCCGCCACGGCGTGACGCGCTCGACCGCCGACGCGCGTGGCCGCCGCCGCCCACACCGCCGCCAGCAACAGGAGTCCGTACAGCGCCTCGCTGCGGACGCTCGCCGCGTAGCGCGCCGGAAACGGGGCGAGCGCGCCGGCCATCAACGCCGCCACGAGTGCCGGGCCTTCGAGGCCCGCCATCCGGGTCAGCGCCGCGAGCGGCCAGAGCGCGAGCACCCCTGCCACCACCGACACGGCGAGGCCGGCGCGCTCCCACTCCCCGACCAGTGGATACGTCGCCGCGACCGCGAGCGGGTAGCCCGGCGGATAGAACGAGCCGAGCCCCTTCGCCCACGCGCCCTGCCCGAACTGCTGCGCGGCGGTGAGATACTGAACGCCGTCGACGCTGATCGTCTCGCTGCGCCAGGCGAGGCCCAGGCGCAGCATCGCCGCCAGCACCACCGCGACGGCGAACGCCCGGCGCTCGGCCATCGCTCGCCCTGGGCCTACGCGCGCCCCCACGCGAGCTGCGCCTGCGCCGGGATGCGCAGCACGTCGCCGGTGCGGAAGCGGGCGATGCGCTCGCGAACGCCCGCCGCCACCTGCACGCGTTCGGCGTCGGTGAGCGACGCGAGGGCCGGCGCGAGGGGCCCGGCGGTGTCGATCGTGAGCGCCCAGAACTCGTCGGCGTCGTGCACGAGCAGCGAGAGCTGCACGCGCTCCTGCGCGACCGCTTGGAAGCCGGCCGTGAGCAGCGCGCGCGCGAGCTCGCCGTCGGTCGAGAGGTTGAAGTGTCCCGGGGCACCCGGCGCCGGAGTCGCGAGCGGCCGCACGCGGGCGATCTCCTCCATCGGAATCGCCATCGCGGGGTTCCATTGCGGCGGCGCCCAGCCCGCGACCGCAACGCGCCCGCCCGGCACGAGCGCCCCCAGGAGGCGCGCGAGGCGTCGCCACCGGGTCGGCGACGTAGATGAGGCTCCAGCGCCCCAGCACGACGTCGAACGACTCCGGCTCGAGCGGCATGGTGGTCACGTCGTCGCAGCGAAACTCGACGTGCGTGAGGCCGAGCGCCGCCGCGCGCTCACGGCCGGCGGCGAGCATGTCCTCGGCGAGGTCGACGCCGAGGACCCGGCCATACGGTCCCACCAGCACCGCGACCTGCAGCGTCGGATCGCCCGTGCCACAGCCGACGTCGAGCACGCGCTGCCCGGGTCCAACCTCCGTGACCGCCGCCATGCGCAACGACATCGGCCAGGTGAACGCGCCGAGCACCGGCTCCCAGCGCCGCCATCCGCCCTGCCCGCGTTCGCGTCCGCTCCCCGTCACCGCTCAGCTCCCTCCCCCGGCGCAGGCGGCGGAGACCCCGACGCCGGACCGGGCGATCGCGACCGGCTGCACCATGTCCGCCCTCTACCACCGCCGGCGCGCGCCGCGCAACCCTTGCGCGCGCACCGCACCAACTCCACGTCAACCCGTGCCCACCGCCCGCCGGCGACGCCTCGCACCGTCCGAAGCGGGTGTGGTAAGTCGCCCGGACCATGAGAGACGGACGCGCCGATCGTGACGCGCACGCTCCCTCGGCGCCCCTACGAGTGTCGCCGGGCGATGCGGGCTACGCGCAGCAGGCGCGGCTCGAGGCGGAGTTCTGGGGGCGCTCCGACTTCAGCGTCGTATCGCTCACGCAGGACGCGCCGCCGTGGGCCGTGCAGGCCGGCAATCGGCTGCTCACCGGGAGAGCGGACACGCACTGGCTGGACGATCTGATGGCGCGCGGCCCGTTTCTCCGCGCCGCCGCGCTCGGGTGCAACGAGGCGCTGCACGAGGCGGCCTGGCTGTCGCACGCGCCCGGCGCTCGGCTCGACGTCTACGAGATCAGCGAGACCGTCATCCGGAAAGTGCGCAATGCGCTGAGAACCCGTCGCTTCGGCATATCGTGGCCGCGGCACGACGTGCGCTTCATTCAGGCCGACCTCAACTTCGTGCGCCTGCCGCGAGCGGCGTACGACATCGTCTGGTCCTGCGGGTGCCTGCACCACGTGATCAACCTCGAACACCTCTTCGCGGAGGTCGAGGCGACGCTCCGGCCCGGGGGGATCTTCGCGTTCAACGATTACGTCGGTGAGCGACGCCTGCAGTTCGCGCCCGAGCGGCTGGAGGTGATCAACGAGGTGCTGCAGCGCGTGCCACCGCGCTTTCGTGGCACCGCCGACCGCATCGAGCGTCCGGCGCCCGAATGGATCAGCCCCTTCTGCGCGGTACGCTCCGACGAGATACTGCCGCTCGCGGAAGCACGGTTTTCCTCGCTGCATCTGGGGCGGGCGGGAGCGCTGTTTCCGCTGACGTTTCGCCTCGACCTGAATGCGATCGGCCGCGAAGCGCCCGAGCTCGCGGCGTACCTGGACGAAGCCGAGGCCGCCGCTGCCCGCCGGTTCCAGCCGTGCGGCGTGTACGCCGTCTTCCAGAAGGCGAGCTGACGGGCCAACCGCGGACCGCGGCGCGACGGTCGGGGGCGAAACCCTTGCGCGGCGGTCGAGCGCGGGATAGAGCGCCGCATGCCCTCGGTCACCCATGGCGGCGCGACGCTGCGCTACGATCGCGCCGGCAGCGGTACTCCGGTCCTCCTCGTGCACGGGTGGACGTGCAACCGCACGTTTTGGCATCGCCAAGTGCAGGCGCTGCGCGATCGTCACACCGTCATCACCGTCGACCTGCGCGGGCACGGCGAGTCCTCGCGGCCCCGCGCCGGCTTCACGATCGGCGCGATGGCCACCGACCTCGAAGCGCTCGTCCGCACGCTGCGCGTGCCCCGCATCGCGGTCGTCGGCTGGTCGATGGGCGGCGTGATCGCGCAGGAGCTGGCGCGCCGCCTCGGCGACCACGTGAGCGCGCTCGCGCTCGTCGGCACGACCCCAGGCGGGCTCGCGGACCCGGCCAACCCCGACGCGGACCCCGCCGCCTCGGCGGAGATCCAACAGGCGGTGGCACGCGACTTCCGCGCTTTCGCGCGCACCCTCGCGGTCACGCTCTTCCGCGAGGGCGTCGAGCCCGCCCACGTCGCCTGGGCGCAGTCGCAGATCCAGAAGACGCCGCCGCACGTCGCGGAGGCGTGTCTCGCGGCGGTCCTGGCGTTCGACGCCCGCCCCTGGCTCGCCGAGCTGCAGGTCAAGACCGCGGTCCTCCACGGCCGTCACGATCACCTGCTCCCGCTGCGCGGCGGCGAGTACCTCGCCAAGCACATCCCCGGCGCCACGCTCACCGTCTTCGAGCAGAGCGGCCACAGCCCCCACCTCGAGGAGCCCGACGCGCTCAACGCGGCGCTCGCGCAGCTTCTCGGCTGACGGGGCGCGCGAAGCGGAGAGGCCGCCCCCGTCCCCGCCGACCGCGGCAGCCCCGCTACGAGACCAGCCGCCCGATGCGGCTCCACCGCCCGAGGACGCCGTCCCACGACCAGTAGATGACGAGCGCGAGCCCCTTGATGTCCTCGATCGGCACCGGCCCCCAGAAGCGTGAGTCGTAGCTCTTGTCGCGGTTGTCGCCGAGGACGAACACGTGCCCGGGTGGAACCGTGTAGGTCGCGCAGTCGGCGCCCCCGCCCGGCGGCAGGCTCCCGCACGGCGCGCGGCTCGCCAGTCGCGAACGCGTCTCCGGATCGCTCTGGAACCGGGCGTGCGGATCGTCCCACGCCTGCCCGTCGATGTAGACCTGGTTGTTGCGGACCTCGATCGTCTGCCCCTCGACCGCGATCACGCGCTTGATGAAGTCTTTCGAGCGGTCTTTGGGCCAGATGAAGACCACCACGTCCCCCGGGCGCGGCTTGCGCCATCCGGGAAGCCGGCCGAGCGACCACTGCGTGAGCGGCACCTCGATCCGCGGGCCGTAGATGAACTTGTTCACCAGGATGTGGTCGCCGACCAGCAGGGTCGGGACCATCGACTCCGACGGGATCTTGAACGCCTGCACGACGAAGGTGCGGATCGCGAGCGCGAGCAGCAGCGCCGTGCCCAGCGCCTCCACGTACTCGCGGGCAGTCGACTTACGGCGTGGCACGGCCGGCGCCGATACGGACGCCGCCGTCGGACGAGCCTCAGGAGCCATGGGCGCGCATCCTAGACGACGAGCCGATCACTGGCCACCGCCGCCCTTCAGCACGGCGAGGAAGGCCTCCTGCGGGATCTCCACCCGACCCACCTGCTTCATCCGCTTCTTGCCCTCCTTCTGCTTCTCGAGGAGCTTGCGCTTGCGGGTGATGTCCCCGCCGTAGCACTTGGCGGTGACGTTCTTGCGCACCGCCTTCACGGTCTCGCGCGCGACGACCTTGGCGCCGATCGCCGCCTGGATGGCGATCTCGAACATCTGCCGCGGGATCAGCTCGCGCAGCCGCGCGCAGAGGTCGCGGCCGCGATAGTAGGCGTTGTCGCGGTGCACGATCGCGGAGAGCGCGTCGACCGGGTCGCCGTTCAGCAGAATGTCGAGCTTCGCGAGATCCGAGGCACGGAAGTCGAGGTACTCGTAGTCCATCGACGCGTACCCCTTCGTGGCCGACTTGAGCTTGTCGTAGAAGTCCATCACGACCTCGGCGAGCGGCAGCTCGTAGGTCAGCATGACGCGGGCCTCGCCCAGGTACTTCATGTCCTTCTGCACACCGCGGCGCTCCTGGCAGAGGGCCAGCACGTTGCCGAGGAACTCCTGCGGCAGGTGAATCGTCGCGCGGATGTACGGCTCTTCGATGTGGTCGATGCGGATCGGCGGCGGGAGCTTCGCCGGGCTGTCGATGACCTCGGCGCTGCCGTCCGTCTTCACCACGCGGTAGGCCACGGTCGGGGACGTCGTGATCAGCTCGAGGTGGAACTCGCGCTCGAGCCGCTCCTGGACGATCTCCATGTGCAGCAGCCCGAGAAAGCCGCAGCGGAAGCCGAAGCCGAGCGCGATCGAGGTCTCGGGCTCGTACGAGAACGACGCGTCGTTCAGGCGCAGCTTCTCCATCGCGTCGCGGAGCTGGTCGTAGTCGGCGGAGTCGGCTGGGTAGAGGCCGCTGAAGACCATCGGCTTGACGGGCTTGAAGCCCGGCAGCGGCGCCGCCGCCGGCCGGTCGGCGTCGGTCACCGTGTCGCCGATCTTCGTGTCCTGGACCTCCTTGATCGCCGCCGCGAGGATGCCGACCTCGCCCGGCCCGAGCTCGGGTACGTCGACCGCGCGCGGCGCCAGCACGGCGAGCCGCGTCGTCAGGAATTCTTTGCCGGTCGCCATGAGCCGGATGCGCTGGCCCTTGCGGAGCGTGCCGTCCATCACCCGCACCAGCACCACCGCGCCGTGGTAGGGGTCGTACCAGGAGTCGAAGACGAGCGCGCGCGGCGGGTCGTCCGGGTTCCCCTTCGGCGGCGGAATCTCCTGCACGATCGCCTCGAGGATGTCCTCGGTGCCGATGCCCTCCTTGGCGCTCGCGGCGATGGCCCCCGACGCGTCGAGGCCGATCACGTCTTCGATCTGCTGCTTCACCCGCTCGGGCTCTGCCGACGGCAGGTCGATCTTGTTCAGCACCGGGACGATCGCGTGGTCGTGCTCGAGCGCGAGGTACACGTTCGCGAGCGTCTGGGCCTGCACGCCCTGCGTCGCGTCGACGACCAGGACGGCCCCCTCGCAGGCGGCGAGGCTACGCGAGACCTCGTACGTGAAGTCGACGTGGCCGGGCGTGTCGATCAGGTTGAGGACGTAGTCCTTCCCGTCGCGGGCTCGATACGTGAGCCGCACCGAGCGCGCCTTGATCGTGATGCCGCGCTCGCGCTCGAGGTCCATGTCGTCGAGAAACTGGGCGGCCATCTCGCGCTTCGACACGGCCCCGGTGCGCTCGAGCAGGCGGTCGGCGAGCGTCGACTTCCCGTGGTCGATGTGGGCAATGATCGAGAAGTTGCGGATGCGGGTCGTGTCCACGGGCGGGGTGAGGGATACTTATGGAGGCCGCTCCGACGATCCGCAAGCTCGCCCGGCGCGGGGGAATCACCCTCCGCGCGTTTCTTGGGTTGACGGCGGAGGGCGCCCGGCGGTCTAAGCTGGCGAGCAAGGGAGGGGCGCATCCATGCCAACGGAAACCGCGATGCGGGCGGCGCAGGGCCCGGTGGGCACCGTCGCCCGAGCGCTGACGCTACTGTACGGCGCCGGCACCTACCTCTTCTTCTTCTGTACGTTCCTCTACCTGATCGGCTTCGTCGGAAACTGGGTCGTCCCGAAGGGCATCGACGACGGCACACCCGCCGCATCCACCGGCGCGGCCGTCGCTGCCAACATCGTGCTTCTCGGGCTCTTCGCCGTGCAGCACACGATCATGGCGCGCCCCGCGTTCAAGCACGTCTGGACGCGCTGGGTGCCGTGGCCCGTCGAGCGCAGCACGTTCGTCCTGCTCTCGACCGCGATCCTCGCGGTCATGGCCTGGCAATGGCGGCCGCTGCCCGAGCCCGTGTGGCGCGTCGAGAGCCCTCTGGCCGCCGGCGTCCTCGCGGCCGCCTCGCTCGCCGGTTGGGGGATGGTGCTGGTGTCGACGTTCCTCATCGACCACTTCGAGCTCTTCGGCGTGAAGCAGGCGGTCTCCCATGCGCTGGGACGCCCGCTCGAGCCTCCCACGTTTCGGGAGCGCCTCTTCTACCGCTGGGTGCGGCACCCGCTCATGCTCGGGTTCCTGATCGCCTTCTGGGCGACCCCCACGATGAGTCAGGGGCATCTCCTCTTCGCGGGCGTGACGACCCTGTACGTGCTGATCGCCATCCAGATCGAGGAGCGGACGCTCGTGTACCTCCACGGCGAGCAGTACCGGAGCTACCAACGACGCGTGCCGATGCTCCTGCCGTTGGGCAGCCGGCGGCGAGACTGACGGCACCGGTCACAGCGCGGCGCGCGCCCGGAAGAACTCGACCGTGCGCCGCAGCCCTTCGCGCAGCGGAACCTCCGGTCGCCAGCCGAGGACGTCGGCCGCCCGCCGGCAGTCGACGACACTGCGCCGCTGCTCGCCCGGCTTGGCGGGACCGTGGCGGACCTCGGAGCCGCTTCCCACCGCCTCGAGCAGCCCCTGCGCGAGCTGATTCACGTCCGTCTCGATCCCCGTGCCGATGTTGACCGGGCCGCTCGCCCCGCTCTCGAGCGCGAGGAGGTTCGCGCGCGCCACGTCGGCCACGTAGACGTAGTCGCGCGTCTGGCCGCCGTCGCCGTTCACGGTGACCGCCTCGTCGCGGAGCATGCGGCCCGCGAAGATCGCGACCACGCCGGCCTCACCGTGCGGATCCTGCCGCGGGCCGTAGACGTTGGCGTAGCGCAGCGCGACGAACGGCAGCCCGTACTCCGCCTGATAGAAGTACGCGTACAACTCGCCCGACCGCTTGCTCACGCCGTACGGGCTCACCGGGTTGGTCGGGTGCGATTCCGGTGCCGGGAAGGTCTCCTGCTCGCCGTAGACCGCGCCACCCGACGACACGAAGATGAAGCGCCGCACCCCGGCGCGGCGCGAGGCCTCGAGGAGCCCGATCGTCCCGAGGATGTTCGTGCGCGCGTCGAACACCGGGTCCGTCACCGACCGCCGCACGTCCATCTGTGCGGCGTGATGGTCGACCACGTCGGGCCGCTCCGCGGCGATGACGTCCCCGAGGCGCGGGTCGGTGATGTCGAGCTCGACGAAGCGCGCCTTCGGGTTGAGGTTCTCGCGGTGCCCGGTCGAGAGGTTGTCGACCACCACCACCTCGTGGCCCGCCGCGACGAAGCCGTCCACCACGTGGGAGCCGATGAACCCCGCCCCCCCCGTCACCAGGACCTTCATGCCCCCGGCAGCACCTTCGGCCGAAAGTAGTCGATGGTTCGCGTCAGCCCCTCGTCGAGGCCGACCTTCGGTTCCCAGCCGAGGAGCTTGCGCGCCCGCGTGATGTCGGGCTGGCGGACCTTGGGGTCGTCCTCGGGCAGCGGCCGGAAGACGATCTCGCTCTTCGACCCGGTGAGCGCCCGGATGCGCTCCGCGAACTGCAGAATCGTCACCTCGGTCGGATTGCCGATGTTCACGGGGTTCGAGTAGTCCGAGCGCAGCAGCCGGACGATGCCCTCGACCAGATCGGACACGAAGCAGAAGCTCCGCGTCTGCGAGCCATCGCCGTAGACCGTGATCGGCTCGTTCCGCAGCGCCTGGGCGATGAAGTTCGGCACGACACGGCCGTCGTTCAAGCGCATCCGCGGGCCGTGGGTGTTGAAGATGCGCACGATCCGCGTCTGGAGGCCGTGGGCGCGGTGGTACGCCATCGTCATGGCCTCCGCGAACCGCTTGGCCTCGTCGTACACCCCGCGCGGGCCGATCGGATTGACGTTGCCCCAGTAGTCCTCGTTCTGCGGGTGGACGAGCGGGTCCCCGTAGCACTCGGACGTGGAGGCGAGCAGGAGGCGCGCTTTCTTCTCCTTGGCGAGCCCGAGGGCCTTGTGCGTCCCGAGCGAACCGACCTTGAGCGTGGGAATGGGCAGCTCGAGGTAGTCGACCGGGCTCGCCGGCGAGGCGAAGTGGAGGATCGCGTCGAGCTCGCCCGGAACGTAGATGTAGGTGGTCACGTCCAGCTTGATGAACGTGAAGCGATCGTGTCCGAACAGGTGCGCGATGTTGTCGGGCGATCCGGTGAGGAAGTTGTCGACGCAGATGACGTGATCGCCCTCGGCAAGAAAGCGCTCGCAGAGGTGGGACCCGATGAATCCCGCGCCGCCAGTGATGAGAACGCGCGCCATACCGCCTACACCGCCGGCCGGACGATGGCCCGGCCAATAGGGAAGTACGCGAACCCCTGCTCGCGCATCACGTCGGGCTCGTAGAGGTTGCGGCCGTCGAAGATGAGCGGCCGCTTCATGAGCTGCTTCATGCGCGCGAAGTCCGGGCGGCGGAATTCGCTCCACTCCGTGACGATGAGCAGCGCGTCGGCACCCTCGAGGGTCTCGTAGTTGGTCCGGTGATAGCTCACGCGGTCGCCGAAGTGGCGGCGGGCCTCCGCCAGCGCCTCGGGGTCGTGGACGGCGACCTCGGCGCCGCGATCGAGCAGTCCCTGCACGATCGTGAGCGACGGGGCCTCGCGCATGTCGTCGGTGCGGGGCTTGAACGCGAGCCCCCAGCAGGCGAACTTGCGGCCCTTCAGGTTCGCGCCGAACTCGGCGACGATCTTCTCGACCAGGCGACGCTTCTGCGCCTCGTTCACCTCTTCCACCGCGTTCAGCAGGGGGAACGTCATCCCGTTCTCGTGCGCCGTGTGGATGACCGCCTTCACGTCCTTCGGAAAGCACGAGCCCCCGTAGCCGACGCCGGGAAACAGGAAGTGGTGGCCGATGCGGCGATCGTACCCGATGCCGCGGCGGACGAACTCGACGTCGGCGCCGACGCGCTCGCAGAGGTTCGCGATCTCGTTCATGAACGAGATGCGCGTCGCGAGCAGCGCGTTGCCGGCGTACTTGGTCATCTCCGCGCTGGCGTTGTCCATCGTGAGGATCGGCGCGCCGGTGCGCACGAAGGGATCGTAGAGCTGGTGCATGACGTCGAGGGCGCGCTGGCTCGTCCCGCCGATGACCACGCGGTCGGGCTTCATGAAGTCCTCGATCGCCGCGCCTTCCTTCATGAACTCCGGATTGGAGACGACGTCGAACGGATGCGACGTGTTGGCGGCCACGACCTCACGCAGCTTGGCCGCCGTGCCGACCGGCACGGTGCTCTTCGTGACGACGACGCGGTAACCGTCCATCGCCTGCGCGATCGCCTTGCCCACCGCCCACACCGCCGAGAGGTCGGCGGCCCCGTCGTCGCCCGACGGCGTCCCCACGGCGACGAAGCAGACGAGGCTCTTGCGGACGGCGGCGGGCAGGTCGGTCGAGAAGGCGAGGCGCCCCTCGGCGACGTTCCGGCGGATGAGCTCCTCCAGCCCGGGCTCGTAGATGGGCACCTTCCCCTGCCGGAGCGCGTCGATCTTCTCGGCGACGCTGTCGACGCAGATGACGTCGTTGCCGCCCTCGGCAAAGCAGGTGCCGGCCACCAGCCCGACATAGCCGGTGCCCACCACGCAGACTTTCATATCCGGGCAGGGATACCGGCGGCCTCCCGGGAAGTCAACGGGAAGTGCCTCAGCGCAACACGTCGCGGATGCGGTAGACGGGCTTCCCCTGCGACTCGTGGTACGTGCGCACGACCATCTCGCCGAGCAGCCCGATCGACACGAACTGGATGCCCACCACAGCAAGCAGGATGGCGAGCAACACGATCGGCCGGCCGCCCAGGCGAACGCCGAGGACGATGCGTTCGAAGCCGAGCTCGGCGGTGAGCGCGAGGCCGGCGATCGCGCAGACGAGCCCGAGCAGGCCGAAGAGCTGGATCGGCCGTGTCGAGAAGCCCGACAGGAACTTGACCGTGAGCAGGTCGAGCAGGACGCGCAGCGTGCGCGAGAGGCCGTACTTCGAACGGCCCGTCGTCCGCGGGCGGTGGTTGACCGGAACCTCGACGCTGCGCGCGCCGACGTCCGAGGCGAGCGCCGGGATGAAGCGGTGCATCTCGCCGTAGAGCCGCAGCTCCTTGGCGATGTCGGCCCGCATCACGCGCAGCGTACAGCCGTAGTCGTGCAGCCGCGTACCCGTGACCAACGAGATGAGCCGGTTGGCGAGCATCGACGGGAACCGGCGCGAGAGAAACGGGTCCTTGCGGTCCTGTCGCCACCCGTTCACCACGTCGACGTCGTCGGTGAGCGCCGCGACCAGCCGCGGGATGTCGCGCGGGTCGTTCTGCAGGTCGGCGTCGATCGTGACGATGATCGCGCCCCGCGCGGCCTCGATCCCCGCGGCGAGCGCGGCGGTCTGGCCGTAGTTGCGGGCGAGCCGCAGCACGACCAGCCGCGGCTCGCTCGCGCGCAGCGCCCGCAGCTTCTGGAAGCTCCCGTCGGTCGAGCCGTCGTCGACGCAGACGATCTCCGCCGGCTGCGCGAGGCCGTCGAGCACGCTCGTCAGCTCGCGCACGAGCGCGTCCACGGCCTCGACCTCGTCGTAGACCGGAACGACGATCGACAGCGCGGGGTCCGTCGTGGTCAAAACTCCGTGAGCGCGACGAACTGACGGTAGCGCCGCTCGATGTCGTCCTGCGTGAGCCCGCGCATCCGCCGGCCGCCGAAATCCTCGACCACGAAGGACGCGAGCACGCTGCCGTAGACGATCGCGCGCCGCAGATTCGCATCGGAGTGATCGGCGCTCGCCGCGAGGTAGCCCATCATCCCGCCCGCGAACGTGTCGCCGGCGCCAGTCGGGTCGAAGACCTGCTCGAGAGGGTATGCGGGCACGGCGAAGATCGAGTTCGGCGAGAACAGGATGGCGCCGTACTCGCCGCGCTTCACGAGCACGGTGCGCGCCCCCATGCCGATGATCGCCCGCGCCGCCCGCACCATGTTGCTCTCGCCCGAGAGCATGCGCGCCTCGGCGTCGTTGATGATGAGGAGGTCGACGCGCGAGAGCAGCTCGACGAGCGGGGGGCGCGTGTTGACGATGTAGTGCTCGATCGTGTCGAGGCCGACGAGTCGCGGGGCGGCGAGCTGGTCGAGCACGCGCCCCTGGATCGCCGGGTCGATGACGCCGAGGAAGACGTACGGCGCGCTTCGCGCCCCGTCGCCGAGCGTGGGCTCGAAACCCGCGAACACGCCCGGGTCGAACGCGACCGTGTCGCGGACGTTCATGTCCTCGTGGTAGCGACCGTGCCAGGAGAGGCTCTTCCCCGCCCGCCGCTCGAGGCCGCCGAGGTCGATGTTGCGGCTGCCGAGGTAGTCGATCTCGCTCGACGCGAAGTCGTCCCCCGCCACCCCGATCAGGTGGACGCGGGTGAAGAAGGACGCCGCGACCGCGAAGTGCGTGGCCGCCCCGCCCAGCTCCCGATCCGAACGCCCGGCCGGCGTCTCGATGGTGTCGTACGCGACCGATCCGACCACGGCGATGCTCACAGATACCTCCCGGCGATGAGTTGGAGATCGCGCCGCACCTGGGCCGGAATCGTCGCCCGGTCGGTGATGATCGCGTGCTCGAGCGCGCGCGGACACGGGCAGCCGTCGCGGCCCGGGAGCCCGCCGGCCACGCGCGCCACCGTGCGCTTGGCGAGCTCGACGTTGCCCGCGAGCACGCGCAGGATGTCGTCGATGTGCACGTCGGCGTGCGCCGTGTTCCAGCAGTCGTAGTCGGTGGCGAGCGCGAGCGTCGCGAAGCAGATCTCGGCCTCGCGCGCGAGCTTCGCTTCCTGCAGGTTGGTCATGCCGATCACGTGCGCGCCCCAGCTGCGGTAGAGGTTCGACTCCGCGCGGGTCGAGAAGGCGGGCCCCTCCATGCAGACGTACGTGCCGCCCTCGTGCACGGTGGCGCCCTCCGCGCGGGCGGCGGCCGCGAGCACGCGCGACAACGCGGGACAGGTCGGATCGGCGAACTGGAGGTGCGCCACCACGCCACCGCCGAAGAAGGTGCTCTCCTGCTGGCGGTCGCGCGTGCGGTCGATGAACTGGTCGGGCACGACGACGTGCCCGGGGGCGATCTCTTCGCGCAGGCTGCCGACGGCGCTCACCGCAACCACCCACTGCGCGCCGAGCTGCTTCATGCCGTGGAGGTTGGCGCGAAACGGCAGCTCGCTCGGCAGCAGCTTGTGCCCGCGCGCGTGTCGCGGCAGGAACGCGAGCCGCATCGCCCCCAGTCGCCCGACCACGAACTCGTCGGACGGGTCGCCGAACGGCGTCCGCAGCCGCACCCGCTCCACGTCGGCGAGCCCAGGCAGCTCGTAGAGCCCGCTCCCTCCGATCACGCCCAGCGTCGGTTCCGCCATCTGCCTGGTCCCCTCGACCGCGGCTCCGCCGCGGCCGGGCTACTGTAGGGAAATCGCCACGCAGTGCAAGACGCAGCGGCGGCCGGCCGTCAGCCGCAGACGAGCACGGTCGCGTGGCGCCAGCGGTGGCAGTCGACCACGGTGAAGCCCGCGACCTTCGCCATCGCCACGAGGCAGCTCGGCGTGAAGCCCCAGAACCAGTTGGCGTAGCCGGCGTCGGCGTCGAAGGCGGAGTCGAGGCCGATCTTTCGCCACGGCGTGACGTACGAAAGCCGCCGGCGCGCCGCCGCGCCGAGCAGCGGGTAGAACACCGCGGCCTGCGGCACCGCCTGCTCCGGGATCGTCGCCGAGCCGAGAATCAGCGTCGTGCCCGTGAGGCAGCGCAGCCGCTCGAGCGTCAGCACCGGGTTCGGGACGTGGTAGAGGACGCCGGAGCAGAAGACGACGTCGGTCGGACCGACCGCATCGATCACCGCCGGGTCGTTCACGTCGCCCTGCACGAAGCGGACGCGGCCGGCCGCGTTGCGCTGCCGGAACGCGTCGGTCGCGGCGCCGATGTCGACGCCCGTCACCGTCGTGGCGCCGCAGTCGAGCGCGTGGAACGCGTAGGCGCCGTCGACCTTCCACATGCAGCCGACGTCGGCCAGCGTGCGCCCGGGCGCGTGGCGCCGGATCAGCTCGCGACAGCGGTCCTGGTAGGACAGGCGTCCCGGCTGCAGCACCGACCGGGCCCGAACGGCGAGGTTCCGCGCGATCCCCACACGCCGCCGCTTAGCACGCGCCCCCTGGGGCGTGCGAGCCGATCACGAGCGGATGAGCGTCACCCGCAGCGGCACGTCGACGTCGAGGCGCTCCACCGGCGGGAGGATGTCGCCGTCGAGCATGAAGTGCGTCGGGCGAAAGAACTGGATCGTCATCGTGCGGCCGAGGTTGTCGTAGAGCATCGGCAGCCCCGACGGGAAGCCGCGGTAGAAGCGCACGATCCGCGGAATCAGGTCGCGCGCGCCGGCCGGGCCGGCGACGACGTGGAAGTGGCCGCGCTTGCGCGTGCCGAGGTACGTCGGGCGGAAGCCGAGCGCGATGCGATCGACCGTGGCCGCCAGGAAGAGGCGGAACTGGCGGAACGGCAGCGGCTCCCCGTCGACCGTGACGTCGGCGTCGATCGGCTGCACGACCGCGCGCGCCATGTGCGTCCCCAGCATCGCCGACGCGATCAGGCGGAACAGCAGGCCCGCTGCCGCGCGCGGCCCCTGGCGGTCGAGCGCGTAGTAGGCGCGCAGGTAGTTCACGACCGTGCCGAAGCCGAGCACGAAGCCCAACTCCTGACCGTTGATGCGCAGGAGGTCGCGCTCGGTCGTCACGTGGGTCCGGCCGCGGCGATGATCGCGCAGCACGCGCGCGACCACCTGCTCGGGTCGGCCGCGGCGCCCGCCGGTGGCGTCGGCGATGTAGTTGATCGTGCCCGCGCGCAGCGGCAGCAGTGGCGGCAGCGGCTGCGAGCCATAGGCGGCGTGAAAGGCGGTGAGCGCACAGTGGAAGGTGCCATCGCCGCCGCAGAGGGCGAGGATGTCGATGTCGTGCGCGCGGAACTCGCCCGCGACCTCGGCGAGCGCCTCGAGCGACGCGGTCACGCGCACCAGACCATCGGCACCGACCACCGCCGCGATGCGGCGCGCGATCTCGTCCGCGCCCCGGCGATTGGCGCGGGCGCGCGGATTGACGACGACGCCGATGCCGCCCACGGTCAGGCCGCCGGACGCGCCACGGCGAGCTGCCCGCAGGCGGCCTGGATGTCCCGTCCCCGGCTCTCGCGGATGGTCGCGTTGACACCGCCGTCGCGCAGCACGGTCTGGAAGCGGAGGATGCGGGCCCGGGGGCTCGGCGCGAACGCGGCCCCGGGAAACGGGTTGAAGGGGATGAGGTTCACCTTCGCGCGCAGCCCGCGCAGGATCGCGAGCAGGCGGCGCGCGTCGGCGTCGGCGTCGTTCTCACCGGCGAGCATGACGTACTCGAACGTGATCCGCTTGCGGGGCGCGAGCGGAACCTGGCGGCAGGCTTCCAGCAGCGCGGCGAGCGGCCAGCGGCGGTTGACCGGCACGATGCGTTCGCGCTGCGCGTCGGTCGTGGCGTGGAGCGAGATGGCGAGGTTCACGCGGGTCTCGGCGATGAAGCGCGGGATCTCGGGCGCGACGCCGACGGTCGACACCGTGATCCGGCGCGGCGAGATCGCGAGCCCCCACTCGGCGGTCATGATCTCGACCGCCGTTCGCACCGCGTCGTAGTTCGCCAAGGGCTCGCCCATGCCCATCAGGACGACGTTGGTGAGGGCGGCGGGCGCGGCAAGCCCCTGCCCGGCCCGCACCTGGCCGACGATCTCCGCCGCGCGCAGGTTGCGGACGAGCCCCATCTGCGCCGTCGCGCAGAACCCGCAGCCCATGCCGCAGCCGGCCTGGCTCGAGATACAGAGCGTGAGCCGGTCGCGTGCGCCGTCGGGGCGGTCCACCTGCGGGATCAGCACGCTCTCGATCGCCGCCGCGCGCGGCGTCCCCTCCCCCGCCGGGAGGTGGAAGAGCAGCTTGCGCGTCCCGTCGGCGGCGTCGGCGACGAAGGCCGGCTCGAGCCGCCCGAGGGTGAACTCCTCGGCGAGCAGCTCGCGCAGCGCGCGCGGCAGGCTCGACATGTCCTCGAACCGCGCGGCCGCCCGCCGGTGCACCCAGGCGAGCACCTGCGCCGCCCGGTAGCGCGGCTCACCCACCGCGTCGCACCAGGCCTCCATCTCGGCCAGCGAGAGGCCGGTCAAGTCCCGCGGCGCCATCGGGCGATCTTAGCGGCGGTTCCCGGCAAACGCCACGGTGGCGGGCGCGCGCGGGGCGGCGAGCGGGCGGCACGGACCTTGCCTTCCCTGCCAGGATGAGAGTAGGCGACGATGGTATCGTGACGGCGATCCCGACGACCTGGGACCGGCCGAGATCGGGCGGTTCCTCACCTGGCTCGCGGTCGACCGGCAGGTGAGCGCCTCGACGCAGAACCAGGCGCTCGGCGCACTGCTCTTCCTGTATCGCCAGGTCCTGGGCGTTTCAGTCGCGGGACTCGACGGGATCGTCCACGCCAAACGGGCTGCTCGTCTGCCGGTCGTGCTCTCGCGGGCCGAGGTGGGGGCGATCCTCGATTGCCTCGGCGGAACCCCGCGCCTGATGGCGCTCCTGCTCTACGGCGCAGGCCTGCGGCTGCTCGAGTGTGCCCGGCTGCGAGTGAAGGACGTCGACTTTGCCGCGCACCACCTCGTCATCCGCAGCGGCAAGGGCGACCGGGATCGCGTGGCGCTACTCCCCGCCGTCGCGCACGACCTGCTCTCTCGCCAGCTCGACCGCGTTCGCCGCCTGCACGCGGCCGATCTCCGCGAGGGTGCGGGCTGGGTCGAGCTGCCGTTGGCGCTCGGGCGAAAGTACCCGCAGGCCGGGCGCACACCGGGCTGGCAGTGGGTCTTTCCAGCGACGCGCACCTACCTGCACCCCGAGACGGGGCAGCGGCGCCGCCACCACCTGCACGAATCCGTCCTGCAACGCGCCGTGAAACAGGCCGTCCGCGATGCCGGCGTCACCAAGCCCGCCTCCTGCCACACGTTCCGACATTCGTTCGCGACCCATCTGCTCGAGGACGGCTACGACATCCGTACCGTCCAGGAGCTGCTGGGCCACCGCGACGTCTCGACCACCATGATCTACACCCACGTGCTGAACCGGGGCCCGTCGGCCGTGCGCAGCCCGGCGGATCGCCTGCTGGCGGGCGGCGGTGCGGTGGGTACGGGCGTCGCCCCGGTGCCCGGCTACACTGACCGGCGCCGCAGTGTAACGCCCGGGAGGTTCGAGCCGTGAGCGGGCTCAACACGCTGATCGAACGGCGCAACCGGCGCAGTCGGGCCCGGAGGGGTTCCGCGCTATGCTGCAGACGGCCGCGCTATACGGAACCGTCCAATTATCGTTGGGCGTATCCGCGAGGGGCGAACTTACGGTGAGGGGCAGACCACGACGCGAATCGAGCATCTGACGATGGGGAGCACCTCGTGACAGGAGAGGCCTACTTTTGGGGGCGTCCCGAAGGAAGACTCGAATCCCCCTTCCGAGCGTCGGATCGGTTGTTCGGGGGGCAACGCCTAGACGCGATGGTGATGAAGTCCCTCGCCTACGAGCACTGCACGTTCGCCAACATCAGCTTCAAAGAAGCGCGACTCGAGGGTGGGCGATTCGTCAACTGCGTCTTCATCTCGTGCTTCTTTCGCAAGGCCGACATCCGAAGTTGCAGCTTCTCGAGTTGTCGCTTCATAGACTGCGAGTTTCCGGAGGCATCGTTCTCCGGGTGCGATTTTCGCTACACACGTTTCTCCGGCTGTTACATTCCCTTCGACGACATGGAGCACCATCTTCCGTCGGAGCCGAATCTGCGTGAGCATCTCTGCAGAAACCTTGCCCGGGAGGCGGCGTCGCTAGGCGACTCCCACGCCGCACGCCGCTTCCGGCTCTTGGAAGTGCGCGCTCGGGAAGCGAACAGCTGGGCGGCTGTCGTCGGCAAGACCAAGTGGTACCGAGACCACTTTGACGTCCGCGCACGGGCGGTAACGGGTGTTCGGTTAGTCGCGAGCGTGGTGAATCGTATTCTGTTCGGCTACGGTGAGCGCCTTTGGGTGTTGGTACGGAACTTCGCCTTCGCAACGCTCCTGGTGTTCCCGATAGCCTATTTCTTCGATGGAGGAGGCTTGTCGGGCGTTACGTTGGCTGGCGTCCCAGTGTCGGAGTCGCCCGGGCTTGCGGCGCTGGAATTCAGCTTGAAGAGCGCGTTCGCGGGCGCTCTGGCGTCGCAGATCAATGCCGTAACGGTGTTGGCTCGGGTTGCTGCCGCCGTTCAGGTGGTCCTGACTGCGATCTGGGCGAGCCTGGTCGCAAGCTACTTGTTTCGATGGAGCCTTCAGCGGTGAAGCCGCAGCCGACAGTCTGGCTCTATGGGTCTGTGGCACGCGGTGACGCAGAGGCATCGAGCGACGTGGATATCCTCTTGCTAGGCGAAGGAGAGGTTCCGAAAGACGTGTCTCGCCACTACAGCGGGCGCCGCCTTTCGCTCAGCCGCTACAGCTGGGAAGAGTTACGGCAGATGGCAGCCTACGGCTCGCTCTTCCTGCACCACCTGAAGACCGAAGGGCGACCGCTGTCCGAGTCGCCGAGGGCGGCCCGAGACCTGCGAGACATTCTAGTTGGGCTTCCGAACTATCGACGGGTAGGTCGGGACGTCTGTGCGTTTCGCCAGAGTCTGAACGATATTGCAGCAGAACTGCCAGAGCCCACGTTCCTCCGATTCGAGCTGGCGACTCTGGCTGCACTGATCCGTCGGATCGGGATACTCGGTTCATACCTACTGGGCAGGCCAAGATTTGATCGCGTCGGCCCCGTCGAGCAGGTGGTTGATGCCTGGGGGCTTCCTTCGGGATTGTCACGGGAATTCCCACAGCTCTATCTTCATCGCCAGGTCGCGGACGGGGCTCCGAGCGTGACGGCCGAAGCATCCCCGGACATGTTGGCATTGTGGACCGAGCGGGCGCATCTGTTCCTAGCCGGGCTGGAGGTTCAGGCGAATGAAGCAAGCTGAGCTGTGCATAGCTAAGATTCAGAAGGTGCGAGAGATTGCCCGTGATCCAGAACTTGCCTACGCGGCGCGTACCAGGCTCCAGCGGGCAATACTGTCCTGCACTCACTTCGTTGCCCATCGGGCCGGACTGCCGGAACCGCCGTTTCCTGGAAGATACGAACCGCCATCCGGTGCTTCGGTGTCGATTCGTAGAGTCTGCGACATTGCGAATCACATCCTCGCGCGGTCTCGATCGATGTGTCAGCCGAGCGAGCCCTTGGATGATCGGTGGGCGAACAGCTGGTCTGAAGTGTTCCACCTTCTTGATGAACTCGAGGAGATATTGCGGACAACGGAAGGACCGCCCAACCTGCCGCTGCAGCCGACCGGCTCCGCCGGCGGCTGACCGGCCAGACGTTGGACGGATCTGAGGCAGGGGGCACCGTGAAGCTTCTTTTCGTCTGCTCAGGCAACACCTGCCGCAGTCCGATGGCGGCTGCACTTGCTGCGGCCAAGTTCGCTGGTGCCGTCGAGGTCCGGAGTGCCGGCCTCGAATGTGGGCCGGGGTTGCCCGCCGCCCGAAACGCCGTCACGGTCATGGAGGAGCGCGGCGTCGACATCTCATCGCACAGTTCGACTGACGTCGATGACCTGGACCTTAACGAGTTCGACATCGTGGTCGCCATGAGCGCGGTCGTCGGGGGGAGCTTACAGAGTCGGGGTGCGCGGCGTCTTGAGCAGTGGGAAATAGCGGACCCCTACGGCGGGGACCTCGCGAGATACCGCAAGGCCGCCGAGGAGATTGCGAGCGCCCTTGACGGACTATCTCTATGATCGTTGCTGACCCGCTCGTGTACGTGCAGGGCGCCATCCAGCGTCTGATGGGGATGGGCTTGGCGAGTGACAACGGCTCGCACGTGGCCGGTGTGTACAACAAGGCTGCCAAGGCATTCGAAGGGCGCCTCAAGAGCTTCGCAAGCGAGGTCACCGGGCGCACGGATTTAGGAAGGCGGCCGCTCGGCGTCGTGATCCAGTCGCTCAACGAAGAAGCGAGTGCGGCAGGCGATGAACGGCTTCGGACAATCATCAACAGTGCGGGGGTTGCTAACGACGCCTGGGTGAAGCTGAAGCACGGCGCCGACCCGCCCGTCGATGAGTTGCTGGAAGGGTTGCACGCGATGGAGCGAGTCCTCAGAATGCTGGGCTGACCGTCCAACCCGCGGCTGCACCAGTCGGCCGCCTGCGGCGCTCGCTGGTGAGCCGCCCGCCGTTACGCGCCACGGGGAGCCTTCCGGTAGAGGATAGAGCGGGGAGAGATGAAGGCGAACCTGTACGTCGAGACGACGATCGTGAGCTACCTTGCCGCGCGCCCGAGCCGCGACACGATCGTGGCGGCGCATCAACAGATCACGCGCGATTGGTGGAGGCTGCGGCGGAAGCGCTTCGCCCTCCACTGTTCGCAGCTGGTCGTTCGCGAGGCCGGGGCGGGTGATCGCACCGCGGCGGCGCGGCGCCTGGCGCTTCTCAGAACCCTGCCGCTTCTCGAGATCACCCCGTTGGCTGCAGAGATCGCGCAGGCTTTGCTCGACGTTGGTGCGATTCCGAGGAAGGCGACCGAGGATGCACTTCACGTCGCGCTGGCCGCAGCACATGGGATGGAGTACCTGCTGACCTGGAACTGCAAGCACATCGCCAACGCCGAGATTCGCGCAGCTGTGGCAGCCGTGTGCGCTGCGAATGGCTGTGAAGCGCCGGCGATCTGTACGCCGGAGGAACTGATGGGAGCTTGAACATGCGCAAGGACCCGATTGTCGAAGAGGTGCGCCGCGCCCGCAACCAGCATGCGGCGAAGCTACGCTACGACCTGGACGCGATCTGCCGCGACCTGAAGGAAGAAGAGCAGCAGGGACGCCGCAAGCTCGTGTCGCTCCCGCCGAGAAGAGCCGTCCGCTCCGCGAAGAGCGCCTAACTTGCCGATGAACCTGCCGGGCCGCTGCGCGTCCCGCAGGTTATCGGCCCGGTCGTTATGCGCACTGGCTTGGTTCATTCGCGAAGCGGAGAAGTAACACGATTGCGGACCACACAACCCTACGCGCCATGGAGGTGACCGACTTCCACGCCAAGTACCTCGCCCAGGAGCTGACCCGCCGCTGCGCGTCGGACAGCGTCGAGAAGCTCGCGCCGGTACTCGCGAATGCCCAGGTCGACCTGAACCCGCACCAGGTCGAAGCCGCGCTCTTCGCGTTTCAGAGCCCGTTCTCGAGGGGGGCGATCCTGGCCGATGAGGTCGGCCTCGGAAAGACCATCGAGGCCGGGCTGCTCCTCGCGCAGAAGTGGGCCGAGCGCAAGCGGAGGCTGCTCGTCATCCTCCCCGCCAACTTGCGGAAGCAGTGGAGCCAGGAGCTGGAGGACAAGTTCTACCTGCCGGCGGTGATCCTCGAGACCAAGAGCTTCAACGAGGCCATCCGCGGCGGCAGCCTGAACCCGTTCGAGCAGGACGCGATCGTGCTCTGCTCCTACCAGTTTGCGCGCAATAGGGAGCCCTACCTGCGCCAGACGCCTTGGGACCTCGTCGTCATCGACGAAGCTCACCGACTGCGCAACGTCTACAAGAACACGAGCAAGATCGCTTCTGCGATCAAACAGGCTGTGGCCCGGTTCCCGAAGGTGTTGCTCACGGCGACGCCGTTGCAGAACTCGCTGCTCGAGCTCTTCGGGCTGGTCAGCATCATCGACGACTTCGCCTTCGGGGACGTGCAGAGCTTCCGGGCGCGCTTCGCGCGCCTCGGCGGCCACGCCGACTTCGCCGAGCTGAAGGAACGCCTGGCGCCGCTCTGCAAGCGCACGCTGCGGCGCCACGTGCTCGAGTACGTGAAGTACACCAACCGTCACGCGCTGGTGCAGGAGTTCGTTCCGACCGCCGAGGAACAGCGGCTCTACGACCTGGTCTCTGGATACCTGCAGCGGGAGACGCTGCATGCCCTACCGGCTAGCCAACGCCAGCTCGTCACGCTGATCCTGCGCAAGCTGCTGGCCTCCTCGACCTATGCCATCGCCGGCACCCTCGACGCCATGGCGCAGCGTCTGCAAGCCGCGGCTGCAGCCGCCGAAGCCGTTGCGACTCCGCACGAGGATCTCGCCGAGGATTGGGAAGCGCTCGACGAGCTGGCCGACGAGTGGGACGAGGACGAAGACGGCAGCAGCCCGGCCGAGCGGGCGCGGCTAACGCCGGAGCAGCTCGGCGAGGTGAAGCGCGAAATGGCCGAACTGCGCGAGTTCCACGCCCTCGCCAAGTCGATCGTCAAGAACTCCAAGGGCGAGGTTCTTTTCACCGCGCTGCGGCGCGGCTTCGCGGCGGCGGCCGAAGCGCGCGCGGCAGAGAGCGGGGCCGCACTCCAGCAGAAGGCGGTTATCTTCACCGAATCGCGGCGCACGCAGGCCTACCTGTTCGAGCTGCTCGACCGGACGGAGTTCGCCGGCCGGGTCATGCTCTTTAACGGCACGAACACCGACCCGAGGTCGAAGGCGATCTACCAGAGCTGGCTCGCGCGGCACGCGAGCACCGATCGCATCAGCGGCTCGCCGAGCGCGGACATGCGAGCCGCGCTGGTCGAGCACTTCCGCGACGAGGCGGCCATCCTGATCGCCACCGAGGCCGCCGCCGAGGGCATCAACCTGCAGTTCTGCAACCTGGTCGTGAACTACGACCTGCCCTGGAACCCTCAGCGGATCGAGCAGCGCATCGGCCGGTGCCACCGCTACGGCCAGAAGTTCGACGTGGTGGTGGTCAACTTCCTCAACAAGACCAACGCTGCCGACCAGCGCGTCTACGAGCTGCTCGACGAGAAGTTTCGGCTCTTCAGCGGCGTGTTCGGCGCCAGCGACGAGGTGCTGGGCGCGGTCGAATCCGGGGTGGACTTCGAGAAGCGGATCGCGGCGATCTACCAGAAGTGCCGGACTCCGGAGCAGATACAGTTCGAGTTCGACCAGCTCCAGCGCGAGCTCGCGGATGAGATCGCGCTGGGCCAACGCGACGCACGCGAGAAGCTGCTCGACAACTTCGACCAGGAAGTCGTCGAGAAGGTCCGCATCCAGAGCCAGGACGTGCTCGACCGGTTCAACGAGCGTTTGTGGCGTCTCACCCGCCACCTGCTGCGTGAACACGCGCGGTTCGACGATGGCGCGTTCAGCTTCCTGCTGCACGCGAACCCCTTCCCGGGCGAGACCATACATCCCGGCCCATACCGGATGGGAAAGCGCACCGACGAGGCCAACACCTACCGGGTCGGTCACCCGCTGGCGCAGCGCGTGCTCGCGCTCGGCCGCAGCCTGAGCACGCCCCCGGCGGAGGTTGCCTTCCACTACAGGGACAGCGGCAAGAAGATCGCGGTCCTCGAGCCGCTCATGGGCCGCACGGGCTGGCTCGCCTGCGCGCGGCTGAGCGTGAGCGCGATGGAGACCGAGGACCATCTCTTCCTCGCGGGTGTGACCGATGCGGGCGAGGCCGTCGACGAGGCGCAGTGCCGCCGCCTCTTCGACTTGCCGGCGTCGATCGTGCGCGCGTGCAGCGTGCCCGAACCGATCGCCGCACGCCTCGCCGAGGCTCACTCGCGTCGCCAGCGCGAGCTGCTCGAGGAGCTTGCGGCCCGCAACGGCCGCTGGTTCGATCTGGAGATGGACAAGCTCGACCGTTGGGCCGAGGATCGCCGCTCTTCGCTGAGGGCGACGCTCGACGAGCTGGACGAGTCGCTCAAGGCGGCCAAGAAGGCGGCCCGCCTGCGCCGACGTTGCCGGACAAGCTCGAGCGCCAGCGCGAAGCGCGGGTCCTGGAGGCAAGCGACGACGTCTGGCGCGCCTTCGACCAGGCGAGCGCGACCTCGACCGCCAGAACAGACGCCGCCTCGATGAAATGGGCCGGCAGCTTGCCGCAGACGGTGGAGCAGAGCAGCCGCTGTACGCTGGTCGCTTACATGACACGGGAGAAGCCGATGGCCGAGAAGACCGCCGAGCCCGAGAAGCTCGACCTGCGCTCGCATGACGTGGCCGAGGAGCGGCGACAGGAGCTGCTGCGCCTCTTCCCCGAGGTTCGCACCGAGGGCGGCAAGGGTCATCTCGAGCGGCTGGAAGCTCGCGCTCGGCGGCGGTGGACGCGGGCAAGGAGCTACGGGATGACCTGGCCGGGCAAGGCCGACTGCTTCCGCACGATCCAGGCCCCGAGCCTCGGAACGCTGCGCCCGTGCCGCGAGGAGAGCATCGAGTTCGACACCACCGAGAATCTGATCATCGAGGGCGACAACCTCGAGGTGCTGAAGCTCCTGCAGAAGTCGTATCTCGGCAAGGTCAAGATGAGCCTACATCGACCCGCCCTACAACACCGGCAAGGACTTCATCTATCCCGACAACTACACCGAGCCTGGTGGACCTACTCTCGAGTTCACCGGGCAGGTAGATGCCGAGGGGCGGAAGCTCCGGCACGAACACCGACACGGATGGGCGCTTCCACCGGAAGTGGGATGAACATGATGTACCCGCGGCTGTACCCGGCGAGAGGAATCTGCTGCAGGACGATGGGCTCTTTCTTCTCTAGCACTGACGACATCGAGCTCCCGCGCTGCGACACTTGCGCGATGAAGTATTTGGCTACGACGACAACTCCTGTCACTCATTGCGTGGAAGAAGTCCTACGGAGGCGGAGCCAAGACCAAACACGTCGTCGGCCTGCATGAGTATATCGTCGTCTATGCTCGCACAAGGAAGCCGTTGGCGTCCTGGAGCTTCCGCACGACCCTGCAGTCCTGAAGTACTACAGGTTCAAGGATGAGAAGGTTGCCGTCCGCGGACCCTACCGAACGCAACCATTGGCAACGACGAGCATGGATGAGCGAGCGAATCTTCGGTTCCCTATCGAATGGCAAGGAGAGGAGATTTGGCCGGAGAAGCAATGGCAGTGGTCTCGTGAGCGTGTGGAGCGTGCGTTGGCAGCCAACGAGTTGGTGATCGGGAAGCGGCGGGGAAAGTGGGTAGTTGACTACAAGCAGTATCTGAAGGACGAGAATGGCGAAGAGCGAGGAGCGAAGCCGTTCTCTGTTCTTGACGGGCCCTATACGCAGGTCGGGACCAAAGAGCTTCAGGAGCTTGGCTTGGGGGACTCTGGATTCACGTTTCCCAAGCCGGTTTCACTTCTGAAGGAACTGGTCCAGTACGGGCACGACAACGCGATCGTTCTCGATTTCTTTGCTGGCTCGGGGACCACCGCCCATGCGGTCCTCGACCTGAACAAGCAGGACGGCGGCAACCGCAAGTTCATCCTCGTCCAGCTACCCGAGCCCACGGGGCGCCAGGACTACCCGGCGATCGCCGAAATCACCAAGGAGCGCGTCCGCCGGGTCATCAAGAAGCTCAACGACGAGGATGCGGGTAAGCTCGATCTCGACGGGGGCAAGAAGCCGGACCGCGGCTTCCGCGTCTTCAAGCTGGCCGAGTCGAACTTCACCACCTGGGACGCGGATCGGTCCAAGGACGCCGAGGGTCTCGCGCGGCAGCTCGAACTGCACGTGGACCACATTCGCGAAGGTCGCTCTCCGGACGACCTGCTCCACGAGATGCTGCTCAAGAGCGGCTTCCCACTCACGACGCCCGTTGAGATCCTCGAGCTGGGCGGCAAGCGCGTTCACAGCGTGGCGGGCGGGGCGCTGTTCCTCTGCCTCGAGCGCGAGCTGACGCTGGAGCTGATCCGTGCGATGGCAGAGAGGAAGCCCGAGCGGGTGGTCTGCCTCGACGCCGGTTTCGCCGGCAACGACCAGCTCAAGACCAACGGCGTGCAGATATTCAAGACCAAGGGCGTCACCAGCTTCCGGACGGTGTGAGCATGGCGCGGAGGACGAAGCGAGGAGGTTCGGAGCCACGGTTCGGCGGGGACTGGACCGAGCGCAAGCTCGACATCGTCGCCAGCTATCTGAGAGCCTACACGACGGCCCTGAGGAACACGACCTTCGAGAAGCTCTACGTCGATGCCTTCGCCGGCACGGGCTACCGCGGGGCCCGCCGCGAGGATGAGGGCGCCCCTACCACTTCCGCGCTGTTGCTCCCGGACCTCGCGCATGCAGAGCCGCAGGCCCTGCTCGAAGGCTCGGCGCGGCGCGCGCTCGCGACCGATCCCCGCTTCGACCGCTACGTGTTCATCGAGCGCGGCGCGAACCGTTGCGCGCAGCTCGAGAAGCTGCGAACGGACTTCCCGGCTTTTGCGGGCTCCATCGAGATCCGACAGGGCGAGGCAAACGCGGAGATCCAGAGCCTTTGTGCGGGGGACTGGCGCACGCGCCGGGCGGTGCTCTTCCTCGACCCCTACGGCATGCAGGTCGAGTGGGCCACGATCGAGGCGATCGCCCGAACGCAGGCCATCGACCTCTGGATCCTATTTCCGCTCGGCATCGGCGTGAACCGGCTGCTCACTAAGTCCGGCGACATCCCCGGCCCCTGGCGTCGGCGCCTCGACCTCCTGCTCGGGACGGGAGACTGGTACGACGAGTTCTACGCGATCGAGACGAGTCCGACGCTCTTCGGCGGCGAGGAGGAGCGCGTGGTCAAGGCGAGCACCGCGACGATCGGCAAGTACTTCCTCCGGCGGCTCGAGAGCGTCTTCGCAGGCATCGCGCCCGCGCCCGCTGTCCTGCGCAACTCGCGCAAGGTCCCGCTCTACTTGCTCTGCTTCGCGGTCGGCAACGCGCGGGGCAGGGACATCGCGCTGCGGATCGCGAACCACCTACTGAAGGAGGTCAGCTGATGGCGCAGGGCTCCGGGATCGAGTGGACCGAATCCACGTGGAACCCGGTCACGGGCTGCTCGAAGGTCAGCCCGGGCTGCAAGCACTGCTACGCCGAGCGCATGGCGGAGCGCCTGCAGGCCATGGGGCAGCCGAACTACGCGAACGGCTTCGAGCTGACGCTGCAACCGCACATGCTGGAGCTGCCGCTGCGCTGGAAGAAGCCGCAGACGATCTTCGTGAACTCGATGAGCGACCTCTTCCACCCGGGGGTGCCGCTCGGGTACGTGCGCGAGGTGTTCGAGGTCATGATGCGGGCGCACTGGCATCGGTTCCAGGTGCTGACGAAGCGTGCCGAGCGGCTGGAAGAGCTGAGCCCACGACTACCGTGGGCGCCCAACGTGTGGATGGGGGTGAGCGTCGAGACGGCGCAGTACGAGGGCCGCATCGACCGCCTGCGAGGCACGGGGGCGCACGTCAAGTTCCTGTCGCTCGAACCCTTGGTCGGACCGCTGCCGGGACTCGACTTGTCTGGAATCGACTGGGTCATCGTTGGCGGCGAGTCCGGCCCCGGAGCCCGGCCGATGGAGCCAGGGTGGGTCACCGATCTGCGCGATCAGTGCCAGCGTGCCGGCGTGCCGTTCTTCTTCAAGCAGTGGGGCGGCACGAACAAGAAGCGCGCCGGACGGGCCCTCGAAGGACAGGTGTGGAACGAGATGCCTGTCTCCGTCGGGGCTGCGACCCGAGCGGCGTCGGGACCTGACGAAGTCATCGGATGAGGATCCAGTTCGACCCCAACCAGGGCTTCCAGCTCGACGCGGTGGCCGCCGTCGCCGATCTCTTCGACGGCCAGCCGCAGGGGGCGCCGGAATACGCCGTCATCAAGCTGGGCGAGTTCGGCGGTCTTTTCGCCGGGCAGGACCGTACCGAGCTCGGCGTCGGCAACCGCCTGCTGCTCGCTGAGGACCGGCTGCGCGCGAATCTGCGCGCGGTCCAGACCCGCAACGACATTGAGGTGCCGGACCCCGACGCACCGCCGGAGGCCTGGGAGATGTTCGATGTCCCGGCCAACCAGGCCCGGGCCTGCCCACACTTCTCCGTGGAAATGGAGACGGGGACCGGCAAGACCTACGTCTACCTGCGCACGATCTTCGAGCTGTCACGCCGCTACGGCTTCCAGAAGTTCGTGATCGTGGTGCCGAGCGTGGCGATCCGCGAGGGCGTGCTCAAGAATATCGAGATCACGACCGAGCACTTCCGCGCCCTCTACAACAACCTGGCCTTCGAGCACTTCGTCTACGACGCGAAGAAGGTCAACCGGCTGCGGCAGTTCGCCACGAGCAGCACGCTGCAGATCCTGGTCATCAACATCGACGCCTTCCGCAAGAACTTCACCGGGACCGACGAGGAGCAGAAGAGCAACGTCATCTACAAGGAGAGCGACAAGCTCTCCGGCCGCCAGCCGATCGAGTTCGCGCAAGCGGCCCGTCCCATCGTGATCATCGACGAGCCGCAGAGCGTCGACTCGACCGACAAGGCGCAGGAGGCGATCAAGGCGCTGAACCCGCTCTGCACCCTGCGCTACTCGGCCACGCACCGCAATCCGTACAACCTCGTCTATCGCCTCGATCCGGTGCGCGCGTTCGAGCTGAAGCTGGTCAAGCAGATCGTGGTGGCGAGCGCGACGGCCGAAGGAGCTGTCAACGATGCCTTCGTGCGGGTCGAGCAGATCAAGTACCAGCCGAGGATCCAAGCCAAGCTGCGCATCCATGTCCAGACTTCCGGCGGCCCCAAGGAGAAGTCCGTCACGGTCCGGCAAGGGGCCGACCTGCACGTCCTCTCGGGCGAGCGTGCCTGCTATCGCGACGGCTTCGAGGTGGCCGAGATCAACGCCGAGCCGGGAAGCGAGTTGCTGCGCTTCGCGAACGGGCGGACGCTGCGGCTCGGCGAGGAGATCGGCGGCCTGCGCGAGGATGTCTGGCGGGCGCAGATCAAGCACACGGTCAAGAAGCACCTGGAGAAGGAGTTGCAGGTTCGCGCGCGCGGCCTCAAGGTGCTCTCGCTCTTCTTCATCGACCGTGTGGCCAACTACCGCGACTACGGCGCGGACGGCCAACCGGTGAAGGGGAAGTTCGCCGTCGCCTTCGAGGCGACGCTGGCGGAGCTTGCCCGCGACGAGCGCTATCGGGAGTTGGCCTGGCTGTCCGATCCGGTCGAGCGCGTGCACGACGGCTACTTTGCGCAGGACCGGAAGGGCGTGCTCAGGGACACCCGGGGCGACACCCAGGCCGACGACGAGGTCTACAACCTCATCATGAAGGACAAGGAGCGGCTCCTGTCGTTGGAGGAGCCGCTGCGCTTCCTGTTCAGCCACTCCGCGCTGCGCGAGGGCTGGGACAACCCCAACGTTTTCCAGATCTGCACGCTCAACGAGACGAAGAGCGCGGTCAAGAAGCGCCAGGAGATCGGCCGAGGCCTTCGCCTGCCGGTCGACGAGCACGGCGTGCGCGTCTTCGACGAGTCGGTCAACAAGCTCTACGTCATGGCGAACGAGAGCTACGAAGATTTCGCGCGCGCGCTCCAGACCGAGTACGAGGAGGAGTGCGGAGTGACCTTCGGCAAGGTCCCGTTCACGGCGTTCGTCAAGCTGACCCGCGTCGTGGACGGCGTGGAGCAGCCGATCGGGCGCGACGCCGCAGAGGCGATCCGCGCGTCGCTGGTCGAGCAAGGGATGCTCGATGCCGACAGCCGCATCCAACCGGCCTTCGACCCCAAGCGCAAGGACTTCAGGCTGGAGCTGCAGGAAGCCGCGCGCGACCTTGGCCCGGCCGTCGTGGACCTCCTCGCCAGCTACCAGATCGAGCGGCACATCCGCCGGGAGCGGGACGAGGGCGTGAACCGCCTCAAGAAGGAGGTCACCCTCAGCCCCGAGTTCCAGGCGCTGTGGGAGCGGATCAAGCCTCGGACCACCTACCGCGTCGAGTTCGAGACGGACACCCTTGTCCGGCGCGCAGTCGACGCCATCCGACGCATGGAGAAGATCGTGGCGCCGCGGATCCTCGTCGCGGCAGGCCAGGTCCAGATCGGCAAGGCAGGCGTGAGCACCCGTGCGACGACCGTGGCCGAGGAACGCCCGACGTACGGGGTGCATGCGCTGCCGGATCTGCTCGCATACCTGCAGAACGAAACCGAGCTCACGCGGTCCACGCTGGCGCGCATCCTCGATGAGTCCGGGCGTCTGTCCGAGGTGTTCGAGAACCCCCAGCGTTTTCTCGATCAAGTGGCGTCGATCCTCAAGCACGAGCTGCATCGCCTGCTCGTCGATGGGATCAAGTACGAGCGTATCCCGGCGGAGAGCCCCAACGCGGCCTGGGAGATGCTCCTCTTCAAGAACGAAGAGCTGGTCAACTACCTCACCGCGCTCCACGTGCGGAAGTCCGTCTACGAATACGTGGTCTACGAGTCAGAAGTGGAGCGCGAGTTCGCGAGGAAGCTCGACGAGCGCGACGACATCAAGCTCTTCGTGAAGCTGCCGGGTTGGTTCGAGGTCGACACTCCGGTCGGCAAGTACAACCCCGACTGGGCGATCCTCAAGCACGATGGTACGGCCCTCTACCTCGTGCGCGAGACCAAGGGCACGCGGGACTTCCTCAAGCTCCGCACTGCAGAGGCGGACAAGGTGCGTTGCGGGCAGAAACACTTCGATGCAATCGAAGTCCCGTTTGCGGTGGTTGTTGAGGCCGACGAGGTCTGAGTGAGGAACTTGGAAGCCAAGTACCGTAACTGAGCGGGTGAGGACATGGGTGACAGATCAGTCCGAGGACATGGGTAACAGTCGCCGGTGTCGATAAAGCCTCCCATAGGCGTCCTCGATCTTCATCGAGCGTTCCAAGAGTCGGCCGAGTTGCAGGCGGCCGAAGTACACATTCCAGATGCCATCGTCGATCTCTTCGAGGCCGACGTACTCGCCGATGCAGACGGTCGACACATTGACCCAGGCTTTGTTCCAACGAATGCCGCCATTGGCGCTGACGTAGCGCACCTCGAAGCGATCCGGATATTCGAGCGGGGGCAGATTGGTGGGCATCGCGCGGGGCGATGGCTCATACAGCGCCGCGGGAGGGCGCTGGTCGAGCGCTTCATGCGGGCGCTCGTCGTTGAACTCGCGGCGGAAGCGATCGAAGCGCCGCTGCTGCGAGGCCATCGCGCGAGCGGGAGGCCTGGTGGCTTCCTGCTTGAGCGGGCGGTGCATGCGCTCATGGCGCCCGTTCTGCTGTGGGCGTCCCGGCTCGATGAGCTGGGGAAGAATCCCGAGCCGCACCCACCACGCCGACAACCGCGAGAGCCGCGCGAGGGTATTGGTCGCAAACGGCACCCCATTATCGCTGCGGATGTACTGCGGGAGTCCGTATTCCTGAAAGAGACGGGTAAAGACGGGCTTGGCGCCCTGGACGGCCGTACTCGGAAGCCCACGGCACCCCAGCAGATACCGACTGAAGCCGTCGGTGACGGTGAGCGGATAACAGTAGCGGCCGTTGCCCATCCGGAACTGTCCTTTGAAGTCCGCGCACCACACGTGATTCGGGGCGAGGATGAGCGCGTTGGGTTTACCGGGATGTCCGATCACGCGTCGCGGGGTCCGACGACGGATCAATCCGCGACGCTTGAGGAGTGCGGCCGTGACCGACCGCCCGGGCAGCGTCCACGTGGGATGGCGGCGCTGCAGGTAGGCCACCAGCTTCTTCGGCCCCCACGTCGGATGCCGATGGCGCAAGGCGATCAACGCGGCGACGATCGGGGCGGGCGTCGCGGTCGGGGTGGCGTGGGGCCGGCGCGATCGATCCTCGAGGCCCGCGGGACCGCGCCGAATGAAGCGATCGATCCACTTGTAGGCGGTCTTGCGGGAGATGCCGTACTCGGCGCAGAGCTCGGTCACCGAGCGGGCGCCGCGCAGATGATCCGCGATGAACAGGGTCCGTTGCTGCATGGGTGTCGCATCCCTCCAGGGCATCGGGCACCTCCTGCGGTGCCCTCACTCGGGGTCGTCCCGTTCTCTGTTGAACGGTCGAGAGCGTCGGCTCGGTTGACGGGCGTCTACGCGACCTCCTTCTTCGTGTCCAGAGTTCGGCGATCGAGTGCGGCGATCAGCTTCGGAATGTCCGTGTAGCCACGGACGCGACGGAAGCTTCGACGTGCCTCTTCGAGCCCGCAGCGATCAGCGGACCAGCATGTAGCCGTCTCGCCATCGTCGCACGTTGCGGACGAAGTGCCCGACGAGGCCGTTGAGGTTCTCGATCGCGTTCGTCGAGCGCAGTGTGCGGTAGAGGGCGCTGGAGACGCCGAGCTGTTGCAGGGTCAGCGTCTCGTCGAGTCCTTCTCGAAGGAAGCGGCAGCTCCAGGGTGCGTGCGGTGGAGACCGGCGGCGAGTTGCTCGAGACGCCGCCGCGCGAAGATCGGCATCAGCCCAGGCCATGCCTTCGTTGATCGCCTTCGCTGCCGAGGCCCATGGCTTCCGGGCAGATGCGCCAAGACATTCCGTCTCTTGTGGACGTGGCAGCGATGGACGAGGGCCACGTCCCCACACGTCTCTCGGATCGCTTTCGAAGTCCCGTCCCGCCGTCGATGACGAACAGCACCGGAGGCGGTCGAATCCGAGACCTCTCTGCCGCAGATCGACGCGAGCAATCCCTTGCACACTGTCGCGTTCTCCGTCGTCCCCTCCCGCAGGCCGAGCACATGCTTCACCCCGTGCAATCGAGGCCCAGGACCGGAGAATCACGTGATCCCGGAAATGGAGTCCGTCGATGAGAGGACGCGGATGTCCAGGCCATCGAGGGGCGCCGCCATCCACGTCGTGAGCTTGTGGCTGGTGAGAGCGACGAAGCGACGGGACACGGCGCTCTTTCGAGATCGCTCGCTCGGCCGTAGCCCCGGCTGGCGGATCGAGCGTGCGACGATATTTCCGCGTGGCGACGCCAATGGCCATCTGTTCGGCGTGTAGGCGTCGAGGGGGTCGTGGGCGCTGGCGTAGCTGAAGCTCGGCAAGTGGAGCTCCTTGCCGTCTGTACTGCCGCGCTCGAAGCCGGGGTATCGAGATGCGCCGCCCCCGGCGACCCTCCTCGGTGCCCCCTCGGATGGCGCGCCGATCGGGATTCGGGAGATTCTTCGGCGCACAGTTGCTCTCGGTCCTGTTCCATCATCGCCTGGAGAAGACCTGCTGGCCCGCGGTCGAGCAGAGACCGAAGAACGACGTCTTCATGTCAGCGAGCACGTCGATCAGCCAGCGGCACCTGCGCTCACGGCCGGCGGGGCGGCGGGCTTTCTCCTCTGCGGAGTCCTGTGCGACTTCTCTTCATGGCGGCTTCCTTTCCCTTGGTTGTGGTGACCCGTCCTTTACAGGACGGGAAAGGAGCCGCCGCTCTCTCTGGTTTCAGGTCAGCCGTTCAGCAGATTCCGGGACATCCCCCCTCACTCCCCTCAAAGTGTCACCCATGTCTCCGGACTGAAGTGTTACCTATGTCCCCGGACCGTACCGTCGGCCTAACAAACAGTTGGAGCAGACGCGCTGGTGACTCGCTTATGATGGCCGAGCGCTGCGTGCGGCGCGCCGCTCAACTGCCGGTCGTTAGGCCGCAAAGCACCCTGTCGCACATAGCGGGGTCGTCCCGTTCTCTGTTGAACGGTCGAGAGCGGCGGCTCGGTTGACGGGCGTCTACGCGACCTCCTTCTTCGTGTCCAGAGTTCGGCGATCGAGTGCGGCGATCAGCTTCGGAATGTCCGTGTAGCCACGGACGCGACGGAAGCTTCGACGTGCCTCTTCGAGCCCGCAGCGATCAACGGACCAGCGCATGTGGCCGTCTCGCCATCGTCGCACGTTGCGGACGAAGTGCCCGACAGGCCGTTGAGGTTCTCGATCGCGTTCGTCGAGGCGCAGTGTGCGGTAGAGGGCGCAGAACGCCGAGCTGTTGCAGGGTCAGCGTCTCGTCGAGTCCTTCTCGAAGGGAAGCGGCAGCTCCAGGGTGCGTGCGGTGGAGACCGGCAGCGAGTTGCTCGAGACGCCGCCGCGCGAGATCGGCATCGGCCAGGCCATGCGCTTCGTTGATCGCCTTCTTCACCCGAGGCGCATGGCTTCGGGCAGATGCTCAAGACATTCCGTCTCTTGTGGACGTGGCAGCGATGGACGAGGGCCGTCCCCACACGAGTCTCGGATCGCTTTCCGGTGCATCCCGCCGTCGATGACGAACAGCACCGGGCGGTCGAGATCGAGACCTCTCTGCCGCAGATCGGCGAGCAATCCACTGCACACTGTCGCGTTCTCCGTCGTCCCCTCCCGCAGGCCGAGCACATGCTTCACCCCGTGCGAATCGAGGCCAGGACCAGGAGAATCACGTGATCCCGGAAATGGAGTCCGTCGATGAAGAGGACGCGGATGTCCAGGCCATCGAGGGCGCCGCCATCCACGTCGTGAGCTTGTGGCTGGAGCAAGGCGACGAAGCAGCAGGACACGGCGCTCTTCGAGATCGCTCGCTCAGTCACGTGGCCCGGCAGCGGATCGAGCGTGCGACGATATTTCCGCGTGGCGACGCCAATGGCCATCTGTTCGAGCGTGTAGGCGTCGAGGGGGTCGTGGGCGCTGGCGTAGCTGAAGCTCGGCAAGTGGAGCTCGCGCGATCTGTACTGCGCGCTCGAAGCCCTCGGTCGACACCTCAAAACCGGCCAATGGTCGACGGGTCAAACCCGGCCAATGGCGACGGCGCGGATGTCATGATCGCTCTTACTGCGTAGCGCCCTCCGCGGGCAAGGCATGGTGGCGCATCCGCCAGCTGCGCGGGCCGCCTTGAGGACGTGGGCGTGGTGGAGGAGCCGATCGAGGAGCGCCGTCACGGCGGCGGTATCGCCGAGGAGCTTGCCCCAATCGTCGACCGGGCGGTTGGAGGTGAGGAGCGTGCTGGCCCGCTCGTAGCGGCGCATGACGAGCTCGGGAGGTCTTCGGCGGCGGTGGCCGGGAGCTTCCGCATGCCGAGGCCGTCGATGTTGAGGAGTGAGACGATGGCGACTCGGTCATCTTCGCGCGGCAGGTGCCGTCGACGCTGGCCTCGGCAGGCTCGTCCGGGAGGCCGTGGGCTCCGGTGTAGCGGACGCGGTAGCCCTGCTGGATGGCGGCATGGCCGATCGCCTGCGCGAGATGGCTCTTGCCGGTGCCGGGTGGGCCGAGGAAGAGCGCGTCTTCGCGCTGGGCGATGAAGCGGCCGGTCGCGAGCTCGAAGACGAGCGTCCGGTGGAGCTTCTTGTTGAAGTCGAAATCGAAGGTGTCGAGGGTCTTGTCGGGATCGCGGAAGCGCGCGGTGGATTCAACCGGGCGGTGATCTTGGCGCCGGACGAGCTCATCGCTGACGAGCGTGGCGACGAGATCGAGTGGCGCGAGGCGCTCGGCCTGCGCGACAGCGGAGCCGCGCTGAGGACGTCGGCCATCCCCGAGGAAGCCGCTGGAGCTGGCGGAGGGCGCGATCGAGTTCGGGCGGCGTCATTCCGGAGTCTCCTTCGGCGCGGCACGATCGAGGAGATCGCGGTGAGGAACTGACGGATGAGCGGATCGACCTGGGTGAGCGTGAGCGGGCCGGCGACGCGCCGCTCGGGGCATAGCGGCGCACGAAGCGATAGGTCGGGACGCCGAGGTCCCGTGCCGCGGCACACGCGGCCTCGACGGCGGGCACGCCGTGGTGCTGGCGAGCGAGGACGCCGAGGATGCGGCGGACGCCGGCGGCACCGTCCTGCTGATGGATCGTCGCGCAGAGCAGGCCGATCGCCCGCCCCGCGCCAGTCGCGCGCGCGAGGACGGCGAGGACATCGGGCGGCGTCCGCCGGGGCGATCGGCGGCCGCAATGCGTGCTGGCCGCGCGCCTGCCGGCGATGCTCGCGCAGGAGCTGCCCCGTGCGCCGGATCGAGGAGGCGCACGGTCTGGCCATCCCGCCTGCACCCGGGAGGCGCTGGCCGAGATAGCCGGCGGGCGCCGTAGTACGCGCCGTCGACCTCGACGCAGCCGTCGAGATGCACGGTCCGCGTCCCGTGCTGGTAGTAGCGAAACGGCGTGAGCGGCAGCGCTCGCAGCGCGGGCTGCTCCTCGGCGAACATCGCCGCCACTTGCCGCTTCGTCGTTGCCGTGGATGCGCGTGTCGGCCCAGCGCGTCTCCGGATCAGGCCGGCGCCGACCTGGCGGCGTCCTCGAGTTCGGCGTACGCGCAGCGCGTCTTCTGCGCATGGCCGACGCTGCTTCGACCTTTTCCGCCTTGCGATCAGGATGGCGGACCGCTTGCGGGAGGCGGCGCCGTAGTGCGCGAGCACGTCGCGGTAGAGGGATTGACGCGTCCAGGTCGTACACGTCCGCGGCGAGCACGCCCTCGCGGGATTGTCGAGGACGACCGTCTGCGGGACGCCGCCCAGCGGAAACGCGCGCTCGTGAAGTTCGGCCCAGATCTGGCTGCTCGATTTCCAGGTGAGCAGCCGGACGTACTGCGGCTGTAGCCGAGCGTGAGGACGAAGAGCCGTCGCGGTATTCCCGGTCTGCGGGTGGCGCACCATGGCGCCGTCGCCGTAGTCGACCTGGGCTTCCTCGCCGGGCGCCGTCCGGATCACGGGATGGGCATCCGGGCGGCGCGACCGCGCGCAGCCGATGGACGAAGCGAGACGCTCGCGTAGCCAGCGGCGAAGCCGTGGCGGTCGACCAGGTCACCAGATCGCCATGGCGTTGCGGCCGCGGCGAGCGCCTCCGTGATCAGCTGCGTGCAGCTCACGCGTGCTCGCCGCCGGGCTCCGGCAGGCGCAGGGGGCACGGCGGCGGCCCCGAGTCGGTCGACACCCCATTGGCCGGTTTTGCCGTCGATCCCGGCTCCGAGTCGGTCGACACCTCGTTGGCCGGTTTTGATGAGTGGTCGTCGGCCCCAGCCAGCTGCCCGGCGGCCGCACCGCGGTCCCCGCGGCCTTCAAGTAGGCGCTCGCCGTCTCGCGGCGCACGCCCGTCTCGTCTTCGATGCGCCGCAGCGGCCAGCCGAGTCGGCCGAGGGCGAGGACCTGCTGTCGTTTCGTGTCGCTCAAGACGTTGGCCATCCTGACGAGGGGACCCCAGTCCCCATCGTCCGTTCAACGTCCGAGCCGTCCGCCTATTGGCCGGTTTTCAGGTGTCGATCATTGGCCGGTTTTGGGTGTCGACCGAGGAAGCCGGGGCATCGAGATGCGCCGCCCCCCGAGCACGACCTCACTCGGTGCACTGCCCCCTCGGATGGCGCGCCGATCGGGATTCGGGAGATTCTTCGGCCCGCAGAGTTGCTCTCGGTCCTGTTCCATCATCGCCTGGAAGACCTGCTGGCCCGCGGTCAGGCAGAGACCGAAGAACGACGTCTTCATGTCAGCGAGCACGTCGATCAGCGGCAGCGGCACCTGCACGCTCACGGCCGGCGGGGCGGCGGGGGCTTTCTCTGCGGACGATCTGGCGACTTCTCTTCATGGCGGCTTCCTTTCCCTCGGTTGTGGTGACCCGTCCTTTACAGGACGGGGAAAGGAGCCGCCGCTCTCTCTGGTTTCAGGTCAGCCGTTCAGCAGATTCCGGGACATCCCCTACACATAGCCGAGCGCCGCATCAGCAGGAGGAGTCTGATCTATGAACCATGGCGCCCTCACGATAACCAGGCGTGTGCCTTTGCACCGCGATTTGGTTTACGACGTATGGACCAAGCTTGAACATCGAAGGCGATGGTTCGTTGGACCCGCCTGGACCGAAATTGCCCGATCCCTTGATCTTCGCGTCGGAGGCACGGAGGTCGCGCATGGTCGCTTTGAGAACGGTATTGAGACTATCTACACGGCGCGGTTTCATCTTATCGAACCGCATCTCCGCCTGATCTACGCATTCGACATGCAGGTCGCTGGCACGCCCTTCTCGGTTTCCCTTGCTGGCGTCGACTTCGCAGAGGCTCCCGGAGGGACGGCGCTAACCTACACGGAGCACGGCTTCTTCCTTCAGGGGGAGTATGATGCCGCGGCGCGCGAGGCAGGCACGACTAGGTTGCTTGATCAGTTCCTCGCCCATTTGTCCAGTGCGACATGAACTCGGCGTCAACTTGCAAGTGAGCAACCGGGGACATGGGTAACAAGGAGTTCAAGTGAAGACGAAGGACTTCGAGAGGCTCACCGCGAGCATCAAGCAGGCTGGTCAGATCCGACGAGGTCGCCGGCGGGCGGCGCGCACGGTCGAGATCGGGCCAGCGGACGTACGGGGGATTCGCGATAGACTCGGGCGCTCGCAGGCCGAGTTCGCACTGATGATCGGCGTTAGTGTGGCGACACTGCAGAACTGGGAACAGGGACGCCGGCGTCCAGTCGGCCCGGCTCGCGCCTTGCTCAAGGTCGCCGCCACTAACCCCCGCCTTGTCATGCAGGCGCTGGCCTCTTGAGATCGTCGCCGCCCAACCCGGCGATGCAGCGGGCCGCGCGCGCGAGGCGCGCCCGCGGCAGCTGAGCCCCCAGGCATTGGCCTCCTCGCTGGTGGTGGCAGGCCAAGTCGAGCAGCGGTAAGGAGACAGTCCATGGCAGGTCTTCCGATCCCCGAACCCCCGGGCTTCAGCGAGCTGACGAAGGCGGAGCAGGTCCGCTACCTTCAAGCGCTCTGGGACCGCATCGCGGAGCGCCCCGGTGAACTTCCCGCCCCGGAGAGCCACTTGAAGGTCGCCGAAGCGAGGCTCGCGTCCTACGGGCGCGAGCCTGACGCCGCTCGACCGGCTCACGACGTTCTCGATCGACTCGCGAAGAAGTCCCAGTGAGCGGCTATCGGCTTGTCGCCGAGCTCGCAGTCAAGCTGCGATGACAGCGACGTGAGGTAGGATGCAGTCGTGAGGTTACGGATATACACGGACACCTCGGTCTTAGGCGGATGCGAGGACGAAGAGTTTGCGGAGCATTCCCTCCGACTGATGGAGAGCTTCGTCCGAGGTGAGCGTGTCCTCGTCTTGTCCAGCCTCACGGTTCAGGAACTGGCCGCGGCGCCCGCCGCGGTCCGCAGGCGACTTGCCTCAGTGCCGATAGGGCATATCGAGACGCTTCAGCTCGGCGTCGAAGCAGGGGACCTCGCAGACGCGTACCTGTCCGCGGGCGTGCTCCCGACCAGGATGCGGGCCGACGCCCAGCATATCGCCATCGCGACTGTAGCCCGCGTTGATGTGCTGGTGAGCTGGAACTTCAAGCACGTCGTCAATCTGCAACGGATTCACGGATACAACTCGGTAAACCTGCGCAAGGGCTACCCGATGATCGAGATCCGGACGCCACGGGAGGTCTTGTCCGATGAGTAAAGTGGAGAAGAAGTTCGACGCGGTCGCGATGATGCGCGCGGCTCGAGACAAGATATCGGCAGAGATCGAGGGCATGACGCTGGAAGAAGAGTTGAGGTGGCTCGCGTCCCAGGAACTCCCGGATCCGTTTCTGAAGCGGCTTCGAGACCGTCCGGCCCAACAAGCCGATGCAGCGGACCGTCCTTCGGCCGGCCGCTGATCGGCAATGCGTTAGACGGAGAATCGGAGGGGCCCATGAAGGCGGTGCTCGTCGCGTCGCAGATGCGATAAGTTCGAGCGATGAACTGTGAGCCGCCCAACCCGGCGAGACGACAGGCCAGAGGAATGCGTCTCCGGTTCTACATCGATCGCGAGTCTGGGGAGCCGCACGTTCACGGCCACGGGCGGTGACCGAGCGCGGAGTGCGAGACGTTCTCGCTCGACCGCTGAAGGATCGCCAGGGGCGCGAGGAAACGGTCCGTGAAACACACGCGCATCATCGTTACTCACTACGGCGGACCCGACGCACTTCGAGTGGTCGAAGAAGAGTGGCCCGAGCCGAAGGATGGCGAAGTGCGGGTGCGAGTGCTGGCCGCAGGGGTCTCCCTGCCCGACGTCATGGCGCGCGAGGGCATTCATCCCGAAACGCCCCCGGTGCCATTCACGCCGGGGTGGGATCTCGTTGGCGTGGTGGATCGCCTCGGCGACGGCGTCTCAGGAATCGAACCAGGCCAGATCGTTGCCGCGCTGCCGATCCACGGTGCGTACGCGGAGTTCGTCTGCCTGCCGCAACGTGAACTGGTTCCGGTGCCATCCGGATTGGACGCCGCCGAGGCCGTCAGCCTGGGGCTGAATTACGTCACGGCGTACCAGATGATGCATCGTTCCGTCGAGGTCAGATCGGGCCAGCGCGTGCTGATCCACGGCGCGGCCGGCGGGGTCGGCACGGCGCTATTGCAGCTCGGGCGCCTCGCCGGGCTGCAGATGTATGGCACCTGCTCATCGCGAGGGGCGCCAACCGTTTCCGACCTGGGCGGTATCCCGATCGATTACAAGCACCAGGACTTCGTGGAAGAAGTTCACCGCCTCACGAGCGAGGGCGTGGACGTCGTCTTCGACCACATCGGGGGCACCCACCTCTGGCATTCCCGCAAGGCTCTCCGTCCTGGCGGGACGGTGGTCGGCTATGGCCTCATCTCCTCGATACGTGGGGAGGGATTGGCTTCAGGTCGTCCAGGTCGTCGTCAACGCTTTCGTGGAGCCGCCATCTTCGGGTTGTTCATCGCCGGCGGCTGGCTTCTCCCGGGCCGGAGACGCGTGGTCCCCTACAGCATCCAGACGCTCAAACGGCTGAAACCAGACTTGTTCCGACAGGATTGGATCGCCCTGTTGGAGCTCCTTCGACAGCAGAAGATCAAGCCGCTCATCGCGCAGCGATTTCCTCTTGCCGAGGCAAGACGCGCCCAGGAGTTGCTCGCGAAGGGAGGCGTGACAGGCAAGATCGTGCTCGTGCTCAACGGGTCATCTCTCGAATCGGGAGCGTAACAACGGCATTAGGGGCGACAGTCCGACTTGCGGAGGTAGAGCCGGCGCAGGGCCTGGAGTCCGGCGGCAGTCTGCGGCTTGCCAACCCCGGGCCACCCCACCAGGCCTTCTCGCGCTCGAGGGGCGCACAACATGCCGCCTGACCTCGCCGGCTCCACCGCAGTGCCGGGTCACGCCTTCGGCGTGAGCCACGTCGGCCACGCGAGCGCGCCCGTGGCATCGGGCGGGCGGCGACCCCAGAAGTCGGCGGCGTAGTCCTCGCGCAGGTGGCGGATCGTCAGCCGCTGCACGAGGTTCACGTTCGGCAGCGTGGCGTGGAAGCCGGCCGCCTTCGCCATCGCGATGTCGCCGACCTCCCACATGGACAGATCGGCCGGCGTGACGCAGACCATCCGCTCGGCGGCGAGGAATCCGGAGCGGGCGCCGAGATACGGCACCGTGCCGTCGCCGGTCTGGGTGCTCTCCGGCCCCTGGTTGTCGGGCTCGAGCAGCTTGAACCACGGCTTGCCCCTGTCGCGCTCGACCTCGACGCGGAGCAGCGTCTTGCAGTCGATGCCGGCGATCGGCAGCCAGCCGTCCACCCCCTTGGGAAGGATCGTTGGGTCGGTCGGGTCGAGCGAGTTCACGGCATCGATCAGCCGTCGCGCCCGGCCGAGCAGCTCCTGGAGCAGATCCTCGGCGCCCACCTCGGCCTTCACCTGGCCGATGAACTGCTTCATGGTCGCGAGCACCGACGGCTGCCAGCTGTCGACCGCGAAGAGATCGACGGGCTGGCCGGTCCCGGTCCACGTGACCGCGCCGGCGAACGACGGGAGCAACTGGTACAACGCCGGCGTCACGCGCGCGGCTTCGCGCTCGCGATCGCGAGGGGCCGGGCCGGTGAGCGAGCCCATGCCGGTGGCAACCTTGTGGATCGCGTCGATCGAGCCGCGAAACGGCGTCCCGATCGTCACGACGCGCCGGACGCGCGCGTCTCCCTTCGCGAGGCCGAGATCGCCCGTCTGCTTCGCGCGCAAGTACGCGGCGATGATGATCCCGCCCATCGAATGTCCGACGAGGTCCACGCGATCGGGTGGATCCTTCTTGTAGTGAGGCAGCAGGCGCGTGCGGCCGAGCACCTCGTCGATCATCGGCTCGAGGAGGCGGGCCGAGTCGAGGCAGTCGCGCCGCCAGTCGTAGCCGAAGGCGAACACGGGCGTCGGCTTGTCCCGCTGTTTCGTGAGGTCGTGGCGGAGGGCCTCGACGAGGTCTCCGTACGCGAGCGAGAGCGGGTTGCGCGGACCGATGCGTGCGGGCTCGACGGCCTCGTAGCGCAGGTCGTCGGGATGCAGCGTGATGCGCTCGAACTCCTTGCGCAGGACCGCGGTCCAGACCTCCTCCGGCTCGATCGGATAGCGATCCTCCAGGACCGACGCCGTGATGCCGGGAACGACGATGACGGGGGGTTGGGATGGCATGCGACTACGACATGGGTAATAGACACGGTCCTCGTCCGTCAACGGAGATTCCACGGGAGGTCCCATCCATGCACGCCCAGAAGCAGGCACGCCCCGACCACCCGATCCACGCGCTCCTCGCGCAGCGCTGGAGCCCCTACGCGTTCTCCGATCGGCCCGTCTCCGACGACGACCTCCGCTCGCTGTTCGAAGCGGCCCGCTGGGCGGCCTCCTCGTACAACGAGCAGCCGTGGCGCTACATCCTGGCGACCAAGGCCACTCCCGCGGAGTTCGCCCGACTGCTCTCCTGCCTGGTCGAGGCGAACCAGGCCTGGGCCGGAGCCGCGCCGGTGCTCGCCCTCGGCTGCACGCGCCTGACCTTCGCCCGCAACGGCAAGCCCAACACCACGGCCCTCCACGACCTCGGCCTCGCCAGCGCGAGCCTGACCGTGGAAGCCACGTCCCGCGGGTTGTTCGTCCACCAGATGGGCGGCATCCTTCCCGACCGAGCCCGTGCGCTGTACCGCATCCCGGAGGACGTGCGGCCCTTGACCGGCCTCGCCATCGGATACGCTGCCGACCCGGACGCGCTTCCCGAGCAGTACCGGGAGAGCGACCTCGCACCGCGGACCCGCACGCCGCTGTCCGAGCTCGTCTTCGGCGACGCGTGGGGAGCGGCCTCGCGTCTCGTCGGCCGACCGGCGGTTGCTCCTCGGAGAGACGTTCGTCCTGCGTGAGGATGATGGACCTGGCGATCTTGGTTTCCCTCGCAGGCCTCGGCGTCGCGGGAGTCGGCCTGCTCGGCGTCGCGATGCCACGCCAGTTGGCCATCCTCCTCGCCCGGTGGCGCGCTCTCACCAGCTTCCCGATGACGCTCACCCTTCGCCTCGGATTCGGAGCGCTCTTCGTCCTGGCCGCACCATCGTGTCGCTTCCCGGCCTCCGTGCGCCTGCTCGGAGCGCTCGAGCTCACCGGGGCCGTGGTATTGATCGTCTCGGGCCCGGCGCGTCTTCGACGGTTCGTCGAGTGGTGGCTCGCCCGCCCGGCGTCGTTCGTCCGCTGTTGGTGCCTGGTGGCACTCGCCTTCGGATGCGTCCTGGCGTACGCCGGTGTCGCGCATGGAGCGTCTTGTGGGTAGGCTCCCGTGGAGCAGGACAGACCAGGTCGTGATCGAACGTCCACCGTCACCCCGAGGAGAACCATCATGAAACGTCACGTCGTCACCCGCGCCGCAGTCATGGCAGCACTCGTCGCACTCTGTGTCCTGCCTGATCACGCCCGGGCCCATTGCGATTCACTCGAGGGGCCCGTGATCCAGGACGCGCGTGTCGCCCTCGAGCAAGGCGACCCCACGCCGGTCCTGAAGTGGGTGCCCGCGGACCACGAGGACGCGATCCGAAGCGTCTTCGCGCAGACGATGGCGGTTCGCAGCAAGGGGGACGACGCCAAGCTGCTCGCGGATCGCTATTTCTTCGAGACACTGGTGCGTATTCACCGGGCGGGCGAAGGCGAGGCCTTCACCGGGCTGAAGCCCCCCAGCAGCGTGGATCCCGCAATCGCCGCCGCCGACCAGGCATTGCGATCGGGGTCGGCCAAGGAGCTGGCGCGCCACGTGTCGGCAGCGATCGGCGAAGGAATCCAGAAGCGATTCGCCCTCGCGCTCGACCGCAAGAAGCACGCCGCCGCGAGTGTCGAGGCCGGGCGCGAGTACGTCGAGGCGTACGTGGACTACATCCACTTCGTCGAGAGCGCCGACGCGCTTGCATCCCACGGAACGCGCCACGCGCACCACGAGGGGTCGCCCTCCGGCGATCACTAGAGTCTATCCCCCACCCGCACGACCGTGATACGCCAGCGACCTCGTGCCTGCCGCCCTCGCCTACTTCCTCTTCTTCGCCGTCGTGTGCTGGATCGCGGCGCTCCGGCATTGGCGGCGCGTCGAGTACGTCGCCAAGCCCGCCACGCTCGCGGCGCTGATCGCCTACGCGGCCCTCGCGCCCGACACGCCGCGGCTCCTCCTGGTCGCGCTGGCCGCCTCGCTCGCGGGCGACGTCTTTCTGATGCTGCCGTTCGATGCGTTCGCGGCCGGCCTGGGCGCGTTCCTGGTTGCCCACCTGGCCTACATCGCAACGTTCGACGCCGCCTGGACGACCCGCGCGGTCTGGTTCGGGGCCCTCGTCGCCTGCACGGCGCCCGCGAACCTGCGCGTGCTGCGCGCCATCCCGCCGGGCGCGCTGCGCCCAGCGGCCACGGCCTACACGCTCGTGCTGCTCCTCATGACCGCCTCCGCGATCGCCTCGGGTCCGCGCATCGCCGCCGTGGGCGCCCTCCTCTTCCTCCTCTCCGACACCCTCCTCGCCTGGGACCGCTTCGTGCGCCCGTGGTCCTGGGCACACGCCGCCGTGCTGGTGACCTACCACCTGGGGCAGCTCGGCCTGACCCTCGGACTCCTCGCCCGGTAGGTCCACCGCCGATCGCACGGTGGCGGGCCCGCGTGATAGAAGGCCGCGGCGCCTTGGCGCGCCGACGAGAGGAGGACACCGTGCGGCAATCGTCTCGGGGGATGGTGCTGGCCCTGGTCATGGGCATTGCCTTCGCCGCGCCTTTGGCCGGGCAAACCCACCGCGCGATCAAGCAGGCGACCAAGCTGCTCCGGAAGCTCGAGCTCGTCGACGGAAGTGGCTCCGGCCTCGACGCCGATACCCTCGACGGCAAGGACGCGACCGCGTTCGCCGCTCGCCTCGGCCGCGTCGTCACCGTAGCCGAGAGCGGCGGCGACTTCACGACCGTCCAGGGGGCGATCGACTCGATCACCGACGCCGGGACCGCCACACGCTATCTCGTGCTCGTCGGGCCCGGCACGTATTCGGGTCGCGTGACGCTCAAGGCCGGCATCACGGTGCGCGGCTCCGGGATCGGCGTCACGACCCTGACGGCGGACCCCGCCGCGAGCTGCATCGACGGCTACACCGTCAAGGGCGCAACCGCGGCGACGGTCACGGACCTCACGATCGGCGCCGGCGGCACCGGGGCCTGCGCGGTCGGCATCCTGAACGCGGGCGTCTCGTACGCCACGTACCGGAATCTCTTCATCTCGGCCTCACAGGCCACGAATACCACCGCCATCCTCGACGACAGCTCGTCCATCGAGCTCTTCGACGTGACGATGGAGATCGGCCAGGGCACCGGAAGCGGGGATACGTTCGGCGTCGACCAGACGAACGGGTCTAGCCTGATCTTCACGCGCTCCTCGATCCTCGGCTGCTCGTCGGGCCGCGACGTCGTCGGGATTCAGAACGACGACTCCAGCGCCGCGATCATGGACGGCCTCGTGAACACCTTTCTCTGCGGCGGGGCCACCGGGGTGTCCGTCGGCATCCGCAACACGAACGGCTCCAGCGACACCGTGACCGTCGACCGCTCCACCGTCCGCGGCACCACCGCATCGATTGCGACTGCGGCCGGGTTCACGACGCGGGTGGGGGGCTCGCAGCTCAGCGGCGGCGCGGTCTCGGGCTCGGTCACCTGCGCGCTGGTCTACGACGAGAGTTACGCGCTGTTCGCCGGCCCGGCCTGTCCCTGAGGCCCCGGTTGGGACGGCGCCCGTTCGCTCACTCGGCGTAGCCGAGCGCGCGCAGCCGCTCGCGGGCGGCGGGGTCCAGCACCGGCGTCGCCCTGCTCCCGAGCGGGGCGTCGAGCGCGGGGAGACCGATCGCCCGCTGCCACATCGCCAGCTCCGCGCTCAACCGCTCGAGGTCGTCCGGCCGCGCCGCGGCGAGGTCGTGCTGCTCGCCGGGATCGGCCGCGAGATCGAACAGGAACGTCGTCTTCTGGCGGCCGGTCTCGATCCGCTTCCACGTCCCCGACCGATAGGAACGGTAGCGCTCGTCGGCGACCATCAGCGAATGCACCGCCTTCTCCTCGCTGTGCAGCACCGTGTTCGCGAACCGCTCGGAGAGGACGGGCCCACCGCCGGGCTCGCCCGCGACGACCGGCACCAGCGAGCCCACCTGCAGCCGCGTCGCCGGCACGAGGCCGACCAGGTCGAGCACCGTGGCGAAGACGCCGACGGTCGACACCGGCGTACCCACCCGCGCCCCGGCTGCGATGCGGGGCGGGAAGCGCACGAGCAGCGGCACGTGCGTGACCGCCTCGAAGAGCGAGTGGCCGTGGCCGAACTCGCCGCGCTCGCCGAGCAGCTCGCCATGGTCGGCGAGCACGACGAGCACCGTGCGGTCGAGCGTCCCGCGCCGGCGCAGCGCCTCGACCACACGGCCGAGGAGCGCGTCGGCGTAGAGCACGCCGCCGTCGTACATGGCGGTGGCGGGAGCCGCGGCCTCCGCCGGATCGAGCGGCTCGCCGCCGAACTGCGCGGCGAACAGCCGCAGGCTCATCGCCCGCAGCTCCGCGCGCGGCGCCGGCGTGAAGCGGCGGAGGTACGCATCCGGGAGCTGGTGGTACGGGAAGTGCGCCTCGATGAAGTTGAGGAAGGCGAACGCCGGCCGGTCGCCCGCCGGCCGCGACGCCGTCCAGGCCTCGAAGTTGGCGGCCACCTGGGCGCCGCCCTTGTCGGCGGGCCCGAGACCAATCCAATCGAGAAAGCGGAACGTCGACGTGAACGCGCGGCCGACGTCCCCCGTGCGCCAGGCCTCGTCCTGCCACGCGAAGCCGCGGGTGAGCCCCAGATTGTCGCTGATCCACGCGTTGGCGGTGAAGCAGCGGGTGTCCCAGCCGGCCGCGGCAAGCGCCTCGGCGAGCGTCGGCGGCCCGGGCTCGAGGAAGCGGTGCTCGTCGTGCGCCCCGTGCGACGACGGGAACAGTCCGGTGAACAACGACGCGTGCGACGGCAGCGACCAGGTCGACGGCGCGGTGGCGTCGAGAAAGAGCGCGCCGCTCTGCGCGAGCGCGTCAAACGTCGGCGTCGTCGGGCGCGCGTAGCCGTAGGCCGAGACGTGGTCGGCGCGCACCGTGTCCAGCACCACCACCACGACGTCGGGCGCCCCCGCCGGCGCCGCCGCGACGACGGTCGGGCGCGACGCGGCGGTCGTGAGCCGGAGCCACACCGTCGGTCCCACCACCACCGCCAGCAGCAGCGCCGGGCCGAGCACCCCGGGCACCCCCGGCCACCGCCGGCGCAGGCCACGCCCGATCAGCAGCACGACCAGCGCCACCGCCGGGTACGAGGCGACCATCACGCGAAAGGATGTCGCCGCCGGGCCCGTCTGCACCATGATCGCCGCCCACGCGACGGCGAGCGCGAGCACGTGCCAGAAGCGGCCGCCGCGCCGCGAGAGGAGCGGCGCACCCGCCGCGCCGAGGACCGCGCCCAAGATGGCCGAGGCCAGCACGCCTCGCGCGAGCAGCTCCAGCCCCGGCGTGATCCGGTTCTGGAGCACGAACCACGCGACGCTCGCGAACTCGGCGCCGACGGCTGCGAGGCCGAAGACCGTCCCGGTGCGAACGCCGCGCGTCAGCACGGAGGCTACGGGTTCGCCGTCACGCCGGGCAGCTCGAGGCCCGGGAAGAAGAACGATATCTCCGCGCGCGCAGTGGCGGCCGCATCGGAGCCGTGCGAGGCGTTCTTCTCGACGTCGGTCCCGAACTCGCCGCGCACCGTGCCCTTGGGCGCCTTCTTCGAGTCGGTCGGGCCCATCAGCTCGCGCCAGCGAGCAACCGCGTTCTCGCCCTCGAGCACGCCCACGAAGACGGGGCCCGAGGTCATGAACGCCTTGAGGTCCCCGAAGAACGGCCGCTCCCGGTGCACCGCGTAGAAGCGTCCGGCCTGCTCGTCGGTGAGCTGTGTCATCCGCCCGGCGACGATCACGAGGCCGCTCGCCTCGATCATGGCCAGGACCTTCCCAAGGACGCGCTTCTGCACCGCGTCCGGCTTGACGATGAAGAACGTACGCTCGGTCATGGGATCAGCTTCTTCTCCTTCATGAACTGCTGCATGGTGACGCCCAGCTCGGCCGGGCTCGGGGCGATGCGGACGCCAGCGTCCCGGAGCGCGGCGATCTTCTCGGCCGCGGTCCCCTTGCCCCCGGCGATGATCGCACCCGCGTGGCCCATGCGCTTGCCCTTGGGCGCCGTCTGGCCGGCGATGAACGAGACGACCGGCTTGGTGACGCTCGCCTTGATGAACGCCGCCGCCTCTTCCTCGGCCGAACCGCCGATCTCCCCGATCATGATGATCGCATCGGTGCCGGCGTCGTCCCGGAAGAGCCGCAGCGCGTCCGTGAACCCGGTGCCGATGATCGGGTCGCCGCCGATGCCGATGCACGTCGACTGACCGATGCCGAGACACGTGAGCTGATAGACCGCCTCGTAGGTGAGCGTGCCGCTGCGCGAGACCACCGCGACGCGGCCGGGCTTGTGGATGTACCCGGGCATGATGCCGATCTTGCACTCGCCCGGCGTGATGATGCCGGGGCAGTTCGGCCCGATGAGACGCGTCGCCCGGCCCTCGAGCGCGCGCTTGACGCGCACCATGTCCATCACCGGCACGCCCTCGGTGATGCAGACGACGAGCGGGAGCCCGGCGTCGGCGGCTTCGAGGATCGCGTCCGCCGCGCCCGGCGGCGGGACATAGATCACCGACGCGGTGGCACCCGTGGCCGCCACTGCCTGCGCGACCGTGTCGAAGATCGGGATGCCCTCGAAGTCGGTGCCGCCGCGGCCCGGCGTCACGCCCGCGACCATCTGCGTGCCGTACTCGCGGCAGAGGCGCGTGTGGAGCTGACCCGTGGCCCCGGTGATGCCCTGCGTGAGGACGCGCGTGGTCTTGCCGACGAGGACGCTCATGCCGCCCTCCCCGCCGCCGCGACGGCCTTCTTCGCGCCGTCGAGCATGTCGCTCGCCGTGATGATGTCGAGCCCCGAGTCGGCGAGGATCTTCTTGCCCTGGTCGACGTTCGTCCCTTCCATGCGCACCACCAGCGGCACCCCGAGCCCGACCTCCCGCGCCGCCTGCACGACGCCGTCGGCGAGCACGTCGCAGCGCAGGATGCCGCCGAAGATGTTGATGAAGATGGCCCGCACCGCCTGGTCGGAGAGGATGATCTTGAACGCGGCCTTCACCTTCTCCGCGTTGGCGCCGCCGCCGACGTCGAGGAAGTTGGCCGGGCTGCCGCCCGCCATCTTGACGGTGTCCATCGTCGCCATCGCGAGGCCGGCGCCGTTCACCATGCAGCCGATGTTGCCGTCGAGCGCGATGTACGAGAGGTCGAGCTTGGCAGCCTCGGTCTCGCGCGGGTCCTCCTCGGACGCGTCGCGCAGCTCGCGCACGTCGGCGTGGCGGTAGAGGGCGTTGTCGTCGAAGCTGATCTTCGCGTCGAGCGCGACGACGTCGCCGGTCGCGGTGACGACCAGCGGGTTCACCTCGAGCAGCGAGGCGTCGATCTCGACGAACGCACGCGTGAGAGCCGTGAAGAACGCGACCGCTTTGCCGAGCTGCTCCTTGGCGCCGAGGCCGAGGGCAAAGGCGAGCCGCCGCGCCTGGTAGCCGGCCAGCCCGACCACCGGGTCGACGACTTCCCGCAGGATCTTCTCCGGGGTCTTCGCCGCGACCTCCTCGATCTCGACGCCGCCCTCGGTCGACGCCATCACCGTCACCCGCCCGACGGCGCGGTCGACGACGATCCCGAGGTAGAGCTCGCGCGCGATCTGGCAGCCCTGCTCGACGAAGAGCCGGCGGACGACGCGCCCCTGCGGCCCGGTCTGGTGCGTGACCAGCGTCTTGCCGAGCAGCTCCGTCGCCACCGCGCGCGCCGCGGCCGCGTCCTTCACCACCTTGACGCCGCCCGCCTTGCCGCGCCCACCGGCGTGGATCTGCGCCTTCACGACGCACGGGAAGCCGAGCTGCTCGGCGGCCGCAGCGGCCTCGTCGACGCTGAAGCAGGCCCGGCCCTGGAGCACCGCCACGCCGTAGCGGCGCAGCAGCTCCTTGGCCTGGTGCTCGTGGATGTTCATGGCTCTCCCACCTTGCGCTCGAAGCGACGGAACACGTCCCGGAACCACTTGAGCGTCGTCTGCCGCCCGATCTCGGCGATGGCGTGCGTGAGCGGCAGCTCCTTCGGACACGCCTGCACGCAGTTCTGCGCATTGCCGCAGCCCTCGATGCCGCCCGGGCCCATGAGCGCGCCGAGGCGCTCGTCCTTGTTCATCGCGCCGGTCGGATGGAGGTTCTGCAGCAGCGTCTGGCCGATCGCCGCGGCGCCGACGAAGCCCTCGGGGCCGTCCTCGAGGTGCACCTGCGGGCAGACCTCGACGCAGCAGCCGCACGTGATGCACTCCGAGAGCGCGTAACGCAGCTCTTGCAGCTCGGGCGCCATGCGCGGGCCGGGGCCGAGGTCGTAGGTGCCGTCGACCGGGATCCACGCCTTCACGCGCTTGAGCGCGTTGAACATCCGACGGCGGTCGACGATGAGGTCGCGCACCACCGGGAACTTGCTCGCCGGCTCGAGCGTGATCGGCTGCTCGTAGTGGTCGATCAGGGCGGTGCACGCCTGGCGCACGCCGCCGTTGATGACCATCGTGCACGCGCCGCACACCTCTTCGAGACAGGAGGCCTCCCAGGCCGGCGCGGGCACGCGCTCACCCGCCGTGGTCACCGGGTTCTGCCGGATCTCCATGAGCACGGAGATCACGTTGTGGTTCGGCTTCCACGGCACGCGGAAGGCATGCCAGTAGGGCGGCGTGTCCGGGCCGTCCTGGCGCTTGACCCGGACGTCGATCCAGCGCTTCTGCGTGGTGTCCACGGCCTACTTCCCTCCGCTCTTCGGGGCCTCGCTCGCGACGTCGTACTTCCGCGGCCGCGGCGGGATGAGCGAGACGTCGACCGGCTCGTAGGAGAGCTCGGGGCCATCCGACGTCCACAGCGCTCTGGTGGTCTTGAGGAACCGCGCGTCGTCGCGTTCGGGGAACGCGGGCTTGTAGTGCGCGCCGCGGCTCTCGTCGCGCCGGAGCGCGCCGAGCGTGATCACGCGCGCCAGCTCGAGCATGTGCCAGAGCTGGCGGACGAACGAGACTTCGTGGTTGGCCCACCGGCCGCGGTCGGTGATGCCGATGCGCCGGTAGCGCTCCTGGAGCTCCCGGAGCTTGACGTCGGTTTCGGCGAGTTTCGTGTTGTCGCGGACGACCGTGACGTTCGCCGTCATCCACTCGCCCATCTCGCGCGCGAGCGCGTAGGCGTTCTCCGGGCCGTCGAGCTTCCCGACCTGCGCGTACACGTCCTGGTAGCGCCGGGCTTCGCGCGCGAAGAGGTCGCCCGCGTCCGGCGGCGACTGCCCCTTGGCCCACCGCACCATCGACGGGCCGGCGACCATCCCGCTGTAGATGCAGGAGAGGAGCGAGTTGGCGCCGAGGCGGTTGCCACCGTGGTACTGGTAGTCGACCTCGCCCGCGGCGAAGAGCCCGGGGATGTTCGTCATCTGGTCGTAGTCGACCCAGAGACCGCCCATCGAGTAGTGCATGCCCGGGAAGATCTTCATCGGCACCCGGGCGGGGTCGTCGCCGACGAACTTGCGGTAGATCTCGAGCACGCCGCCCACGCGCTTCTCGAGCTGCACGGGGTCGAGGTGGCTCACGTCGAGGTAGACCTGCGGATGCCCGTCGACGCCGAGGCCGAGCTCGTAGACGACCTTGAAGATGGCGCGCGTCGCGATGTCGCGCGGGACGAGGTTGCCGTAGGCCGGATACCACTCCTCGAGGAAGTACCAAGGCTTGCCGTCCTTCGGCACCCAGACGCGCCCGCCCTCGCCGCGGATCGACTCGGAGATGAGCCGCAGCTTGTCTGGGCCGGGCACCGAGGTGGGGTGGACCTGGATGAACTCGCCGTTGGCGTAGGACGCGCCCTGCTGGTAGACGATCGCCGCCGCGCCGCCGGTGTTCACCTGGCTGTTCGTGCTCTTGCCGAACACGATGCCCGGGCCGCCGGTGCAGAGGATGACGGCCGCGGCCGGGAAGGTGTGCACTTCCATCCGGTGCAGGTCGAGCGCCGCGATCCCCCGACAGTGCCCCCCGTCGTCGAGCACCGCCCCGCAGAACTCCCAGTTCTCGTACTTCGTGACCAGGCCGGCTGCCTCGTGGCGCCGCACCTGCTCGTCGAGCGCGTAGAGGAGCTGCTGCCCGGTCGTCGCGCCGGCGAACGCCGTACGGTTGAAGAGCGTCCCGCCGAAGCGCCGGAAGTCGAGCAGCCCCTCGGGCGTGCGGTTGAAGGGCACGCCCATGCGGTCGAGGAGGAAGATGATCGACGGCCCCGCCTCGCACATCGCCTTCACGGGAGGCTGGTTGGCGAGGAAGTCGCCGCCGTAGATCGTGTCGTCGAAGTGGCGCGCCGGTGAGTCGCCCTCGCCCTTCCAGTTGACGGCCGCGTTGATGCCGCCCTGCGCGCACACCGAGTGCGAGCGCTTGACCGGCACGACGGAGAACAGGTCCACCGCGTGCCCGGCCTCGGCGATCTTGATGACCGTCATGAGGCCGGCGAGACCGCCCCCCACGACGACGAACCGCGGCTGCTGCGCCATGCGAGCTCCTTCCCCCTACGCCCGGAAGGCCATGAGGATGGCGAAGGCCGTCCCGTACATGACCGCGAAGAGCACCATCGAGAACGCACGCACGGCCCGCTGTGCTTCGACCCGCACGGTGAGGCCCCAGGTGACGCAGAACGTCCAGATGCCGTTGCAGAAATGGAAGACCGAGGCGCCCACGCCCACGAGGTAGACGGCCATGACGAGCGGATCGATCATCTTCGCGTGCATGAAGGCGAAGTCGATCTCGGCGCGGCCGAGGTAGTACTGCACGCGCGTGCTCCACACGTGGTAGGCGATGAACACGAACGCGATCACGCCCGTCAGCCGCTGGAGCACGTAGAGGTAGGAGCCCACGTTGTCGGCACGGAGATCGTCGAAGCTCGCCTGCCGCACGCGCACCACGCCGTAGACCGCGTGGAAGAGGATCGGCCCCCACAGGCCGAAGACCTCGATCGCCAGCAGGAGCGGCGGCGGCATCGCGCCGATGGCCTGGACGAGCGCGTCGAAGCGACCCGGCCCCCCGAGCACCATCACGTTCTCGAGCATGATGTGCACGACGACGTAGGCGCCGATCGGCACGATCCCGGAGAGGGAGTGCAGGCGGCGCAGGTAGAACTCCCGGCGATCCGTGCTCATCGTGCCTCCTTGCCCTACCCTACGCGGCGGCCGGGACCCGGCAAATGAAATCGGCTCGCACCGGGGATCATCCCGCCTTATCGGCGGCGGCGAGCACCTTGGCGGTCGCCTCGACCAGCTCCCGCACGTGGTCGGCGGACACGGCGAGCGCCTGCTTCTCCTCGGCGGTGAGCGCGATCTCGAGGACCTGCTCGACCCCGCCTGCGCCGATCCGGGCCGGGACCCCGACGTAGAGGCCCCGCAGCCCGTACTCGCCCTCGAGGTAGGCGGCTACGGGCAGCACCGCCTTGCGGTCGCGCAGATAGGCCTCGGCCATCTGGATCGCCGAGTGTGCCGGCGAGTAGAACGCCGAGCCGGTCTTGAGCAGCGCCACCACCTCGCCGCCCGCACCGCGGACGCGCTTCTCGATCGCGTCGAGGCGATCGGCCTTGATCAGCGACGCGACCGGGATGCCATTGACGGTCGTGTGGCTGCGGATCGGCACCATGTCGTCGCCGTGGCCGCCCAGCACCATGGCCTGTACGCTCTGCACGGAGACGCCGAGCTCCCAGGCGAGGAAGGTGCGATAGCGCGAGGAGTCGAGCACGCCCGCCATGCCGACGACCCGGTTCTTCGGGAAGCCGGTCACCTGCTTCATGAGCGTGACCATCGCGTCGAGCGGATTCGAGACCACGATCACGAACGCGTTGGGCGCGTGCTGCCGGATGTTCTCGGCGACCGTGCGGACGATCTTCGCGTTGATGCCGATCAGGTCGTCGCGGCTCATGCCCGGCTTGCGGGCGATCCCCGCGGTAACGATGCACACGTCGGCGCCGCGGATGTCGGCGTAGTCGTTGGTACCCGTGAGCGTGCAGTCGAAGCCCTCGACCGGGCCGGCGGCCGCGAGGTCGAGCGCCTTGCCCTGCGGGAGCCCGTCGACGACGTCGAACAGGACGACGTCGCCGAGAGCCTTCACCGCGCACAGGTGCGCGAGCGTACCACCGATCATGCCGGCGCCGATGAGCGCGATCTTCTTCCGAGCCATGGTCCTGCTTCCCCTCCTGCAACCGACGGTCGGCTCCCGCACCCCTCGGCGGGGGGCGGGGCCGTGCGCGAAGCGCCCCCCCTCAAACAAAAAAGGCCGGGCGGTGCAAGCCGGGCTCCCGCCGTCCGGCCGGGGGCACGCCCTGCTTGACGTATCCCTGGCGCGCAAGGATACGAACCCCATCCGGCGGAAGGGGGCGCAGTCATGAGTGGAGACAAGGTCAGGGCGTACGGACCCGGGACGCTCGCGCTGCACGCCGGCCAGGAGCCGGACCCCACGACCGGGGCACGGGCCGTGCCGATCTACGCCACCTCGTCGTTCGTCTTCCGGGACACCGAGCACGCCGCCGACCTGTTCGCGCTCAAGGAGTTCGGCAACATCTACTCCCGGCTCATGAACCCGACGACCGACGTCCTCGAGAAGCGCCTCGCCGCGCTCGACGGCGGCGCCGCCGCGCTCGCCTTCGCCTCCGGACAGGCGGCCATCACCGCAGCGCTGCTCACGATCTGCCACAGCGGTCAGAACTTCATCTCCGCCACGAGCCTCTACGGCGGCACCTGGACGCTGTTCACGCAGACGTTCAAGAAGCTCGGCATCGAGGTCCGCTTCTTCGATCCGCACCGCCCCGAGGAGATCGCGCGGCTCGCCGACGCCAACACGCGCTGCGTCTACTTCGAGAGCCTCGGCAACCCGAAGAACGACGTCCCCGACTTCCGCGCCATCGCCGACGCCGCGCACGCGCAGGGGCTGCCGGTCCTCTGCGACAACACGGTGATGACCCCCATGCTGCTGCGACCGATCGAGCACGGGATCGACGTCGTCGTGTACTCCACCACGAAGTTCCTCGGCGGCCACGGCGTCCACATCGGCGGTGCGATCGTCGACGGCGGCACCTTCCCGTGGGCGAAGGACCCGGCGCGCTGGCCCGAGCTCTGCGCGCCCGACCCGTCCTACCACGGCATGGTGTTCGAGGAGGCGCTGCGCCCGATCGGCAACATCGCCTACATCCTCCACATCCGCACCCATTGGCTGCGCGACACCGGCGCGTGCATGAGCCCGTTCGCGGCGTTCCTCTTCCTGCTCGGCCTCGAGACGCTCCACCTGCGTATGGAGCGCCACTGCGCCAACGCGCAGGCCGTGGCGGAGTTCCTGGCCAGCCACCCCGCGGTCCAGTGGGTCAACTTCCCGGGCCTGCCGAGCCACCCGGATCACGCCAGCGCGCGGCGCTACCTGCCGAACGGCTGCGGTGCGATCATCGGCTTCGGGATCCGGGGCGGCCGCGATGCGGGCGTGCGGTTCATCAACGCCGTCCAGCTCGCGAGCCACCTCGCCAACATCGGCGACGCGAAGACGCTCGTCATCCACCCGGCCTCGACGACGCACTCGCAGCTCACCGACGCGGAGCAGCGGGAGGCGGGCGTGACGCCGGAGTACGTGCGCCTCTCGATCGGCATCGAGGACGTGGCCGACGTCATCGCCGACCTCGACCAGGCACTGCGGGCCGCCTGCGTCTGAGCGCCGCGGGCCACGGGCACCGTGACGTGAACGATTCGCTCCTCGAGAGCAGCGACGCGGCCCGCAGCGGCGCGCCGCTGCGCCACGCGCAGCACGTGACGTTCTCCGAGCCGCTTGCCCTCGCGCTTGGCGGCACGCTCGCCCCGATCACGGTCACCTACGAGACCTACGGGCAGCTCGCCCCGGCGCGCGACAACGCCGTGCTCGTCTGCCATGCGCTCAGCGGCGACTCGCACGTCGCCCGCCACGACGCCACCGACGACCCGGGCTGGTGGGACCTGTTGGTCGGCCCGGGGCGGGCGATCGACACCGACCGGTACTTCGTCGTCTGTCCCAACGTGCTCGGCGGCTGTCGGGGAACCACCGGCCCGAACAGCGCGAACCCGGCGACGGGACGCCCCTACGGCGCCGACTTCCCCACGGTCACGGTGGCCGACATGGTGGCGGTCCAGCGCCGCCTCCTCGACCACCTGGGCATCCCCGCGCTGCGTGCGGTCGTCGGCGGCTCGCTCGGGGGGCAGCAGGCGATCGACTGGGCGATCCGTCACCCCGATCGGGTGCGGGGTTGTGCCGCCCTCGCCACCGCGCCCCGGCTCACGAGCCAGGCGCTCGCGTTCGACGTCGTCGGCCGCAACGCGATCCTGCACGACCCGGGCTGGCGCGGTGGCCAATACTACGACGCCGGGCCAGGCCCGGCGGTGGGCCTCGCCCTCGCCCGCATGCTCGCCCACATCACCTACCTCTCGCGCGAGGCGATGACCGCCAAGTTCGACCCCGGGCGGCTGCGCCCGCAGGACGTCGCCACCGCGTTCGAGAAGAAGTTCTCGGTCGGCTCGTACCTCGCCTACCAGGGGCACCGGTTCGTCGAGCGCTTCGACGCCAACAGCTACGTCACCCTCTCGATGGCGATGGACCTCTTCGACCTCGGCGACACGCCCGCCGCGCTCCAGGCCGGGTTCGCCGCGAGCCGCTGCCGCTGGCTGGTGCTGAGCTTCACGAGCGACTGGCTCTTCCCGCCCGAGCAGAGCCGCCAGATCGTCGCCGCGCTCGTCGCCGCCGGGCGCCCGGTCACGTACTGCAACGTCGACGCCTCGGGCGGGCACGACGCCTTCCTGCTCGAGGAGAAGCTCGACGTCTACGGCGACATGATCGCGGGCCTGCTCGCGAACCTCGGCGGCGCGGCGCCGGTACCGGCGCCCGCCGGGGCCGTGCGCACGGCGCCGACCAGCATCTTCCACGGCCAGCGGCTCGACTACGACATGATCCTCGAGTTGATCCCGGCCGGCGCGAGCGTGCTCGACCTCGGCTGCGGGACGGGCGAGGTGCTCTCGCGGCTGCGCGCCCGTGGCCACGAGCGGCTGGTCGGCGTCGAGCTCGACGAGCGCGCCATCCTCGCCTGCACGGCACAGGGCCTCGACGTCGTGCAGCACGACCTCGAACGAGGTCTCACGCCCTTCACCGACGGGCAGTTCGACGTCGTGATCCTCTCCCAGACGCTGCAGTCGATCACCGACACCGAGGGCATTCTCGACGAGCTGCTGCGCGTCGGCCGCGCGGGCATCGTGAGCTTCCCGAACTTCGCCTACCACGCGCTGCGCCGCATGCTCTGGGAGGACGGCCGCTCGCCGAAGGCCGGCGGGCCGTTCCACTTCGAGTGGTACAACACGCCGAACCGCCGCTTCCCCTCGATCGTCGACGTCGAAGATCTCTGCACCGCCAAGGGCATCCGCATCCACCGCCGGCTCTACCTCGACAGCGCATCGCGGCAGTGGATCACCGACGACCCCAACCGCAACGCCGACTGCGCGATCTTCGTGCTCAGCCGATAGCCGTCGCGCCGAACGAGCGGAGCGGGCAGAACCGGCAGGCGCGAACACCCGCCGCCGGCGGGGAGGGAGCCGGGATCCGTCTCGTCGCGCATGCCGTTTCCCACCTCCGCGGCGCGCCCCTATACTCGGGAGACCATGCACCGTGCCCGCACCCCCCTCGTGCTCGGGATGCCGCACACCGGCCTCGGCGGGCTGAGCGAGGTGGCCCTGCTGTCGCACGCGAACCACCTGCGCTGGACGCAGTTCGGCGCGGTCACCGGCCGCCCCGCCTCCCGCCAACACGACGCGGAAGGCCGCGACGTCTACGCCAGCGTCTACTTCGTGGACCTCGGCGGTTTGCCCGCCGCCGGGCTCGGAGCCTACCAATCGGACGACGAGCTCGAGGTGGTGAGCACGCTCGGCCGCTTCGGGCGCAGCATGCTCGACGGCGAGCACTACCTCTATCCCGCCGGCACCCTCCCCGCGGAGCTGCCGGCCGTGCTCCCTCCCGCCCCGAGCGTCCGGCTCTCGAACGTCCTGGTCGGCGTCGGGACCGGGCCGAACGACCTCAAGGTCACGACGCCGAGCAACGCACACGTCGACGCCGTCCCGCCGCTGCCGGAGGAGCCGGACTCGTACACGCTCATCAAGACCGCGCGGGCCCACGGACGCTTCTTCGACCCCCCACCGGACGCCACCCCGCTCTGGGCTGGGGCACGGGAGGTGCGCTGCCCCATCAACCCGGATCGCGACCTGAACGGCGTCGGCCTCCTCTACTTCTGCAACTACGTGGCGTTCATGGACTTCGCGGAGCGGGTTGCCCTCGAGGACGCGGGCGGATTCCCGCCCGAGTCGCTCGACGCCCGGGTCACCACGCGCCGTCGCATCGGCTTCTACGGCAACGCCACCGCGCACGACACGCTCGCGGTCGACGTCGAAGCGCACGTGCTCGGCCGCCAGCCGACCCGGCTGCTGGTGACCCACCGGGTCCGCCGCGCCTCCGACGAGCGGCTGATCGCCGTCGCCAGCGTGGAGAAACGCCTCGCCGGCTGACTCAGCGCCGGCGGTCGACCACGCGCAGGATCTCGCGGATCGTCTCGAGCTGCTCCGCGCGCAGCTCGGAGTCGTCGAAGCGCACGCCGAAGCGTTCCTCGATGAAGGCGGCGAGCATCACCGCGCCCATCGAGTCGATGAGCCCCTCGGTGAGGAGCCGCGTGTCGGGCCCGACGGGGCGATCGTCGTCGGGCAGGAGCTTCTGCCGGATGAAGTCGGCGAGCAACGCCGCGCGATCGTCCGCCATGAGGCCGCCGGATTAGCCGAATCGCCCTGCGGCTGTCCACCGCCGCGGCTCATGGGCCGAGGCCGAGCAGCAGGCGGACGTAGCCGGGGAAGCGCGCGAGCGTTTCGCCCTGGAACAGCGGCAGGATCGCCGAGAACGAGCCCAGGATCCAGGTGAGCGCGATCTTCGTCCCGCGCCGCACCAGCACCGGCGTGGCCGCCGGGGCCAGCGTGATGCAGCGGCGCTGGAGCTGCATGTGCCCGATCACCGCGCCCGCATTGAGCACGGCCCACGCCGTCATCGGAACGAGGGTGCGCCACCCGAACCGCGGGCCGAGGAACGCGAGCCCGGCCCAGTGCCAGACGAGGCTCACCGCGAACGCCGCCGCGATGTTCAGCGCCTGGTGGCGGCGATTGGCGCCGAGCGGCGCGTAGACGTGTTGGAGGAGCCAGTTGGTGAACGATCCCCGCCACGAGCGCCAGAGCTCCGACGGGTTCTCGCACGACAGGATGCGCGCGAAGTTCGGCCGCAGCCGCACGCCGAGCAGCAAGGCCGAGGCCTCGATCGACGCCCAGACGGCCATCAGGAAGAGCGCGAGTCGGAATGAAGAGCAGGAGCGAGTTGAGCCAGAGCAGAGCGGTCGTGGGGCTCGCGAGCAACGTCGCGACGTCGATCGGGATCCGCCGTCCTGCCCAACCCTGCAGCGCGCTGCGCAGGAGGAGTCCCGCGGCCAGCCGATCCTCGACGCGCACGGTTGCGCCCAGGTTGCGGCGCGCGAACTCCGCGTAGACCTCGGGCCCGCCGAACGGCCCCCACAGCCCCTGGTAGAACGTGAGGTAGCAGAGGTAGCCGCCGAGCGGTCCCGGTGCGGCCGCGGCCGTCCCGGCGACGAAGCTCACGTGCCGCAACATCACGAACGCCGCCAGCCCTTCGGCGGTCGCGGCCGTGAACCCGCCCCACGAACGCAGCCCCCAGCACGCGGCATACACGCCCAGGATGACCGCTCCCTGGGCGCACGCCGCCGGCCACGACCGCCGGCACGCCGGCACGTGCAGCAGCGCGTACCCGAGCAGCGCCCCGCCGACCGCCACGGCGAGCGGCACCGCGCCGGCGTAGTGGGCCACCAGGCCGATGCTCAGCGTCGCGATCGCCCAGCGCCGCCACTCGGGCCGGAGTCGCACGAGCACGCGGCCCGCGCACAGGCAGAAGACGAGGTGGTCGCCGCGGCCGGCGAGCTCGTAGAGCTGCGCGCTCGGTGACCGGACGATCCAACCGAGCAGCGCAGCGCCGGTGAGGAGACAGAGCCCATCGATCATCCGGTCCGCGACCGGCGTCCGATCGGTCCCGCGCAGCGCGGGGCCGACCACGAGCACCACGCCCGCCAGCAGCGCCCCCCAGCCGACGTCGACGAGGTCGACGAGGGCGGTCGCGAGCGGCGGCGGGACGGTGGCGAGACCCGTCTCCAGCGCGTGCCGGATCGGCTCGATCGCGCTCCGCAGGAGATCCGGCTCGGGCATGCGCGGCGCGGAGCGCCGATCCTACATCTGCTTGATGATCTCCTGCCCGAAGCCCGAGCAGGACACCAGCGTCGCGCCCTCCATCAGCCGATGGAAGTCGTAGGTGACGGTCTTGGCGCCGATCGCGCCGTCCATCCCCTTGATGATGAGGTCGGCCGCCTCGTTCCAGCCGAGGTGGCGGAGCATCATCTCGCCGGAGAGGATCACGGAGCCCGGGTTCACCTTGTCGAGGTTCGCGTATTTCGGCGCGGTGCCGTGCGTCGCCTCGAAGATCGCGTGGCCGGTGGCGTAGTTGATGTTGCCGCCGGGCGCGATGCCGATGCCGCCCACCTGCGCGGCGAGCGCGTCGGAGAGGTAGTCGCCGTTCAGGTTCAGCGTCGCGATGACGTCGAACTCCTTCGGGCGCGTCAGCACCTGCTGGAGCGTGATGTCGGCGATCGCGTCGCGGATGAGGAGCTTCTGCTTCCACTTGCCGTCGCCGTGCGTCGGCCGGAGCGCGAGCGCCGCCTCGACCTCTTTGCAGACCTTGCCCTGCTGGTCGGGCGTCATCATGTCGTAGCCGGGCTCGATCTCGCGCGCGTTGGCCTCGACCGACAGGTCGGCCTTCGCCTCCTTGTTGCCCAGAATCCAGCTCTCGCGCTCGGTGACCACGTCGCCACGGCACTCGCGGGTCGCGAGCGCGTAGCCCCAGTCACGGAACGCGCCCTCCGTGAACTTCATGATGTTGCCCTTGTGCACCAACGTGAGACTGCGCCGGCCGTGCCCGCGGGCGTAGTCGATCGCCGCGCGCACGAGGCGCTCCGTGCCCTCGCGGCTCACCGGCTTGATGCCGATTCCGCTGGTGGCGGGGAAGCGGATCTTCTTGACGCCCATCTCCTGCTGGAGGAAGGCGATCAGCTTCTTGGCCTCGGCGCTCTCGGCCGGCCACTCGATGCCGGCGTAGATGTCCTCCGTGTTCTCGCGGAAGATCACCATGTCGACCTGCTCGGGACGCTTGACGGGGCTCGGCACGCCCTTGAAGTAGCGCACCGGCCGCAGGCAGACGTAGAGGTCGAGCATCTGGCGCAGCGTCACGTTGAGCGAGCGGATGCCGCCGCCGATCGGCGTGGTGAGCGGCCCCTTGATCCCGACCAGGAACTCCTTGAACGCGGTGACCGTATCCTCGGGGAGCCAGTCCTTGAACCGATTGAACGCCTTCTCGCCGGCGTAGACTTCCATCCAGGCGATCTGCCGCTTGCCGCCGTAGGCCTTCCGCACCGCGGCATCGAACACCGCCTGGCTCGCGCGCCAGATGTCGGGGCCGGTGCCGTCGCCTTCGATGAAGGGAACGATCGGACGATCGGGAACCGCGAGCGCGCCGCCGGCGCCGAGTCGGATCGGATCGCCAGCGGGGACCGTGACCTGCGTAAACTTCGCCATGAGGTCACCCTCCCAAACAAAATTCGCCGGGGGGCGCAAGGTGGGGGTGTTCGTGCTGTGTACGGGGGCCGTGGGTCCGCCCTCCACGAGGTAGGGCGCGCGTCCCCCGCATGGATGTCCCCGCGTGCAGAACGACCGGGACCGCGGGGCCCCTGCTCGCGGAGGGCGGACCCACGGCCCCCGGTCGATGACCGCGCGAAGGCCCCGCACCCTGCACCCGTAGCTGGGCAGCGGGGCTCCTGGCCGAGTATGGTGCGGGTGTGGGTGACCGGCTTCGCATCGGGGTGCTCGGGGCGGCGACGATCACGCCGATGGCGCTCGTGCGGCCGGCACGGCAGGTCCCAGCGGTGGCGATCGTCGCGGTCGCGGCGCGCGACCCCGCGCGGGCGGCCGCGTTCGCGCGCCGGCACGGGATTCCGCGCGTGCACCCGAGCTACGCGGCGCTGCTCGCCGACCCGGAGGTCGACGCGGTCTACAACCCGCTCCCGAACGCGCTCCACGGCGCCTGGACGATCCCGGCGCTGCGCGCCGGCAAGGACGTGCTCTGCGAGAAGCCGCTGGCGGCCAACGCCGAGGAAGCCGAGGTGATGGCGCGCGTCGCTGCCGAGACCGGGCGCGTGCTCATGGAGGCGTTCCACTGGCGCTACCATCCGGTGGCGGCGCGGATGCGAGCGATCGTCGACAGCGGCGAGCTCGGCACGATCCGCCACGTCGAGGGGACGATGTGCGTGCCGCTCATCCGGCCGGGCGACATCCGCTACCGACTCGACCTCGCCGGCGGCGCGATGATGGACGCGGGCTGCTACGCCGTGAGCTGGGTGCGCCACCTCGCCGGCGCCGAGCCCGAAGTCGTCTCCGCCGAGGCGCGGCTCTCCTCCCCCGGCGTCGATCGCTGGATGACGGCCGACCTCCGCTTTGCCGACGGGCGCACCGGGCGCATCACCTGCTCGCTCCTCTCGCGCACCCTGCTCCGCCTCGAGGCGCGCGTGGTCGGCGACCGCGGCGAGCTGCGCGTCACCAACCCGCTCGCGCCGCACTTCTTCCACCGCATCCGGGTGACGGTCGACGGGCAGCGCCGGGTCGAGCGCGCGCCCGGCGAGGCCACGTACACGTACCAGCTTCGCGCCTTCGTGGCCGCGGTCCGAAACCGCACGCCGATCCCGACCGACGCCGCCGACGGCGTGCGCACCATGCGCGTGATCGATGCCGTGTATCGGGCCGCGGGGCTCGCGCCGCGGCGGCCGGGGTCACCTTGAGTTCCGCGCGCCCTTTCGCTAGGGCCAACCCGTGCTGGGAGAGTCGACGGCTGCGGAGAGCCACCGCCCGGAGATCTCCGTCGTCGTCCCCGTCCTGAACGAAGAGCGCGCCGTGGCGGCACTCTACGCCCGGGTGTCGGCCGTCCTGCGCGGTCTCGTCGCCTCGTACGAGTTCGTCTTCGTGGACGACGGGAGCACCGATCGAACGCCGCTCGTCCTTGCCGAGCTGTCGGCACTGGATCCGGCGGTGAGCGTCGTCCAGCTCTCCCGCAACTTCGGCCACCAGGCCGCGCTGCTCGCCGGGCTCGATCACGCCTGCGGGCGCGCCGTCATCATGATGGATGCCGACCTCCAGCACCCGCCCGAGATTCTCCCCGAGATGGTGCGCCGGTGGCGCGAAGGCTACCACGTGGTCTACACGATCCGCCGCGAGGATCCGGCGAGCGGGCTCTTCAAGCGCGCGACGCGCTGGCTCTTCTACAGCCTGTTTCGACGGATGGCGCGCGTGGACATGGAATCCGACGCCGCCGACTTCCGCCTCCTCGACGCCCGCGTCGTCCACGCGCTGCGACAGTTCCGCGAGCGGTTTCTCTTCTTCCGCGGGCTCGTGGGCTGGGTGGGCTTCCGCCGAGTGGCGGTCGACTACGTGGGCCAGGCGCGCGTGGCGGGGCGGTCCAAGTACACCGTCGGGCGCATGCTCCGGCTGGCGCTCGACGGCCTGTTCTCGTTCTCGACGCTGCCGCTGCAGCTCGCGATCTGGCTCGGCTTGGCCGTCGCGCTCGTGGGTGCAGGCTACGCAGGCTTCGCACTGTGGGCGGCGCTGGTCCTCCGCGCGACCGTGCCGGGCTGGACGTCGTTGATGATCGTGGTCCTGTTGCTCGGCGGCGTGCAGCTCGTCGTGCTCGGCATCCTCGGGGCCTACTTGGGTCGGGCGTACGAGGAGGTGAAGGGACGTCCCGTGTACGTCGTGCAGGAGGTTCGTCGTGGAGGCCAGGCCCGCGCTCCAGACGCCGACCATCTGCCCGGCATGTGACCGCGTCCCGCAGCGCGTCGCGCGCCGCGTGCAGGGGCGCGAGCTGTGGCGGTGCCCGGCGTGCGGACTCCGATGGTGGGACTTCCGCGGCGTCGATCCGGGAGCGCTCTACACCGGCGCCTATTTTCGAGGCGAGGCCGCCCACGGATACGACGACTACTACGCGCTGCGGCCCGCGCTCGAGCACACGGGGCGCATCCGGCTCCGGCGGATCGCGCGCCTCCTGGGTGTGACGCGCGGGCACCTGCTCGAGCTCGGCTGCGGGCCCGGCTTCTTCCTCGCGGTCGCCCGCGCGGCCGGCTGGGAGACCCACGGCGTCGAGCTGTCGGCGGACGCCTGCCGCCATGCGTGCGACGTGCTCGGGCTGTCGGTGACCTGCGCGCCGGCCGAGACGACGGTCGTGCCGCCCGGCAGCGCCGACCTGGTCGTCCTGTGGGACGTCCTCGAGCACCTGCCCGATCCCGCGGCGGCGCTGCGAACAGCCGCCGCGGCGCTCCGCCCGGGCGGCGGGCTCGCGCTCACGACCGGCGACGTGGAGAGCGTCGTGGCACGCCTCTCGGGCGAGCGCTGGCACCTCTACACCTTCCCCGAGCACCTCTACTTCCATACGCCGCGCAGCGTCCGCACCCTCCTCCAGCGCAGCGGCTTCGAAGTTCGCGCGATCCGGCGCGAGGGCATGGTCGTGTCGGCCGCCTATGCCGTCGAGCGCGTCGCCAAGACGCTGCTCGGGGGACGCGGCCGCCTCCGTCTGCCCGCGCTGTCACGGCTCTGCGTCCCGGTGAACTTGGGCGACGTGCTGGCGGTCTACGCGATCCGCGGCGACGGCGGTTGAGCGTCAGGGCCCCCGAGAGACGGAAGAGCACCTCGCGTGTGGCGGGATGCATCGCAGGCGTCGCGATCGGGCCATGACGCCCTCCGGTCCGTTTGACAGCCCCGGGGCGCGGCCCCTACAGTGCCGCCCTGTCCAACCGCAGGCGGCGCCCCAACGGTCGCCGAGAGCGACGGCGGCGCGGCGACAGTGGGATACGGGCCATGGGTTGGCGGGATCGCTTCCATCTCTTGTGGGCGTTCACTTGGCGCCAAATCATCGAGCGCTACCGTGGCTCCGCACTCGGGATCGCGTGGGCCTTCATCAACCCCCTCGTCGCGCTCGGCCTCTGGACCTTCCTGTTCACCACCGTCCTGCGGCTCCGCTACGAGCGCGCCGGCGGCACGATGGGGTATGCGATCATGCTGTGGGCAGGCATGGTCCCATGGATGGCATTCTCGGAAGCGATCAACGGCGCGATGAACGTCATCCGCGGCCACAGCAATCTCGTGAAGCGCACCGTCTTCCCGATCGAGGTGCTCCCGCTCGCCTGCGTGCTCTCGGGCTTCGTGCAGAGCCTCTTCGCGCTCGCGATCCTCGTCCCCGTGCTCCTCGTCCTCTTTCATGGCATTCCCTGGGTGGTCGTGTTCCTGCCACTCGTGATCCTGCTGCAGTTGGCGTTCACCACCGCCATCGCCTACCCCGTCGCCATCCTCACGACCCTGCTCCGCGACGCGGGCCCGGTCGTGGCCAACCTCCTCACCACGGCGATGTACCTCACGCCGGTGATCTATCCGATCGAGGGCATCCCCGAGCCGTACCGCACGGCCATGCTCGCCAATCCGCTGGCGGTCGTCATCCAGGGGTACCGCCATCTCCTGCTCGACGGCGTGCAGCCGCCGTGGCCGCTGGTGCTCGGTCACCTGGTCGTGTGGGCGGCACTGCTGCTCGTGGGCCTCGGCGCGTTCCGCCGCCAGCAGACCGTCTTCGCCGAGGTGCTCTAGTGGGCGTCGCCTCGGTCGCCCCGCCGGACACCGAGACCGTCCCGCGCCGCGCGAGCACGCCCGTGATCGCGATCGCCGGGGTCTCCAAGCGCTACCGCCTCTATCACCGCGATCGCGACCGGCTCGTCGAATGGCTGACCCTCGGGCGCGCCGTCCGCCACCGCGACTTCTACGCGCTCCGCGATGTCTCGCTCGAGGTCCCACGTGGCGAGACCCTCGGGGTCGTGGGCGTGAACGGCTCGGGCAAGAGCACCCTCCTCCAACTGATGGCGGGCATCCTCCGCCCCGACGCGGGCACCGTCCGCGTCGACGGCCGCGTCACGGCCCTCCTGGAGCTCGGCGCCGGCTTCCACTCCGAGTTCACCGGCCGTGAGAACGTCTTCCTCTACGGCCAGATCCTCGGCATCTCGCGCGACGAGATGGCGCAGCGCTTCGAGCAGATCGTCGCCTTCGCGGAGATCGGCGACTTCCTCGACCAGCCCGTGAAGACCTACTCGAGCGGCATGGTGGTGCGCCTCGCGTTCGCGGTCGCGGTCAACGTCGACCCCGAGGTCATGCTGGTCGACGAGGCGCTCGCCGTCGGCGACTTCCGCTTCCAGCGCAAGAGCTACAATCAGATGAAGGCGCTGCGCGACCGCTGCACGTTCATCGTGGTGTCGCACAGCTCGCAGGTCCTGATGCGCATCTGCGACCGAGTCGCGTGGCTCCACGGCGGGCACCTGATGGACGTCGGCGATCCCGAGCGCGTCATCGACGACTACGAACGCCACGTCGAGGGCGGCGAGCCGAGCGCGCCGCGCGAGCGCCAGCCGGTCGGGAGCGGCGAGGTCGTCGTGGCGCGGGTGGACATGTTCGACGGCGACGGGCGGCCGTGCACCACCTTCCCGCCGGACGCCGCGGTCGGGTTCCGCGTCACCTGCACGGCCCGCCAGCCGGTCGAGCATCCGGTGGTGGGCATCCTCGTGTACGACGCCGACCACCGCCGCGTCTGGGGCGCCAACACGTACTGGGACGAGGTGCCGCTGCCCCACTGTACCGACCGGCTCACGCTCGAGTACCACATCCCGCAGCTCCCGCTCCTGCCCGGCCGCTACGACGTGTGCGTGGCCGTCGCCGACTCCGAGGGCGCGGTGGCGTACGACTGGCACGACAGCGCCCTGCGCTTCTCGATCCGCGACCCGCGCCCTGGCCCGAACGTCTGGGCGCGCGGAATCGTGAACGTGAAAGGACGCTGGAAGGTCTCGCCATCGGGCGGGGGCCGGTGATGCGGGAGAAGGTCCGGGCCTTCGTCGAGCTGTGCGTGCGCCAGCTCTCCCCCGCGGACCCGATCGTCGAGGTCGGCGCGTTTCTGGTCGACGGCCAGGAGGACATCGCCAATCTGCGCCCGCTGTTCCCCGGCCGCCGCTACGTCGGCTGCGACGCCCGACCGGGACCCGGCGTCGACCGGGTCGAGGACGCGCACAGGCTCTCGCTGCCCGACGAGTTCGCCGCCACCGTGCTCATGTGCGACACGCTCGAGCACGTTGCGCGCCCGGAGCAGGCGCTCCGCGAGGCGCTCCGCATCCTCCGCCCCGGCGGCCTCCTCATTGCCACCTCGGTGATGGATTTCCCCATCCACGAACATCCGTCCGACTACTGGCGCTTCACGCCCGCGGGGTTCGCCGAGCTGCTGCGCGGGTTCGATGCCCTCGTGTACTACAGCGGCAATCCCTGGTGCCCCGACGCGGTCCTCGCCGTGGCGCGCAAGGGGCCGCCAGAGCCGTGGCCCGCCGCGTTCGGCGAGGAGATCACGGCCAAGGCCTTCGCATACGTCCGCTATCGGCCCGGCGCTCACCTCCACGCCGACACCACGATCTACCCGTTCGCCTGGCTCGTCGACGCCTACCGCATGTATCACGCGCTCGCGGCCGAGAACCGTGCGCTCCAGGCACGGCTCGCCGCGCTGGCGCCCACGATCCCGGCCACCCTCCCCGTCCGCGAGCCGGAATATGCGGCGCTCTACGGCCGAAGCATCGCCGACTGGATGATCCGCCATCAGGAGCGCATCGTGTTCTCCGACCCGCGCTGGCTCGGCGTGCCCATCCAGAAGAATCCGCTCGACGTCTGGATCTACCAGGAGATCCTGTTCGACGTGCAGCCCGACGTCGTGATCGAGATCGGCAGCCATGCGGGCGGCAGCGCGCTCTACCTCGCGAGCCTCTGCGATCTCCTCGGCAAGGGCATCGTCGTGTCGATCGACTGCGACCGCACCGCCTGGCGCGCCTCCCACCCGCGGCTGCGGCTTCTCACCGGCGACGCCGCCGATCCCGAGATCGTCCGCCAGGCGCACGCGTTCTGCCAGAATCGCACCGCGCTCGTCATCCACGACGCGGACCACCGCGCACCGAGCGTGCTGCGCGACCTGCACCTGTACGCCGACTGCGTCACCATCGGCAGCTACCTGATCGTGGAGGACGGCGTGGTCGACGTGTTCGCCACCGACTGCGAGCTCGGCTTCTCGGAGCCCGGGCCGCTGGCCGCGATCCGGGCGTTCCTCACGGAGACCGACCGCTTCGAGGTCGACCTGGCGCGCGAGCGCTATCAGATCACCTACAATCCGCGCGGGTTCCTCAAGCGGGTGCGCTGAGCCATGTGCGGAATCCTCGCCATCGTCGACCCGACCATGCCGGCGGCCGCACGTGATCTGACGGCGGGTGCGATGCTCGAACGGATGCGGCACCGCGGCCCGAACGATCGCGGCGTGCTGAGCGACGGCCCCGTCACCCTTGCCATGTGCCGGCTGAGCATCATCGACCTCTCCGCGCAGGGCCACCAGCCGATGACCAACGAGGACGGCCGGGTCGTGGTCGTCCACAACGGCGAGATCTACAACTTTGCGGATCTGCGTGCCGAGCTCGAGGCCGCCGGCCACGGCTTTCGCTCGCGCACAGACACCGAGGTCGTGGTGCACGGCTACGAGCAGTGGGGCATCGACGGCCTGCTCGCCCGTGCCAACGGGATGTTCGGCTTCGCCATCCTCGACCGGCACGACGGCGTCCTGCACGTCGCCCGCGATCGCCTCGGCGTGAAGCCGCTCTACGTCGCGCGGGCCGGCCCCCGCGTGCTGGTCGCCTCCGAGGTCGGCGCGCTGCTGGCCCATCCGGCGGTGCAGCCGCGGCTCGACGACGAAGGCGTCCGCGAGTACCTCGCCTACCAGTTCGTACCCGCCCCGCGCACGGTGCTCGCCGGCATCGAGAAGCTCCCGGCCGGCACGCGGCTCGAGATCCGCGGCGGGCGGGTCACGACACACGCCTACTGGCGGCCGCGCGCGGGCGCCGTGCCCGTCCCCACCACGCCGGCGTCCGCGGTGTCCCGGGTGCGCGATCTGCTGGCCGACACCGTCCGCCTGCAGCTCGTGGCCGACGTGCCGGTTGGCGTGTTCCTCTCGGGCGGGCTCGACTCGAGTCTCCTCGGCGCGCTCGCTGTCCGCAGCGCCTCGGCGCCGCTCCACACGTTCTCGATCGGATTCGACGACGACGCCGGCTTCGACGAGAGCCCGTACTCCGCCGCCGTCGCACGCCACTTGGGGACGAGACACCACGCGTACCACTTCGGCCCCGCCGACCTCGCGAATCTCCTCGATCCGGTGATCGACGCGCTCGACGAGCCGCTCGGTGATGCGGCGGTCGTGCCGACGTACCTCCTTGCGAAGATGGCGGCACGCGAGGTCACCGTCGTGCTCACCGGCGAGGGTGCCGACGAGCTGTTCGCCGGCTACGATTACTACCGCAACCTGCCGGCCGCGCCGCCCCCGTGGCGGCACCGGCTGCGGCGCTGGCTGGCGGGCAATGGCACGCCGGCGCCGGTCGCGGTGTCGGGCTATCCCTATGCCCTCCCACCCGACCGGCTGGCACAGATCGCCCCCACCGTCGACCCGGCGTGGCTCCACGCCCTCGCACGCCGCGAACACGCGATCGCGCATGCGGTGGCCTCGGATCCGCTCACCGGCGCCCAGGGGTGGGACGTCACGCACTGGCTGGCGGACGACCTCCTCATGAAGTGCGACAAGATGACCATGGCGCACTCGCTCGAGGGGCGCGTCCCGTTCCTCGACCACCGTCTGGTGGAGCTCGCGTTGGCGCTCCCGCGCGACGCGAAGCTCGGCCCGACCGGGGGCAAGGCCGTACTGCGCGCCATCGCGGCGCAGCTGCTCCCGCCCGAGATCGTCGAGCGTCCCAAGCACGGATTCAACCTGCCCATCCACCGCTGGATTCGCACGGAGCTGCGCGACGCGTTCGAGACCACGCTACGAGGTCCCGCCGCGCGTGACGTCGGCGTGCTCGACCCCGTGGCGGTGGCGGGCCTGCTCGCGCGCCACGTGACCGGCGAGATCGAAGCATCGCGCAGCCTCTGGACGCTCTTCACGCTGGTACGCTGGTGGGAACGACTGCGCGCCGCGCGCCGGGACGTGCCGTCACGGGCGGCGACAGGCGCACTGCCGGCGGGAGCCTCGGCGTGAGCGTGCCGCGCCCGCTCGACGTCTGCTTTCTCACCGAGGGCTCGGCGCGCCGCGGCCTCAGTCCCGCGGCCCGCTTCCGCGTGCTGCAGTACCTGCCCCACTTCGCCACCGCCGGCATTCGCGCCGACGTACGGCCTTCGCTGCCGTCGAAGTACTTCGCGCATGGGCGCGGCATGCGACGGGTTCACGACTGGCTCGGGCACCGCCTGGCCACGTGGGTCGCCCGCCAGGGCTATCGGCTGCAGGTGGCATCGCGCCTGCGCGACATCCACCGCGCCCGTCGCGCCGACGTCGTCGTGCTCCAGCGCGACCTCCAGGCGCTCGATCATTCGCGCTTGGACGAGCAGCTCCTCTACGTCAACGACCGCATCGTCTTCGACTTCGACGACGCCATCTGGGCCAAGCCCAGCTGGGAACGTACCGGCCCCGACGACGACCTCGTCCACCACGGCCTCCATGAGAAGATCCGCCGGTTGCTCGCGATGGCCTCCCACGTGGTCACATCGACCCCCTTCCTCGCGGACTTCGCGCGGCAGCACAATCCGCACGTGACGGTCATTCCAACGCCGGTCGACACCGAGCGCTATCGCCCGGATCCGGCCCGCGAACCGGACGCGCTGCCGGTGATCGGCTGGATGGGAACGTCGGGGAATCTCCACTTCCTCCAAGACCTCGTGCCCGCGCTCGAGCGCCTGGCGACGCGGCATCGCTTCGTCTTCCGAGTGGTGTGCAACGACGTGCCCGCGCTGCTCCGACCACGACTCCACGGCGCACGGTCGGAGTTCCGGGTCTGGCGGCTCGCCGACGAGATCCGCGAGCTGCAGCAGTTCGACGTCGGGCTCATGCCGCTGCACGACGACACGTGGACGCGCGGCAAAGCGGGATTCAAGCTCGTGACCTACCTCGCGTGCGGCGTGGCGTCGGTTGCTTCCCCCGTCGGCTTCAACCCGCGCGTCTTGGGACCGGCTGGCGCTTGCGGCTTCTACGCCTCGACGTCGGCGCAGTGGGAAGCGGCGCTCGAGGCGCTGCTCGCCGACGCCGGGGCACGGCGGGCGCTCGGCGCGCGGGCGCGGGTGCGGGCGCAGGCACACTTCGACGTCCGCGACCACGCTCGCCGCTGGCTCGACGTGCTCCACGAGGTCGCCGCGTCGTGACCCGACCCGCCAGAGTGCTCATGCTCGCCCCCCACTTCGACCGCGTGGGTGGCTACGAGCGGCAGGCATACTCGCTCGGGCGCGCGTTCGTGCGGCGCGGCGTGTCCGTCTGGCTGGTGACCGACAACTACGAGAACCGCCTCCCGCGCGAGCATCGGGCGGGCGTGCTCGTGTGGCGGCTGTCGCCTCCGCCGAGTCCGTGGTGGCTCGAGCCCCGCCGCCCGTGGACCCCCAACACCCGCGAGCAAGATCTGGCCGTCTTCCTCCGCCAGCACGCCGATCGCTACGACGCCGTGCACGCACACGCGTTCTGTCCGCCGTGCGACGTCGCCATGCAGGTCGGGCGCGCGCTCGGGAAGCCCACGCTCGTGAAGGTCGCCACCGAGGGCGACCCCACCGAGATCGCGCGCGGCGCCCCCGCGCTGCGGCCGGTGTGGGACCGGCTCATGCACGCCGACCGGTTCCTCTGCATCAGCCAGGCGATCGTCGACGAGTTCCGCACGCTCGACGTCCCCACCAGCAAGCTCGTCCACGTGCCGAATGGCGTCGACAGCGATCTCTATCGTCCGGCGACCAGCACCGAGCGCCGGACGATGCGCGCCGCCCTCGGTCTCGGCGACGACGCGGTGGCGTTCGCGTGCGTCGGACGGCTCGCCCAGCGCAAGGCGATCGACGTCCTGCTCACCGCCTGGCATCGCCTCCCGGCAACGGCCCGTGAGCGGGCGACGCTGCTGATCGTCGGCGACGGCGAGGAGGGCCCGCGGCTGCGGACGCTCGCCGCCGAGCTCGGGTTGGGTGCGAGGGTCCGCTTTCTCGGCGAGCGCCAGGACGTCGCGACCATCCTGCACGCGTCGGACGTCTTCGTGTTCCCCAGCCGACGCGAGGGGCTGTCGAACGCCCTGCTGGAGGCGATGAGCAGTGGGCTGCCCGTGATCGCGAGCCGCATCGGCGGCAACGTCGACGTGGTCGAGCACGGGGCCCAGGGCCTCCTGTGCGCGCCGGACGACCCGGACGAGCTCGCCGACGCCGTAGCGCGCCTGGCCGGCGATGGGGAGGCGCGCCGAGCCCTGGCGCGAGCCGCCCGCGAGCGCATCCTGGCCAGCTACGCTATGGACCGTATCTTGGAGCGCCTCGCCCGGCTCTACGGGATTGCGTTGCTCCCCGCCGCGGCGGAAGGTACTAAAGGCGACCGAGCCGCCTGATGCAGCCTGCCCGCGCACAATCGGCCGAGCCGGCCTCCAAGTACGACATCGTCGTGCGCCCCGAAGGGGACGACGTCCACGCCCGGCAGGTGCGCTGGGTCGGCGAGGGGATGCGGATCCTCGAGTGCGGCTGCAACACCGGCTACGTGAGCCGGCTCCTCACCGCGCGCGGCTGCCACGTCGTCGGCATCGAGCTCGACCCGATCGCCGCCGAGGCGGCGCGGGAGCACTGCGCGGAGGTCTTGATCGCCGACCTCGACGACTTCGACTTCGCGGGCGCGCTCGGCGGCCGCCGCTTCGACGTCGTGCTGTTCGGCGACGTGCTCGAGCACCTGAAGAACCCCTGGACCGTCCTCGAGCGCGTGCGCACCGTCCTCGAGCCGGCCGGCCGGGTGATCGCGTGCATCCCCAATATCGCCGAGCGCAACGTCATCCTCGACCTCATGACTGGCCGCTTCGAGTATCGCCGGCTCGGGATCCTCGACGAGACGCACCTGCGCTTCTTCACGGCCGAGTCTGTCCGCCGGCTCTTCGAGTCCACGGGGTACGTGATCCAGCGCCTCGACCGCGTCGAGAACGAGGTCGTCGAGCGCGAGGTTCCGGTCGACCTCGACCGCTTCCCACCCGCCGTGCTCGACTTCCTCGCCCAGCAGAATCCGGACCTGCGCACGATCCAGTTCCTGGTCGAGGCCACGCCGGCCACCGAGGCCGCACGCCTCATCACCTTGCGGGCCGAGCTCGAGCGCGCCCAGGAGCAGGCCCACGGCCGGACCGAGGAGCTGCGCCAGCTCATGGAGCGCGGGCACGCGCTCGAGGTCGAGTTGCAGGCCGTCACGGGTCGCCTCGCGACCGCCACCGCCGAGTACGAGCAGCGGTTGGTCGCCCAGCAGGCGTGTTGGGCGACGGAGATACGGGCGACGGAGGAGCGATGGCAGGCCCGACTCGCGGACCGCACGACCGCGCTCGAGGCCGAGATCACGGTGGTCGCACAGCGCGAGCTCCACTGGCACGAGCGCGCGTATGCTGCGGAAGCCTACAGCGCGAGACTGGCCAGCAACCCGGTGGTTCGCATCGCGCGCACCCTTGGCCGCCTCTTCCGACGCCGGTGAGTCTCTCGGCGGAGCGCAACGTCCACCTCACCCCAGCGTGGGAGTTCGGCCCGATCGCGACCATCCCGCTCCTGTCGCCCGCGCAGCTCGACCCGCGCGCGGCGGAGGAGGTTCGCGCCGCGCTGCGCCCCCTGGTCGCCTGCGGCGTCGTCGACCCCGCGCTGCGCTCGTTCGCGCCGCAGGTCAATCGGCGGTACTGGCGCACGGCCCTCGATGCCATCCGCGGTTACCGGCATCGGTGGCGCCTGCTCGATGTTTCCTGCGGCGTGGGTGCCTTCGCGCACGCCGCGGCATTGGATGGCTGGGAGGCCGCGGGCTGCGACGCCAGCGCCGCGGCGACGACGTACGGCGCGACGAACCTCGGCGTCGACCTCCGCGCCGCGACCGATGGACGCCTGCCCTTCCCCGACGAGGAGTTCGACGTCGTGACCCTGCACGCGGGTTTCCCCGGCACCGACGTCGCGGCCGACGGTCTCGCCGAGGTCGTGCGCGTGCTGCGCCCCGTGGGCGCCCTCTACCTGGTCGTCGAGAACGCCATGGCCGCCGCGCGCTGCGCCGCCGGCGCGCCGGATGCCGCCGACGCCCACACCGCCGGCGAGGTGCTCGTCCGCCTGCAGGCCGTGGGCCTGCACCCCGTACGCCTCGACTACGGCGGCGCCAGCGCGGCGACGGTGGTGGCCGGCCTTCCTCCCGGCGATCCGGCTCGGGTCGCCTTCGCGCGCGCGTCCGATGTGTCGACCGACCTGTCGATCCACGCCGCGACGATCACCGTGCTCGCGGAGCGTCGTCGCGAAGCAGCGTGAGCCAGCCGAGGTTGCCGGCCAGCACCATCGGCACGATCGGCTCGACGATCCGCGGCTCGCCGATCGTCACCATCCCGAACACCCACGACCCGAGACACGCCAGCGCCCAGATCGACAGGCGCGGCAGGGCACACGTCGCCACCACGAGACCACCGATCCCGCCGAGGAAGAGCCACCCCGTCTTGTCCGGCAGCACCTGATCGAGCGGGCCACGGAACAGCTCCGTGCGCGACACGCGCGTGAGGGTGACCGTGAGATCGGCCGCGGTGCGCGGAATTCGCAGGGCATACGTGCGCAGATAGTAGGGCCAGTTCTCGGCGACCCACCCGGCCACCAGTCCCTGCGCCCAGCGCGATGCCTCGTAGTCGTTCGGGAAGCGCGACGGCGCCTCGGCCTGCAGGCTCTCGCACGTGGCCTCAAACGGCAGGCCGTCGGGCGGGCGCAGCGTGACCGCGCCAAGCTCGAAGATGAAGCTGTAGGGGCCCTGGGTCGTGAGCGGAACCACGTGCCCGTAGAGCCGATACGAGCGCACGAGCCATGGCGCCCACCCGATCCCGACCCCGAGCGCCATCACTGCCGCGAGCGCGGTGGCGCGGCGCAGGGTGATCGGCGGGACGAAACCACGCCCGCGCTCGAGCAGCGCCGTGACGAGCGCGACCGGTGGGCCGAGCAGCGCAACCGGTGCGAAGATCGGCCGCGTGAGCACGGCGGTCGCGTACAGCAGACCGGCCGTGAGCCACCACCCGGGACGCGGCATGCGCAGGGCGCGCAGTGTGGCCGCGACCGCCCAGTAGAGCACCGCCTCGGCCGGCCCCTCCGAGGCCATCTTGAGGCTCCAGAAGATCGACGACTTGGTACACGCGACGAGCCAGAGCAACAGCAGAGCCGGCCAGCGCCGTCCGGTCGCCTGCGCCAGCTCGACGCACAGCCAGACGAGCCCGAGGCAGGTGATCCCGGCCAGGCACCAGTGCCAGGCGTCGAGCGACGCATCGCGCCCGAAGAGCAGCATCACGCCAGCACGCAGCAGCGGCGTCACCGGCGGGCGATACTGGCGCCAAAACGGCGTGTGGTCGAAGCGGAAGTGCTCGCGCACGCCGACCGCGATGCTCTCGAAGTCGGCCATGTCGGAGAACGGAGCCTCGCGCGTGATACTCCAGTAGCGGGCGCGCAGGCCCCAGAACGCGACGAGCCCGAGACACGCGGCGAACACGGCTCCGCCGCGGCTTTGACCCATCTCGCCCGGACGTGTTTCGTTGACCATGATGAGGCCTTGGGTTAGAAGCCAACCGCCTGTGACAGTCAACCAAATCGGCGCGCGGGCAGTGGCGGCGAGCGCATGAAAGTCCTGGTCACCGGCTCGAGTGGCCTCATCGGCTCCGAGGCCGCGCTGTGGTTCGACGGCGAGGGGCACACGGTGCTCGGCGTCGACAACAACATGCGCCGGGACTTCTTCGGCCCGCGCGGCGACACCTCGTGGATGCTGTCGCGCCTGAAGGAGCGCACCCGCGCGTTCTCCCACGTCGCCGCCGACATCCGCGACCGCCCGCGCATGTTCGCCCTCTGGGAGGAGTTCCGCCCCGACATCGTCATCCACTGCGCGGCGCAGCCGAGCCACGACCTCGCCGCCTCGCGGCCGCTCGACGACTTCGACGTGAATGCGGTGGGGACGCTCAACCTGCTCGAGGCCACGCGCCAGCACGCGCCCGAGGCCGTGTTCATCCTACTCAGCACCAACAAGGTCTACGGCGACGGTCCCAACCACCTCCCGCTCGTCGAGCGCGAGACGCGCTGGGACTATGCGGATCCGGCCGACTACCAGGGCATCCGCGAGACCTTCCCGATCGATCACTGCCTGCACAGCGTCTTCGGCGCCAGCAAGGTGGCCGCCGACGTCATGGCGCAGGAGTACGGCCGCTACTTCGGGCTGCGCACCGGCATCTTCCGCGGCGGCTGCCTCACCGGGCCGAGTCACAGCGGCGTCGAGTTGCACGGCTTCCTCAACTACCTGGCCAAGGTCACGCGTGCCGGCGAGCCGTATACGATCTTCGGCCACAAGGGGAAGCAGGTCCGCGACCAGATCCACAGCTACGACGTCATCCAGGCGCTGTGGACGTTCTGCCAGAACCCGCGGCCGGGCGAGGTCTACAACATGGGCGGCGGCCGCGAGAACAGCGCCAGCCTGCTCGAATGCGTCGCGCGCCTGGAAGCTCTCACCGGCAAGCGCGTGCAGACGACCTACTGCGACGAGGCCCGCAAGGGCGACCACATCTGCTACATCTCGGACCTCTCCAAGTTCCGCTCGCACTACCCCGGCTGGCGCCTCACCTACAGTCTCGACCGCATCCTCGAGGAGTTGGTCCGGCCGTGATCGACACGCCGCCCACAGAGGCGCACGACCCCGTGCCGCGAGTCGCGTTCCGGGCGACCCCGCACCTCGAGCTGATGCACGGCAAGAAGAGCCGCGTGCAGCTCTTCTACGACCGCCTCGGCGACGATTGGGAACGGTGGGTCGAGCGCAGTCGCTACTACTACGACGAGCAGCAGCGCCTGCTGCGCCAGTTCGTCCCGCCCGGCCTACGCGTCCTCGACGTCGGCTGCGGGAACGCCGACCACCTCGCCGACGTCCGGCCGTCGCTCGGCGTGGGCGTCGACATCAGCGAGGGCATGCTCCGCCTCGCGCAATGCAAGCATCCGTCGGTAACGCTCCGTCACCAGCCCGCCGAGGAGCTGTCGCTGCCCGAGTTCGAGGTGCGAAAGGGCGAGGGCGGCTTCGACGTGATCACGATGGTGAACGTCGTCGGCGAGTTGGCCGACGTCCTGCTCGTCTTCAAGCGCCTGCGGCCGTTGGTGCGCCCCGATACGCGGCTCGTCATCGTCTTCTACAACCACCTCTGGGAGCCGCTGGTGAAGCCCGCCGCGGCGCTCGGCCTCAAGCTCGACAACCCCACCCAGAACTGGCTCGCGTTCGAGGATTTCCACACGTTCCTCCACCTGGCCGGGTTCGAGGTGGTGAAGACCGGCGCGCGGATGCCGTGCCCGAAGTACATTCCCGGCGTCGCCGAGGTCATGAACAAGGTCGTCGGCCGACTCCCGGTATTGCAGCGGCTCGGCTTCATCCACTACGTCGTCGCACGCCCGGCGATCCCCTTGCCGAAGCCGCCGGCGGCCTACACCGCCAGCGTGATCGTTCCGTGCAAGAACGAGGAGGGCAACGTCCCGGACATCGTGCCGCGCGTCCCCGAGCTCGGAGCCGGTACCGAGCTCGTGTTCGTCGACGACCGCAGCACCGACGCCACCGCCGCCCGCGTGCGCGAGGCGATGCGCCAGTACCCCGACCGCCGTATCCGGCTGGTGAGCGGGCCGGGCCGCGGTAAGGGGGCGGCGGTGCGCGCCGGCATGGCCGAGGCGACGGGTGACGTCCTCATGATCCTCGATGCGGACATGACCGTGATGCCCGAGGACCTGCCCGCGTTCTTCGAGGCCATCACCGAGAACCGGGGCGAGTTCATCAACGGCAGCCGCATGGTCTATCCGCTCGCCGACGACGCCATGCGCTCGGCGAACATCGTCGGCAACAAGCTCTTCGCGCTGTTGTTCAGCTTCCTGCTCGAGCAGCGGATCAAGGACACGCTCTGCGGCACGAAAGTCGTCATGCGCTCGGGTTACGAGAAGATCGCCGCCGCACGCGACTACTTCGGCAACATCGACCGCTGGGGCGATTACGACTGGATCTTCGGGGCGGCCAAGAGCAACCTGAAGATCGTCGACCTCCCGATCCACTACGTCGAGCGGACCGCGGGCGTCACCAAGATGACCAAGCGGTTCCGCAACGGGCTCGTCATGCTGCGCATGTGCTGGGTCGCCTTCCGGAAGCTCAAGATGGCGTGAGCGGCTGGATCGACGAGCACCGCGCGGTCTGGGCTCGCAAGCCGGCTCTTCGCGCCATCTACCGGCACTGGATCGAGGCGCTGCGCCGCGAATCCGTGCCCGGCGGTCCGCTGATCGAGGTCGGCTGCGGTCCCGGGTTCATGAAGGAGCTCTGGCCCGAGGTGCTGGCGACCGACGTAGTCGCGAGCCCCTACGCCGAGCGCGTGGTCGATGCGGCGGCGCTGCCGTTCGCCGACGGCGAGGTCGCCACGATCGTCTTGCTCGACGTCTTCCACCACCTCCCGGCGCCTCATCGCTTCCTGCGCGAGGTCGCGCGGACGCTGCGCGGCGGCGGACGGTTGCTGCTCGTCGAGCCCTGGCTCGGCCTCGCCGGTCGCGTCTTCTACCGCTGGATCCACCACGAGGGCTGCGATCCGCGGGTCGATCCCGAGGCGCCGTGGACCGCCGCCGGCAAGGACCCGATGGACGGCAACGCCGCCCTGCCCTGGCTCTACTTCCGTCCCGGTGGCTGGCTCGAGCGCTCGGGGCTGCCACTGCGCATCCTGCGCCGCGAGCGCATCGCGGCGCTGCCGTGGCTGCTCACCGGGGGGTTCCAGCCCGTGAGCCTGCTGCCCGCGGCCTTGGTGCCCGCCGCGCTGCGGGTCGACCGCGCTCTTTCGCTCGTGCCCGCGCTCACCGCCACGCGCTGTTTCCTGGTCGTCGAGCGCATGCCGCCGGTCTGACGCACCCGAGCGCGACCATCGTCTCGTGGCCGCAGCGGCGCTCCAGCGAGGCCAGACAACGTGCTCGAGTCGCCGTTCGCGACCGTGCGCTCAGCGGCAGGACACCGACGTGCCCGAGGAGCTGCAGGGCGACGTCCGCCCGACGTCGAACTGCCATTCACCGCAGAGGTTGTTCCTCCCCGTCGCGCCCTCGATGACGACCGTGGCGAGCAGCGGGGTATCGGTGGGGAGGGTCAACGCACCGCGCCGGACCATCGAGAACCGCACGCGGCGCGGGTCTCCGCCCAGGTCTTCGGCGACGAAGGTCCGCACGCCGTCCGCGCCCCGGCCGCGCCAGCGTGTGGACGACCCCGTGCGTCGCCAGCCTTTGCCGGGCGGGATCGTCACGTCGAGGAGCGGCTCGAAGACGCTGGCGATCCGGATTCGGGCGCCGGTTCGGGGAAGGACGAGGCGCGGCGTACGTGGCAGGACGAGCACGCCCTCGAAGCGCAGGCGCGCGCTCCCGGAGGGGCCGCCGAGCCCACGCAGCCGCAGGCGCGGACGGCGCACGGTCACGGCGGCCGGGTTCGTGCAGGGATCGACGTTGTCGCACAGCCCGTCCGCGTCACCGTCCGCCACCCGCTGGCAGCGATCGCTGCAGCAGGAGGTCTCCGTCCCGGCGGCCGCGCCGTCGTCGCAGGACTCGCCCGGGTCGAGCTGCCCGTTCCCGCACGGCGGCGCCAGGCGGCAGGCACCGGTGGTGACCGGCTGGCAGCTCGCGTCGCAGCAGGCGCCAGGCGTGCCGTTGGCGGGCCCCAGGTCACAGCCCTCGCCCCCGCTCGTGAAACCGTCCCCGCACGCAACCGCGCCGGCGGTGACGAAGAGCCCGCCCGACACGCCGGCGAAACGCCGGCCGTCGTCGTGGGGGTCGAGCGCGAGCGCGCGCACGTCCGGCGAGCTGGGGAACGTCCCGGCTGGCCGCCAGCCGCCCTCGCCGTCGGGGCTCTCCCACACGCCGCGTCCGTCGGTGCCGGCGTAGACGCCGCCGGTCTGACTCACGGCAAGCGTCAGCACGGCGGCGCTCGGAAGGCCGAGGCCGACGTCGCGCCAGCTCGCGGCGCGATCGGTGCTCTTCCAGACTCCGCCGGTGCTGAGCCCGGCGTAGACGACATCGGGGTTGCGCGGATCGAGCGCCACCGCCCAGACGCCGGCACTCCCCGGAATCACACCGCCGTTGGCGGCTGCCCACGTGGCGCCGTGATCCGTCGTCTTGAGGATCGTAGACCCGGGGGCATACGCCACGCTCGGATCGCGTGGGTCGAAGACCCAGGGATTCGCCGGCACGCCCGGTGCTGGTGCCCACGCCGTTCCCCCGGTGGAGCTGCGGTCGTACGAGAGGTCTCCAGTGACATTCTGCACCGCCGCCCAGACCACCTGCGTGTCCGACGGGTCGATGGCCAGGACCCTCGCCCCATACACTCGCTCCGGCGGCGACACGTCGCTCCAACTGCCGCCGCCGTCGATCGTCTTCATCAGGGCACCCGGCTCCAGCCTCCGCTCGTACGGCGCGATCGTTCCGAGGCCCACGTACGCCGTCTGGCCCGTCCCGGGATCGAGTAGGATCGACGACGCTTGCTGCCCGGCGAACGCGACGCCCCACGTCTGACCGCCGTTGGTGCTGCGGTAGACGCCCCCGCTGGTGGCGACCCAGATGGTGGCGGCGTCCTGGCGATCGAGCGCGATGTCGTTCACGCGCAGGCCCGCGAGCCCGGGGGAGAGGTCGCTCTGCGCGCTGCCGTCGGCGGCAGTACGGCGCAGCCCGGTTCGCTGCGCGACGTAGAGCGTGCCCGAGTCGCCCGGATCGACGGCCACGTCCGTGACCTCCATGCCGGGCGTGCCCGCGGCCGGGATCGGACTCCAGCCGGCTCCTCCCGTGGTCGTGCGCAGCACTGTGCCGTCGATTTGCCCCACATAGAGCGTGTCGGGCGCGCCGCGATCGATCGTGAGCGCCGTGATCGCCCCCATCGTGTCGAGCACGGGGTTCCACCCGACTCCCGCGTCGTCGGTGCGGAAGACGCTGCCGGTGGATCCCGAGGGTCCGTAGCCCGCGGCTGCGGCGTAGTAGAGGATGTCGGGGTCGGTTGGGTGCGCCACGAGTCGGCCGATCGGGCCGTAATCGAATCGGACACGGTCGATCTGGCCGAGGTCGTTCACCCGCCCGATCTGGTGGAGGCTGGCGAAGTACAACCGCGACGGAGCCGAGGCATCGAGCGCCAGCGCGGACACGCTCTCCGGGTCGCCGATGGCGTTGTGTACCGCCGTGAGGAGGGACCAGGTCTGGCCGCCGTCGGTGCTGCTCTGGATCACGGCGCCAGCGTCGGTGGAGACGAACACGTGTTGGGGCTGGACGGGGTCCACGATGAGGTCCGTGACCCTGCCACCGTATGTATCGAACGGCGCCTGGCGCAGGTTCGACCAAGATTGGCCGCCGTTGGTCGTCTTGAACGCCGTGTATCCGACGCCCGCGTAGAGCGTGTCGGGGGCAGTTGGGTCGATCGCCAGCGCGCTCGCGTCGCGGCCGATGAGGCCGGTGTTGACCCACGTCCACGTCTCGCCGCGGTCCGCGCTCACGAGCACGCCGGCATCGCGCGTGGCGACGAAGACGCGCTGCGAGTCGGTCGCGTCGACGACCACCCGCCGGACGAAGGCGCCTCCCGGTCCGAGGCTCGTCCAGCTCGTTCCCCATGCGACCGCCGGCAGGCCGACGAAGAACAGGGCGGCCAGACGTCTGGGCGTTACGCTGGGCCGACGCCGCACGACGCTAATGACCCCCGTATGGTGCACGCAGAATGGAATGCCATGGAATCTATACAATTGGGAGGCCCTGTTTGCAGGCGAGTGCCGCGCCGCACGGATTCAGCCAGAGCGGGTACTCATACGAAACCAGCCGGAAGTCGGGAATCTCTTGCGCCGCCTCGATGATCGCTGCGCGCACCCCCCCCTCCCCTCGCTGTCCAAGCTCTGACTGGAGCGAGATGTGTCATGAAAGAGAAGGAAGCCGTCGTTGGCGAGGACACTCCAGCAGAACCGGATGTCCTCCTTGACGGCAACATAGTCATGGTTGGCGTCGACGAAGATCAGCTCAAACGGTCCCTTGCTGCGGAGGCGGTCCCTCACGCCGCCCTCGTGGCTAAACCCTTTGACCACTTCCACGAATTCACCGACGCCGGCCATTCTGACGTAGTGCTCGACCTTGCCCTGATAATGGGCCTGGGGCTCCACCGTGAAGAGACGACCAAATCCGTTGAGCTTCAGCGCTTGGCCGATAACGACAGAAGCCGTCCCAATGTGCGATCCGATCTCGAGCACCGCCTCAGGGCGTAGGTTGAGCACGTGCGTGAAGACAAGATTGCGCAGCCCGACGTCCGAGAAACCGGGGGCGTCAGGATCCGCCTCGAGGGAGCGCAGGGTCGCATGGAACTCGTTGCCAAACGGGATTGCCCCGAAGACCGGCACGACATCCCAACCTCGCCTTGCGGGCATCTTCTCTGGGTCCGATGGAAGCATTGTCCCCTCCGAGGACGCACCTTTCTAAAGGTGTCATCTAGTGGCTTACCCCCCGTGTCTACATCTCCCACGCCGTGCACTGGTAGAGCGCCGCGCGCACGGGCGCCGCCGGCGGGAACGCGGCTCGGGCGCGCAGACGTAGGACGCGACGGAAGGCGGCCTCGATGCGCACCGGCGGGCTCACGTGGTGGTCGTCGATGCCGCGGAAGCCGATCACCTCGAAGGCGCGGCTCATGAGCGGGCTCACCATCGGATAGCCCGTGACCAGCACGCCGCTCGGGGCCAGCGCCCGCGCGACGTTGCGGGCGGCCGCGTCGAGATCGCGGATGTGCTCCAGCACCGAGAAACAGACGATCGCGTCGAACGCCGCCGGCGGCAGTGCGTCGGGCTGAAGGAGATCGGCCGAGCGGAACGTCGCGTGGCAACCGGGCGCGACGAGCGCGTCGAGGCCCTTGGCGAGCACCAGGTCCGTCCCCACGTAGACCGGGTAGTGGCGCGTGAGTGTGCCCACGAGCACGCCGCTGCCGACGCCGATCTCGAGCACGCGGCGCCCGCCGGGCGGCAGCAAGTCCAGCCCCATCTGCAGCCGGCGCCGGTACAGCCAGCCGACCCACGGGTGATAGTAGAACGGTAGCGGGTCGTGCTCGTTGTTGGGCCGCAGGGTTCCTTCGGGCGGCATCGCGAAGCGCAGGCGCCGATCCGCGGGCGTCGCGATGGGCGGCTCGTTCACAGCGCCGGATGGATAGCGAAGGCCGCCGCCGCGGGCAAGCCGCGCCGGCCCTTGCGCTGCCCGACCGATGCCGTATCACCCACCGGTGAAGGAGGACGGCGATCCCGGATTCAGTGGCGAAAGGATCACGGGCCCGGAGTTGACGCGTCGTAGGATGCGCCGGGAAGTCGGGGGGTTCCTCCTGGTCGTGGCCGCGGTCGCGACGATCACGTTCCTGCGCGCTCCGGAGAGCTATCGCTTCCCGTCGTTCAACGCGGAGGAGGGCAACATCTTCTTCCCGATCTTCTACAATGGCGTGCGCCTTGGTGACGTCCTCTACTGGCCGGTGCTGTTCTACGCGATGGCCGTGCCGATCGGGATCGGCTGGGCGATATCCCTCCTCCCGGTTCGGCACATGCCGTCGGCCATGGTGCTCGCCCCGCTGGCGCTCGTGTCGGTGACGTTCGCCTGGCTCGCACTGCCTCGCCATCGCGCACTCTTTCCAACCGACGGCTTTCGCGTCGTGCTGTGTCTCGTCCTCGCCATCCTGCCCCTGGCGCACTACTCGCTGGTCAGCACCGTGATGTCGACGCACTGGATCGGCTTCCTCGCACTGACGCTCATGCTGCTCGTGCCGCTGCCCTCCAGCACGATCTCCCGAGTCGTCCAGGTCGGGGCGATGGCGATGGTCGTGTGGTCACACCCGTTGTGCCTCGCGCTGCTGCCGGCGTTCGCCTATCGCGCCGCGACGGCGCGGTCGCGCGGCGAGCGCGGGACGCTGCTCGCGCTCGCCGCGCTCGCCTGCCTGTTCCCGCTTCTCGGGACCTACCACGCAGACAGCCGGGGGGCGAGCCTCGCCGCCGGCCGCGTGGTAGCGACCTCGTTCCAGGTCCTGGCGCAGAAGGTCGTCTTCGAGTCGATCTTCGGCAATCGCCTGCGCGAGGTGGTTCTTGCACGCTGGGGCACATGGCCTTTCGCCACGGTCTTTGCGATCGTCGTCGGGGCGTGCGGGCTAGCGGTGTGGACGACGCGGCGTGACCGCGATCGCGAGCAGTGGTTTCTCCTCGGCTACGCCGCGTACCTGTGCGTCGTGCTCCCGGTGCTGGTGGTGGTACTGCGCGGCTACCCGCTCGACGCCCTCCTCAGCGATTGGTCTCAGATCTACACCTTCGTGCCGAAGGTGTACGTCCTGCTGTTGCTCTGCATGGTCGGGACCGCGCTCGGCCGCGGGCGCGACTGGGGCTTGCGATGGGGACGCTACGCGGCCGTGGCGGCGCTCGCCTGGGCCGGGTCGGTGGCGGTGTTCAACCAGAGTCCCTACCGCTGCGGACCGGAGGCAGGTGTCCTGATCCAGCACACGATCGCGCGCCTGTACCAGGCCGAGCGGGCGGCGGGTGGGCGTGACGACGTACACCTGACGGTGGAGGACCCGATCCGCCGCGGCTGGCCGATCGTCATCAAGACGCGATCGCAATGGGACACCGAGCGACGGGCGCGGCCCTGGACGTTCTGGTGGCTGCGACGTCCGGACGCGGAATGAGCGCTCCGCGGCATCGACCCGACCGCGTCCCAAGCCCCTTCGCGTTCAGCCGCGCGGCAGCCGCTGGATGATGCCCAGACCGCAACCATCCTTGTACACGGGAAGGTCCCCGAGCCCGCGCATGCACTCGTTGATGGAGAAGGCCGGCTGGTCGGGATGTGCTTGGCGCCACTCCGCGAAGGCGCGGTGCACGCCCCCCTGGCCCGTCGCGTCGTAGGCGGCCGCCGAGTCGCTGGCATCGTGGAGAAAGACGAAGCCTCCGGGCACCACGGCAGGGAACCAGAGCGCGAGCTCCCGCGCGGTGTGCGCGTACTGATGAGAGGAGTCCACGAACACCATCTCGATGCCGCGTCCGAAGTAGTCCTGCGCGAGGGCGGGCAGGTGCGGCGCGGCGGAGTCGGAGCACTCGAGCCGCACGTAGTCCGCGAGCCCGGCGAGTCGCACCCAGGCCTCGGTGTAGCTGCAGTGCTTCGGATCGTTGTCGATCGAGAGCACCGAGCGCGCGAGCCCGAGCCGTCGCATCATGAACCCGACGAGCAGCGTGGAGTACCCCGCGAAGCAGCCGAGCTGTACGACGGAGCGCAGCAGGCTTCCGGTCACGAAGCCCTGCAGCACCGACAAGGCGGTCACGGCGGCCTCGCCGCACATGCCGTTCTCGTCGGTGTCGGCATACCAGGCCTCGAGGATCGCCCACTCGGCTTCGGTGAGCGCCGCGTAGAGCGGGGGAACGAAACCGCTGTGCGGGAGCTTGTGCCACCAGTAGCGGTCGTGCTCGCGCGTGCCGAACCCGAGCGAGCGCACCGGGACCGTTGGTCTGGCCTCGAGGGCAAGCCCACCGGCGCCGAGGAGCTCGATCCCGGCGAACATCTCGGACGGCGATCGGGGTCGCGATCGAAACAGGTCGGCCAGGCTACGCAGGAGGAGCCGCACCAGGGTCGCCGGACGGCGGAGCTGGTCCGTCGCGCGCGCGACCCGCCAGGGCAAGGTTCCGGCCTGCACGTCGTAGCGCCTCGACACGGCGTCTCGCGGCGGCGGGAGATCGATCGTTGCCATCGCCATGGGAGCTCTCCCTACAAGATTGGGAACGAGCAGAGCAATGTCCCCTACCGCTTCAACGAACGGGCGAGATAGTCCGCGAGCCACGCCCGCAGGACGCCACCACCTGGCTCCGCTTCGCCCATCGCCTCCCAGTCCCCCATCTCGTCCACCGCGCCCAGCACCGCCAGCCGCCGCCGCGGGCGGTTGAGTCGCACCGCGTAACGCCGATCGTCGGAGGCCAGGAGAACCGTCGTGCGCGGCAGCTCCTCGGCCGCGGCTTGGATGACCGACGCGTACGCGGGGGCCTCGTCGCGGGGCGCCAGAACCGACGTGCCGGGCAGCGCCATCAACTCGGCCCGCGCGGCGCCCGTCAGTTCCAGCAGCGTCGGCACCACGTCGGCGTGCGCCGTCAGCCGCGTGACCACCGTCCCGGCGGGTACGCCCGGCCCAGCCACGACGAGCGGCACCCGGGTCTGGATCGACGAGAGCCGCGAGCTGTGCGCGAGCGTGCCGTCGTCGAAGAGGGATTCCCCGTGATCGCCGGTGACCAGCACGATCGTGTGGTCGAGGTCCACCTGCTCGAGCCAGTCGCCGAGCAGGCCGTCGAGGTACCGCACGCTGTTGCGGTACCGATTGAGGAGCGCTCGCCGCTGGTGGACGAGCGCGCCGTCCAGCATGGACGGCGCGGGCGCCGCAGGCACGAACACCTCGCCGGCGGGCGGGTACTCGTAGGGGAAGTGGGACGCCATCAGATACACGAGGAGCAGGCGCGGCGGATGCCCGGGCTCGGCGAGCGCCCGGCGCGCGGCGGCCACCGCGTGGCGGTCGCGCTCCCACACCGGGGCGTCCTGCTCGACGTGCACGTCGAAGTACGGCGGCCCCATGAACCGCCGCATGCCACACCATTCGAGAGTACTACTCGCGATCAACAGGCGCTCGTAGCCACGCTCCGCGAGCAGCGCGGGGAGCGTCGGCGCGATCCCCGCGGCCACGGTCCGGAAGTAGTCGAGCGGTGCAAACCCGTAGAGGAGACCGAAAAAGCCGTGCGACGACGCGTTCGACGACGACAGGTGGTGCTCGAACCGCGCGCCCTTCCGGCTCCATGCCCACACCCGGGGCATCACGGCGGAGGTGAGGACGTCGTGGCGGAAGCTCTCGAGCACGACGAGCACGATGTCGGGCGTGGTGGCGACGTGTGCGCGGCGAAGTGCCTCGAGCGGCGAGCCGACGGTGTCGCCGCCGCGGTCGTGCTCCCGATAGACGGCCGTGGCCTCGGCGTCGAGCGACGACGCGCCGCCCGCACGCCTCGCCCCGACGTCCCACCGAAACGGCAATGCCTCTTCCAGCCGCGCATACGCCGCCGGCCAGGCCACGGCGCCCCCGATCAGGAACGGGCCACACAGCACCACGGCCCAGGCGCCGGCGAGACCGACGCGCGTGCGACGGCGGGCGCCGACCCCCAGGCGACTCGCCAGCACGGCGATCGCCGCGGCGCCGGCGGTGAGGAGACCCGCCGTACCCCCGCTGCGGCCGAGCGGCGCCAGCCACGCGGCGCTCACGTTCCCCCATTGCGCAATCTCCGGCTGGCCGACGAAGGCCAGGTAGTCGAGCAGGTGGTTGCCCGCCAGGCGATGGACGAGGTGATCCACGCGCAGGAGCGCCACACACACCATCGCCCACGCCATCGCGACGCCGAGCGCCACCCACGCGCGCGACCGACGTGCCGCGAGCCAGCCGCAGACCAAGCCGGGTGTGAGCAGCCCCGCCGTCTGGCTCGCGACCACCGCCAACACGACGAGAGGCGGCCCCCCGTCCCTGGGAACGCCGAGCACGTGACGGTAGTGTGCGACCTCACCCGGCAGCACGAGCGCCAGCAGCGCCACGTACAGCACGGCAATCGTCGCGCCGAGCCGTTCGGGTCTCCTCACCACGATCGCAGGATGCACACAGCACACACCCACCAGACCGTCAACGGCCCTGCGGCTCTCGAAACACCGGATCGAGCTGCGCCGCCGCGACCCCCGGGCCGAACCCGGTCTCGGCCAGGCGAATGACGGCACTGCCGTGCGCCGCCAGGTCGTGGGGCGGCAGGAGCCACGTCGGAAGCGGCGGCTCCTCGGGCGCTGCCCGCGGCGTGCGCACCACGAGCCGCAAGGCCCCCGGCCGCGGCTCCGCCATCCACGGCTGTAGCCGGTCGACATCGCCGAGCTGCGGCTCACGGGATGGGTGAACCTGCACGTAGAGGTTGGACCGGTTCTCGATCACGACCTCGTCCGGCCGCGCGCCTTCCCGCACCGTGACGAGCGCCGCCACCTCCTCCGGGCGGGCCTGCGACAGCCACGACACCGCCGTGGGAACGTCCGCTGCCACCTCGTAGGCTCGTTCGCCGAGAACGCGGTCGTCGTCATCGACGAACTGCAGCCGGTAGCGGCCGGGCACGCGCGGCGTCCGAATCGTGAACGCCGGCAGCGACGCGCTGTAGAAGTGCTGCACGAGCCCGACGTCGGGACGCCGCACCCGCCGGCCCGCCGCGTCGATCCACACGAGCCGCACGCGCCCCGCCGTGTCGATCACCACGGGCGCATCGAGCGCGAAGCCATCCGTGATCCAGGCGGCGGCCGGAACACGCGCGAGGCGCGGCGCCGCCGCGGCTTCGGCCAGCATCGTCGCGAACGTCGCACGCCGGTGCAGCGGCGCCGTGGGACGGCTCTGCAGGACGCGCCACTCGCCGAGCGTGGCGGTGGGCTCGAGCCACGGGGTCGTGCCGAGCCACGGGTTGACGCGCAGGAACGCATCCTCGGCGATCAGCGTCGTGTAACCGAGCGACGTGATGAACGCGAGGCTCGCCGGATTGAGATGATCGGGATCGGCGCCGAGCTGGAAGAGGTCCCGCGCGTAGAGCTGGCTCTCGCATCCCGAGAGCGTCTCGTGACGGTGGAGCGTCCAGTAGAAGACGAAGTCGGCCTCCCACGTGATGAAGCGGTTCGTCGTCCCATCCATGAACGGGAGCACCGCGGCCCGCACCGTGGCCGGCTGCGCCGCGAGCCACCCGACCCACGGCGGCATCGGCGGCGGATGGCCGTCGAAGAACTGCTGCCCGAGGTAGCCGTCGCACAACGCGAGCCCGAGGACCGCCCCCCGCAGCGTCGCGCGCAACCAGCGCGACGCGATCCGATCGATCGCCGCCTGCCAGACGACCGGCACCGCCACGGCGAGTAGACCGATCGCAAGCAGACCGGCGCGGCCGTAGGCGCGGAACATCGGCAGGACCCCGCACAGCAGCGCGGACACGCCGCCCGAGAGACTGAGCAGGACCGCGAGCGCCGCCAGCCCGAAGAGCCGCCGCACGAGCACGGGCTCGGCACGCGCCAGCACGACGCCCCGCGCACGCCCGACGAGGTAGATCGCGGTGCCCGCCAGGATCGCCACCCCGGGAAAATTCCACCCCTCCCAGGAGACGCGTCCGGCGGCATTCCAGAGGATCGGGCCGAGCGCCCAGTGCGGGGAGACCAGGTACTGCCACAGCTCCGCGCCGTGGGTCCACGTGTCACGCCGCGCGCGCGCCAGGAAGGACCCCGAGACGACACTCGTCGGCAGGTGCGTGACCAGCGGCCACACGACCGGCACCGCCGCCAAGCCCGCCACCAGCACCGCCGCGCCGGTCGGCACGACCCAGCGCCGGTCGAGGCGCCCGGCGACCACGGCCGCGAGCCACCAGGCACCGAGCAGCAGCGTTGCCAGGTATCCCACGTAGAAGGACCCCTGCAGCACCAGCGCGAAGGCCAACCCCAGCGCGGCGCCCTTCTGCCAGCGCGGCGCATCGAGGTAGCGCGAGAAAGCCCACACCAGCAGCAGCCACCAGGCGTGCTCGTAGAGGTGCAGGTGCCCGCGCATGCGCCAGGCCGTCGGCTGGTTGAGCAGCAGCAGCACGACGCTCACGCTCGCCCAGAGCACCGACCCGGTGAGCCGGTGCGTCAGGTACCCCGCGACCCAGCCGTTCACGACCGCGACCGACGCGACCAGCGCGAAGTAGCTCGCCACCGGTCCGAGCCAGCGCGCGACGACGGGCGCCGCGAGCAGGAGATCCACCCCCTCGTAGAGCCCCGCGTTCTTCGGCCACCCGCTCGGGTACGGCCGCCCGACCGGCTCGTCGCGGTCGAGCTGCCACCACCGTCCGCCCAGATCGGCCGCGCGCCGCACCTGGTAGACGTAGTTGCGGGCGTCGCCGTCCGGCAGCGGCAAGGTCCGGTTGCGGACCAGCCCCGGAAAGTAGGCGCCGAGAACGAGCAACGGGGGCAGGACGGCGAGCCACCCGGCGACCACGAGCCGCCGCCCGCCGCGCCGCTCAGACAACCCGCATCATGCGCAGCCCGCCCCACCGGGTGGGCCGCCCCTCCGCATCCTCGCCCTGCGTCACCTCGCGCGTGAGCACCCCGGCGTCGAGCACGCGAGTGGCCTGCTCGCGGCAGAAGCGGTCGAGCGCCGCCGCCACGCCGGGATTAAAGCCGTCGTGACAGAGGAGGTACGCGCCGGGCGCGACGTGGTCGAGCACGGCGTGCGCGTCGCGCAGCACGCCCTCGTACGAGTGGTCGCCATCGATCAGGACGAGATCGAAGGGCTCGCCACCGCCCGCCACGCGCGCAGACGGGAGAACCTCGGGTGAGCGCCCGATCACCTGCGTGGCGCGATGCCGGATCCGCTCCCACACCGGCGGATCCACCTCGTGGCCAGCGTCGACGCAGACCACGCGCCCCGACGAGCCGAGCGCATCCATCGCCGTTGCGACGATCGCCGCGGATCCGCCCCGGTAGGTGCCGATCTCGAGGTAGCGCTCGGGCCGCAGGGCGAAGGTGAGCCCGTAGAGCAGCAGGCGCTCGGCGCGGGTCATCCAGCACGGAGCCCAGCGGATCACGTCGAGCGGCACGAGGTCGATCTCCGTCGAGCAGCTCGTGACGTCGTGGACGCGTGCGACCCCCGCGGTGGTCCCGGGCCTCGCCCCGGCCCAGCGTCCCACCACCCGTCGGATCGTCGCCGAGACTCCCATCGCGCGGCTCACGCTTAGCCGCGCGCGCGCCCCCGGGTCAATCCGCGAGCGCGCCCCGGAGCAGCGCTTCGAGTCGCGCCGCCGCGTCCTCCGGGCTCGGCAGCGCGCCGGCGTACCGCTGCGCGGCGACCGCGCGCTCCTCTGCCGCCGCGTCGTCGGCGAGCAACGCCTCGACCGCGGCGGCAATCGCCGCCGCGTCCGCCGCCGCGAGGCTCGCATGGCCACCGTATCCGCGCGCCGCCTCGGCGGTCTCGAGGGCCACCACCGGACAGCCGCACGCGAGCATCGAGAGGCCGACGGTCGACGGCACCCCCGCGTCGAGCACGATGCCCACCGCGGCGCGGCGATAGAAGGCCGGCAGCTCCTCCACCGGGCGCCAGCCGAGATCGACGCCGGGGAACGGCAGGCCGCCCTCCTGGCCGCTGCCGCCCCCGAACACCACGATCCGCCGTCCGCCGAGGCGGCCTGCGGCGGCGACACGCGCGAGCGCCGCGAGGGCGAGCGCGTTCTCCCCCTCGCCTCCCTCTCCACGAAGCCGGCAGAGCACCCAGTCGCGCTGCCCGCGCGCAGGGTCGCCGGTGTAGCGCGCGTGCTCGACGAACAGCGGGACCGCCGCGTCGCCGTCACCCCACCGAATCGCCTCCACGCCGGCGGCCCCCGGCACCCCGAGCGCGAAAGCGCGCGCGCAGCGGCGACGGTGCTCGGCCACAGCCGCCACCGTCGCCAGCGACGTGGCGAGGATCGCGTCCGCCGTCACCAGCTCGGCCACCGGGCCTGCAAAGCGCACGCGCCGCAGCCACCCGCCGTCGCGAAGCGCCCGGAAACACGCGTCGATCTCGTCAGGCGTGGAGCGTACGGTGACGCGGACCTCGTGCCCACGGCCGGCGAGCGCGTCGGCGAGCACCAGCATCCGCCACACGCCCTCGCGCTCGGGGTGATGGGTCTCGAGCACGAACGTGACGTCGACCGCGCCGCACGAGGCCCCGAACCGCCCCCGCGCCGCCTCCACGACGCTCGCATACGCGCGGTGGGCGATCGCTGCCACCGCGTCGGCGCCGAAGCGCTGGACCGCGTCGCGTTGCGCCGCCTGCCCCACCCGCGCCCGCAGCTCCGCGTCGCGCACCAGCCGCTCGAGCGCCGCCGTCCACTCGGCCTCGGTGCGAGCGAGGAGGCCGGTCTCGCCGTCGCGGATCGCCTCCGCGAACGGCACGGTGCTCGAGGCCACGGTCGGCACGCCCACGGCTGCCGCCTCCAACCACTTGAGCGGGCTCTTGGCCTGGCAGAAGGGGTTCTCGATCTCGAGCGGCGCGAGGTTCACGTCCACGTCGGCGATCTCGGCCACGAGCGCGGCGGGGGTCGTGAGCGGCCGCTGCTCGACATGCGACAGCACCGGTGCCAGCTCGGGGAACTCGCGCAGGTTGACCTCGCCGACCACGCGCAGCCGGACGTGCGGCAGCGCCGTCATCAGGCGGACCAGCACGGGGACGACGACCGCGAAGTCGCGCTGGTGGCTGCGCGTGCCGCTGAAATAGCCGAGCACGACCTCCGGCCGCGGCGCGCGGCGGTCGGGCGGCGGTTGCTCTGGGGGCACGCCGTTCGGCACGACGAACGTCGCCATGCCGAGCGCGCGGCCGCGCGCGGCGAGCGGCTCCGTCGTCACCACGCAGGCATCCGCGCCGAGGAGTGCCTGCCGGTAGCGCGCGGCCGCCGCCACGGAGTCGACGACCTCGTTTGGCGCGTGCAGGCGCAACGTGTCGACGAGCGCGGGCGTGACGAGGTCGGGCTCGAAGACCAGGTCGTCGACGTCGTACGCGATCGGCACGCCGGCCCGACGGCAGGTGGCGTAGAGCGCATCGAGCGGCGGCTCCATGCACGACCGGAACACGACGACGACGTCCCACAGCGCCACCGTGTGCAGCGCCTCGGGGAGGTCGTGCAGCGCCAGCACGGCGGTCTCGACGCCGCGGCGCGCGAGGTACGCCGCCTGGTGCACGACGCGGTGGCGGTGCGAGACGAAGGTGGCGTCCGGCGAGACGAACAGGACGCGGAAGACGCGCGCCGTGAGAAGGCGCGGGGTCTGTCCGATCCAGGGCGGCCGCGGCGGCGCCGGGGATGCCGCCGGAATCGAAGGCGCGGGCATGCTCGGTGCCGGGGTCGGCGGAGCCGGGATATCCTGGCGCGGCGTGAGACCGCGGCGCAGCCGCCAGAACCACTGGACCGCTCACGCGCGACTGCCGGGTGATCGCCGCCAGCTCCGCCTCGAGTGCCCGGCGCACGCGCTGCTCCGCCGCCAGCGCGCTCGCCGCCGCCTTCTCCGCCGCCAGGCGCTCCGTCGTCGCCGCCCGGCAGCCACCTCGGCCGCGGCCAGCGCCCGCGCGAGCACCTCCGGATCGCGCGGCGCGCTCATCGTGCCTCGGCCTCCCGTGCGCCAGCCCGGCGGTACGCCGCCGCAACCATCGGCCCGACGTGGTCCCAGGTGTGCTGCCGCGCCATGCGCGCGCGGCCGCGCGCGACCTGCGCGGCCGTCGTCGGGATCCGCGAGGGCCGCATCGATGGCCGCGGCCAGCGCCTGCGGGTCCCCGGCCCGAAACGTGCGGCCCGCATCGCCCAGCACCTCGCGGATCGCGGCAACGTCCGCGCCGACCACCGCCAGCGACGCGGCCCAGGCCTCGAGGAAGACGATGCCGAAGGCCTCGTTCCGCGACGGCAGCACGAGCAGGTCTGCCGCGCCCAGCAGCGCGATCTTGGCCTGCTCGCTCAGCGCGGGGAGTGTCCACGATCCGCCTGACGGGCAACGCCACCGCCCGGTACCAGGGCGTCGACGGGCCGGCCAGCACCAGCACGGCGGCGGCACGTGGCGTGGTCGGCCGAACGCCGCCAGGAGGACCTCGGTGTCCTTGGTCGGCGCCTTCCGGCCCACGAAGCAGAGGAGTGACGCCCGCGGACACGCCAAGCGCGGCGCGGACGCGCCTGCCCGGGCCGCGCGTGCGCCCGCGTAGGGTGCGGGATCGACCGCGGTCGAGACCTCCGTGATGCGATGCCCCCGGACGCTGCGCGCGGCGAGCGCGTCCGCCTCGGCGCTGGGCTGGCCCGTCGGCATGGTGGAGGAGCCAGGACACCAGCGGGCGCCTGATGCGCCGCTCCAGCGGATGGAGGGGGGTGCGGCGTGAGCACCCACGGCCGGCGGGCGACGTGGGCGGCGACACAGGCCGCGAGCCCGCATCGCCCGGTACCCCGTGCGCATGCACGACGTCCACGGAGCCGCCCGCAGCACGAGGCCAAGCAGCTCGGCCGAGTGGCTGCACGCCAGGCTCGCATACCGCGTGCGGGCGAGGAGGTGCAGGAGCGTGGAGCCGAGCGCACCGTGCGCGCAGCGCCGCAGCCGCACGCCGCCGGCCACATCCGTGCGGCCGAGCGCACACGCACCGGGCACCGGGGTGATTCCGCTCCACACCTCCTCCTCGCGGACGGCCCGCAACGTCAGCACCTCGACCTGCTCGCCGTGCGCGGCCTGCCAACGCGCCAGCCCCGCGCACCAGGTCTCGGCGCCGCCGATCGCCGGCGGGTAGCGCGGAACCACGTGCAGTACCCTCATTCCACGAGCCCGCCGGCGATGCGCAAAGCGTCGAGCGGTCGCCCGTCCGCGCCCGAGAGCACGGCCTCGACGGCCCATGCGCCCACGTGGCGCGAGACGGTCCAGACGGTCGTCACATCGGGCGGCTCCACGTCGAGCAGCGCGGCCTCACCGGCCCAGGTGGTGCGCAGCCAGAGCTCGCGCGTCGCACCCGGCTCGAGCGCGATTTCGCGCGCGACCTCGAACGCCCCGGGCACGCCGCCGTCCCGCCGGCCGCGCAGCACGAGGCGCCCGCGCGCGGCCGCCGCCGTCGGATTGTGGAGCCGAACGCGATAGGCGGTCGGCGCCCCGTCGCGGGCGAGCTCGCTGCCCTCGAGCACGGCGAGTCCCGGGCCGGGCGGCGGCGGACGCAGGACCCAGCGGACGGTCCGCGCCACGCCCCGCACCAGGGCGCCCATGTCCAGCACGAGCCGCCGCGTGCGGTCCATCTGCACCGCGAGCCAGGCGAATCCGCTCCGACGCGTGTTCGGCATCCCCGGTTGCTCCGTTAGCAGGAAGGCCTCGGCAGCTCCATCGCGACCGAGCGTCACCAGCGTGTCACCAGCGCCATCGCATGGACGGTCCTGTGGCGGATCCTTTCCCATCGGCGAACAACGGGCCGGCAGCGGAGCGGTGCAGGAATTGCATCGCGCCGGCCCCATGCGCCTGATTTCGGCCGTCCTCCTGATGCTCGCCCTGGCCGCGGCCGGAGCCCCTGTCCGCGCGGGGACGCTGACGGTCACCGACCCGAGCGATCCCGGTACGGTGGGCAACAACCTCCTCTCACTGAGCGAGGCGATCCGCGTGGCGGCGGGCGACCTCTCGCCGGCGGCGCTCTCCCCGAGCGAGGGGGGCAACATCAACGGACCCGTCGGCGCCGGCGTCGCCGACTCCATCGGCTTCGCCGTCACCTCGATCCAGCTTGCCGGCCAGGGTGGCGTCGACGTGCTGCCGACACTCGGCGGCGGGCAGGACACGATCGACGGCGGCGGCACGGTCGTCCTCGACGGCAGCGGCATCGCGCCCGGCCCGATCCTGTGGGCGCTGCGCATCACCTCGAGCGGCACCGTGATCCAGGGCCTCACCTTCAACAACGTCCCGGGGATGGTGATCTTCGTGATCCCGCCGGCAGGCGGCACGATCACCGGCACGCGCATCCTCGGCAACCACATCATCGGCGGGACGGTCGACGGCATCCGCCTCGTGGCCGCCCAGCCGGGCGCCTCGGGCGAGACGCTCGCCGGCGGCACCATCGACGACACGCTCGTACAGGGCAATACGATCGAGAGCGGCTCCCCCGGCCGGCGAAGCACGGGCGTGAACGTGATGGCCGCCTACGCCCCCGTTCCCTCCACGATCACGGGCGCACGCATCACCAACTGCACGTTCGATGGCAACGTGATCCAGGACGAGTTCGAGGGACTCTTCGCGCGGGGGGCCGTGGGCGTCGGGACGCTCACCGGCAACGAACTCGCGAACCTGACGTTCCAGAACAATCTCTTTCAGCGCATCGACGACCAGGTGCTCTATGTGGCGCCCGCAACGGTCAACGACGGCGGCAGCACCGCCGACAACGTCGCCCATCACCTCGTGATCACCGCCAACACGTTCCAAACCCGCGTCTACGACCCGAACGCGCCGTACCTCGGCGGCGGGCCCTTCGTCTCGGGCGGTTTCCTCGACAACTGCGCGAACACCACCGGGAGCGCGTCATCGGCGCGCGACGTCACCTCCGACGTCGAAATCTCGAACAACACCATCCTCGACCGGGCACCCTACGGCATCTACCTCCAAGGCGCCCAGAGCTGCGGGGGCGCGGGCGGGAGCCTGGTCGACGCACGGCTCGAGGACGTCCGCGTCACCGGCAACACGATCCGCAGCAGCGGCGTCGGCATCTCGGCGAAGGGGACGGCGATCTTCCAGACCGGCCCGGGGATCAACGCGTCGGGCAACACGGCCACGGGGCTCCTGATCGAGGGCAACACGATCGAGAGCGGCGACGTGCGCGGGATCGAGATCGTCGGCGGCACGGGGGACAGCGTCGCCAGCACCGTGAGCGACGTGCGCGTGTATTCGAACACGCTCACGGGAAACGCCCTCAGCATGGCCGTCAGCGGCGCCATCCCGAGCGGCGCCCGCTGCCAGGGCAACGTGGTGAGCGGCCTGCGCATCCGGGAGAACCAGATCAGCGGGGGCACGGGTCTCCTCCTGCAGGGCGCGGAGAACGCGCAGGGCAGCGGCAACCGCATCGACGCGCCCGAGATCGCCGCCAACACGCTCCAGAGCCTCCAGTCGATCGCGCTCCTGCTCGACGGCTCGGGCAGCGGCACGCGTGCGAACACGGTCACCGACGCCGTCATCCTCGGCAACACGATCGACGACGTCTCGCGTGGCAAGGGGGCCCGGGGCATGGGCATCTCGCTGCGCACCACGGCCGTCCGCACCGCGCGCCTCGAGGCCAACACGATCACCCGCACGCGCAGCTACGGCATCTTCCTCAAGGGCAGCAAGGGACACACGCTGGTCGACAACCAGGTGCAGAGCTACGGGCAGCCCTTCCGCGGCAGCAAGCGGCGCAACACGTTCACCGGCAACCGGTTCGCTCGGATGCGCTGAGCCGCGGGCGGCTTGACAGCCGCCACGCCGCCCCGTAATCGGCCAGCGCCGAAGCGGCGGGTCGTGGCGCGGATTTGCTTCCTCACCGAGCGGATGCTCACCGGCTGGGGAGTCGACCAGGTGGTCCACCAGGTCGCCTCCGGTCTCGCGCGACTTGGGCATACGGTCGACGTCCTCTGCCTGAAGGCCGACCAGACCCTCGCCGTCGGTGCCGACTACCGGCTGCGGGTCCTCGACGCGCCGTGGGATCCCGCCGACACGCTCGAGGACCGCATCGTCGCGCGCGGTGGCATGCTCCGCCAGCGCCGGTGCGACATGTTCATCGCCAACCTCTATCCGTTCTTCGGGGTCGCCGATCGCCTCGGCCTGCCGTTTCTCTACTACGAGTACGGAGTCGTGGATCCCCAGGGCCAGGAGCCCCGGCTGCAGCGGTTGCTCGAGCGCATCCGCGCCAGCGCTCCCCGGCACCAGCGCCGCGCCCGCCGCGTCGTCGCGATCTCGGAGTTCTTGAAGCAGGAGCAGGTGACGCCCGACCGGCACGGCGACACGGACGTCGTCTACTGCGGCGCCGATTCCTACGGTCCGCCTCCGCCGCCACCCGTGGTCGCCGCCTGCCGGCGCGAGCTCGGGCTTGCGGCCGACGCCGAGGTGATCGGCTACGTCGGCCGCATCGAGGCGAACACCTACAAGCGCGTCGAGGACCTGGTCGCGATCGCGGGCGAGGTCCGGCGGCGGCGGCCGCTCGTGCAGCTCCTGCTGGTCGGGCACGCTTCCGAGGAGGCGATCGCGCTGTTCGGCCGACAGCCCGGGGTGGTGCTACGGCCGAACGCCCGCGCCAACGAGATGGCGGCGCTTTACGCCGCGATGGATGTCGTCGCGAGCGCGTCGGTGTGGGAGGGGTTCAACCTCCCGCTCGCCGAGGCGCAGTACCTCGCGCGGCCCGTGGTCGCCTATCGGCTCGCGGCGCACCCGGAGGTCGTCGGTCCGTCGGGCGCGCTGGTGCGCGACCAGCACGAGTTCGCCGAGGCGCTGCTCGGCCTCCTTGCCGACCCCGACGCGCGGCGCCGCCGCGGTACCGAGGCCGCGGCGTGGGCGCAGCGATTCACCTGGGCCGCGACCGTCGCCAACCTGGCGGCGAGCCTCGAGCGGGCCGGCGTCCCAGCGCCCCGTTGAGCCGCGCTCAGCGCCGGGGCAGAGCCTGCGGGTACGCGGTCGTGAGCGCGTCGGCCAGCCGATCCCAGGCGTGCTCGCGCGCGAGCCGCTCCCGCCCACGCTCGGTGCGCCGTCGCGCCGCGCCGGCATCGGCGAGCACGGCGTCGATCTGTGCCGCCAGGTCCTCCGCGTCGTCGGGGCGGAACTTTGCCCCGGCGTCGCCGAGCGCGTCGCGTACCGCGGGCGTGTCGGCGCCGAGCACCGGCGTCCCCACCGCCCAGGCCTCGAGGAACACGATGCCGAACGACTCGCCGTGCGACGGGAGCACGAGCAGATCTGCCGCCGCGATCAGCGCCGTCTTCTCGCGCTCGGGCAGCGTCACGACGTCGAGCACGCCCGCCGGCAGCGCCAGGCGCGAGAACCACGCCGAGCCCGGGCCGGCGAGCGCGACCACCGGGCGCGGCCGATGCCGCAGACGCGGCAGCGCGGCGAGGAGCACTTCCAGTCCCTTGTTCGACGCCTTGCGACCGACGAAGCAGAGCAACGGCACGTCCGGTGCGACACCGAGCACACGGCGCACGCGCTGGCGATCCCCTGGATGCGCAGCGACCGGCTCGAACCCGATCCCCGAGCGCAGGATGCGCCCGGCCGGCACCCCGAGCTTCCCGAGGGCAGCCACCTCCGACGGCGTGACCGCGACCACCAGGTCCGCCCGCCGCAGCACGAGACGATTCGGCCACTCGAGGTGCCGCGGCTCGCCGGCGTGGAAATACGGCGTCAGCACGAAGGGCCGGCGTGCGAGTCGGGCCGCGAGCCAGGCGCCGTGCACGTGCGGCGCGGGCAGCGCGTGCGCGTGCACGACGTCGGCCTCCGGCGCCGCACGGAGCACGCGCGCGTAGAGCTCGCCGGAGTGCGGACCGCTGAACGTGTGGACCCCGGTGCGGGCGACGCCCTTCTGCAGCACCGCGCCGAGGAACGCGACGCGGCACCGCCGCACCCGCACGCCGCCGTCGACGTCCCACTCGCCGACCGAGATGGCCCGCGGCGTCCGGCCGGCCGGGAACTCGAAGTCGTCGTCGTACACGGCCCGCAGCGTGAGGACCGCGACCTCGTGCCCTTGCGCGGCCTGCCGGCGCGCGATCGCGGCGCAGCAGACCTCGGCACCGCCGATGGCGGGCGGATACCGGTGCACGACGTGGAGGATCCTCACCGCCGGCACGCGGTTATCAGGAATCCCGCGGCCCCTCCACCGCGGCGTCCTTGACAGCCGCCGGCACACTCCCTAAGCCCCGCGAAACCCGTGGCAGCCACTTCGACGACACGACATCCGCTCGACCTCCTCGTCGTGAGCGACATCTGGCCGCCACCGTTCATCGGGGGCTACGAGCTCGGCGCGCACGACATCGTCTCGCGGCTCGCCGCGCGCGGCCACCGTGTCACCGTCCTGACCAGCACGTTCGGCGCGACCGCGACCGCCCCCGCGCCGGGCGTGCACCGCGTCCTGCACGAGCACATCCAGTGGCGCCCGCTGCCGTGGCCGGCGCTGGTCGCCGACACCGTTCGCGCGATGCGTACGCTGCCGCGCGCGCGCCGGCTCCTCGACACGGCCGTCTTCGACCTGATCTACCTCTTCAATCCGCTCGGGCTGAACGCCGCCTTCGTGCAGGCGCTCTGCGACACGGGCCGGCCGCTGGTCGCGTACGTGTCGGACGACTGGATCGCGCAGTGGCCGCGGTGCGACCGGCTGTGGGTCGCGTGGACGGAGGCCCGCTCCTACCTGTCGCCGGCCCGCCGCATCGGCATGGCCCTCGCGCGCCGGCTGCTCCTGCGCCGCGGCTTCCTCCCGGAGGAGGCCTGGCGCATTCCGATCCGACACGCGCAGTTCGTCAGCCGCCACATCCAGAAGGTCAGCACTGCCCGGATCGCGCCGACGACCCAGGAGGTGATCCCGTGGGGCATCGCGGTCGACCGCTTCCCGTATCGCGAGCGACGCGCCGCGGAGCTGCACGAGTGGATCGTCTGCGGCCAGGTCGAGCCGCACAAGGGCATCGCCACGGTCGTCGACGCCGTGGCGCTGCTGCGCGGGCGGGGCCATCCAGTGCGGGTCACGCTCCACGGCGCCGACACGACGCCGTTCGCCCGCACGCTGAAGGACCGCGTCGCCCGCGACGGGCTCGCGGACGCGGTCCGGTTCGCGGGCGCCCACCCGCGCGAGCTGCTCGCGGAGCGCGCGTACGGTCCCGCCGGGCTCCTCGTCTTCGCCTCCGAGTGGGAGGAGCCGTTCAGCATCACGCTCCTCGAGGCCTTCGCCTCGGGGCTGCCCGTGCTCACGACCCTCACCGGCGGCACCGGCGAGATCGCCCGCCACGGCGACACGGCGACCGTCTTCACCGCCGGCGACTCGGCCCACCTCGCCGCGCAGTGGGAAGCCCTCGTGCGGCGGCCCGACCGCGCGCTCGCCATGGCGCGCCGCGCGCGCGAGATCGTCGCACGGCACCTCACGATCGACGGCATGGTCGATCGCGTCGAGCAGCATCTGCTCGGCGTCGCCGAGGGACGCGGGAGCACCGGATCCGAACCCTGGATTCCGCGGCCGCATCCCTGGGAGCCGTCCGACGTCGCCGCCGACGCGCCGTCGCGCGCCGTGGTGCCCGACGCCGAGGACGGCACCTGGGTGGCTGCGCTGTGGCGGGACCTCGGCCGCTTCGGGGTCATCGAATCGGCGGAGCCCGAGATCGACGCGGCCTTCCCGGCCCTGCACCCGCGCCCGCCCCGCGACGGCACGCGTGGCAGGAGCGGCTCGCCGCGGGCCGCCGGCTCGAGATCGTACCGTCGGCCCACGCGGACGGCGCGCTCCTCGCGCGCCTCGTCGATGCAGCGGGCGGCGCGGACGAGGCCGCACTGGCCCCCGATCTCGAGCGGCTGCCGTTCGCGGACGCCGGGTTCGACGCCGCCGTCGTACTCGACGTGCTGGGCCGCTGCGCCCGTCCCTGGCACGCCGTGCGCGAGCTCCGTCGGGTCCTGCGACCCGGGGGCACCTGCTGCTGTCGGCGCCGTGCGTGGCCCCGCTCGCCGACGCCGATCGGTTTCGTTTCACCCCGGCCGGACTGGCGGCACTGGCGGAAGACGCGGGGCTCGTCGTCGTCGATCGCGGCGGCGACGGCAGCGTGCAGCACACGCTCGCGACGATGCTCTGGGACCTCGTGCGCCACCACCCGCAACAGCGCCACCTCGCGACCAGCGACCGGGCGCAGCACTGGCTCCACGGTCTCGCCGCACGCACCGGCCACGTCCTCGTGCCCACGCTCGCCGCGGGCGCCTGGCTGGTCGCGCGCCGGCCAGACGCACGGGCCGACTCAACCGACGGCCCATCCGCGGCCGCCGCGGTTGCCCGCCCGGCACGGCCACGCTATCTCCCTCCCCGGCATGGCCCGTCCGCTCGGCGCATGACGACCGCCACGATCGTGCTCTGCACGCACAACCGTGCCGAGCTGATCGCTCGCGCGGTCACGCACGCCCTCGCCGAGGCCCGGAGCGCCGATGCCGACGTGCTGGTGGTGGACAATGCCTCGACGGACGCGACGCCGAACGTCGTCGCGGGCTCGCATACGAAGCCAAGGGCCGCGTCCGGCTCGTCCACGAAGCGGTGCTCGGCCTCTCCGCCGCGCGCAATCACGGGCTCGCCGAGTCGCGCGGGGCCGTGGCCGCCTTCCTCGACGACGACGCCACCCCACGCCCCGGCTGGCTGCGCGCTGCTGCTGGCCCCGTACGACGACCCTGCCGTCGCCTGCGTCGGCGGCCGCGTCGTGCTGCGCTTCGAGACGCCGCCGCCGCCCTGGCTCACCGTCACGCTGCACCCGACGCTCAGCGCGTACGACGCCGGCGACGCCCCGCGCCGGCTGCGCTACTCGCCCGGGCGACGAGTTCCCGCATGGCGCGAACATCTCCTATCGCGTGGCCGCCGCGCGCGCGCGCGGCGGCTTCTCGACCCGCATCGGCGTCACCGGGGCACGGCTGCTCGGGCACGAAGAGACCGACCTCTGCTTCCGGCTCGATCGCGCGGGCCATGAGATCCGCTACGCGCCCGACGCGATCGTCGACCACTGGGTGCTCCCCGAACGGCTCTCGCCGCGCTGTTCGTCGAGCGCCACCGCACGCGGGCGAATCGTCCGCGCTGTTCGAGCTGCGCAACCGCGGCCTCCATCGGGCGATGGGCCGCGTGCGCTGGCACTACGGCCGCCACCTGCTGGCGCGGCCCTACGCCCCGGTCGAGCCGGTGGACGCCGAGCGCCTGGCCACCGAGTGCCAGCGTCAGGAGGCGCTCGGCTACCTGATCGGGCTCGTGCGTGCGCTCCCGCACCTGCGCGGGCTGCGCGCCGAGGCGGCATCGTGAGCACGCCGCGCGTCTCGATCATTGTCCCGGTCTACAACGCCGGCGTCTTCCTCGAGCAGGCGCTGGCGAGCGCCCGCGCGCAGACCTTCCGCGACCGCGAGGTCGTCGTGGTCGACGACGGCTCGACCGACCCCGCGACCCTGGCGATCCTCGCGCGCTGGGCGCGCGAGCCCGGGTTCACCGTGCACCACGTCCCCAACGGCGGGCCGTCGCGCGCGCGCAACCTCGCCATCGAGCGCTCGCGGGGCGCGCTCGTCCTCCCGCTCGACGCCGACGACTGGCTCGACCCGCGGTTTCTCGAAAAGACCGTGCCGCTGCTCGACGGCGGACCGCCCGCCGGCGTCGCCTACACCTGGGTCGGGCTCGTCGGCGCCCACCACGGCACGTGGGAGACGGGCGGTTTCTCGGTCCGCGAGCTGCTCGCGCGCTGCACGATCCACGTCTGCTCCCTCTACCGCCGCGAGGTCTGGGAGCAGGCGGGGGGCTACGATCCGGCATTCGTCGAGAGCTGCGAGGACTGGGACTTCTGGCTCTCGGCCGTCGAGCGCGGCTGGGAGGGACGCGGCGTCCCCGAGGTGCTGGTCTACTATCGGCGCACGGCGCAGAGCCGCGAGCTCACCTCGCGCACCGAGGCGACCAGCCGCCGCCTCATGGGCGGGCTCGTGCGCAAGCACCGCGCGCTCTACGAGGCCCACCTCGAGGACGCGATGGCGGGCATGTACGCGCGCCTGCAAGCGGCCGGCGTCGCACTCGAGCGGATCTACGACCACCCGGTGATGCGCCTCGCCGTCAAGATCCGCGGTCTCCTGCGGACGCGTCGCCCGGCATGAACGCACCGGTCGTGTCGATCGTGATCCGCTGCCGGGACGAGGCCCGCCACCTCGGTCCCGTGCTGGCGGGCGTGCTCGCGCAACAAGGCGCGCCGCCGTTCGAGGTGGTGGCGCTCGACTCGGGTTCGACCGACGGCACGCTCGAGGTGCTCGCGCGCCATCCCGTGCGCGTCGAGCATCTGGCAGCGGGCGACTTCACCTACGGGCGCGCGCTCAACGTCGGCGCCGCCCACGCGCGCGGCGTGCTGGTCGTCTACCTCTCCGCGCACTGCCGCCCGCTCGACCCGACGTGGCTCGCGGTGCTCGTCGCGCCCTTCGCCGATCCCGCCGTCACCGCGACCTTCGGCCGCCAGGTGCCGCTCCCGGGCGTGAATCCGATCGAGGCGCTGGCGACGGCGCGGAACTTCCCGCCCGCTGCGCCCGCGGGCGTCCTGTTCTCGACCGCCAACGGCGCGGTCCGCCGCGCCGCGGTGCTGGCACGCCCGTTCGACGAGGCGATCCCGATCGCCGAGGACCACGTCTGGGCGCTCGGCGTGGTCGCACCCGAGCGCATCGCCTACGTCCCGGACGCCGCGGTCGGCCACAGCCATCCGATGGGGCTGCGCCACTGGCACGCGCGCTTCTTCGCGCACGGGCTCGCCGCCGAGTACGCGCGGCGGCGGCGCGGGCTCGAGCTGCCGTGGGGCGCCGGCGAGGGCAGCGCGGGGCAGATCGCGCGCAGCCGCGCCGGCGCGTTCCTGCAGCTCGCCCGTACGCTCGCGCGCCAGGGCGAGGGGCGCGCCCTCGCCCACCTGCCCGCCTACGCGCTCGCCCGCACGCGCTCGTTCGCGCGCGGCGTGAAGGAAGGCGCACGCCGCTACGGACGCGCCACGTGACGCGGCCGTGGCTCCTGCTCGCGGCCGCGCTGGCCGCCGCCTGCCGTCCCGACTGCACGCTGCCAGCCGGAGAGACGCGGCCGAACGTCGTCCTGGTCACGGTCGACACGCTACGCGCCGATCACGTCGGCTGCTACGGCAGCGCGACCGTGCGCACGCCGGCGTTCGACCGCCTCGGCGCCGAGGGCGTGCTGTTCACGCGTGCGTACTCGCAGACGCACGTGACGATCCCGTCGCACCTGTCGATCTTCACCTCGCTGCCGTTGGCCGAGCACGGCGTGCCCGACAACGTCGACGCGCCGGTGGCCAAGGTCGAATCGCTGGCGACCGCGTTCGCCGCCGGGGGCTGGCGCCTGGCCGCGTTCGTCGGCGCCAAGCACGTCGGCGCCGGCAGCCCGCTCGGCCCCGTGCTCGCGCCCTTCGAGCAGGTCCACGGGCCAAAGCAGCTCACGCGCCCGCTGCGCGCCGACGAGACCAACGCCGCGCTCTTCCCCTGGCTGCGCCAGGCGTGCGGACGCCCGTTCTTCACCTGGGTCCACTACTGGGACCCGCACATGCCCTACCAGCCGCCCGCGCCGTTCGACCGCGCGTACTACGCCGGCGACCCGCGCGATCCCGCCGCGACCAGCATGGAGCGCGTGACGCTCGGCTGGTTCTTCTACGACCTCTCCGACCTGCGCCGCCATCTGCAGCGCGAGGCCCACCAGGTGCGCGCTCTCAAGCGCGACTTCGCCCTCTCGACGCGCCAAGTGCGCCGCGGGATGCTCGACCCGCTCGCCCTGCCCGCCGCCCTCGGTGACCGCCGCGCCGACGCCCGCGCCCGGCTGCGCCCGCTCGCCACCGCCGTGCGCCGCGACCTCCCCTATCGCCCGCACCTCGCCGACTGGCTGACCGGCGTCCGCGACCTGCGCTACCCGCTGGCCCAGTATGCCGGCGAGGTGTCGTACGTCGACCGCGCGCTCGGCGCGCTCACCGGCGAGCTCGAGCGGCTCGGGATCGCCGGCCGCACGATCGTGCTCGTCACCGCCGACCACGGCGAAGGTCACGGCGAGCACGGCGTGTGGTTCGACCACTACGGGCTGCAGGAGGAGAACGTACGCGTGCCGCTCCTCGTCTGGGCCCCGGGCCGCCTCGCGCCGGCTCGCCGCACGGACCTGGCGCGCGGGATCGACGTCGCCCCCACCCTGCTGCGGCTGGCGGGTCTGCCCGTGCCGGCGACGATGCGCGGCCGCGACCTGCTCGCCGGCCCGCCCGAGGCCGCGCCGGTCGTGCTCGAATCGGCACGCGGGACCCAGCTCGCCGCGGTCGACGGCCGCTGGAAGCTGATCCAGACGCGGCAGAGCTTCTGGTATCTGGACGACGTCGCACGCGACGCCGGCGCGCTCGAGCTGTTCGACCTCGAGGCAGATCCGGGCGAGCGCACGAACCTCGCCGCCGCGCGACCCGACGTCGCCGCCCCCCTCGTCGCCCGCTTGGACGCGTGGGCCGCCACGCACTCGCGGCTGGCGCCCGCGACAGCCGCCACGGCGGCGCCGGTCGCGCCGGCGCTGCGCGAGCAGCTGCGCGCGCTCGGGTACGCCGAATGAGCCGCGCGCGTCTTCTCGTCGGCGTCGCCGCCGCCGCGCTCGTGGCGGGGAGCACGTGGTGGCTGCGGGCAGACCGCGAGCCCCGCCTCCCCGCGCGCATGGCGGTCGAGGACGTGGTGGCGGACCTGCAGGCGACCTTCCGGCGCGACGCCGTGGTGGCGGAGGACCCGGCAGCGCCCGTGCGCGTCGGCAACGTCGTGCCGCGGCTCCTCGGCGGCTACCGGCGGGCGATCGTCGCCCCGCCGGCTTCGGCCGTGCGTTTTCGCGTCCACGTGCCGGCGGGCGCAGCGCTGCGCTTCGGCGTGGGCGTCGAGCGGGCCACGCCCCCGCGGGCAGGCGGCGCGCCGGTGCGCTTCGCCGTCGAGGTCGACGGGCACGAGCGCTTCGCGCGCGTGGTCGACCCGTCGCGCAAGCGCCAGCGGACGTGGTTCGACGAGCGCGTCGCGCTCGCCGACCGTCCGGGCGACGTCGAGATCATGCTGCGCACGACCGTACTCGCGCCGGGGACGCTTGCCGCGGGCACGCCCGGCTGGAGCCTCGTCCGGGTCGTGCACCGGGAGGAGCATGCCCGCCAGCCCGCGAGCCCGGCGGCGCCGAGCGTGCTCGTGCTCCTCGTCGACACGCTGCGCGCCGATCGGCTCGGCTGCTACGGCGCCCGCCCGAGCCCGAGCCCGACGGTCGACGCCCTCGCCGCGGGCGGCCGGCTGTTCGAGACTGCAGTCGCGCAGGCGTCGTGGACCATGCCGTCGGTCGCGACGCTGCTCACCGGCCTCCCGCCGCGCAGCCATGGCGTCGTCGGCGACGAGCGCAACGACCGGATGCTGGCCGACGACCGATTGTACCTGCACGACGGCCACCGCACGCTCGCCGAACTGGCGCAGAGCGCCGGCATCACGACCGTCGGCGTGTCGGCCAACCCGCTCGTCTCCGACAGCACCAACTTCACACAGGGCCTCGAGACGTTTCGGCAGTTCCGCTGGGACCCGAAGCGGCGCAACTGGACCGGCGCCGACGACGTGAACGCGACGTTTCTGCGCTGGCTCGCGGCCAACCGCGCACACCGGTTCCTCGCCTACCTCCACTACCTCGACCCGCACGATCCCTACACGCCGCCCGCGGCGCGGCGGCCACCCGTGCCGGCGGGCACCAGCGCCGAGGTCGCCGCCGGCGACATCGACCGCGTGTCGCGCGCGCTCGACGCGGGTCAGGGCGCGCCGCTCGCCCCGGAGCAGCTCGCCTACGTCCAGGCGCTCTATCGGGCCGAGGTGCAGAGCTGGGACGGCGCGCTCGCCACGCTGCTCGACGGCATTCGCGACCTCGGGCTCGCGGACTCGGTCCGCATCGTCTTCACCGCCGACCACGGCGAGGAGTTCCAGGAGCACGGGCTGCTGCGCCACGGCCTCCACGTCTACGAGGAGACCCTGCGGGTGCCGCTCGTGCTGGCTGGTCCCGGCATCCCCGCGGGTCGCATCGCGGAGCCGGCGCAGGGCATCGACGTCTATCCCACCGTCGCCGCCCTGCTCGGCGTGGCGCCCCCGCCGGACCTGCCCGGCCGCAACCTGCTCGAGGCGCTGCCCGCCACGCGCCCGATCGTCTCGGAGGTGCGACAGGACCTTCCGAACGAGCTGATCGCGTACCGGCATGGTGACTGGAAGCTGATCGCCGCGCCCGCCGCCGGCCGGCGCGAGCTCTACGACCTCGCGCACGATCCGCTCGAGCGCGACGACCGCTACGGCCGCACGCCCGAGGGCGCGCGGCTCGACGCCGAGCTGGCAGCGTGGCTCGCCGCGGCCGCGCCGCCGCCGCAGGGCGGAGGGGTCGATCCCGGCCTGCACGAGAAGCTGCGCGCGCTGGGGTACGCGCAGTGACGCGCGCCCAGCGGCTGCTCGTTGCCGTGGCGCTCGCGCTGCTCGTCGCCGGCCCCGGCCGGCGCGCGCTCGAGGACCTGCGCGGCGACCGCCTCGCGCCCCAGATCCACCTGACCGAGACCGTCGTCGACCTGCTCGCCGACTTCGATTCCACGGCCGTCGAGCACGCGAGCCCCGACGCACCGGTGCGCGTCGACGGCATCCTGCCCGCAGCGGAGGGCCGCCTCGCCGGCGGCTGGCGGCCGGCACTGGTCACCCCGCCGCCGTCGCGCGTCCGCTTCCGCGTGCGGCCGCCGGCGGGCGCACGGCTCGCGTTCGGAATCGGCGTCGAGGGACCGGGACAGCGACAGGCGGGCGTCGCGGGTTTTCGCTTCGCGGTCACCGTCGACGGGCACGAGGTGTTCGCGCGCACGGTCAACCGCGCCGCCACACGCCACGACCGGCGCTGGTTCGACGTCGCGGTGCCGCTCGACACGCGCGGAGAGCGCGACGTCGAGATCGCGCTCGTGACCGAGGTCGCCGGGCCGGGCCGCCCGCCCGCGGGGCGCCCCGGCTGGAGCAACCTCCGCCTCGTCACCGAGCACGCTCGCGCCCGGCAGCAGGCGAGCCCGACCACGCCCAACGTGCTCGTCGTGCTCGTCGACACGCTGCGCGCCGACGTGCTCGGCTGCTACGGCGCACGGCCGAGCCCGAGCCCGACGCTCGACGCGCTCGCCGCCGGCGGGCGCGTCTTCGAGCAGGCGGTCGCGCAAGCGCCGTGGACGGCGCCGTCGGTGGCGACGCTGCTCACCGGCGTCCATCCACCGAGCCACGGCGTGCGCGGCCGGACGGGCGACCACGACGAGTCGAGCAACGCGCTTCCGCTCGCGCTGCCGACGCTCGCCGAGCGCGCCGCCGACGCGGGAATCACGACCGTCGCCGTGTCGGGCAACCCGCTCGTCTCGCGCGCCGCCGGCTTCGACCGCGGCTTCGAGACCTTCGTCGAGTTCGACTGGGAGCGTGGCACGATGGCGTCCGCCGACGCGATCAACGCCGCGTTCTTCCGCTGGCTCTGCCGTCACGGCGGCCACCGTTTCCTCGCCTTCCTGCACTACGTCGACCCGCACGACCCCTACACGCCGCCCGCGCCGCTGCGGCCGCCGGTACCGCCGGGCGTGCGCCCCGAGGTCGCCGGCGGCGGCATCCACGACCTCGCCACGCAGATCAACTGGCACGGCGCACCACTGCTCTCCCCGGTCGAAGTCGGCCACCTGCGCGCGCTCTACGGCGCCGAGGTGCGCGCCTGGGACCAGGCGCTCGCCGCCGTGCGCGCGCGCCTGGCCGCGTCGGGCCTGAGCGACCGCACGATCGTGATCGTCACCGCGGACCACGGCGAGCAGTTCCAGGAGCACGGGAAGCTCAAGCACCTCATCCACCTGTACGACGAGGTGCTGCGCGTGCCCCTGGTCGTGGCCGGGCCCGGCATCGCGCCGGGCCGCACGGGCGTGCAGGTGCAGGGCATCGACCTCTTCCCGACGATCGCCCGCCTGATGGGCTTCGCGGCCCCGGCGGCGCTCCCGGGCCGCGACCTGCTCGGCGGCGCGCCGGACGAGCGCCCGGCGGTCGCCGACACGCTCTACGGCTGCGCCGCGGACGGGCGGCAGACGGAGATGCTCGCGCTCCGGACGCCGCGCTGGAAGCTGATCGAGGCCCCCGCGCTGGGACAGGTCGAGCTGTACGACCTCGCGCACGATCCGGGCGAGCACGAGAACGTCGCCGCGACGGCACCGGAGGCCGCGGCGCTGCGCGCGGAGCTCGCACGCGCGCGGGCCGCGCTGCCGGCGCCACCACGCAGCGCGCGCGGCGGCGACCCCGCGCTGCGCGAGAAGCTGCGGGCGCTCGGCTACGCGGAGTAGCGCGGCGGATTCACCGCAGGCTGCGGATCGCGACCCGCAGGTGCCGGAGGAGCTGCGGATCGCGCCAGTCGAAGGCCGCCGACGCGAGCTGGCCCTCGTGCGCCGCGTTCCAGTCGTCGTTCGGCCAGAGGACGTGCAGGGCGTGGATCCCCACCGACACCGTGGCCAGGACGACCACCGCCGCCGCGAAGCGCCGCCACCCCGCCCACACCGGCGCGGTCACGATCAGCACCGCGCCGAGGAGCGCTGCCCCCTCGGTCATGAGGCGCGGGCCGTAGGACCAGCCGCCCGGCCAGTCGTGCCACGTCGCGATCAGGAGCGTCTGGAGCAGCGCGCCGGCGAGCAGGAGCACGACGTCGCGCCGCCGACCCGGCGCCAGCCGCGTCCAGCAGAGGCCGGCCGCCACCGGTGCGAGCACGAGCACGGGCGAGTAGACGAAGAGCCCGCGCGACGGGCTCACGAGCACGCCGGGCAGTCCCTCGGCGAGCGGCGACGAGAACATCCAGGCCTCGTCCCCGTAGCCCGTCGTGAAGGCGGCGTGGAGGTACGTCAGGTTGTACCAGGCCTGCGCGGCGACGAACGGGGCGGCGCCGACGGCGAGCGCGACCGCGTGCCGCACCGAGCGCAAGGCCGGGAGCACGAGCGGCGCCGCGGCCAGGAGCGCGGCGGGGCGGCAGAGCAGAATGCTCCCGAGGCACACGCCGGCGACGGCCCACCTTCTCGGGGGGGGGGGACCATGATGCCGAGCAGCGCCGCGGTGACGAAGCCGTGCTGGAACAGCGTCCGGCTCGCGCTCGACCACAGACTCGTTCCGAGCACCACTGCCATGGCCAGCAGGGCCGCGGTGCACGGGGTCACGCCGGCCCGGAGCCCGAGCGCGTACAGCAGCAGGCCCGTGACGACCACCGCGGCACCCGCAGCGAGCTCGGCCCGGCGCCGCATCTTCGGCCACGACGCCGGGTGTCCGTCACAATCGGCGGGCCGGAAGAACGCGGCCGCCAGAATCGGCACGCCGATCCCGTACTTCGAGAGGCGGTGCGCGCCGACCCACCTCGTCACCCGCGCATCGTGCGCCTCGGGCAGGTCGTCGAGCGCGAACGTGCCGTGCAGCCGCAGCGCACACGCCACGTACGCCGAGATCCGACCGTCGATCTCGTGCAGGTGGCGCGTGGGAGCGAAAACGGCGAGCGCGAGCACCGCCACGACCAGGCCGGCCCAGACCAAGCGGTGCATCGCGCTCGACTACCCGTTTTCCCCCCGGCAGCGCCAGCCCCGGCACCGCCGAGCGGGCGCCGTCAATCGTCGTCGACGTGCCCCCCTTCGATCGCCCCGGGGCCCTTGCCCGCATACGCCAGCGCTGCCCCGTGCTGGTAGACCAGCGACCCGCCCGAGTGCCCGACCCACCACGTCGCTCCCGCGACTGCGGCGCTGGTCATGGTCGCGGCCAGCGCCGAAGCGAGTACCGCCTTGCGCCCAGGCACGAGCAGCACCGCCACGCCGGTCGCGAGCGAGAGCCCGGCGAGCCAGGTGAAGACCTCCGCGCGTTCCTCGTGCATCTCGATGGCCGCCTCCGGCGCCACCTCCTCCACGCGTTCCTCCTCGGCGCGCCCTGTCTGTAGCGCGACCAGCGCCCCCGCCAGGACGATGGCCTGCACCAGCGCAACGATGCCCCAGGCGCGCCGGTCGGCCCGCCCGCGCCAGAGCGCGACCAAGACCGCCCCCGCCAGCACCGGTGTCACCACCGCCAAGCCGATCGGAATGTGCACGATCGCCGGATGAATCGGCATGCCTCCCATGATACGTCTCCCTTCTGCTCCGCCCGATCCGGGCCGGAGCCTTCGCGGCCACGCTGCCACCGCCCCGGCGCGGGCGAAATCCGTCAGGCGACGCATGAGGGATGTCGGTGCAAAGTCGGGAGGTTGGGGCCGGCCATATGTCGGATGACGCAGACGACGGCTCCGGGCTCGGCGCGGCGATCGTGCTGTTCGCCGTCATCTTCTCGGTCATCGCTGCCGACCTGCTGGGCGACTGGACCGCCGGCACCTCCCCGGGACACCTGGCCGCCGAGCTCGCCGTCCTGGCCGCCGCGGCAACGGGCGTCGGGCTCCTCTGGCGGCGGCTGCGGCGCCTGCACCACGAGGCCGCCACGCTCGGCACCCGCCTCGCCGAGGCGCAGGCCGAGGCGGAGCGTTGGCGATCCGAGACCCGCGGCATCCTGCGCGGGCTCGGCGACGCCCTGGGCGAACAGTTCCAACGCTGGAGCCTCACGCCGGCAGAGCAGGAGGTGGCGCTCCTCCTGGTCAAGGGGCTCAGCCACAAGGAGATCGCGAACGTGCGCAGCACGAGCGAGCGCACCGTGCGCCAACAGGCGCTCGGAATCTACCGCAAAGCCGGGCTCGGCGGGCGCGCCGAGCTGTCGGCCTTCTTCCTCGAGGACCTGTTGCTCCCGATGCAACGGGGACCGGGTTGATTTCCGCGCCCGCACCAGGGACGATCGGTCAATGCCGACGACGGACGCCCCGACCACTCCCGTAAAGCCCCGCCTGCGCGGGGTCCTCCACCAGTACGCCTTCCTGGTCTCCTTGCTCACCGGTGCCGGGCTCGTGCTCGCCGCGCCGACCGGGCGGGCCATGCTCGCCGTCACCATCTACGCGATCAGCGTCTCCGCGCTCTTCGGCGTCAGCGCGCTGTATCATCGCGTGCACTGGTCGCCGGCGGCACGCCGCTGGATGGGACGGCTCGACCACTCGATGATCTGCGTGTTGATCGCCGGCAGCTTCACGCCGTTCGGCATGCTCGCCCTCTCGGGCACCTTCGCGGTCGCGCTGCTCGCGATCGTCTGGGGCGGCGCGGTCGCCGGCATCGGGCTGCACCTGCTCTGGTACGACGCGCCCAAGTGGCTGAGCGCCGTTCTCTACGTCGTGCTCGGCTGGACCGGCAGCGCCGCCGTGCCGCAGCTCGCCGCCCACGTCGGGTGGACGGCGACCGGCCTGGTCGGGCTCGGAGGCGTCATCTACACGGCCGGTGCGGCGGTCTACGCGCTCCGGCGCCCGGACCCCATTCCGGAGGTCTTCGGCTACCACGAGGTGTTTCACGCACTCGTGATCGTCGCGGCGGTCGTGCAGTACGCCGTCGTCGCCGTCTACGTCCTCCCCTCGGCCTGAGCGCGCGTGCGTGGGCGTGGCGGGGCCGTGGGTCCGCCCGCCGCGAGCAGGGGCCCCGCGGTCCCGGTCGTACCGCACCCGGAAACATCCATGCGGGAGACACGCGCCCTACCTCGCGGCGGGCGGACCCACGGCCCCGATCGGTGTGATGCGCGCGGCGCGCGGCAGGCCCCCCCGGGGGGCCGTCCTAGCGGTCGCTCTTCGACTGCGTGAGTCGCCGGGCCTGTGAGGCGATCGTCGAGGACACGTTGCGGGACCTGGCGAGCGCGTGCACGTCGCGCTGCTGGAGCGTCGGCAGGATCTTCAGCGCCAGCGGCAGCGGCGTGCGCGGGTTGGTGATGAGCCCCATGCGCACGGGATAGTGCCGCAGCCAGTCGCTGCGCAGCGAGATCATCCGCAGGAGCTCCTCGTCCGCGTTCTTGTTGCGCGCAATCGCAGCGACCTCGCCCTCGCTGATGCGCGGGTTCTGCAGAACCAGGCGGCGGATGACCTTGTTCGCATCGTTCATGAGGATCGCGCGCGCGTCCTTGTTGCCCTTGAGCGCGAGCTTGATCTTCTCCGGCACGGTCATCATCAGGATCTGCCCGTAGAGGCTGCGCGCCTTCGGCTCGACGGGCACCGGCGCGTCCGGGGCCTCCGGGGTCTCGTGCAGCATCTCCGGCGGCACGGTGATCGCGTCCGTGCCGGCCTCCACCTCCTTGACGATGTGCTCGTGCTCGTCCCGCTCAGACATGCTTCTCCTGACCGCGGGCGGCCTGCGCCTCCCGAATCACGCGTTCCGCGATGTGCGCGGGCGCCTCCTCGTAACGCCAGAACTCGAGCTCGAAATCGCCGCGCCCGCTCGTCATCGAGCGCAGGTCGGGCGCGTAGCGCAGCACCTCGGCCATCGGCACGTGCGCCTTGATCACCTGCTGGCCGTTGCCCTTGGACTCGGCGCCCAGCACCTTGCCGCGCCGGCTGTTCAGATCGCCGATGACGTCGCCGACGTGCTCGTCGGGACAGGTGACCGCGATCGTCATGATCGGCTCGAGCAGCACCGGCTTGCTCTGCTCGAAGGCGCGGTGGAAGCCGAGGCGCGCCGCGATCTTGAACGCCATCTCCGAGGAGTCGACGTCGTGATAGCCGCCGTCGTAGAGCGTCACCTTCACGTCGACGATCGGGTAGCCGGCGAGCAGTCCCTGCGGCAGCAGCTCGCGCACGCCCTTGTCGACCGCGGGGATGAACTGGCGCGGGATCGAGCCGCCGACGATCGCGTCCTCGAACTCGTAGCCACCGCCGCGCGGCAGCGGCGAGAGCTCGATCCACGTGTCGGCGAACTGGCCGTGGCCGCCGGTCTGCTTCTTGTGCTTGCCCTGCGCCTTGGCCGTGCCCTTGATGGTCTCCTTGTACGGCACCTTCGGGGCTTTGAGCTCCGCCTCCGCCCCGAACTTCCGCTTGAGCCGCTCGACCGCGACCTCGACGTGGAGCTGACCGGTGCCGGAGATGACGAACTCCTTCGTCTGCTCGTCGCGGTGGACCCGCAGCGCGGTGTCCTCTTCCATGAGACGGTGGAGCCCCTGCATGACCTTGTCGTCGTCGGCCTTCGCCTTGGCGGCGAGCGCGAAGGAGATCGCCGCCGGCGCGTCGGGCAGCGGCGGATACACGATCGGCTGCTTCTCGTCGCAGAGCGTGTCGCCGGAGTGCGTGTCCTTGAGCTTGGCCATCGCGATCACGTCGCCGGCGACCGCGACCTTCACCTCGCTCTGCTTCTTGCCCTCGAGCCGGAGGAGGTGGCCGAGTCGCTCCTTGCCGTCGCGCGCCGAGTTCATGACGCTCAGGTCCGGGGTCGCCTTGCCGCTGACGATCCGCATCACCGAGAGGCGCCCCGCGAACGGGTCGACCAGCGTCTTGAAGACGTAGGCCGAAAACGGCGCCGCGGGGTCGGCGGCGCGCGCGATCTGCTCGCCGGTCTTCGGGTTGTCGCCCGTCCAGGCCGGGAGGTCGGCGGGCGACGCCAGCAGGTCGACGAGCGCGTCGAGCAGCGGCTGCAGGCCGATGCCCCGGCCGGCCGCGCCGCAGAGCACCGGCAGGAACTTGCCCGCGCGCGTCCCCTCGCGCAGACCGTCCCGCAGCTCCTCGGCCGTCAGCTCGACGCCTTCGAGGTACTTCTCCAGCAGGGCGTCATTCGCCTCGGCGATGGTCTCGACCAGGATCTCGCGCGCGGTCTGGACCTCGTCGGCGAGGTCCGCCGGCACCGGCGCCTCCTGGAACGTCCCCCCGTCACCCTGCCAGACGAGCGCCCGGCCCGTGAGGACGTCGACCACGCCGCGGAACTGCCCCTCGGCCCCGATCGGGACCTGCAGCACGGCGGTCTTGGCGCCGAGGATCTTCAGGTCCGCGAGCGCATTGTCGACGCTCGCCCGCTCGCGGTCGAGCCGCGAGACGAACCCGATGCGTGGGATGCCACGCTCGCCCGTCCAGGCCCAGAGCTTCTCGGCTTCGACCTTGATCTCGCCGCCACCCGACCCGAGGACGAACACCGCGCCCGTGGCCGCCAGCAGGCAGTTGCGCGTGTCGTGGAGGAACGACGAGTAGCCGGGCGTGTCGATGAGGGTCAGGTCGTGCTTCTTCCAGGCCGCGTGGTGCAGCGACGCGGTGATGGACGTCTTGCGCCGCTGCTCCTCGGGCTCCGTGTCGAACGCCGACGAGCCGTCGTCGACCCGGCCCATGCGATTCGTCGCGCCCGCGGCGAAGAGCAACCCGTCGGCGACCGTCGTCTTGCCGGAGCCCCCTTGGCCGACGACGGCGACGTTGCGGAGTCTGGAGACCTCCTCAGCTGGCATTGCGCCCTCCGTTCCTCGAGAAGATGATCCGCAGCCCGTCGAGGGTGAGGAACTCGTCCACCGACTCGATCGTGGTCGAGTGCGGCGCGATCAACGCCGCCAGCCCGCCGGTCGCCAGCACGCGCGCGTTCGGGTCGTTCTCCTCCCGGATCCGCGCGACCAGCCCATCGACGAGCGCGGTGTAGCCATACGTCACCCCGGACTGGATGGCGTGCACGGTGGTCTTGCCGACGACGCGCGGGGGCCAGGCCAGCTCGACGCGCGGCAGCTTGGCCGTGCGGCCGACGAGCGCGTCGAGCGAGATGCCGATGCCCGGCACGATCACGCCGCCGGCGTACTCCCCCCGCGCCGTGATCACGTCGAAGGTGGTGGCGGTGCCGAAGTCGACGACGATCGACGCCCCGGGCACCCGGTCGAACGCCGCGACCGCGTTGCAGATGCGGTCGGCGCCGACCTCCTTCGGGTTGTCGTACAGGATCGAGACGCCGGTGCGGACCCCCGGACCCACGACCAACGGCGTGTGGCCGAAGAACTTCCGGCACACCTCCTCCATCCGGTCGTTGAGCTGCGGGACCACGCTCGAGAGCCCGATGCCGGCAATCGGCGGCCGCGGGCTGCCCCACTCGGTGAAGAGCCCGCGCAGCAGGACGCCGTACTCGTCGATCGTGCGGGCATGGTCGGTGCGGATGCGCCAGTGCATCGCCAGCGTCTCGCCATCGTACAGCCCCAGGAGCGTGTGGGTGTTGTTCACGTTGATGGCGAGCAGCATCCGTCTATGCCCTCCCGTAGCCGTCGCGGAGGGTAACCTCCCCGGCAACGATCCGCGCCTCGCCCCCGTCGTCCCGCTCGAGGCGCAGCGCGCCGTCGTCCGCCACCCCGCGCGCCGTGCCGCTGATCTCACCGTCGGGGGCGATCACGGTGACCCGGCGTCCCGTGAGGCAGGAGTACGCTTCCCACTCGCTCCGCATGGCCCCGAACCCGATCGCGACGAACCGTTCATAACGTGCCTCGAGCGCGGCGAGCAACCGCCCGACGAACGCCGCACGATCGACCGGGCGGCCGAGCGCCGCGGCGAGCGAGGTCGCCCGGTCGGTCAGCTCCGGCGGGAAGGCATCGGCCGGGGTGTTGACGTTGACTCCGATGCCGCAGATCACGAAGTGGACGCGGTCGACCTCGGCCTCCATCTCGGTGAGAATGCCCGCGACTTTCCGCTCGCCGACCAGCACGTCGTTCGGCCACTTGATCGTCGCCGCGAGCCCCGTCGTCTCGCGCACGGCGGCGGCCACCGCCATGCCAGCGACGAGCGCGACCTGCGGCACGGCCGCCGGCGCGAGCGGCGGGCGCAGCACGACCGACCCGAGGAACGCGACCCCGGGCGGTGACACCCACGTGCGGCCGAGTCGACCCCGACCCGCGGTCTGCGCCTCGGCGATCACCGTCGTCCCCTCCGGCGCGCCGCCACGCGCGCGCTCGCGCGCCACCCGCTGCGTCGAGTCCACCTCGGCGAGCCACTCGATCGAGCGCCACGCCCCGGTGAGGTGCGCCGCCAGCTCCGCCGGGCCGAGTCGGTCGGGCGCGCGCCCGAGCACGTAGCCGCGCGCGTGCCGGGCCGCGATCTCCCAGCCTTGCCGGCGCAGGGCCGCGACGTGCTTGAAGACGGCGGCGCGCGAGCAGCCGAGACGGCGCGCGATCTCCTCGCCCGAGAGCCCCGTCGGGGCCTCGCGAAGCCAGCCGAGGATCCGGTCGGCCGGCGTCATGCGAGCGGCTGGAGCTTGAGGCTCAGGTCGGCGGCCGGCGCGGAGTGCGTGAGCTGCCCCATCGCGACGTAGTCGACGCCCGTGGCCGCCACGGCCGGCAGGTCGTAGAGCGTGATGCCGCCCGACGCCTCGAGCCGCACGCGCCCCGCGACCACCCGCACGGCTTCGCGCAGCCCCTCCGGCGTCATGTTGTCGAGGAGGATCAGATCGGGCGCCGCCGCGACCGCCGCCGCGACCTCGGCGAGCGTGCGGCACTCGACCTCGAGCGGCAGGCCGGGGAACGCGGCGCGCGCGGCGCGCACCGCCGCCGCCATGTCGCCGCCGGCGAGCGCCAGGTGGTTGTCCTTCACCAGGATCGCGTCGTCGAGCCCCATGCGGTGGTTGGTCCCCCCGCCGCAGCGCACGGCGTACTTCGCGAGCACGCGCAGCCCCGGCAGCGTCTTGCGCGTGTCGCGGACGACGAGCCGCGTCCCGGCAACCCGGTCGACGCAGGCCCGCGTCAGCGTCGCGATCCCGGCGAGGTGCTGGAGCAGGTTGAGGACGAGGCGCTCGCCCGCGAGCAGCGTGCGCGCGCTGCCCTCGACCTCGGCCACGACCGTGCCCGCGGCCACGCGGGTGCCCTCCCCCACATGCACCGTGACGCGAACCGCGTCGATCCGACCGAAGACGCGCTCCATCAGCGGCACGCCCGCGACCACGAGGTCCTGCTTGGCGAGCAGCCGTCCGCGCGCCCGCGCCGCCGCCGGGACCAACGCCTCCGACGTCCGGTCGCCCGCGCCCAGGTCCTCGCCGAGCGCGAGGTCCAGCAGCCGCGCGACCCGCGGGTCGTCGAACACGGTCACGACGTGGGCTGCTCCAGCGGCGTGAACGCCGCCACCGCGAACACCCCCTCGTCGACGTCGGCGCGCGCCTCGAGCCGGTGCGCCTCGACCCGGGCCGCGGCCATCACGTCGCCCACCACCGGCCGGAGCCGCGCGAGCGTCGGCTCGGCAGCGACCAGCACCAGGTCGCGCACCGCCCGCCCCGTGGACACGTTCGCCTCACTCTTGGCTTTGTTGATGGCCGCGTACGCCGCCACCGCGACGTCGAAGCTCCCCGGCTCCGCGGGGGCCGCGATGCCGGCGAAGTCGGAACTGCCCGGCCACGGCGCGCGGTGGATCGTCGCGTGCCCGGTCTCGGCGGCGAAGGTCCACGACCAGACCTCCTCCGTGATGTACGGCAGCACGGGCGCCAGGAGCCGCAGCAGCACCGAGAGGCCGAGGCGCAGGGACGCGACCGCGGAACCGGCCGTCGCCCCGCCGCCGTCGCGCGCGCGCACCTTCACCAACTCGAGAAACGTGTCCGTGAAGTCGGCCCAGAAGAAGGCCTCGGTCTGCTGGAGCGCGTGGGCGTAGTCGAACTCCTCGTACGCGCGCGTCACCTGCTCGACGAGCGCGTGCAGGCGGTGCACGAAGGCGCGGTCGAGCTCGGTTGCCACCGGTGCGACCTCGGCGTCCTGCGCGAGCACGAACTTCCCGGCGTTGAAGAGCTTGGTCACCAGCCGCTTGCCGATCTTGAAGACCTTGTCGTCGAAGGCGGTGTCGGTGCCGAGCCGCGCCGACGCCGCCCAGTAGCGCACGCCGTCGGCGGTGTACTCGTCGAGCAGGTGGGCGGGGGTGACCACGTTCCCCTTGCTCTTCGACATCTTCTTGCGATCGGGGTCGAGGATCCAGCCCGAGACGACGACGTGCCGCCACGGCACCGTGTCCTCGTGCAGCAGCGCCTTGGCGATCGTGTAGAAGGCCCAGGTGCGGATGATCTCGTGGCTCTGCGGCCGGATGTCGGCCGGGAAGAGCCGGGCATGGCGCGCCGGATCGAGCAGCCAGCGCGAGCTGATCTGCGGCGTGAGCGAGCTGGTGAACCAGGTATCGAAGATGTCGGCCTCGCCCGCGAAGCCGCCCGGCTGGTCGCGCTGCTCGGGGCGATAGCCCGGCGGCGTGTCGGTCATCGGGTCGATCGGTAGCATCTCCGGCGGGGCCACGATCGCGCGCTCGTGGTCGGGGCGCCCCTCGCCGTCGAGCGGATACCAGACGGGAATCTGGACCCCGAAGTAACGCTGGCGCGAGACGCACCAGTCGGCGTTCAGGTTCTCGGTCCAATTGCGGAAGCGCAGGCGCATGAAGTCCGGGTGCCAGCGCACGCGGTCGCCCATGGCGAGGAGCTGTTCCTTCTTGTCGAGCAGGCGGACGAACCATTGCCGGGTGGTCACGAACTCGAGCGGGCGGTCGCCCTTCTCGTAGAACTTGACGGAGTGCTCGATCGGCTTCGGATCGCCCTGCAGCGGAGCGTCGCCGCCGGGATCGCGCAGCTGCTCGACGATCGCCCGGCGCGCCTGCGCCACGCTCTTCCCCGCGAGCCCGGCGTACCAGCGGTTGGCCGCCGCGGCATCGGTGCTCTCCCAGCCCGACGCGCCGAAGGTCACCGTGGCGAGCCGGCCGTCGCGGCCGAGGATCTGCCGGAGCTGGAGCTTCTGCTCGCGCCACCACAGCACGTCGGTGGCGTCGCCGAACGTGCACACCATGAGGATGCCCGTCCCCTTCTCGGGATCGGCGAGCTCGGTCGGGAAGATCGGCACCGGGACGCGGAAGAGCGGCGTGATCGCGCGCTTGCCGAAGAGGTGCCGGTAGCGCGCGTCACCGGGGTGCGCGGCCACGCCGACGCACGCCGGCAGCAGCTCGGGTCGCGTGGTCGCGATGACGAAGCGCTCGGCGGATCCCTCGACGCCGAACGCCAGGTGGTGAAAGGCCCCCGACACCGGCCGATCCTCGACCTCCGCCTGCGCCACCGCGGTCTGGAAGTCGACGTCCCACATCGTCGGCGCCTCGAGGCTGTAGACGTGCCCCTTCTGCCACAGGTCCCAGAAGGAGAACTGGGCCAGGTGCCGGCTGCGGTCGTCGACCGTCGCATACTCCTGCGCCCAGTCGACCGACAGCCCGAGCCGCGTCCACAGGTCTCGGAAGGCCTGCTCGTCCTGCTGCGTGAGCTGCGCGCACAGGCGAATGAAGTCGGGACGCGAGACCAGGCGCGGCGGCTGCTTCGCCTGCGCCGCGCTGGCGGCCTCGAGCGCGAGCCCGGGCTCGACCGCCGCGCGCACGTCGCAGCGGACGTGGAAGAAGTTCTGCACCCGGCGCTCGGTCGGGAGCCCGTTGTCGTCCCACCCCATCGGGTAGAAGACGTTGCGGCCGCGCATGCGCTGGTAGCGGGCGATGCAGTCGGTCTGCGTGTAGCTGAACACGTGGCCCACGTGCAGCGAGCCCGACACCGTGGGCGGCGGCGTGTCGACGACGAACGTCTCCTCGCGCGGGCGCGTCGGATCCCAGCGGTACACCGCCTCCCGCTCCCACGCGGCGGCCCAGCGCGCCTCGGCGGCGGGCCCGTCGAAGTGCTTCGGCAGCTTCTCGGGATCGATCGTGCGGACTCTGCGCGACTCGGCGGCCATCCGGCCATGAGATAGCAAAGCGCATCCCGCAGCGAAAACGGACCCGCCGCGCTCGGATCAGAGCCGCGGCGCCCGTGGCAGAATCCGGCCGAGCACGCGATCGGCGCCGTCGTCCCCGTTGGCCAGCACGATGATCCCGATCGCGGTCTCCGGGTCGAAGAACATCGCCGTGCTGACTCCGGCATCGGCGCCCGTGTGCCCGAGGAGGCGCCGCCTCCCGAAGCGCTGGTAGTACCACACCAGTCCCTGTGCCGGATCGATCGCGGGAGACTGAACCGTCGCCATCGCCGCCACGCTGGCCGGGTCGAGGATGCGGGCGCCGCCGGAGGTCCCGCCCTGCATGAACATCACGAGGAACTTGGCCAGCTCGGGCGCCGTGGTGCGCAGCGCACCGTCGGGAATGTCGGGATACCCGTACTGCCCGCGGCTGCGATAGGTATGACGGCGGCGATCGTAGGAGTACGGCAGCGCCACCCGGGTCGCGTCGAGCGAGGCGAGCCGCCAGGCGGTGTCCCGCATGCCGAGCGGCACGAAGATCCGATCGGCACACACCTGCTCGAACGACGCACCCGCCGCGCGCTCGATCAGCACCCCGGCGAGCGCGATGCCGAGGTTGCTGTACGCGGCGCGTGTCCCGGGCGCCGCGGCGAGAAAGTTGCCGGCGGCCCAGGTCGGGCTGCCCGGGGTGAAGTACGCCTGCACGAACGTCGCAAGCGGGATCGGCGAGTCCCCGGCGACGTAGTAGTCCTCGCAGCACCGCGGGCCGTCGGCGATGCTCGACGTGTGCGTCAGCAGCATACGCGCCGTGATCGGTTGGTCCGCGAAGCGCGGGTTGCGAACGGGAAACGCGAGCAGCGGGTCGATCGCGGCATCGAGCGCGAGTGCCCCCTCCTCGACGAGTCGCATGAGCGCGACGCCGGTCACCGTCTTCGAGACCGAAGCCAGCATGAACATGGTGTCCGATTCGACCGGGACGCGGCGCTCCACGTCGGCGAATCCGAAGGCGCGGCTCCAGACCACGGTCCCGTCCCGCACCACGACCGCCGAGAGGCCCGGAAGCCGAGCGGCACGCATCGTGCGCGGGATGATGCGATCGAGCCGCGCCGCCGCGGTTCCGCCGCCGGCCGTGCACGGCGGCGCGACAAGGAGGAAGAGGACCAGGGCCAGGCGCGTGGGTCCGGAGGCGTACGGCATCGGCGAATCGCATCGAGTATTCCCCCGACGAGCCCGGGTTGCGAGCCGACGCGGGGATCGGCTGCGCGCGCCGTGGCTCCCGGTCGTGCGCCTCCGCGCACGGTCCCTGCCGTTGACCCCTCCCGCACCGCTCCCCTACAGTGATCGATCGGAGGTAGCACTCGATGCGAACGATTCTCGGCGTGGTGCTGGCGGTGGCGACGAGCGCCGCGGTGGTGGATGCGGCGGTCCTGTGTGCGACCAAGAAGGGCGTGGTGCGCCTGCGGGAGGCGTGCAAGGCGAAAGAGACCGCCATCGACGCCGCGGCGGTCGGGATACAGGGTCCCAAGGGCGACCAGGGCGCGACAGGGCCCGCCGGCGCGGGCCTCGTGACGCTCGCGCAGACCGTCGGACCCGTCGCGCTCTCGGGGAGCTACGCCACGGTCGCAGCAACGGCGGCCGCCGATGCCCCTGACAGCACGGGCGGCGCCTGGTACGGCGCCATCACCAACCCCGCGACCAGCACGGTCTGCCTCGTGATCGCCCACGCGACGACGGACGCAGCGAGCGGCACGCTCGACTGCCAGCTCGAGCGCTCGCAGAACGGCGCGGCCTACCAGGTGCTCGCGACCGCGACGACCAGCACGAGCGAGGTCGTCCTGACCAACACGTTTCCGGCGTTCACGGTTGGCGATACGTACAATTTCCGCCTGTCGTGCCGGGTGACCAGCGGCTCGCGTTCGGTCACGACCGCGGACATCGGCGCAGTCGCCGGCGTGCGCGACCTGGGCTAGATCGCCTGGGACAACCGCGGCTCGGAGGGCCGGTCAGTCGAGGAACGCCCCGCCCGGCGAGCTGCCCTTGCCCTGGAACTGCGTCGCGGTGTTCTGGACGACGCCGGCGGTGTTGAACACCCCGGCCCAGCAGGCGCCGCTCGCGTTCTTCACGCGCACCGTGGCAGGAAGGCCGAGCGGAAGCGACGGCGGCGCGAGCGCAACGCCCTTCCCCTTGACCGTGACCACGGCCCGTCCGTCACCACCGCCCGTCAGACGGAGCTGCGAGATCCGCCCGCCGGGGTTCTTGTACTTGTAGCCCTTACGGCCGAGCCGGCTCCAGCACGCCGTGCCGCCGCAGGTCCCTCCAGGGGGGATCTCGACGCGGAAGACCGGATTGCCGGCGGCGTCTCCAATGCACACCTCGTACGTGGTGGTACCGAGCGGGTCGCCGAACTCCGGAGTGGTGGTGGACTGTCCCTTGCGCCACTTCCAGTCGAGCAGGTCGGCGGCGGCGTTGCCCTGGTGCAGCACCTTCAGCAAGTTCTTCGCGGGCACGATGCTCCGGCGGCACCCGACCGGGGTACATGGTCCCGGCGGGATCGGCACCGCGGTGCTCGGATCGGCGCTCAAGAGGAACTGGCCTGCCGACCGCCCGACGAAGATCTCCCCGCCCCGGAACGGGCTGTGCCACGTCGCGCCGCCGTCGAGGCTGTACGAGGTCGTGGCGATGTTCGTCGTGTCGTCGAACGCGATCCGGAAGCCGATTCGGCCGGTGATGTCGTCGGCAGAGATCGCAAAGAAGCTGAGCATCGTGTTGCGCCAGACGCCGTTGTACTGATCGAGCTCGGTGAGGTGCTGCTCGATCTCGAGCGCCGTGTCCGACCGCCGGATGCCGATCCCGAAGGTCTCGGAGAAGGGCTGTGGGGTCTGTCCCCAGGTGAACACCGAGAAGTGATAGTGGTGGCCGACCTCCGGGGGGCGGGCCTCCCAGTACGCGGTGCCGGTGACGTCCCCGCGATTGTCGCCGAAGATGAGCGCGCCCAGGCTCCCGACGACCGTGAGGTCGAATGCCTCCCCGTTGGGGCCGGGGAAGTGCGCACCGGGATTCGTGAGATCGAGGAATCCGCCCATCTCCGATGCGGTACCATAGGCGCGGTACCAATTTGGGGAGAGCGCGCCGTCGTCGAACTCGTCGACGAGGTCGGGGATGCCGTCCGCTGGCCCAGCGACGTTGCCATCCAGCTCGAAGCGGTCGACGCGATAGGAGAAGACGGTGTGGAAGGCCCCCGCGTCGCGCGAGGAAGAAAGCCAAGCGACCAGGCCCAGGACCACCAGACCCGGCCATCCGGCACGTCGGCACTTGCTCATGACCTGCCCTCCCCAGGGAACGAGATCGCCGTCCGGGGAATCCCATCGCACGGTGCTTGCCGAAACGTCAAGGAATTTCCCGCGGCGGTCGTGCGATGAGCATGTCCGCACTCGGGAAGCAGCCGAGGGAGCGCTGCCCCCCTCGCCGACGCCGCCACGGCTCAGCCGCGGAACCGCGCCTTGCGCCGCAGGAAGGGCTGCTCGACCACGCGGTACGTGAGCGTCGAGAGGCCCAGGCAGACGACCGTCGCGGCGGCAACCACGCCGAAGGCGGCAGCGTTCCAGCCCGTGAGCCGGCCGGGAACGGCGAGCTGGGATCCGCGAACCGCCGCCCACAGGACCCCGACATGGATCAGGAAGACGGAGTAGGAGATCTCGCCGAGGGCGCGGAGCGGCCGCGCGCACAACAGCCAACGCACGCGGAGCGGCGCCAGGAGAACGACGAGCAGAACCAGGGCCCACACGATCCCCTCGGGCACGTGCCACGCCACCATCGGGGGGAGGCCCTGGCGCAGGAACCCGAGCTGAATCATCCACCGCAGGAGCACACCCAGCGCGCCCAGGAGGCCGAGCAGGAGGAGCTCCCCCATCCAGGGCACCCGGCCGTCAACGCGCTCGGCGCAGGCGCGAATGCGCTCGCCGTGGCGCCGGTGGAGCCACGCCGCCGCGATGCCCGCCCCGAACACCGGCCCACGGCCGAGGACGGACGCGCCCAGCAGCCACTCGCCTTCGAGCGTCGGCACGGTCACGGTTCCGGTGACGTAGAGTCCGTACGCCACGACGACGGCCGCGAGGAGGATCGCGCCGAGCATCCGGCCGGTGCGTGAGACGAGGCAGAGCCCGAGCAGCGGCAGCAGCTCGCCCGGCTCCCGCGCCACCGCCGCCGTCGTCACCGCCACGACGAGCACGTACATGGGCAGGATGCGCAGCGCGCGCCGCGCGTAGAAGTCCCGCCAGGAGGGCAACGCCCCGGAGTCCGCCGCGGCCAGGAACGGCCGCGCGAGCAGAAACCCGCTCAGGACGAAGAAGAGGCTCACGCCGGTGTTCCCGGCGCGGACGAACGCGAACGGGAGCGAGACCTCGGTCGGCAGCGGGACCAGCCCGTGGCCGATGCCGTACGCGTGGAAGCCGAACACGAGGGCGATCGCCAACCCGCGTAGGGCGTCGAGCTCCGGCACAGGTGACGTCGCCGCACCGCCCATTCAGATCCAGCGCAGGATGCGCGCGAACAGGGCCAGGCACACGACGTCGAAGGTCAGGAGGGCACCGACCACCCGCGCCTGCCGGCGCACGTCGTTCATGTCGTGCACCCAGAACGCGACGACGAAGAACGTCAGGTAGCCGAGCAGGAAGATGAGCCACGGCGTCCGCACGTTCCACCACCACCAGTCCCAGGTGAGCGCGCCGATCGCGTTCAGCAGCAGCTCGACGACCACGCAGAACGCCGACGCGGCCACGGCCACGACCCAGCGGTTCGGCACGCCCAGGATGCGCTGGCGCGGGTCCCGCGGCAGCGTCTTCGCGACCACGACCCCCATGATCGCGAACATGAGGCAGATCTCGATGTTGAGGCCGATGAGGATCAGGTACGCCGTGCCACCGGGCGCACCCCAGACGGGCGCCCGCTGCGTGACGTGGAAGAACAGCCCGTTCCAGATCTCGTTGAACCAGTCCATGCCCCACAGAGCGAGGCCCGCGAACACCACGTTCCAGTGTCGCTGCTGTACCTCGTTGGCGTAGACGTAGAGGACGAGCAGCAGGAACGGGACGACGTGCCAGTCGAACTGGCTTCCATCGCGCAGGATGCGCAGCGCGCGGGCGGCAGACTCCGTGGGCATGCAATGTCCCTCCCCCGCCGATCCCGGTAGCCGCGCACCGCCGGGGCCGTCAAGCCTCCCCGGCGGGATGGCACTCCACCGCGCTGCCGACATCACGAACTACGCCCGAGCCGGGCGCGGTCCCCGACGAATCGACTTCCTCTTCGCGCGCCATACCCGCTCGGGCCACCCCCGGCCGCGTGCTCGAGACCGACGAGACTCCCGTGCTGCAGGCCGAGGACATCATCCTCTGGCCCGGTCGCTCACCCGCCCCGGAGCGCCACCCAGGCGAGCAACGCCCATCCGACCATGAACGCGACGCCGCCGAGCGGCGTGATCGCGCCCAGCCAGCGTAGCCCCGTCGTGCTGAGCAGATAGAGACTGCCCGAGAACACCGCGATACCGGCCACGAAACACCAGCCGGCCGCCGCGGTGAGCGCGCCGGGCCAGCGAGTGGCGGCCCAGGCCACCGCGAGCAGGCCGAGCGCGTGGTACATCTGATACCGCGCCCCGGTCTCGAACACCGCGAGCATGTCGGGGGCGAGCCGGCCGCGCAGCCCGTGCGCGCCGAACGCGCCCGCAGCCACGGCAAGACCCGCCAGCGATGCACCGAGGACGACGAACAGCCGCTCCATCGCTCCTGGGGTATGGGAGATGCCGCAGACCCGCAAGCGCCTGGCGCCCCGGGGTCCGCGTCGCTATAAATGACCGCGCATGCGCATCCGCACGCTCGGCCGCACCGGCCTTCGCGTCTCCGAGCTCTGCCTGGGTGCGATGACCTTCGGCATGCCCGGCTGGGGCTGCGACGAGGAGACGTCGCTCCAGTTGATCGACCGTTTTCTCGAGGCCGGCGGCAACTTCATCGACACCGCCGATACCTACAGCGCCACCGTGTCGGAGCAGATCTGCGGCAAGGCGTTGGCGGGCCGCCGCACGCGCATCGTGCTCGCCACGAAGGCGACGATGCCGGTCGGGTCGGGACCGAACGACCGCGGCGCGTCGGCCAAGCACCTGCGCGAATCGTGCGACGCCAGCCTCCGTCGCCTCGGCACCGACTACATCGACCTCTACCAGGTGCACTGCGAGGACGAACGGACGCCGCTCGAGGAGACGCTGCGCGCGCTCGACGACCTCGTCCGCGCCGGCAAGGTCCTCTACGTCGGCGCGTCGAACTACCGCGCCTACCGCCTCATGAAGGCGCTGGCGCTCTCCGACCATCACGGCTGGGCCCGCTTCGCCTCCCTCCAGCCGCAGTACAACCTGCTCGTCCGCTCGATCGAACGGGAGCACTTCTCGCTCGCCCGGGACGAGGGCGTGGGACTCATCACCTGGAGCCCGCTCGCGGGCGGGATGCTGACCGGCAAGGTGACGCGCGACCACAAGCCCCCGGAGTCCCGCCTCGGCCAGCGCGACATGCCCTTCTACTCGCTCTACTTCACCGAGCGCGGGTTCCGCATCGTCGACGAGCTGGTCGCCTGCGCCGCGGAGGCAGCGATGTCGCCGGCGCAGCTCGCGCTCGCGTGGCAGCTCGCGAAGCCCGAGGTGACGTCGGTGATCCTCGGCGCGCGCACCGTCGCACAGCTCGACGACAACCTGGGTGCCCTCGGGCGCACGATCCCGCCCGCGGTGATGGACCGCCTCGAGCAGGCGAGCGCGCTCCCCGAGGAGTACCCGAACATGTTCATCGACCTCGTCCAGCGCTGGCTCGGCAACCGGTAGCCGCGCCTCCCTCCGGCATGCTGTTCGACATCCTCTTCCGTTCCTTCTTCACGGCCTACGCGTTCGCGGGCGGCTTCTCGGTCGCCGGCCTGCTGTTCGTGCTCGCCGCGGTGGCCGGGACGCCGGTGTCGGCGGCGGTTGCCGTGGGCGCGGGCGCCGCGGCATTTGCCGCATTCCGCCTCGCCGCTCTCGTCTTCCGCCGCGACCCTGCGCACCCGACGGTGCTCGACCGTCTCGGTCGCGCGACGGCCGCCGTCGCGTTCGTCGCGCTCGGCGGCGCCGGCGCGCTCGGGGTCGCGGCGCTGGCATGGTCCGCACTCGGACGCTTCGGAGCGAGCGCGCACGCCGGCATGCTCCTGTCCGCCGGGAGCCCGGGGGCGGAGCACGTCGGCCTCGTCGCATCCCTCGCCGTCGCACTGGGAGCCGGTACGATCGTACACGGGTACCTGCGCGGCCATCGTGCGCTGCGCGTGCGCGCGATCACCGTGCCGGTGGCGGGCCTGCCCGCTGCGCTCGCCGGGCTCCGGCTCGCGCACGTGAGCGACCTCCACCTCGGCCCGATCGCGGACGTGCGCACGCTGCGAACCGCGATCGACCGCCTCCTCGCGATCGCCCCCGACGTCGTGTGCGTGACCGGTGACGTCGTCGACAACCGCCACACCGACCTGCCGCGCTGGCTCCCCGAGCTGGCACGCCTGGACGCGCGCCACGGCGTGTTCGCCATCCTCGGGAACCACGACCGGCACGCAGGCGCCGAGCGCGTCGCGGGTGCGCTCACGGGCGCGCCCGCCTGGCGCGTGCTTCGTAACGCCCGGACCGCGATCGAGGTCGACGGCGCCCGCCTGCACCTCGTCGGGCTGGAGGACCACAAAGGGGGCCGCACTGAGGCCCTCCTGCCGCTGCTCGCCGAGGTGCCGGCCGGTGAAATCACGGTCGTGCTCGCGCACTACCCGGACACGTTCCGCGCCACGGCGGCCGCGGGCGTCCCGCTCACGCTCGCGGGCCACACGCACGGCGGCCAGGTGGCGGTGCCCGGACTCCCGAAGCTCAACACGGCGCGCCTTCTCATGACCCGCTGGGACGGCGGGCTGTTCGCGCAGGGCCCGGCGCTGCTGCACGTGAGCCGGGGGCTCGGCACGAGCGCGCAGCGCATCCGCGTCGGCGTGCCGCCCGAGATCACCGTGCTCACGCTCGTGCCCGCCGCGGCGGTCCAGGCGGCATAGGTCGCCGTGGCACAGCGCGGGCGCGGCCTGTGCCATGCGCGGCACAGCGGCGCCTCCGGGTCGTCGATGCACGGCGACGGGATCGTGGCACGCGCACTGCTGAAGGGCACCGGATGGACACCGACGCGATCGTGGCCATGGTCAAGGAGATCTCGGGGCTGGTGCGGGACCGTCGCTACGATCTGGCGCTCGCGCTCACGGAGCGGCTCGAGGAGGAGCTCGACGCGATTCCTCCCGGCGACGTGACCGTGACGCAGCCGGTCCGCGACCTGGTCGCGGCGTCACGGCTGATGACGCAGTCGCTGATCACGCTGCGCGGGCTCGCGCTGCACTGAGCATCCGCGAACCCGGTGGACCGCCCTCAGCCCCCGAGTCGGACGATCGTGTCGAATTCCGCGCGCGTGAGGGGCATCACGCTGAGCCGCGACTGCCGGATCAGCGCGACGTCGGCGAGCGCGGGGGTCTGCTTGATCCGCTCCAGCGTGACCGCGCGCCGGAGCCTGCGCACCGGCACGAGATCGACCGCCACCCACTGTGGCGTGTCGGCGGTCGGGTCCGGGTGGGCTTCCCTCGCCACCTCGCAGATCCCGACCACCGCCTGGCCGACGTTGGAATGGTAGAACAGCACCCGGTCACCGGCGCGCATCGCCTTCAGGTTGTTGCGCGCCTGGACGTTGCGCACGCCGTCCCACGTCGTGCGCTCGTCCTTCAGCAGGTCGTCGAACGCGTATGTCGTCGGCTCCTGCTTGACCAGCCAGTGCTGTCTCGCCATCGACGGGACGGTCGAACCCGCCTAGAGCACCGCCTCGAACAACCCGGCGGCCCCCATGCCCCCGCCGATGCACATCGTGACGATCCCCCAGCGCTTCTTCTGGCGTTGCAGCTCGAGGAGGAGCGAGCCGACCTGCCGCGCGCCGGTCATGCCGTACGGGTGGCCGATCGAGATCGAGCCGCCGTTCGGGTTGAGCTTCTCCATCGGGATGCCGAGATGATCACGGATGTAGACGACCTGCGACGCGAAGGCCTCGTTCAGCTCGACGACGTCGATGTCGTCGAGCTTCAGGCCGGCGCGCTTGAGCAGCTTCGGAATGGCGAACACCGGACCGATGCCCATCTCGTCGGCCTCGCAGCCCGCGAACACGCAGCCGCGGAAGAAGCCGAGCGGCTTGATCCCGAGTGCCTTCGCCCGGTCGGCCGACATGAGGACGTTCACCGCGCCACCGTCGGAGAACTGCGAGGCGTTGCCCGCCGTGACGGTGCCCGTCTCTTTGAAGGCGGGCGGCAGCTTGGCGAGGCTCTCGATCGTGGTTTCGGGCCGGTTGCACTCGTCGCGGTCGACGGTGGCCTGCTTCTCCGACTTGGCGCCGGTGGCCTTGTCGGTCACTTCCATGGTGACCGTCATCGGCGCGATCTCCTGCGCCATCCGGCCGGACTGCTGGAACGCCGCGGTGCGCTTCTGCGACGCGAGCGCGTACTCGTCCTGCGACTGCCGGGTCACCTTGTAGCGCTCGGCGACGACCTCCGCCGTGAGCCCCATCGGCATGTAGACCGACTTGTAGTGGTCCATCAGCCAGGGGTTGAAGAGCATGTGCTTGGAGAAGTCGTTCTGCAGCATCGTGATCGACTCGCAGCCACCGCCGATGACCGCCTCCGCGCCCTCGTTCTCCACCATGTGCGCCGCCACCGCGACCGCGTTGAGCCCGGAAGAGCAGAAGCGGCTGATGGTCGAGCCGGGAACCTCCTTCGGGAGGCCGGCGATGATCGCCACGTTGCGGCCGATGTTGAAGCCCTGCGGCCCCTCGGGGAAACCGCACCCGATCACGACGTCGTCGATCTCCTTGGGGTCGAGCTGCGGCACCTTGGCCAGGGCAGCCTTGATGCAGTGGGCGACCATGTCGTCCGGGCGGGTCTTGTTGAACGAGCCGCGGAACGACTTGGCGAGGCCGGTCCGGGCGGTGGAAACGATCACCGCTTCACGGTGCGTGCGCGTCATCTGCTCCTCCGTATCGGGGGTGTGGTGTTCGGCCGGGGAAGGTCGCAGGACTCGGAGGGCGATGCAACCCCACCGGTCGCCGGGGTGTCGCGGCCGCGCCACACTCCGGCGCCGAGGCGCCCCCCGTCAGCTCGAGCCGAGCTTCGAGAAGTCCGGCGGTCGCTTCTCGAAAAACGCCGCGATCGCCTCCAGGTTCTCCGCCGACCCGACGCGACCGACGAAGGCCCGATCCTCCCGGGCACGCGCCGCGCGAATCTGCTCGGCGCGCGTGGCCATGAGGAGGCGCTTGGTCTCGCGCACCGCCTGCGGCGGCTGGGCCGCGATGCGCGCGGCGAGCGCCCGGACGGCGGGCAGCAGCGCGTCGGGTGCGCAGAGGCGGCTGGCGATGCCGAGCGCGACCGCGCGGGCGGCGTCGATCCAATCCGCGGTGAAAAGCACCTCGGCGGCGTGCTGCCAGCCGATCGCCACGGGCAGCAGGTAGCTGCTCGCAGCCTCGGGGACGACTCCGAGCGTCACGAACGGCGGGCGCAGGCGCGCGCCCTCGGCGATGTAGACGACGTCGCAGTGGAGAAGCAGCGTGAGGCCGATCCCGACCCCGACGCCGTTCACGGCGGCGAGGAGCGGCTTGTCGAACTCGCACAGGCGATCCATGAACGCGGAGAATCCCGGGTCCTCGGCACCGCTCATCTCGCCCAGGTCCTGGCCCGCCGAGAATGCGCCGTCGCGCCCGGTGACGACGACCGCGCGAACCGCGGGATTCTCCTGCGCGTCGCGGAGTGCGTCGCGCAGCTCGTGCCACATCTGGCGATTGAAGGCATTGCGCTGGCGCGGGCGGTTCATCGTGAGGACGAGGACCCCGCCGTCGCGCTCTTCGAGAACGGTCTCGCGCGTCGCGGTGAGCATGCGGTCGGCAATAGTCCGCTGCGGGAGCCGACGCCACCACCCGAGCGGACCCGCGACAGGCGGGTCCAGATCGAGCCGAGCTTGCCGGGTCGGGGCTCGTCCGCTAGTCTCCGCCGGCCCGCGAAAGTGGCGGAATTGGCAGACGCGCAGGATTCAGGATCCTGTGGGGTAACACCCGTGGGGGTTCAAGTCCCCCCTTTCGCATTCCGGCACTCGGCCGCACCCGGCGATCCACGGCACGCTTCTGGCGATCGCCTGAATCGCCCCGGCTTTGTCGGAAGCTCTATATGCTCCCGAAGGGGAGTGGGACCATGTCGCCTGCGCCCTCGAGGGAGTTCTGGGCACTCCCGCAGCTCCGAGCCCAAGGTCTGGACGGCGAGGATGCCCTCCCCGCCGCCGCATCGAAGCTGGCCGCGCCCCGGGCTTCAGCTCGACCGGCCTTCAGCATCGGGGGCGCGTGCCAGGTCGAAGCGTCCCAGCGGGATGGTGGGGATCGGGTGGGAAACGAGGCGGTAGGGGTAGCGCCGTTTGAGGGCGTTGAGGGGGGCTTCGTAGTAGCGCCAGGAGAGAGCAGCGAGCGCGATCGTGGTCACGGTGAGGATGGCGGCGGTGGGAAGGGCGTGAGCAGCAGGGCCACCGGCCTCCAGCGCGAAGCCGAGCTTGCCGAGGAGCTTCGGTGTCAGCGGGTGGAGGATGTAGATACCGTAGCTGATGCGACCGAGCGCGATCGCCGGCGCCGAGGCGAGGACACGGCCCGCGAGACCGCGAAAGCCCGTGGCGGCGCGGCCGACCACCCAGAAGGCGAGCACACCGAGGGCGCTGTCGAGCCAGATGGCACGCGTCTCGGGCTCGCTCGCGCCGGCCACGGCCGCCGTCGCGAGCGCCAGCGCCGTCACACCGGCGACGGGCGAGAGGAGCACCGCGAGCGGCCGCGGCCGGGCATCCGGCGTGGCGAGCAGCGCCAGCAGCGCACCGAACCCGAGGAGGTCCATGCAACCCGGCGTCAGCACGCGGACTGACAGCACCGGCATGCCAAGCGCGATGCCGGCCGCGCGCAGTGCGGGCGCGGCGACGATCACCCCCACCACGATCCGCCCGAGGACCCGCGGAGACAGGAAGAGCACGCAGCATGGCCACACGAGGTAGAACTGTTCCTCGACCGCCAACGACCAGAAATGACTGACCGTCGTGATCCAGTCACCGCGTTTCGCGACGTAGACGTTGCTCAGGTAGAAGACGTGCCAGAGCAGCGTCCGGCGGACGGGGGGAATGTCGACCACCGCCGTCACCAGCAGCGCGGCGTAGAACAGCGGGAAGATGCGAAGGAAGCGGCGGGCGTAGAACTGCCGCAGCGTCGATCCCGCCGGCTGCCGCCCCTGCACGACGTAGTCACGACAGCGGAGCAGGATACCGGTGATCAGGAAGCCGCTCAGCACGAAGAAGAGCAGGACGCCGCCACGTCCGAGTGGCAGCCCCAGGGTCCAGGCCCCGAGGTAGTGCGCGTAGAGCACCATGCCGACCGCCACCGCACGCAGTCCGTCGAGCTGCCGCATGCGCTCCAGTGGAGGGTCGACCGCGCTGCGCGGCTCGTCCGGCACGGGCGCCCACGTATTCCGAGGACGCCGTGCTTGTCAAAGTAGGGACGCGTGGAGCGTCTTCCATGCATACTCCCGCGACCGCGCATGAATGTCCTCGCCTTCGGCCAGGGCACCTCGACGACGGAGGCGATGCTGGTCGTGTCGGGACGCCGGGGACGAAGACACTCCCGAGCTGCGCCGGATCGCCAGTGCGTACCGCATGGCACCCCGGATGACTTGGCTCGCTAGGTATGTCCACGGTAGAAGGCGCGCCATGAAGGCACTCTTCCTTCTCGCCATCGTCGCGATGGCGTTCGCCCTCCCGACCGCGGTGCCGGCGGCCGCACCCCGGTGTCAGGAGGGCCGCTTTCTGCTGGCCGGGCAGCCGATGCTCGTGGCCGGGTCCGCGTCGCCAGCCATCGACGCGGTGGTGCTCGACGGCGGCACGCTGGCCGTGGCGAGCGGCTGCCCGCCCATCGCGGTGAAGCTCCAGCGGCAGGGCCGTAGCACCCGCATCCGCGCGGCCTGGCCCGCCGGGACCTGCGCGGGCGTGGCGGGAAGAGTACGCCTGACGGGCACCATCAACCCCACCTGCGAGCGGATGCGCGGGAAGCTCGTGGTCAAGAAGCGCGCGCGACGGTTCACGGCGCGGCGCTCGGCCTGCGGCGACGGCTTCCTCGACCGCGAGGGCGGCGAGGTCTGCCCGCTGCTCGAGGGGCCGCCAGCGGCGCGCGCGTTCGACGCCGTCTTCGATCTGGACGCGCCCACGCCGATCCCGGCCACGGCCTATGACCGCAACGCGCACGGCGCCGCGCTGGTGCGCACCCGCATCGAGCTGGCGTTCGCCGCGGACGCCACCGTCGAGCAGGTGAACACCCTCATCGGCCGCGTCGGCGGCCGCATCGTGAGCATGGTCGGGGGCGTACCGAGCGTCGTGCTGGACATCCCGGACCCCGGGAGCGTCGCGGCGCTCGATGCGCTGGTAGCGGACCTCGCCGCCCAGCCCGGGGTGCGGTGGGTGCTCGAAGCGGACGAGCCCGTCCCGACGGCGCTGCCGGCGAACTTCACCGCGCCGCTCGGGGGATCCGATGCGGCGCGGCTCGATCACCACCTGGCGGTGCGCGCGGCGGCGGCCTGGAACGCGCGGGGCGCGATGGGCGAGACACCGACGGTGGCCGTCCTCGACTTCTTCGGCGACGGCCCGCCGGACGCGGCGTACGACCTGGCCGTTCCCGCCGACGACTTCTCGCTGGCGGGCATCGGCGAGAGCGGCACGCACGGCTACCACGTGCTCGGCATCATCGCGGCGAGCTTCGGCGGGGCGAACACCGCCCGGGGGCAGGCGACCGGAATGGTGCCCGGACGGACCCGTGCCCGGGTCATCGACATGCGCGACCCCGCCACCGACTTTCTCACCGAGATGAACCGGACGGTGCAGCGCTTGAAGGACGGCACGCCGCACGGCGTCCTCAACACGAGCCTCGGGGGCAACTGCGGCACGCCGCTCGCCGATCTCGAGGGCCAGGCCACGCATTGGATCGACAAGGTGCGGGGGGCGGGCCTCGAGGACCGCGTCCTCCACGTGGCCGCGGCGGGCAACATCATGACCGGGTGCCCCGGGGAGGTCGCGGCCCAATCCGACGGGCGCTTCCAGGCCGCAGCGCTCTTGCCGCTCTCGGTCCCGAACCTCACGAACATGCTGGTGATCGAGAACGCGACCAACACGCCCGGGCCGGAGTTCGCCCCGAGCTGTCGCGATGCCTCGTCCAAGTTCCCGGGCCACCTGGCCGGCATCGGAACCGACGTGTTCTCGCTCAAGGGCGCGATGACCAACGCCGGCGACAAGACCGGCACGTCGATGGCGACGCCGCAGGTTGCGGGGCTGGCAGCCTATCTCTGGGCGCTGGCGCCGGCCATGACGGTGCAGGAGCTGCGCGGCCTGCTGCTGGCGACAGCCGAGCCGGTCGTGACCGCCGGCCTGGGCTGCGACTCGCCCGCGCCGGTGATCGACGCGTATGCCGCCGTGCTGGCGCTCGACGACGCCGCCCCGCCAGACCCCGTGCACGCACCGATCCGGCAGGCCATCCTCGATGCCGACGACAGCGGCCGCTTCGACGACGCCGATCTCACGGCCTTCGTCGACGCGTTCATCGACCCGGGCACGGGCGACCCGCGTGAGCCCGCCCAACCCGACTACGGCCGGTATGATCTGAACGGCGACGGCTTCACCGGCGGCGCGCAGCGCAAGGCTCCGTTCGATCTGGATCGCATCGACTCGGTGCGCTACGGCGAGAGCCGCTACGGTGTGGTCTTGCAGACGATCGGCGGGGCTGACGTCCCCTTCTCCGAGGCCCAGGCGACCGACCTCGACGTCCTCTGCTACTACGCCTACTCGGACCTGTTCGAAGGCAGCGCCGCTGCGCGCGAGGCCGCGCTGCCGCTGGCACGCTGCGCGCGGGCGCGGATCGAGGTGACGCTCGCCGCGCAGATGACGGCGGGCGTGGCAACGGCGCTCGACGTGCAGGTGAAGGGGCTGGACCATGACGGGCTGGCCCTGGCGCCGCTCGCCGGCGTGTACGTCGAGCTGGAGCCGAGTGGCGGCACGGTCGGTACGGCCACCGGCCTCACGGACGCCGAGGGTCGATTCGGCACCACGGCCACGGCGAACGCGGGCGCCAGCCACTTCGACGTCGACATCGTCGTGCGCGAGAAGCCCGGCGGCCGGATCCTCGCCGAGACCTCGGCGCAGGCCTCCGTCCTCTCCGCGGACTGCCCCCTCTTCGAACCGGCCCTCCACCTCGTCGTCGGCGGATCGGGTTCGGAGGGCTCGGATCAGTGGGGGAACTCCGGACAAACGCTCCACGACGCGCTCGACCTCGGCAACCGGCGCACCGAGGCCTCGGTGTCCATGGGGACCGCACATGTCGTGGCGCAGATCGACGATGCGTCACACCCGGCGCACGAGGGCATCGTGGCCCACGGCCAGTTCGGCGACACCATCCGCGTCACGGCGGACGAGTCGCGCTTCCCCAGCGGGGGCGGCTGGCTCATCGCGCGCGTGGAGGTCACCGCCAGCGGGAGCGCGAGCGGCAACTTCATGATCGCCAACTGGAGCCTGACCGGGCTCGCGTTCACCAGCTCCCGGGTGTTGGGAAGCTACACCAAGGACGGTTACACGGGAGACCCGCTCGGCGTCCACGAGCTCCCGCTCCGGGTCGGCGTGACGCAGGAGCAAGGCATCGACTTCCTGTTCGACGCCGGCGCGGGTAGCGGCAACTTCTCTACCTCCGGCGCGGCCGCGATCGACGTGACGTTCCGCGTGCTGGGCTACGTGGACCTCCGGGACGACGCCGGGGAGTCGGTGCCCTTCGAGCTCTGCTCGACCTTCCCGCGGCTTTCGCCGACCACCACGACCACGACGACCAGCACCTCGACCACCACCACAACCACCTCCACGACCAGCACCAGCACCACCACGAGCACGACGGTGCCCGGCGGGGACCGCGATCCCTACCGCCTCTACGCCGCCACCGGCCCCGACGGCCCGTCGGTCACGCTCGCCGACGAATTCCGCACCGAGACCGTCAACCTGGGCAGCATCCTCTTCTTTCTCCCGCCGGCGGGCATCGACGGCATCTCCTTCCTCGACCAGACGATCGCGCAGGCCTGCTACGACCACACCGGTGCGACGTTCTCCGGCACCGCCAACGTCCTCCACCGACTCGGGAGCCAGACGCTGCAGGTGGGCGACCCCGTGGCGCTGTGTGTGCCGAGCGAAGCGAGCGGCATCGCCGTGAACGCGTATGCCTGCCACGCCGCCACCGGCGACTCACTCGCTCAAGCCCACACGCTGGCCGACCCGTTCCAGACGGAGGCCATCCAGGTGCTCGCGCCCGTCCTTTTCTGCGTGCCGGTGGACGTCAACAGCACCGGGATCGTGAACCCGCTCGAGTACCTCACCTGCTATCAGACGACGCCGCCCGGTACCGCCGCGGGCCAGGTGGCGATCGACAACCCGTTCCACCAGACCACCGTCGACGCGGGTGTGCCGAACGGCATCTGCCTCCCGTCGCTCGCGACGGCTACGCCCGGGCCGTGAGTCGGACGCCCGCGCGGCGCCTGCGGAAGGCCGGCCCGTCGACACGGACGACGGGCTACTGACTGCGCCGTCCGAGACGGGAGATGATAGCGCCCGACCGCGAGAGGGTGAAGACAGAGCGCCACTGCCGTCAGCGTGGTGTGGCGCCGTTCCATTCCAGCACCTCGTACGAACGGAAGTCGGCGACGGGGCGGTAGGATCGCTCGAGGTACGCGCCGAGAACCGGGAAGAATCGCGCGAACGCCGCCGCGGTGCTGCCGCGTACCCGGATCACGACGGGCCGCTCGGACTCGAGGCGCCGCATCGCGGCGGCCTGGTCGACGCCGCTCCTGGCGTCGTCCACCGATAGCTGCGGGCCGAAGGTCGCCGCGTAGAAGTAGAACTCGTCGTCCTCGAGAGCCGACCGCCGCGCGGCCAGAAAGTAGATCATCGCGTCGCTCGGGAGCACGAGCACCCGGTCGTCCGCAGTCGGTCGCGAGCGCAGATACTGCACGACGTCGTACATGTCCTGCGCGACCGTACGGGGATCGGAGATTCCCGTCGCGCGGTCGTAGCCCCAGGTCGGAGGAGCGGGCTGGGTGCGGGCGCTCGCCAGCTCGTGGACGAACGGGCCCGTCACGGCGACGAGCCAGGCCCCCAGGAGCGCCAACGCCCACGGACGCAGCCCGGGCGGTACCCCTCGGTCGGCGCTCCCCCACACCTCGCGCATCGCAAACGCAGTGAGCGGCAGGAACGCCGGCAGCGTCATCACGAGGTGCGGCCAATCCGAGACCGGCGCGAGCAGCGGCAGCAGCGTGGCGGAAACGATCGTCACGACGGCCACGCCCTCGGGCGGATCGGCCCGCGCCGATCGCACACACGCGGCGCCCATGACCCAGACGACCGCCGGCGGAACCCAGAACAGCAGGCGAAGCGCGCTCCACAGCCACGTCCCGAATCGCAGGTCCGCGCCGACGATGAGCACGCCGGCGACCACGAGACCGAGGACGGCGGTGATCGCCATCGGGCGAACGACACCACGAAAGGGCCCGTCGGTCCGGCTTGCCCGCACGGCCGCTAGGCTGACCGCGGCGAGACCGAGAATCGACACGGTCTGCCAGTCGGGAACCGGGTACGGGACGACGAAGGCAAACTTGCGCGGCAAGCCGAACAGCACCCCCCATCCCAGCGCTCCGAGGAGCCCGTGGGCCGTGTAGAAGACGATCAGACAGGCGGGAACGATCGCGAAAGCGACCCCGAGGTACACCACGTCGCGAAGGTTGCGTGCCAGCACGCTTCGCGACGCGTGCCACGTGCGGCCCAGCACCCACAGCGACAGCACGAGGCTCGGGAGCAGGAGCACCACGACGCTCCAGCGGCTGCCGAGCGACGCGCCGAGCACCACCGACACGACCAGCACGCCCGCCACCGCACCGAGCCCCGCGACGCGCCACCCTGCTCCTCGCGGCGCCGAATCGCATTCCATCGGAGCGCCGCGCGAGAGCAGGAACAGCACGAACCCCGACAGCGGGAGGATGCCCCCGGTCGGCTTGAACGTCGCCGCAAGGCCGAGCAGTGCCCCGGCCAGCAGGAGCCGCGCGCGCGGCCGCGCCGGCATGAGCACGAAGGCGGCGAGCGCGCCCACCGTCAGCGGGAGCTGATAGTTGCCGGCGTACGGCGTGGTGAAGATCCAGAGCGGCACCCCGCAGACGGCGACCGACACGACGTAGGCCAGGACGGCGGGCCCGGTCCCCGCGAGCGCGCGCGTCAGCAGGAACACCGACGCCGCCAAGCTCGCGCGAATCGCCACCAGTGCCAGCCGCACGACGAGCAGGTCGGGCCCGAACAGCGACATGAGGAGCCCGTTCAAGAAGAACACGGACGGACCGTACCAGTGCTCGAAGTCGCGGAACGGGAGCGCACCCTCCGACACCCGCCAGCTGAAGTAGATCAGATGGCCTTCGTCGAACCCTCCGATCCCGTTGGTGACGCCGAGCAGGAAGTAGCCGGCCGCGATCCCCCACGCGAGCGCTGCGACGCTCCATCCCACGGTTCGCCTCGGCGCCTCGGCCCTCATCGCCGCGCGCGCCGGCGGCGGCGCAGCTCGTGGCGGTACTGCCAGATGAACCGCCAGAACCGCCGGAGAAACCGCGGCGCCTCGGAGGACATCTGCAACTTCGAGACGCCGAAGCGCCGGTCGCGAAAGACCACCGGCACCTCTGCGACCGTGTAGCCTTTGACGTACGTCTTGAGAATCATCTCGAAGAGCAGCGTGTTGGTGTTTTCGGATGTCTCGATCGCGTTCCAGACGTCCCGACGGATCGCGCGGAAATTCCCGGAGAAGTCGGTCAGCGGAATTCCCGTCGTCGCCCGGAGCACCCGATTGCCCCCGCTGCTCAGGAGATACTTGATGCGTGTCCCCATGGTCGGGGCCTCGTACCCACCGCCGTGGCCGTGGCGCGTACCGACGACCAGGTGCGCGCCTTGCTCCATCCGGGCGAGGAGCTTCCGCAGGTCGGCGGGATCGAACGACAGATCGGCGTCGGTCGACAGGATGACGTGACCCCGGCTCTGCGAGTATCCGACACGCAGCGCGGCACCGATGCCTTCCTTGCGCGCCTTGGACACGAGTCGCACCGGGGAGCCCTGCGCTTCGAAGCGCCGGACGACGTCGCCCGTTCCGTCGGGGGACTGGTCGTCGACGACGAGAACCTCGAAGCGCAGGCCCCGCAGCGCTTCGAACACCTGGGGCAGGAGCTGCTCGACGTTCTCGCGCTCGTTGTACGTCGGGATCACCAGCGATACGTCCGGCACGTGCTCCTCGCGCGACGAGCCGTCGGGGGGGCGGGGGTTCATGGCTTCGGAAGGCGCGGCTAGTCGCCGTCGGCGCACGGCCCGGCGAAGACGCGAAGGATCTCCTCCATCTCCGCCGGTTCCAGATCCGGACGGTTGCCGACGTAGAGCCCTTGCGCGTGCGCCAACGCCGCGTTGGGAAGGTCGAAGCCGGCGCCCTGGTCGTGACGGCGCCGGAAGAACGGCTGCTGCGTCATGTCCCCACCCACGATGGGCCGGATCTCGATGCGGCCTTCGCAGCGCGCCACGAGCGCCTTCAGCAGGGCGGGCGAGCGGCAGATGACGGGAATCGCGAAGTTCGAGAAGACGTCCATGTGACTCGTGCGCAGCGGCAGATAGCGATCCGCCTGCGCGAAGATGGGCTCGGCCAGGCGACGGTAGTTCTCCTCGCGTCGCTGGACGATCTCGTCGAGGTACGGCAGTCCGACGTTGCCGAGGAAGCCCGCGACTTCCGTCGGGCGGAGATTGTAGCCGCAATGGTAGAACGTGTAGCGCGAGTAGAAGGTCGACGCGACGTGGTGCGCCTCGCGGAGCCCCAGCTGGGTCGTGCGGTCGAGGTTCCGGTCCCAGCCGTGGGCCCGCACGATGCGGAGCATGTTGGCGAGCTCGTCGTCGTCGGTGCAGATGGCGCCGCCTTCGATCGTCGAGAACTGATGTCCCACGTAGAAGGAGAAGGTGCCGGCCACACCGAAGTTGCCGAGGCGAGTCCCGCGATAGACGCTCCCGAGCGACTCGCAGGCGTCTTCCAGCAGCACGATCCCGCGCTCGGCGCAGACGTCGCGGACGCGGTCGATGTCGGCGCACCAGCCGAGCAGGTCGGTCAGGAACAGCGCCTCGACCGGAGCGCGCTCGAGCTGCGCGAGGAGCAGCCGGCTGGAGAGGTTCAACGTGTCCAGCTCGACGTCGATCGGGATGGCGACCAGTCCGAGCTGCAGGAGCGGCATGACGTTGGTGGACCACGTCAGCGCCGAGAACCCGACCCGGCTCCCGACGCGAATACGGTCGAGGTTGATCAGCGCCTGGATCAACGCGAGATTCGCCGAGCTGCCGCTGTTCACCATGACACAGTGGCGGCGGGCCTGTTTCTCCGCGAAAGCCCGCTCGAACGCCTCGCACTCCTCGCCCATGCTGAGCTTGCCCGCACGCAGCACGAAGTCCGCGAGCTGCTGGCGGATCTCGGCCTCTCGGTAGAACGTCGACTTGACCAGCGGGATCATCATCGGCTCCAGCGCGGCGCGCGACGGTCTCACACGGCTCGCGATCCAGTCAATAGACGGACCCCGGGCGGTCCCATCCCCAGGGGCCCCGGGAACGACATGGCGAGACCCATCTCGAAGGCCGTCCGCAGCGCCATGGGGACGTCGACGGCCGAGTGGACATCCCGCGCACGGCCCCCTAGCCTTGGCCGCCCGCCAACGACGCGAGGCGCGGCCGTGCCTCGGGAGGCTCTCATGGACATCAGCGCGTGGCTTCGCGTCTTCGTCGCCGTCGCCTTCGGGGCGATGGTCGCACCTGCCACTGCCGAGGACGCACCCGCCAAGCTGACCGTCCAGTGGGACAAGGTGACCCGAGTCTCGCAGACGACGCCGACTCTCCAGGTGGTGGTGAACCCGCCGCTGCGGCGCGGGACGCCGGTCCACGACGGCGCGTTCAAAGCGCTCGCGAACCTTCGCGCCGACTACGTCCGCTACGTGCCCTGGCTGCCATACCCGAGGCTCGGGGTGGCGGAGCTCGAGCCGCCTCGGGACGGGAAGACGTCGTGGGACTTCTCCCTCATCGACCCGATGACCGTCGACTTCCTCGAGGCCACCAAGGGTCACCCCGTCGTCCTGAACTTCAGCACCATCCCGCAGTGGATGATCAAGACCGCCACGCCGGTCCCCTATCCCGCCGACCCGAACCAGCCGGTGTGGAACTACACCCAGGGAAATGACTTCACCGACCCGACGTTCCACGAGGTGGCCGACTACTACGCGCGTCTCCTCGCCTGGTACACGCAGGGCGGATTCTCCGACGAGCTCGGGACGTGGCACGAATCGGGGCACCACTACGCGATCTCCCACTGGGAAGTCCTCAACGAGCCCGAGCTCGAGCGGAATCTCAGCCCCGAGACCTACACCCGGCTCTACGACGCCGTCGTGCAGGCCATGCGGAAGGTGCAGCCGGACACGAAATTCGGCGGGATGTCCCTCGCCTTCCCGGCATGGCAGCCGCACTTCTTCGAGTACTTCCTCAACCCGAAAAACCACGAACCGGGCATCCCGCTCGACTTCGTCACCTACCATTTCTACGCCATGCCCACCCGCGACCAACCGCCGGACGTCCAGCCGTACACGCTCTTCACCCAGGCCGACGGCTTCCTCAACCTCGTCCGGTACATCGAGCACATCCGCACACGCCTCTCCCCCGCGACCAAGACGATGCTGAACGAGGTCGGGACGATCTCCGCCGACGACCTCGGCCAGAGCGCGCCCGGCTACGCGTTCAAGCCGATCCCGGCATCGTACTGGAGCCTGTCGGGAGCGGTCTTCGCCTACCTGTTCGGGGAGCTGACCCGCGTGGGGATCGACGTGGTGGGGGAGTCGCAGCTCGTCGGCTACCCGACGCAGTTCCCGAGCGTGAGCATGGTCGACTGGGAGAACGGCGCGCCCAACCCCCGCTACCGGGTGCTCGAGCTGCTGAGGGACCGCATCGGCCCGGGCGACAAGCTGATCGACGTCCAGGCCGGCCTCTTCGCTCCCCCGTGGACGAACGTCGCGTTCGCCCAGGCGTTCGTGAAGCCCGACGGAACGCGGCGCGTGTTGATCGTGAACAAGCGGGACCGCCCGTTCGACCTGGTCGTCGCAGGAGCGAGCGGAGGCCGGCTCGATACCGTCGACCAGACCACGGGCTTCGGGCCGCCGGCATCTCGCACGCTCGCGAGCGACACGATCACCGTCAACGGCCTCGGGGTGGCCGTGGTCACCCTGCCCTAGGTGGCACGCGCGACCGTCTGCCGCGGCCAGCAAAGCGGGCGCGGCAGACGGTACGCGCGCCCACGCCTCACGGGCCGACCGCGCTGAAGGTGAGGCCGTCCGCCTTCTTCACCTGCGAGAGCCCCACCCCGAAGCAGGAGGCGTCGCTCGCCAGGACCTGGACCGTCGCGCTGACCTCGTTCTGCAGCAGGGCCGCGATTCCCGTGGGCAGGGTCGACGCACTGTTCTTGCCGACGACCACGGCCTTGCCCTTGCCGGGATCCCCCCCGGCCAGGGAGATCTTCAGAATCCCGTCGGCAGTGATGAGCTTGTCGCTGTACTTGTACCCCTTGTCGGATACTGCCGACCAGCACGACTCATCGCCGCAGAGGTCTCCTGCTCGGGCGACGGTGTACTCCCCGCGCAGCTGATTCGCGGCGTTGTAGACACAGACCTTGTACGCCGTGCTGCCGGAGACTGGATCACCGAACTGGCTCGCCGACACCGCTGGCTGCAGCTTCGTGAGCGCAACCTTGAGCTTCTCCTTGCCGGGCGCCTTCTCGTTCACGACCAGGACGCCCTTTCCGGGAGCGACGCAGCCGCCGATCGGAGCAAGCCCGCAGGCGAAGGGCAACGTCGTCGTCGACGTGCTGGTCGTGGTCGAGGTGCTCGTGGTGGTCGCCGGCGCCGCGCAGTCGGAATCCGCCGGCCAGTCGGCAAACCCATCGCCGTCGTTGTCCAAGCCGACGGAATCGAGATCGAAGGGCAGGTCTTCCTGGGCACTCGCGCACGGATCCGTCAGGTTGCTGTAGAGCGGCGCGAAATAGGGAGGCGCAACGTTCTCGCCGAACAACGTCGGGAACGGATTCGGATGGCCGAGCGCTCCCGGCTGGTGGCAGCCCGACGTTCCACACGCGGTGACGCCGTGGCTCACGTGGAACTGGCGCAGGCCATACGAAGACGCCTTTGGCTGGCCGCTGTTCGGGGACGTCTCGCCGTAGTTCTGTCCGTGACAGCCGGCGCAGCCGAACCCACCGCCCGGACCGCTCCAGTACGTGAGCACCGGGGTGCTCCCCCCTCCGCTCTGATGACACAGGTTGCAGGTCGTGACTCCGAACCGCGTCCGATGCTGGAGGTGCAGCGCCCCACTCCCGCCCTGGAACCCGTTGTGGCACGAGACGCAGCCGTTTCCCGCGCCGTCGTCGTACTTGGGATACGCGTCCGCCTCCGGCGCGCACAGCGTGAGGAACAGGGCGACAACGGCACAGCCCACCTGCAGCGCGATCGTGGTCACGAACTGCCCCAGCCTCGGTCGAAATCGAATCAATGTAGCTCCGCTCCCCCCTGCTGCGTGCCAGCGAAAGGCTTCACCGTACCCAGTTGCGGCGGCCAAGGATCTCCGTTTTGACCCGACGAATGTCAAGAGAAAAATGTCCAGCGGACGCCGGCTCGCACTCGGCGCCGACACGTCACCGGGCGGACTCCAAAGCCTTCGCCTTCGCGAATTGCTCTGCGGCCTCATCCGACTTGCCGAGCCGGCGCAGCACGGCGCCCAGCGCGTTGTAGACGGCGGCGCTCGGCTTCTCCGCCAGGGACCGCCGGTAGTACTCCCCCGCTTCGTCGAGCTTCCCCTGCTGCACGAGGGCCTCTGCGAGGTTGTTGTATGCAGGAGTGAATTTCGAGTTGGCGTCGATCGCCTTGCGGAACTCCGCGACTGCCTCATCCGCCCGGCCCTGCCGGGAGAGAACGTACCCCAATCCGTTGTGGGTCTCGGCGGTCGGCCTTCCGGGGAGCGCCTTGCGGTAGTGGGACTCGGCCTCCACGAGCTTCCCCGTCTGCACGGAGCTGACGGCCAGATTGAAGTGCGCCGAAGCGCACTTCGGATCCAGATCGAGCGCCTTCTGGTAGTCCGCGAGCGCCTCCTCCGAGTTGCCCAGCTGCGCCATGATGAAGCCGAGGTCGCTGTAGATCTCCGCCTTGGGCTCGAATCCGAGCGACGCCTTGAAGTGGCCGGCGGCCTCTTCGAGCTGACCGAGCTCCACCAGGGCGAGAGCCACGTTGTTGTGCGCCTTCACGTGATTGGGGTTCGCGGCGAGGGCGCGCTTGTACTCCGTGACCGCCTCCGCGGTCCGCCCCTCCTGGAACAACGTCCATCCCAGCGCATTGCGCAGCTCGACGTCGTCCGGCGCGATCTCGAGCCCGCGCCGATAGGCACGTTCCGCGCCCTTGTGGTCGCCCGTGTGCTCGTTGGCCATCCCCGCCCGCAGGAACGAGTACGGATCGAGAAACTGCTCGCGAATCTCCGCGATTGCGTCGCCGGGGAGCCGCACGAACTCCGGGATATTCGCGGCGCGGTCCGGCGAGGTGAATCGCTCGAGCAGAACCGGCGGACTGTCGTTTCCGTCCTCGTCGATGTGGGTGAGGAACAACTGCGTGTACGGACCGTTCACCTTCGAGGAGAAGACCAGCCAGCGGCTGTTCGACGACCAGCTGTGCCAGGAGTTCATGCGGGCGGTGTTGTAGCGCAGGCGTCTCGCGACGCCGCCCGCGGCCGGCACGATGTACAGCTCGCTGTCGGGCTGCAGCAGCATGTAGCTCCTGGCCTTGCAGAAGACGATCCACTTGCCGTCCGGCGAGAATTTCGGGAAGAAGTTGCTCATCCCGTCGCCCGCGGCGCCCTCGATCGGCTCCGGTGTGCCGCCCTTCCCGTCGTTGAACGGGAGCCGGTACAGGTCGTACCGGAAGGGCTGCTTCTCGACGGTGAACTCGGGGACGTCCTTCTCGTCGACGAGAGCGCTGTTCTGCTGGTCGAGGCGCCCCGCATGGTGCGCCTTGGCCCTCGCGAACGCGATGGTCTTGCCGTCGGGGCTCCACACCGCGTTGCTCTGCACGTACTGCGGGTCGTCCGCCCCCGGCAACGCCGAGTACGTCTTCGTCTCCCGATCGTAGACGACGAGAATGCCTTTGATGGGGAAGAAGAGCTGCGAGATCATGAGGTCGGGGACGGCGACGAACACGGAGCGGTCCTTGACCGTACTGATCACGTACCGTCCCGTCGGAGAGACGCGCGACAACAGCCCGAAGGTGAGCTCGCCATCCTCGCGCTTGTAGTCGGCCCAGGTGATGATCTTCGCATCGTCCATCACCATGTGCTGCGAGAGCGGCAGGATGGCGTAGGCGCCCTTGTCGTTGCCGTAGTCGACGTCGAGCCCGAGCACGGTGCCGTTGTCCGCGAACGAGTGGCAGTTCCCGCACACCGGCAGGTTCTGCAGCACGATCGGCGGGCCGGATTCCAAGTCGATGGTGCCGAAGCGCCAGCGGATGCGGGAGGGATCCTGCACGGCAGTGAGAAACGGCAGCGGGACCTCTCGGTAGAACAGCGAGTCCCCGACCTCGTCCTTCGACGTGCGGATATGTACGCCTGCCGACGACAGAAGGGCCGCGGGCTTCGTCCGATCGACGCCCGCGACGACGACCTCGGCATCGCGTGCCACGCTCACTTGCTTGATCTGCCGCCAGCGATCCTCCGCGGGACGCCAGCGCGGCGCGTCGACCGTGTCCCGGAGCACGTCGCCACCGCTGCCATCGCGGACGACGACGTACCAACGGTCGACGTGGCCCGTCTTGTCCTCCCAGACGAACGTCGGAGCGACGCTCTCGGGGGGGAACAGCGTTCCCTCCGACGGATAGGTGAGCTGCAGCCGCGGGCCAGCCGCGTGGGCGGCGGCGACGATCTCTTGCGCACCGGGGACGCGATCGCAGCCGGCGACGAGCAGGCCGAGCGCGAGAGCAACCGGAACGATCCCAGCAGTCCCGACCGGACGGCGCCCCCTCGGCATCCGCACTGACTACGCTCTCACGGGTGCTGGTGGAAGCACCGGCCCCGGGGACGGCCGAGCTGGCGCTCGGGTCCCCAACGTCATCCCACGGCGCGATGGTCCGCTGGCGCGCCGAGCAACCACGCCGCCGATGATGCCCCTAGCACCCCGGGAGTGGTCCGGGGGGGAAGACCGTCGCGGCCGGCGTATTCTTGTTGAAGCAGTTGCCGGTTCCCAATCCGAGGAGCGAGATGTCCGCCGCGAACGCCTCGAATCCGGTCGGTGGCGTCAGGCCGTTGGATGCCAGATCGTTCTTCTCCACCAGGTTGTTGTCGGGCGCAGACTCGACTAGCGGTGGATTCGTCGTGCAGTCGAACGACGGCCCTGCCAATGCCGCCCCGACGCACCAGTCGACCACGCCGATCCCGAGGAAACCGTTGTTCTCGACCTGATTCTTCGAGATCGTGACGTGATCGACGCCGAGGAGCAGTATCCCAGCGCCGGGCGGCAGGCCCGCGGACATCGATCCCGGGGGCGCGGAGTTCACCAGGTTGTTGTCGTGCACATGGTTGCCGACGATCGACCAGTATCCATCGCCACCGAGCGGCGGCAGACCCGCCGCATTCGGATGGTAGAGGCCGATGCCCACGGTGTTGTGGTGGACGTCGTTCTTCTTCGCCAGGATGTTCTTGGACACCGTGATCTCGAGGCCGGTCGGGCTGTCATGCAGGTCGTTGTTGAGGATGCGAACGTTCTCCGACGCCTCGACCCACAGTGCGCTGTCTTCGGAGCCGTAGGAGACGTTCTTCTTCACCTGGCCGTTCGCCGAGAGGGTCGGCCAGATGCCGTTCTCCAGGTTGTTGATCGACTCGTTCTTCTGGATCGTGAAGTTGTTCACGTGGCGCAGCCAGATGCCGTTCTTCTGGAACCCCTCGACGGTGAAACCCTGGATCTTGAGGCCGTCGATATCGGGATCGCCAGGCGTCGCAGGCTCGACGAGTATTCCCTGCGTCTGCAACGGATTCCCCCCGTCCGGCAGGAGACGCACCTTGACGGCCGGCAGCTTGCTCTTGGCGATCAGCTTGAGGGGCTTGGTGATCCTGACGGCGGCGGCGCCGGCGTGCGTCTCGGTGTAGTCGCCGGGCATCACCTTGACCGTGTCCCCGGGTGCTGCGGCGTCGACCGCCGCCTGAATCGAGTCTCCCGGGTTCACGGTGATGGAAGCCGCCGTAGCCGCCGTGGGCGTCCACACGGAAATCAGACTCACACCAAGAACCGCGCACACGCTCAACCGAGTTCGTCTCATCGCTTTTCTCTCCGCGCGCCCCGCAGGCGCCCCATGTTGGCCTTGGATCGGAGTACTACCCAGCAGGCGGGAACCGAGTCAAGGGGAAAGTTGCATCCCGGTCGCGATTAAGTGCGCTGGCATCGGGTGCGTGTCCGATCCCCTGGACCACCCCCCCAAAAGCCGGACCGGGCCGGCGGCATGGCACTCGCGAGGTCGACGGCAGACGTCGGGCGCCGGTCGTCCCAGCGTCGAACTACTTCGCCGGCTGCGCCAGCGGGAGCACGGCGACGGCTTCGGTCTCGCACAGAAGGTCCGGTCGGCAGATCGGGGCCCGGACGAGGACGCTCGGGAACCCGTCGAATCCCCGATCGCGGAACGTCGCGCGGAGGAGCGCCGCGTCCATGGGGTGTTTCACGTAGGTGACCGCGGAGACGACGTCCCGGAAGGACGCGCCCTGCCCCGCCAGGAGCGCCGAGAGGTTCACCAGCAGGCGGTCCACCTGCGCCGGGAGGTCGCCGACGTGAGCCGTCCGACCGGCCTCGTCGACGCTCGCCGTTCCCGACACGTAGAGCGCGACCTTGTTCGCCTCCACCACCTTGAGCCCGCGCGAGAAGTCTGCACCGTAGAACCAGGGTTCGTTGAAGGTCGGCGCCGACATCACCCCCACCGCGAGTGGCCGCGGGGACCGCACGGCATACAGACTGAGGGAGAAATCGTGCCCGTCGGGAAACGGCGCGCCGCCGATTCCGGTGCTCGCCGGACGGACCTCGATGCCGCGGTCACGGAAGAACTCTCGCCGCGCCCGGTTGAGCTCGGCGTAGTCCCGGTCGATGTCGCGCAGATAGAGCCACGTGCGCACCAGGTGGTGGACGGTCATCCCGGCCCGGCTCAATACCTCCTCGGCCGCGCAGAACATGCCGTACACTTCGTCGAAGGCGCTGGCGCCCGTGCCATGGATGTTTCCAGCGTACAGATACGTCTGATCCGCGAGGCGGACGATCCGCCCCGACGGCTCCGAGCACGCCTCGCACCCGCAGCGGGCCGAGCCCAGGACGTCGCACGCGGGAGACTGCCGGCCGCGCGGGATCACCGCCATCGTCGAGAGCGCCAGGTGCGCCTCGGCATCGAGCGGCGGCTGCTCGATCACGATCGGGAGCGGGGGGCAGGCGCGAACGCCGGACGCGCGAAACACCCGCTCACGGGCGTCGAGGACGTGGGTCAGGTCCTCGCGGATGTTGCGGAAGAAGAGCGTTTCGGATGTCAGCGCCTCGAGCGACGCGCCTTCCGCGGCGAGCAGCGCGACCACCGCCCTGTAGACCGCCTCCGCTTGGCGGCCCGGGTCGGTCGCCCCGCCCTCTGGACGACACGCGACGAAGAGCTCGTGCGCCTCCGGTCCAGTGATGCGACGAACGACGGTCGAGGCCTGGTTCGTATGGTTGGAAGCGTGGGGATGCACTGGAACCGTTGTCACCGAGCGCGGTCATCCGCCTTTGTCATCGTCAGGCGGTATGCTCGGTATCATATTTTTTCCGCCGCCGTCACCGCACGCGCCACCGTCCGTGCGAGGCGCCCGGGCAGAGCGCACATCGACGAGGCGCCGCCCCCGTTCCCGCTCCGGCGCCCTCTGGTCGGCGTCTAGGACCGCTGCGAGGAGCGGGAGACGGCCTCGGGCCCGCAGCCCTGAGCACCGTCGTCGCATCGGAACCTCGACACCGCGCCCTGCAGCTCGGCAGCCAGCCGCGCCAGCTCCTCCGCAGAGGCCTGGGTCTCGGTCGCCCCGCTCGCGCTGCTCTGTGCCGCCTGCGCCACGCCCGTGATGGTACGCGCGATGTCGCCGCTGCCCTTGGACGCTTCCCCCACGTTGCGCGACATTTCGTTGGCCGTCGCGCTCTGCTGCTCCACCGCGGTCGCGATCGTGCCCGCGATGTCGTTGACCTGATCGATGATGCCGCCGATCCGCTGGATCGCCGCCACGGCACCCCGCGTGTCGTCCTGAATCGCCGCGATCTTGCTGCTGATGTCTTCCGTCGCATCGCTGGTCTGCTTGGCCAGCTCCTTCACTTCGTTCGCCACGATGGCGAACCCTTTCCCCGCCTCTCCGGCGCGCGCGGCCTCGATCGTGGCGTTGAGCGCCAACAGGTTGGTCTGCTGGGCGATGGACGTGATCACCTTGATGACCGATCCGATCTCCGCGCTCGACTCGCCCAACTTGGCGATCGTCGCGTTGGTCTTCGCCGCCACGTCCACCGCCTCCTTCACCACCCGCGCCGCTTCGTTGGTGCTGTTGGCGATCTCCTTGATCGTGGCGCTCATCTCCTCCGCGCCCGCCGCCATCGTCTGCACGTTCTGGCTCACCTGCTCGGACGCCGCCGACACGGCGGTCGCCTGCGCCGCCGTCTCCTCGGACGTCGAGCTCATCTCGTGGCTCACCGAGGCCAACTCCTCCGACGAGGCGGCCACACTCCCCGCGCTCTTCGAGATGGCGCGAACGACGTCTTGCATGCCCTGCAGGGCCTGGTTCAACGCGGCCGCCATCTGCGCGAGCTCGTCGCCGCCGGAATCGTCCAAGCGCGCCGTCAAGTCGCCCTCGGCGACGGCACGCATGGTGGTCACGGCACGATTCACGGGCCGCGTGATGGCCCGCGTGATCACCGCTGCGCAGAGACAGCCGAACACGAGCGTGAAAAAGGCAGCAAGCAGGGTGCCTCTCGACAGGACCCGAGCCGACGCGCCGACCGAGTCCATCGCCGCAGCGAGCTCCGCGACCTGCTCGTCGACGAATGGATCCAGGTCGTGGGCCAGGGCTTCCGCGGCCTCGTCGAACGCCGGCATGAGCTTGTTGCCGGCGGCCGGTCCGTTGTCGACAAAGGCCTGCGCCATCTGCGTACCCAGCTCGTGATAGGCCTGCATCTTGCGCTCGATGCCGTCGAGCGCCTGGAGGTGTTGGCCATCGTTCTTCCGGCGGTACATCTCGCGAAACTGCGTGAGACCCGCCAGGAACGACTTCCGAGCTTTGTCGGCCTCCTCGAACCCGTCATCCAGGCCGTCGAGACCGCGGGTCGCCGAGACGTCGCTCAGGAACTGCTGGACCTGGATCGCGTCGAACTTCATCTCTCGGGCGAGCCCCGCGAACACGGCACTCTCTTCTCTGGCACGTCGGGCATCGTTCTCGACGCGCTTGGCGACCACGAAGGTCGCGCCGGCGACGGCGACCATCAGCAGGACCAGGACCGCAAAGCCTCCAGCCAACTTGGTCGCCAACGAAACCCGCTTCATCATGATCGAAAGTCCTCCAGCCGCGGCCGCTCGATTGGGGGGCCTCGCGGCCCACTCCTTCGTGCCACTATCGGCCGCGAAGCCTCCGCCCTTGAGCCGGAGCCGCGCCAGGCGAGGAACCGTTGCATCGGGACCGGTCGATGCAACGCCCGGTCGCCGCGCTCGGCTCCGCGCGATGGGCAGCTCCTGCCGGTCCTCAAGAGCGCGGCGGCGGCGACCGATACGTGGACGACTCTCGGCTCCGTCGGCTGGTGCCTGCCGGACCTACGCGCCGGGGACAACGCATGGTGGCACTCGAACACCTCCCGGCCGGTGCCGGGCCCACCCGGCTCGCGGCGCTACTGCGAGCGCTGGCGCGAGGGTTCGGCGCGGATCAGCCGCGCAGCCCGAACGCCGGCTGCCGGCGCCCGGGACGTGTGCGCTGGGGGTGCGCCGCCGCCCTCATCGGGGCGCGCACGGCAGATGGGCCAACGACGGCTCGACCGGTGGCGGCCGGCGCCCTCACTGCGGGCGGTGGCTCTCCGGCGACCGCCAGAAGCGGAATCGCGAAAAGCACCACAGAGGCCACGGCAAGGCGAGTCGGAGTCATGGGAGGCAGTCCAGCAATGCGCATACCCGCTTTCGCTCTTCGCGCTCAAGAAGCACCGCGGCCCGCGACGGTGGCGCGTCCGACGCCGGCGCGCGAATCATGCGGTGCTGCACGAACTGCGAGCGACGTCCCGGGAGCGGGGGGGCGGCCGGCGGGCGCGCGGGATCGGTGTGCTCCTGCTGTCGCTGACGTTGGCCGGAACCGTCGCGCCGGGACACGCGCTCGCCGAGGAGGCGCCCGAGAGCGAGGAGCCGACGTCGATCTGGGAGCGGGACACGCTGTCGGGCGACTGGTTCGGCGTCCGCAAGACCCTCGAGTCCCACGGCGTGGCGTTCGGCTTCGACTACACGGGCGAGGTGATGGGCGTCGTCTCGGGCGGGCTGCACCGCCGTGCGGTCTATCTCGACAACATCGACCTCACGCTCACGCTCGAGCTCGAGCGGCTGCTCGGCTGGAAGGGCGCCAGCGCATTCCTCTATGGTCTCGGCGACCGTGGCGGGAGCCCGTCGGCGAACGTCGGCGATGCGCAGGTGGTCTCCAACATCGACGCCCCGAACACCTGGAAGCTCTACGAGGCGTGGCTGCAGCAGAAGCTGCTCGACGACAAGCTCTCGGTGCTGGCCGGCCTCTACAACCTGAACGGCGAATTCGACGTCGTCGACACCGCGCACGTCTTCCTCAACAGCTCCCACGGGATCGGCAAGGACTACTCGCAGTCGGGCCTCGGCGGACCGTCGATCTTCCCAGCCACGTCGGTCGCGGCCCGGGTGAAGGTGACGCCGTCGCCGGCGTGGTACGCGCAGCTCGCGGTGCTCGATGGCGTCGCCGGGAATCCGCGCGATCCCCACGGCACGCAGGTCGTGTGGCACGGAAGCGACGGCGTGCTCATTGCCAGTGAGGTCGGCCACCTCGAGGGTGCGGACGAAGCGAGCGCCGTGACCCCGGGCAAGATCGCGCTCGGAAGCTGGTACTACACCGCGAACTTCGACCACGTGGCCGCAGCCGAGCCCGCCGGCCGCCCGCGGCGGGAACATGGCAACTTCGGCATTTACGGCCTCGTCGAGCAGACGCTCTTCCACGAGGCAGACGACCCCGCCCGAGGGCTCGCGGGCTGGGTCCGGGTGGGCGGTGCGAACCCGCGCATCAACCAGTTCGGGTGGTACATCGGCGCCGGCCTCGTCTACCGCGGTCCGCTCCCGAACCGTGGGCAGGACCAGCTCGGGCTCGCCGTCGCGAACGCGATCAACGGGGGCGAGTTCCTGCGCGACGCGCGGCGTATCGGCGACCCGGTCGAGCGCGTGGAGAGCGCGATCGAGCTCCTGTACCGCGTACAGATCACCCCGTGGGCCTACGCGCAGCCGGACGTGCAGTGGGTGATCAACCCCTCGACGAGCCGGCACATCCCCGACGCGCTGGTGCTCGGTACCCGATTCGGCGTGTCGTTCTGATCTCCGCCGTTGACAGCGCGCCGGGCCACGCAGGATGGTACGCGCATGTCGGACACCCGCTTCGCGTTCCTGCTCGCGCTCGTGCTCGTGCTGCCCGCCACGCGGGCATCCGCCACGACGCCGGTTCCCGCCGTGACCGGGCCCATCCCCGGGGCGGGCTTTGTCGCCTCCACGAGCATCGACCTCGCGGCGCTCGGGTACGCGGAGGAGGAGTACTTCGTCGCCGGGACGGCGACCGGGTTCACGAGCCCCTCCCCGCTCGGCAGCGACGGCGCGTGGAGCGCGACGCCGGGCAATACGGCTCCCTATCGGACCCGCATCCTGGTCCGGCGCCCGGCGGACGCCAAACGCTTCAACGGCACCGTCGTCGTCGAGTGGCTCAACGTCTCCGGCGGCCTCGACGCGGCGCCGGACTGGATCTTCGCGCACACGCTGCTCATGCGCGAGGGATTCGCCTGGGTCGGCGTGTCGGCGCAGTTCACCGGCATCGAGGGTGGCGCGAGCCCGATCGGCCTCAATCTCTCACTGAAGGCCATCAACCCCGCCCGCTACGGCACGCTCTCGCACCCGGGCGACAGCTTCTCGTACGACATGTTCTCGCAGGTCGGCGCCGCGCTCCGCGACACGACGGGCGTGCGTCCGCTCGCGACGCTCTCGCCCCGGCGCGTGATCGCCGTCGGCGAGTCGCAGTCCGCGTTTCGGCTGGTCACGTACGTCAATGCGATCCACCCGCTCGCGAAGGTTTACGACGGGTTCCTGATCCACAGCCGCAGCGGGGGCGCCGCGGCGCTCTCGCAGAGCCCCGAGCCGGCGGTCCCGGGCCCCACGCCGGCCTTCATCCGCACCGACCTCGACGTCCCCGTGCTCACGTTCGAGACCGAGACCGACCTCGTCGCGCTCGGCTTTCAGCCCGCCCGTCAGGCCGACACGCGGCGGGTCCGACTCTGGGAGGTCGCCGGCACCGCGCATGGCGATACGTACCAACTCGCCGAGGGCATGACCGACCCCGGGCCAGCCGCGCGCGACACGACCTACCTCCCACCCAACGCCTCCCCGATCCCCGGCATCATCACCTGCGCGAGCCCCGTGAACGCCGGCCCCCACCACTACGTGCTGAGCGCGGCCATCAGGGCGCTCGACCGCTGGGTGCGGTCGGGCCGCCCGCCGCGCACGGCGCCCCGACTCGTGATGAGCGACAGCGCCACGCCCGCGTTCGTCCTCGACGCCCGCGGCAACGTCCGCGGCGGCATCCGGACGCCCCAGCTCGACGTCCCGGTGGCGACGCTCTCGGGTCTCGGTCAGGCGGGCGGAGGTTTCTGCGGGCTCTTCGGCACGACGCTGCCGTTCGACGCGGCGACGTTGGAGAGCCTCTACCCCACCCACACGGCGTACGTCGCGGCGGTCACGCGCGCGCTGCGCAAGGCCGTCCAGCGGGGCTGGATCCTCCGCACCGACGCGAAGGCGATCAAGGCGAGCGCGATCGCCTCCGGCGTCGGAACCTGAGCGCTCAGTCCGTCGGCGCCGCGTCCACGAAGGCTCCGCTCGCCGACGAGGGACACTGCACCACGACGTCCGAGCCCACGAGGGCGAACGGCGCTTGCAGCGGGCTCGGCCTGGGATCACCGGGGAGCAGGAGGCCGCAGTTCGTGCACTGGACGTTCGACCACGCGACGCTCCCGGCGAGCATGCCGTCGATCCAATCGACGACCGTCGGCACGCCGCCCGTGGTGTCCGTGTAGACCTTGTTGCTGCCCCACATCGTGTGCCGCGAGCCGGAGCCGATGTAATAGCGGTAGTTGGACGGCGCCGCCGCCGCGGTGTCGTGCGTCTGCTGGACCATCGCCGCGTCGAAGTCGCAGCTCGCGTGCCACCAATTGAACCACTCGCCGGTGTTCGTCGGATTGCGCATCACGTTGTAGAACCCGGTCTGGCCGCCCGTGCCGCCGTCGAACGCCGTCGAGTAGTGCGCCCAGCGCGTCTCGGGAAAGGCGCCCGCGACGATCTGCGTGTAGCCGGGAATGCCGCTGCCGTCGGTGAGCGTCTCCCGAAGCCCCGGGATGTCCGTCGGGAGGTTCGCGGCGAAGTTCCAGTTGGGGAACTCGTTGTCGAGGAAGCTCTGCGTGATGACGCCGTTGCCGGCATCCGCCAGGACGTCGAAGTGCGACGCGGGCCAGACGGTCTCGTGCAGCGGCGCGTTGAACCAGGCCCCGTACGCGCCGGCGCTGGATCCGGTGACGAAGATCCGCTCCGGGTTGACGAAGTGCTCGCGCGTCCACTTCTCGACCACCCGGGCGTTCTCATAGCCGCGGTGCTCGACGTGAATCGTGGGGAACGAGCCGGCGTAGTCCTGTGCGCTCTCGCCGAAGTGGATGTCGCAGCTGCAGTACGACACGAAGACGATGTTCCAATCGCGGAACGGGTTCAGCGGGTTCGTGACGTCGGCGAACCCGTCGTGCTGGTTGTTCGGATTGTCACCGCTGGTCGGGTTGACGTTGGTGTCGCACACCGGGACCGAGCAGGTGAGGTTCTCCCAGCACGCGCCACCGCCCTGGTAGTAGATCAGCAGCTTGTTCACCGACCCGCGCTTGACGAAGTACGCGTACGGGGAGCCGTTCATGCAGACCGGGTTGAGCGTCCGACCGGCATACGCAATCGGCCCGGTCGGGGTGATGGTCGTGAACTGCGTGTCGTCGACGTGGGGAGAGACGGTCGTGTTGGTCACGATGTCGGCACTGATCGCGTCGACGCGGGACTCGGCGTCCACCACGGTGGCGGTCGTGGGACAGTGCCGCGCCGTCCCCTTCGCCCACGCCTTGGTGAACGCCGCGCTCGCCTTCGCCCGCCGCTGGTCGCGCTGCGTCGCGTGAGGATCGTTCGCCAGGACCTTCACGAACGCGCTCTCCGCGAGGAGAAGGTTGCCGCACTTGATCGCGGCGGCTCGAAGCAGCCGGGCGCCGCATCCGGCCTCGCTCTTGATGCCGAGATCGAGGCCCGCGTTCACGTCCGCAACGAGGGCGCCGACGGCGCTGTCCACCAGTCCGCGCGCCGCAGTCGACGCGAGCGTGGCGTCGGCGCAATCGCTGCCCTCGGCCGCCGACGCCGTCTCCGCAGCCGCCCACAGGGCGTCGAGCTTCGCGGCGGCCTTCCCGAGTGCCGCAGCGCGGGTGGCGGCGTTCTGCTTCGTCTCCCACGTCGCCCACGCCCGCAGGGCGGCCCGGCAGTATCCCCCGGCCGCGCGCTGCTTGGTGCTCACGCACTGGTTCACCGGATAGGCGGTCGCGCGCGCCGCGCCAGCGCCGAGCACCGTCGTGATGCCGAGCACCAGCAGCACGCGGCAGGTGTGGAGTCGAAGTCGTGGCGTCATCCGCATGGGCCCCTCCCGGTCCGAGCTGAGGCCCGGACCCTAAAGCGCCGCGGACGACGGCGTCAAGGACAAAGAAACCGAAGCCGCGCCGCCGCGACGGATGGCCATCGGGGCAACTATCCGTGTCCGGATCAGGCGGACGACTCGCCGCCGGCCAACGCCGCGAACTCGCGGGCCACCGCGTCGACGAGATCGTGCAGATCCGGCAGGACGTCCCAGTCGGCGTTGAAGCCCCAGTAGAGCCGGCCGTCGTAGCTGAACAGGGCGACGCCGAGCCCCTGGCCGGCGAACAGCGGGACGAGCGGATAGCAGGCGACCATCCGCGCGCCCTCGACGTAGACCGCGAACGGGGGGCCGGGCACGTTCGTCACGACCAGGTTGAACGGGCGCGACGCCGCGGCCAACCGGCTGAACTCGGAGAACAGCGTCGTGAACGTGGCGTCGCTGAAGTCCTCGAGCGCCTGCATGCCCGCGGCCTGGTGCGACCGCTTGGCACGGTTGGTCTCCTCGACCACGCGCTCGAGCCGTTCGCGTGGCGTCGCGGCCTCGAGCGGCAGCCGCGCCACCATCATCGCGACGCGGTTGCCGAGCGTCTGACGCTCGCCGCCACGGCGCACGTTGACGGGGAGCATGGCGCGGAACTCGAGTGCCTCGACCGCGAGGCCGCGCCGGCGGAGGAAGTGCCGCAGCGCTCCGGTCAGCACGGCGAGGACGACGTCGTTCAGCGTCCCGCCGAGCTGCGCACGGACCGCCTTGATCGCGCCGAGGTCCATCACCAGCCAATCGAACCGGCGATGCGGGCCGATGTCGACGTTCAGCGGCGTCGGGGACGCGGGGCTCAGACTGCGCCGCAACGCCTCGCCGATCCCTGCCACGGTGTCCGCCGCCCGCTGCCAGGCGCCCCGCGGATCGTGCAGCACGGCCCCCGCTCCCGGAAGAACCGCCAGCGGCGCGAGGAGCCGGTGGCGCAGCTCGCCGTGAACCAGCTGCGCCCCGCTCGGTGCCGGCCGCGGGTACCAGCGCGGGGGTGGCTCCGCCAAACGCGGGTCGGGATCCGGCGTCGGGCGCATGACGCTCCCGGTGAGCTCGACGCTCCCGACCCCGTCGATCATGCAGTGGTGGACTTTCGTGATGAGCGCGAACCGGTCCTCGGCCAGGCCCTCGACGACCCACATCTCCCAGAGCGGCTTGCCCCGGTCGAGCTGCTGCGACATCACCCGGCCCGCCAGCCGTTTGAGCTGCCGCTCGTCGCCCGGTCGTGGCAGGTGCGTATGGCGAACGTGGTACTGGAGGTTGAAGCGCGGGTCGTCGATCCACACCGGCTGCCCGAACAGGGGGACCCACGCGAGCCGCTGCCGATACCGCGGGATGCGGTGCAGCCCGGCCTCCATCAGGCGCCGGACGCGCTCGATGTCGATGCCCCCGTCGGGGGCCCGCAGCGGCGCGGCCTCGAACACGGCCACGGCGCCGATGTGCATGTGCGTGTTCTGGTCCTCGAGCGCGAGGAAGCTCGCGTCGAGCGCCGAGAGCCGCTCGCAGTGCGTGTACGCCGCCATCGTTGCCTCAGTGCCTGGGCACGCGGAACCGTCTACGGCGTGTGCCGGCGGCCCTTCACGACGGCCTCTTCGCCCAGCAGCTTCGCCAACTGCAGCAGGTCGCCGCTCTCGCGCAGGATCTCCCGCGTCTTGAACGTGTGCCACTTGAGCTGGATGTCGCGGTAGCTCCGTTCGAGGTCGTGGAAGCGCGCAACCGCGCTCGCGTGCCACCCGGCGTCCGTCGCCTCGACCGCATCGACCGCCATCCGTGTGCGCCGCAGCTGGAGCTTCACGGTCGCCAGCACGCCGAGCGCGGCCTCCGCTTGAACGGGCGTTCGGTGGCACACGGCACACCGCTCGCCCAGGTAGGCGGGCGCCGGGAGGCTCGTCGCCATCGCGCCGTGGCAGGTGAGGCAGGTCGCTCCCTTCCCCTTCGCGTCCAGCTCCCGCATGTGCGCGGTACCGCTGAAGGCGGCGAGCTCCTTCGGATGACAACCCCCGCACGTCGCCGGAAGCCGCGTCGGGTGGATCATGCTCCCGGCATCCCCCGCCGGCAGTGCCCCCGTGTGCGCCGCGGCCGCATCACGGGCGCGCGGATCGCCTCCGTGACACCGCTCGCAGCCCACCCCGCCGCGCGCGTGTGCGGACCCCCGCCAGTCCTCGAACGTGTGGCCGAGCGAGATCGGCAGGCGCTCGGCCTCGTGGCAGATCACGCAGTGATTGCCGTCCCACGCAGCGCCGGCCCACGCGGCCTGCGCGAGCACGAGCGTCAGGATCGTCCCGATGGCTCTCATCGTCCCCTCGTAGACCAAGTCATGCGCCCGGGCCACCTTGCTCCGACGGCGGCGGGTCGGACGGCTCCGGCAGCCGTTCGCGGGCACGGGCCGCGGGGGAGCGCCCCGTCCACCAGGTCCAGTCCATCGGATAGACCGCCGGGTCGAAGATCACCCAGTAGAAGTGCCACACCACGATCGCGAGCGTCGCCAGCACGGCCTCGTAGAAGTGGATCGCCGTCGCGACCTGCGGGACCCATCCCGGCAGCCACGCCAGCGTGAAGTTCTCGCCCCACAGCAGGGCCCCGGTCCCCGTCATCAGCACCGTGCCCCACATGAACGCCCAGTACTCGGCCTTCTCCGCGTACGTGAACGTCCCCGAGCGCGGGGGATGCGGCCGCCGCCCGAAATGATAGGCGAGCGTTCCCCGCAGGACGCGGAGGTCCTGCCACGACGGCAGCATCGCGCGCAGGCAGGCACGCCGGTCGCGGCTCGTGGCGACGTGACCAACGTGCCACACGACTGCTCCGGTCATCACGATCGCCGCGGCGCGATGGAGCAGGCCACGCAGCCCCCACTGCGCCTCCCAACCGAGGAAGGGCGCCGCCCACCAGCTCTCCGGATACGTGAGCGCGAAGCCGCTGTAGACCAGCGTCGGGAACGTCGCCATCACGAGTCGATGCTGCCAGCGCAGCGCCCGAGGCATGCGCTCGGGCTGCTCCACCGCCGGCTCGAGCGGTGCCGGGACCGGGAAGCGAGCCTTGCGCGCGAGGTCGAGCGCATTGTGGACGACCATTCCGCCGATCACGAGCCCGATGAGCCAGAGATAGACGGCGCGGACCCACCCCACCGCGATCATCCCGGCCGACGTCGCCGAACCGTGCACGGGCCCCACCGCGAACCGCGAGCCTGCACCCGGGTGGCACTTGCCGCAGGTCTCCCCGAGGTTGGCGCCGTGGACGTGGGAGCGCGGGTCGGCGGAGGGACGGATGTCGTGCACACCGTGACAGCTCGAGCAGTTCGCGACGCTCAGCCGGCCGGCGCGCAGCGCCAGACCGTGGTAGCTGTCGCGGAACGCGGAGACCTGTCCGGGCGCAAGCCCGTACTTCTCGCTGAACCGGGCGCGCGCGTGACAGCGGCCGCACGTCTCCCCGGGAAGGTTGGCCGCGAACACCGGTGACGCCGGCTCGCCCACGCCGAGGATGCGGTGCTCCCCGTGGCAGTCGGTGCACGACGGCGCATCACGCACACCCCGCTCCAGCGCCTCGCCATGCACGCTCGTCCGGTACGCGGCGAAAATCGTCGCGTGACACCCGCCGCAGGTCTCCGGGACGTGCCCCGGCCAGATCGACGATCGCGGGTCCGTGCTCCGGGTGATCGCGTGCGAGCCGTGGCAGTCGGCGCACACGGCCCCACGGCGTCCCGCCTGGACTGCTCGCGCGTGCGTACTCCCGAGGTAAGCCTCGACCGGGCGCACGACGGGGATCCGGGATGCCTCACCGACCGGCACCCGGGCATGGCAGCGGGCGCAGGTCCCGGCCTGCTGCGTCCAGTGCACGGGCGAGGCCGGCTCACGGCCGGGCGTCACCGTGTGCAGGTCCCCGTGGCAATCGGCGCAGGACGCCGCGGGCGGCGTCTTCACACCCTCGGGTACGCCGTGGACACTGCCGCGATGGGCAGCGACCGCCTCGGCGTGACACGCCGCGCACGGCTCGACCTCCACGCGCGCAGGAGCCGCCTCGTGCGGGACGGTCGCCGCGTCGGCGTGACACGTGGTGCAGGGCAGGATCCCGTGCGCCGCGCCAGCGTAGCGTTCGCCGTCCACGGCGAGCGCGCGGCCCGCGGAGTCGGTCACGCCCGGCGGACCGTGGCAGGCGAGACACTCCGCGTTGGACGGCTCCGCCGCACGCGGCGCCGCACACGGCACCATCACCGACGCCAGCACCAGGGCGCGCACCAGGCGTCGAGGGTCGCGAAGGCGAAGCACGCGGGGCGTGAAGATGTCGGTTCACCGGAGCACTGGCAATACGGGTGCGAGAGCCGACCCTGCCCCCGACATGCTATCGTGACGGGCAGCCACCATGCAGCCGTCCGCGAGCGAACCCACTTCCCGCCTCGGTGAAGCGACCCCGCGCGATCGAGGCGCCCTCCGCGTCCGCGTGGTGACCCTCAACCTCCTGCACGGGGCGCCGCTCCCTCGATGGAGCGAGGCGCGCGCCTCGCTCGAAGCGCGCCTCGAATGGACCGCCACGCGGCTGGCGGAGGAGCAGCCCGACGTCGTGCTCCTCCAGGAGGCGTCGGTCACCGCGCGGCACGGGAACACCGCGAGCACGCTCGCCGATCGGCTCGGCATGGCGCACGTCTACGCCCGCGCGAACCCGACCCCGCTCCTCGCCGTCGTCGGTGCCCCGGGCCGCATGGTCAGGCACCTCTCCTTCGAGGAGGGCCCGGCCATCCTTTCGCGCCTGCCGATCGTCGCGCACCGCATCCATCGCCTCTCGTCGCCGCTCAGCCTCCACGAGCGGCGGATCGCGCTCGAGGCCGTCCTCGACGGCCCGATGGGACGCTTCAGTGTCTTCTCCGTCCACCTGACCGCCGGCGCGCAGGCGGGCCGGCAGCGGCAGATCGCGGCGCTCGCCCGCGCCGTCGAGTCCACCCCGCATCCCCACCCGGTGATCGTCGGCGGGGACTTCAACGCCGAGGAGCATTCGCACGAAGTGCGATGGCTCACCGAGATCGCGGGTTGGGTCGACTCCTTTCGCCACCTCCACCCCGACGCCGCCGGCCACACCTGGGGGCAAACGCTGGCGGCGGCCACGGCGACGGCGGGCCGGCGGATCGACTTCCTCTTCTCGGCACCAGCGGCGGACGAGCACTGGGATCCGTGCCACAGCCGCCTGATCCTCGATCGCGCGTTTCCCGAGAGCCGCGACGGCGTGCTCTGGGCGAGCGACCACTACGGCGTGCTGACCGAGTTCGAGGCGCCGAGCAGCCGGCGAAACTGCGCGACGTAGTCGCAGAGTGCCCACGCGGTGGCGAGGGCGACGGCCGCAAAGGTGACCGCGAAGAACGGGAGACCGCTGACGACGTGGACCACGGTCCAGAACTGGAGCGAGGTCACGATCTTCCCCGAGCGGCACGGCCGCAGACCGTCGAGCTGCGCCGGCCGCCACACCCACACGATCAGCGCCCCGGCGCTGTTGGCGACGTCGCGCGCGAGCAGCACCGCGAGCTGCCAGAGCGGCAGGCCGTGGACGATCACCAGGGTGACGAGCACGGGAACCACGAAGAGACGGTCGCAGACGGGATCGAGGAGTGCGCCGAAGCGTGTCGGCCGTCCCCACCGCTTCGCCACCCAACCGTCGAGCCCGTCCGAGATGCCCGCGGCGCAGAGGATCGCCACCGCGACGACCGGATTGGCCGCCCACCACACGAAGGCCGCGGCCAACACGAGGCGCGAGAGCGATATCAGGTTGGCGATCATCTGCGGTATGGTGTCCTCGGGGAGGGCGCGCGCATTGGGGAGATTCGCCTGGACGGCACCGGCGGCGGCCACGGACCGCCTGCGCGAGATCCTGACGGAGGCCACCGCCCGGCCGGCGGGCCCAGATTGGTACGATTTTCCGCTCACGGTCCGCAACCTCGACCCCGAGCGGACCCAGGCCGTGATCGGCTACGGGTCGTGGTACGTGGACGGCCTGCGCAAGCCGGCAAGCTTCGTCGACGTCTACCTCGTGGTCGACGACTACGACCGCTTCCATCGCAACGCGTTCCACGCCTGGTGGAACCGCACGCTCCCCCCCAACGTCTACTTCGTGTGGACCGACGGCGACGGCCATCGCGAGATCCGCGGGAAGTACAACGTCATCAGCACGGCCGACCTCGAGCGCGAGTGCAGCCCCGCGCTCCGCGACGTCTACAATGCCGGGCGCCTGACCAAGCTCGTGTGGTTCGCCTGGGTACGCGACGAGCCCACGCGCGCGTGGCTGGTCGCACAGCTCGTCGCGGCACACCGCACGCTCGCGCCGGTGGCGCTCGGCCTGCTGCCCTCGCGCTTTCACTGCGACGAGTTCTCGCTCGAGCTGCTCGCGCTCAGCTTCCGCGGCGAGGCACGGCTCGAAGGCTGGGAGCGCGTGCGGGCCTTGCACGAGGCGCACCGGGAGCACTACCGCGCGCTCCACGGCGTCCTGCTCGCTGCCTTTGCCGGCACGACCGGCCTGCTCGAGCAGGCCGAGCCCGACGTCTTCGTCAAGCGGGATCGCCCGGAGTGGCGCGCGCTCGCCGACGCCGCGTGGTCCCTGCTGCGCCGCAGCCGCCGGCGCGGCTACTTTCGCTGGCCGCGCATCATCTTGACCGAGCCGAACCTCGTGGACCTCGCCGTGAGCGAGGCCGAGCGCAAGGCGGGCGTCCGCATCCGCGTCACCCCCGAGCTGCGGCGCCACCCCTTCGTCTTCGGTCTGCCCGAGTTCCTGCGGGTGCTGCGCGAGCGGAACACACGCGAGCGCATTCGCAACCCGTAGGACCGCCCGCGCCCCGCCGGCGCGCGCCTTCCGATGCCTCGCCGAGCACGCTACGCTGCCGCAACACCCGATGGAGGTCCCATGGCACCGACCCCGTCCGCTCCGGCCACGCGATACGGCACGCAGGGCCGCGCGCTGATCGTCGACCTCTCGACGCGCACCTCGCGCGTCGAGGCAATCGACGAGTCCGTCTACCGCAATTTCCTCGGCGGCTACGGCCTCGGGGCGTACCTCATGTGGAAGCACTTCCCGGCCGGCACCGATGCGCTCGCACCGGCAGCGTGCTTCGCGATCGTCTCGGGGCTGCTGACGGGCGTGCGCACGCCGTTCTCGGGCCGCATCCAGATCGTCGGAAAGTCGCCCCTCACGGGCACGTGGGCGGATTCGAACTCGGGCGGCAGCGTCGCGAGTCAGCTCCGGCGCGCCGGCTTCGACGCGCTGCTGGTGACCGGCCGGGCGAGCGAGCCCATCGTCCTCGTCGTGCGCGACGGCGCAGTGCAACTCGAGCCCGCGGCGACGCTGTGGGGGCAGGAGATCCCGCCGGTCTTCGACGCGCTCCGCGCCCGCTACGGCGGTCAGTCGGAGGTCGGGGTGAGCGCCATCGGGCCGGCCGGCGAGCAGCAGTCGTGCATCGCGAGCGTCATGAACGACCGCTACCACGCCTTCGGCCGCCAGGGCTTCGGCGCGATCTACGGCAGCAAGAACCTGAAGGCGATCGTCGTGGCGGGCTCGGGCGAAGTGCCCGTCGCCGACCCGCCGCGCTTCCGGGCGCTCTGCCAGGAGGTGACGCGCGAGTACAAGAGCGCGCTCGGTTGGCGCATGCGGCTCATGGTCTGGATGACGAAGCCCAAGCGCCACATGGGCTTCATGTACCGCCTGTTCGCCCGGTTCGGCATCAAGGTCGAGGCGCCGCAGCAGGCGATGCGCCAGCTCTGGAGCGACCGGGGCACGACCGGTGCCGTCGCCATCAGCGTCGAGAACGGCGACGCGCCGATCAAGAACTGGCGCGGCGTCGCGGCGCGCGATTTCCCGCTCGCCACGCGCAGCATCAAGCTCGACGGCGCCGCGGTCGACAAGTACATCACCCGCAAGCTCTCGTGCGGCGACTGTCCCGCACCGTGCAAGGGGATCGTCGCCGTCAAGCGTCGCGGGCTGAGCGACGTACGCCGGCCGGACTACGAGACCATCGCGGGGTTCGGCGCGAACCTCCTGAACGACGACCTCGAGGTGGTGACCGCGTGCCACGACGCCTGCAATCGCTACGGCATCGACGCGGTCAGCTCGAGCGCGACGATCGCCTGGGTCTGCGAGGCGGTGGAGGAAGGGATCCTCACCCGCGACGACCTCGACGGCATCGACATGCGCTGGGGCAACGGCGAGGGCGCCCTCGCGCTCACCGTCAAGATGGGCACGGGCGACGGGTGTGGCGCGTGGCTGCGCCACGGCCTGGCACGCGCCGCCGCCCACGTCGGCAAGGGCAGCGAGCGTTTCGCCGTGCACGTGCACGGACAGGAGCCGGCGTACCACGACTCGCGGTTCACATCGCTCATGGGCGTCACCTACATCGCCGATCCGACGCCCGGGCGGCACACGGCCGGGTCCGCCTCGTGGAACGAGACCTTCAACTCGAAGTTCCCGATCCCGAACGTCGTGGACACCAAGGAGACGACCGTCGCCTGGAAGGGCACCGCGGGCAAGGGCGTGGCGCAGGCCCACTTCAGCAACGCGCACCAGGTCATGAACGGGCTCGGCCTCTGCATGTTCACCAGCCTCACCGGCGGGCTGCCGTGGCTCGACCTGGTGAACGCGCTCACGGGCTGGGGGATGACGGCGCAGGACCTCCTGCTCGCGGGGGAGCGCATCCAGAACCTGCGCGCCGCCTTCAACCGTCGCGAGGGGATTCGCCCCGGTGACGTCCAGCCCCATCCCCGCATGCTCGGCGAGGGCGACGGCAACCTGACGGCCGGGCCGCTCAGGGGCGTGACGGTCCCGCTGATCGAGCTGCGCAACGACTACTATCGCGCGATGCACTGGAACCCGACGACCGGCCACCTGTCGGCCGAACGGGCGAAGCAACTCGGCCTGACCGAGTTGCTCGCGGGTTACCTCGACGCGTGAGCCTGCGCGGGGCACTGCGACGCATCTTCGGGCGCCCGGCGCGCGAGGAGATCCACGTGCACCTGCTCCTCAAAGGCCGCATCGGGGGCGGGTGGTACGACGTCGACCGGCAGATTCCGCTGCCCGTCGGCGCCACGCTCGCGACCCTCCTCGACGAGGCCGAGCAGCGGGGCGTGCCCCTGCGCACGGCGATCGCGCACAGCCCACACCTGCGCCACACGCTGATGCTGAACGGCGAGCGCTGTCCGGTGGAGGAACACCTCGACCGCCCCCTCGCCGATGGCGACGAGGTCTACCTGCTCGCCCCGCTCGCCGGCGGGTGACCCCGTCGCGCGCGGGGCGCCGACGCCCGGCGTCCGCCATGCGGTTGGCAGCGCGCAGCCGATTACGCTAGGTAGGCGCTTCGTCCCGAGAGGCGTTTGGAGGTATCCCGTGACCAGAGCGCTCGCCCTGACCGTCCTCATCTCGTGCCTGCTGCCGCTCGGCGTCGCACCCGGCGCGGTGCGGACGCTGCCCGGGTTCACGACGAACACGCTGGCCGCCAACGACGACGACTCGACGGCCGAGGTGCCGATCGGCTTCCCGATCAACTTCTTCGGGCATGACTACTCGGGGCTGTACGTCAACAACAACGGCAACGTCACGTTCGACGAGGCGCTCGCGGACTTCACGCCGTTCAACCTCACCCAGACCGCCAGGGTGATCATCGCGCCGTTCTTCGCCGACGTCGACACTCGGGGCGAGGAATCGAGCGTGGTCCGGTACGGCAACGACACCGTCGATGGCCACCCCGCCTTCGGCGTCAACTGGGTCGGCGTCGGTTACTACGACGGGCACAGCGACGAGCTGAACGCGTTCCAACTCGTCCTGATCGACCGCTCCGACGTGGCGCCGAAGGCGTTCGACGTCGAGTTCAACTACGACCATATCCTGTGGGACCTCACCGACAGCTCCGAAGGCCAGGAGCCCGGCCCGCGGGCCGGGTTCTCCAACGGCGGCGACCAGGCCCTCGAGCTCGACGGCTCCGGCGAGAGCGGCGTGTGGCTCGACTCGAGTCCGACGGGCCTCGTCCACGCGAGCCGCGACTCGACGGAACCGGGGCGCTACCTATTCGCCGTCCGCAACGGCGCGGTCACCTGCAAACGCGACAAAGAGTGCAACGACCGCGTGAGCTGCACCAGCAACGCGTGCCGCCCCGGCGACCCGGCTGCCGACGCGCTCGGCTGCGTGTTCACGTCGACGTGCGTGTCGTCGGACGTCTGCCAGACGTCGACCTGTGACGTGGCGCAGAACGCGTGCGTTTCGACCCCGAAGCCGAACGAGCCACCGATCTCGTGCGACAACGGCAACCGCTGCGGTCTGGACGTCTGCGATGCCGGCACGTGCGTCGACCAGGACGCGTGCCAGAACGTCACCACCCCCGACCAGACGCCCCCCGGCAAGCCGGTCATCCCCGTCACCTGCGGGAGCGACGATGGCACCGCCGACAAGGGCGACTACTGCGAGGCCGTCGGCGTCGTGACCGGGCTCTCGCACGCGCTCGCGCGTGCGGCAGCGGTGTCGGACGGCACCGTGATCACGAAGCGCATCCGCAAGAAGCTCAACCTCAAGACGGGACGCGCCGTCCTCAGGCTTCAGCTCAACAAGGCGGGCAAGAAGCTCTTGAAGACCACCTCGCCGCTGCACGTGAACGTCGAGGTCACGGTAGCGAGCCACGGCGACACGTCCTTGCTCAGCCGGCTCGTCGACGTGGTGCGCGCGGGCAAATAGATCAGGCGGCGAGCCCCTTCTGGAGCTCCTGCCGCAGGGAGCCGGCATCCAGACCGAGCGCCTCGCAGAGGTTCTCGAAGCTGAACGGCCACGCCCGATCCGTGCTCATCACGTAGGCGATTGCTCGGCGAGCACCGGGATGATCGCTGGCGCCCCCCGGTCGCGGCGGGCGCCGCGCGCCGGAGCCGCGGCAGTCGTCGATGACCGCCTGCAGGACGGCCGCCATCAGCCGCTTGTGGGGCTCGGCGACGCGTACGTCGGCGCGACGAAGGTACTGTGCCGGGAGCATGACGTGGATCATCGCTGTCTCGCTACCTCTCGGCGCAGGAGCCACCTCCAACGGGGCAGCTCCCGACGCAAGCTTCCAGAACCCGTCGCCGTCATCCACGAGGGCACGGTCACTCTCCGCTCGGAGCCTGCGCTGCGCCCACGTGGGTGAGGAACCCGTCCCCTACACGGATCGCGCGGCGGGGCCGGAAACAGGTCCGCGCGAAACGTATCGGAGTCCCGACGACCGCGCAAGGCATACGGCGCGCGGGGGCTCCCCCTGCCCGGGGGCTCACGGAAGCCCACGCGGGCGGACGCTCCCCGTCCCACAACGCGCGCCGATCCGGACCGCGACCTGCCATTCGCTCCCCGCGCGGCCGTCGATCCCCGCTCGCGCGCCCGTGGCGCGCACGGCGATCGTGCCGTCGGGAAGAACGCGAACGAGCGCGCTCGTCAGGTTGGGCGGGAACCGGCGCCCCGGCGGCCGGAATCGGAAGGTCTTGCCCGCCCCCTCCCAGTAGAGATGGCCGAGGTTGGCGCAGGCGATCGGGCTCGCCCCGGCGCGAACCTGGATCGTCACGTCGTCCACGAGCGGCGACGTATCGGCCGAGCCGGCCGGTGGGAGGTGTGCGCCGAGCGCGAACCGCGCCGGCCCCCCAACGTGATCGGCGGGAAGGATCTCGATCGTCGTCCCGTTGAGCGATGCCGGCTGGGCACAGCAGTCGGGGTCCTCGAAATCGGTGAGGCCGTCGTCATCGTCGTCCCGGCAGTTCCCGCACACCTCACGAGTCGCGGGAGCCCGAACGGTTGGGGGCGGAGCGCTCACCGCCCCGGGACCCGGAACGGGCCTCCGGCCGCGGGCACACCCCGTCAGCCCGAGCAGGATCAGCCCCCCCACCGCCAGAGCCACGGGGACCGTCCGCCGATCTCGGCATCGCATCCCCGGCCGACTATCCCGACGCGTCCCGACTGGCAATCACCGGCGCCCGCGCAGCGACCCGTACCGCCGCGCGTACACCTCGGTGAACTCCGCGCCGAGGAGGAGAATCTGCGCGGAGTAGTAGACCCACAGCAGCAGGAGCACGAGCGAGCCCGCGGCCCCGTAGATCGACGCCGACGCGGCGCGTCCGAGATAGAGGGCGATCAGTCCCTTGCCGACGGTGAACAGGATCGCCGTGACGCCAGCCCCCAACCAGACGTCGCGCCAGTGCATGTCCACGTCGGGCAAGAGCTCGAAGATCATCGCGAAGAAGGTCGTACTGACGACGAGGGAGAGCACGAGGTTCGACGCCGGCAGCACGCGCGCCACCAGCGGCAGATGGTGAGCGATCAGCTCCTGCGCCGCCGCCAGCACGGTGGAGAGCACGGCCGAGAGGAGGAGCAGCATCCCCATGCCGCCGATCACGACCAGCGCCAGAAGACGCTGGCGGAGTGCCGCCAAGACCCCACCACCTTTCGTCGGTGGCACGCCCCAGATCTGGTTGAGCGACGTCCGCAGTTGCCCGACGAGCCCCGACGCGCCGAAGAGGATGGCCGCCACGCTCACCAAGGTCGGCACGATCCCCGACCGCGGCGTGCTCGCACGCTCGACCATACCCTGGACCATGCCCGCCGTATCGGGACCGACGAGCCCCTGGATCTGGTCGACCACCTGGCCCTGCGCCGCCGCACGGCCGAGCGCCAGCCCCGCGACGATGATCACCAGCACGAGCAGCGGGGTGAGCGAGAACAGGGTGTAGTAGGCGAGCGCCGCTCCCTGGCTGAGCGCGTTGTCGCGCTGCCAGTCGTCGATCACCTCGCGCAGGAAGGAGCCGGTTTCGCGAAGCCGCATGCGCACCTCCGCAACCCCTTCTGACCGATCCACGGCCAGTGGGGAACCCGCCCGGTCGCGGGTTCCCCCCGGAACCTCACCGCCTCAGCGCCGGCCCCGGCCAGGCCCATGGCCCCGGCCGAATCCCGAGCGAAAGTTCCCGACCTCCTCTGCCGCCGCGATCCGCTTCGGCAGTGACGGCGGCGGCGGCCGGAAGAGCATCCGGTCCCGGGCGGCCTTGATCCGCACCCGCAGCAGCTCGCGGGCGACGAGGTCGTCTCCCGCGCCGATCAGCAGGTCACCGGGCAGCTCTAGGACCACCTTGCGACCCCGCTCATGCAGAGAAAGCCCGATGTTTGGTCCATCGGGAGCCGCGAGTTCCGTAAACGTCGCCTCGAGACGGTTCGAGACGCGCCCGGCCAGCTCGGCGAGCAGCCGCCGTTGCGCCGCGCCGATCTCCTTGAGCCGCACGCGGCTCAGTAGCTCCGGCGCCCTGAGCCACCGCCGGAAGAGCGTTCCTTCGCCTCGCTGACGTTGAGGGCCCGCCCCTGCAGCTCGGTGCCGTTCAGGCTGGAGATGGCCTGCTGCGCCTCACTCGCCGTGCTCATCTCGACGAAGCCGAACCCGCGCGAGCGGCCGGTTTCACGGTCTGTCACGACGGTCGCCGACTCACAGGTCCCGGCCTTGGAGAACAGCGACTCCAGGTCCGCACTGCTGGTGTTGAACGACAGATTGCCCACGAAGATCTTCTTGCCCATGTCTCACACTCCTCGCCCTCGCCACGCGGGGCTCATTCGATATTGCCACGGTTGCCTGGGCGAGAAGCCGATCGTCGTGGAGGGACGGGGCCGGGTCGCGCTCAAACAAAATGACAGGCTAGCTTAGACACCGACTGGCTAAATTCCGCAAGTCGTGTCGAAAGCGCCGCATTTCATGTGGTCTACGAGCGCTGGCCGAACTTGCGCCCCGCCTCCACCGCGGGCCGCACCACCCGACGCGGCGCCACCGCCGGCACAGCCGCAAGGGGCGCGGCCGGCGAGGCTCCCGAGCGAACGTCCTCGGCCCCGAGCCACCCCTCCGTGCGGTCCGTCGCAGCGGCGACGCGGTAGCGAGTCCCACCGCCATGACGCGGACGCCAAGCGAGAATCTCGACCTCCGCTCCATCCGCCAGCCGGACCGTCGTATCTTGACCATCGTCGGCCAGCAGGCCGACCCGACGCCCAGGATCCCCGGGGCAATGTACGAACACGCGCCGGCCAACCGGAAGAACGAGCCCGAGGCCCTTCTTCGAAAAGCCGAGATTCAGCGAACGAGATGGAACGAATGACATTGGCCTCCCTCACCCGCGCGCACCGTCGGGCACGACGCGGCTTCACAGAGGATTTGATCCGAGTGAGGGGAGCGAGACGCCCGCGGACACTTGAGCCAAATCTCGATTCGAGCCTGCTCTCCCTACCGACCGCTGTCAATCTCGCACAGGGTTCGGCGTCCCCGGGTGCGCTCAGCGTTCGTCCGGGAGCCCGAGCTCCGGCCACGCCCCGGCGACATACGTCTGGCAGTTCCCCCAGCCGGTCGCGCCGGTACTCGCGTCTCGCACGCGGATCACGCAGTCGCGGAACTGGTTCAGACGGGCCACCACGTCCGGCGCCGTACAGTCGGCGAAGTGCTCGCCGTCGAGGTGCAGATTGCCACGCCAGCTCCCGTGGTGATGGCCGTCGAACCCGAAGTACAGCCCCGCGCCGAGGTGAAAGCCGGTGCCGCCGATGGCGTCGGCCTCCAGCACGCGCTCGCCGCCGTCCGCCATCGTCAGCACGAAGCGGCCGCCGAGGAGGCGGCGGTTCGCCGGGTCGAAGCGCAGCTCGGGCACGATCGCGCGCACGAGATCGCGCCGCCCGTCCGGATATTCGAAGCCGCCCTGCACGCGCTCGTGCCGAAAGCCGAAGCTCGAGGCGAGCAGATAGTACTGGTGGAAGGCGTAGCGGCCCCCGTCCGGCTGCTCGAAGAACAGCGGGCTCCACACGGCGAGCGCGCGCAGGCTCATCTGCGCGAACGGGTCCGGCGCCAGGTCGGGGATCGGCATGCCGACGTCCTGACGGATACCCCACGAGTGATCCCGCGTAGCCACCCACGCATCGGGCGTGACGTCGATCCGCCGCCCCGCCACCTCGACCCAGCCGCGTGCGGTGCCCGTCTGGTGGTAGCGGATCTGATGCGCGGTGCGGCGAAAGCCGTTGAGGGTGCGCCGGTCCTCGCGCTCCTCGAGGGTGCAGGGGACGATGCCCTCGAACACGATGTCGAAGGCAATCGGCTGCACCGCGTTCGGCGCCAGTTGCACGCGCACGCGCTGCAACGGCGTGACGACGTCGTAGGCGAGCGGTCCGACGCGCACCGACTCCGGGTCCGGCGAGAGCTCGCGGCTGCCACGTACCGTCCACTGCCCGACGCCGCGGGACACCCCACCGTACGCGTCGACCACGTTGCGGTTCGGGTACTTCCCGAAGCCGAACGCGACTTGCAGCGACCCGTCGCGCGCCGCCGCCATGCCGCACACCTTCTCGGTCCACGAGAGGTCGTTGTCCGCGACGGTCGCGAAGGTGTCGACGATCTGATGGGTGAAATACTCGTCCGCGCCCAGCAAGGGGCCGATGCTTCCCGACATGATGTCCCTCGCAGGCCGCTACCTATGCCGACCGCGAGCGAAATTCCACGCCCGCGGTGCCCCCGCACCGGCGACCGCGTCCCCTTGCATGCCGCACGCCGTGCGATTAGCAACGCCCCATGTCCAGGCACTTCGACCTCACCGGCCGCACCGCGCTCGTCACGGGCGCGTCCTCGGGCCTCGGCCGTCACTTCGCGACGACGCTCGCCGCGCACGGTGCCGCCGTCGCCGTCGCCGCACGGCGCGTCGAGCGCCTGCACGCGCTGGTCGACGAGCTCGGCGCCGCGGGCAGTCGCGCGGTCGCGGTCGCGATGGACGTCACGCGGGGTGACACGATCCGCGCCGGCTTCGAAGCCGCGGCGGCGGCGCTCGGCCCGATCGACGTCACCGTGAACAACGCGGGCATCAGCACTCCGACGCCCACGCTCGACCTGCCCGAGGCCGACTGGGACGCGGTCGTCGACACCAACCTGCGGGGCGCGTGGCTGGTCGCGCAGACCGCCGCGCGCGCGCTCGTCGCCGCGGGGCGCCCGGGGCGCATCGTCAACATCGCGTCGATCGTCGGCTTGCGGACGATCGGACAGCTCGCGCCCTACGCCGCCGCCAAAGCCGGCCTCCTCCACCTCACGCGCACGCTCGCGATGGAGTGGGCGCGCCACGGCATCCAGGTGAACGCCATCGCGCCCGGCTACGTCGAGACCGACATCAACCGCGACTTCTGGACGACCCCCGCCGGCAAGCGCCTCATCGACCGCATCCCGCAGCGCCGTCTCGGGCAGCCGCGCGACCTCGACGGTGCGCTGCTCCTGCTCGCGTCGGACGCCGGTGCCTTCATGACCGGGAGCACGATCGTCGTCGACGGCGGACACGCCGTGAACTCGCTCTGAGGGGCTCCACGGCCGGTCAGCCGAGACGACGGATCGTCGGACCCGTCGCACCCGCCGGCCAGGTGTACTCGAAGTGGCACCCGACGCGGACGTTGCGGACGAGCCGCGGCCAAAACACCACCAGGCAGTCGGACCCCGGAGCCCGCACGCTCTCGTAGACCAGGCCGTTCGACCCCGCCCGGCGCAGCGCGATGCCGAGGCGCTGCGACTGCCGGTACGACGTGGGATGGTGATACGCGGGGTATCGGTGCGCGGGCCGAACGTCGCGCAGCGCCGCGTCGATGCCGGCACGATACTCCCGCATCTGCACGGGCAGCGGCGCCCGCGCGACCTCGTCGAACTCCCGGCGCCGACGGTAGGCCGCTTCGGCGTGCGCCGTCGCGAGCGTGAACGCCGCGTACCACGCGCCCAGCTCCGCCGAGCTGAAACGACCCCCATCCTGCGCCGGGTGGCAGAACGCGGCCATGACCACCGACGCGTGCGGCGTCCCGACCACCCATTCCTCCCGGGGGATGCGCGTCAGCGGCCCGAGCTCCTCCTGGAGACGGTCGTTCGTCCAGCCCTCCAGATCGGCCACGGCCTCGAGGTCCTCGGCGGCGCTGATCGTGTCGAGAATGCCAGTTGCCGGCCATCGGCTCGCCACGAGCCGATGCGTCGTCGGCCGCCGCACCCGGCGCAGGGGCGGCGTCAGTGCCATCCGCCACGGCGGCCGTCGAGCAGCCGCCGGACCGCGTACAGCGCGTCGATGCCGCCCTCGACCATCGTCACGAGCGGCGCAGCGCCGCGGAAGATCGGATTGCGGTTCGGCATCCGGACCCACCCGTCGGCGAAGGCCTCGTCGGGATAGAGGACGTGGAGGGCCTTGTAGATGCCGAGCACGAGCGACAGCCGCGTGAGCGTGTCGAACGGCAGCGTGCCGGCCTTGCCGGCCTTCCACGCGAAGAACGTCGAGCGGCTCGGCCATCCGAGAAGGCCCCGCTGTTCCTCGGCACCGAGTTGCCAGCGGTCGGCCAGGCCGAAGAACGCGCGGAGGCCCGGGCCCGAGAGCCGCCGGCGCACGGCGGGGTCGCGCCGGTCCGCCACCGAGGTCCCCGCCCGCCCTGCGTCCAGGCCCGCGGTCCGTGCCGTCGACATCGCATCCCCCAGTATCCGGATCCGGAGCTGGAAGTCCAGATCCGGACTTGCGGGGTACGGCGTCGGCCTCAGTGCCCCACGGCCACGAGCAGGTCGCGCATCTCCCGTTCCGAAAGCTGCGCCGGCCGCGTCGAGGTGAGGAAGTCGACCAGCACCTCGACGAAGCGTGCCGGCGCCTCGCAGTGCGGGAAGTGGCCCACGTCCTCGAAGATCTCGAGCCGGCTTCCCGGAATGACCTCGTGCGCCTCGATGGCATGCCGGACGGGGATGAACGGGTCGCGGTCGCCCCACACGATCAGGGTCGGCATCCGCGTCGCGAGGTAGAGCCGGTCCTTCGCGCTCACGGCCTGCCCGCCCGGGTCGACCACCGCACGAAGCGTCCGGCAGTACGCGCGGCGGCTGTCCGTGTCGGCGAGCGACGACAGGCTCCGCCACATCTCCTCGACGTGCGGCGCCGCGCGCATCCCCGTCCGGCCGAGCCAGCCCGCGATGCGGCCGGCGAGGTCGCGCAGCCCCTCGCCCCAGACGAGCGGCAGGGCCTGCTCGGCGCCGGGAACGGTGAGCGCCCGCAGCAGGAGGTGCACCTCGCGTCCGAGGCCGCCGCTCCCGACCAGCACCAGCCGCTCGCAGCGCTCGGGGAACTGGTAGGCCATCTGCATGACGACGCCACCGCCGAGCGACTGGCCGACCAGCGTCGCGCGTTCGAACCCGAGCGCGTTCAGGAGGTCGCGCAGGAGGTTGGCGTGCGCGCCGAGCGCGTACTCGGTGCGGGGCTTCGCCGACTCGCCGTGCCCGAGCAGGTCGGGGGCCACGACGGTGAACCGCGCGGCGAGCGACGGGATCACGTGCCGCCACGTCGCCGAGCTGCCGGCCATGCCGTGCACGAGGACCAGGACGGGCCCCTCGCCGGCGCGGCGAAACGCGACGTCATGACCGTGGATCTTCACGTGCTGGATCTGCATGTGTGCCTCTCCTCACGCTGGCGCGGGGACTCCCTCACGGTCGCCTTCGCGCTCGGGGCGCCCGCAGCGCGCGTTCGACCTCGCGCGTGAACAGGAGCCGCGCCGTGTCGCCCGCGAGTGGGCGAAGTCCTTCGAGCGCGGTGCCGATCTCGTCGGGCGTCCCCCCCCGTGCGAAGCCGCGCCCCACGCGGGTCGCGAGGTACGCGACCAGCTCACGCGCGGCTTCACGGAGCCGCCCCCGCAGGATCTCGCCCGCACCGACCGCGGTGGCCACCGCGATGCCGCTCGCCTCGAGCGCGAGCACGATGCGCAGCACGCCGGGGCTGGGGATCCGGTACGCGGGTCCCGCCCCGGCCGGCTCGCGCTCGACGACCCCTGCGCGCACGAGCGCTGCGATCGTCCCCGCCGGCCGCTCGCCGACGACCTCGGCGAGCTCGGCCTCGCTCAGCAGCCGCGGGCGATCGTCCGTCCACGGCATCCCGAGCCGCTCGCGGTCGTCGAGCCAGCCGCCGAGCGACCGCGCGTCCTCGTGGCCGTGTCGGACCAGCGACCGGATCACGCGCAGGCTGAGGCCGCGGTCGTGCAGCTCGCCCACCAACCGCAGGCGCTCGACGTGGCCGGCGTCGTAGAGCGCCAACCGCCCGTGTCGCACCGGGCGCGGGAGCACGCCCCGGGCCTGGTAGAAGCGGATCGTCCGGCTCGAGACGCCGGTGGCGGCGGCGAGCTCGTCGATCGTGAAGCGGGCCACGTCGTCCATTCGCGGCAGCACTAACTGTAACATCAGATGGTGTCAATGTGGGTCACGGACTCAGTCGCGCCGGTCCTTTTTCGCGTGCAGCAGAGCGGCGCGCGCGGCGCGGAGCTCCGTGCGTCGCGCCGCATCCACCTTGGGGAAGGCGAGGTCGAGGCCCTCGAGGGCATCGACGACCGCGGCGCCCACCACCAGTCGGGTGAACCACTTGTTGTCGGCCGGCACGACGAACCACGGGGCGTGCTCCGTCGCCGTGTGGCGGATCGCGTCCTCGTAGGCGTCCATGTAGTCGCCCCAGGACTGCCGCTCCCGGACGTCGACGAGCGAGAATTTCCAGTTCTTCTCGGCCTGGTCGATGCGCTCGAGGAAGCGCCGGCGTTGCTCGCCCCGGGAGACGTGGAGGAAGAACTTGCGGATCACCACGCCGTTGCGCGTGAGGTAGCGCTCGAAGGCGTTGATGTCCTCGTAGCGCTCCCGCCAGACGTCCCCGGTCACCAGCGACAGCGGCAGCTTCTGTGCCGCGAGCAACTCGCGGTGCACCCGGACCACGAGCACCTCCTCGTAGTACGAGCGGTTGAAGATACCGATCCGGCCGCGTTCGGGCATGCACCGCGCGGCGCGCCACAGGTAGTCGTGATCGAGCTCCTCGCTCGAGGGCGCCTTGAACGCGTACACCTGGCAGCCCTGCGGGTTCACCCCGGACATCACGTGCTTGATCGTGCCGTCCTTGCCGGCCGCATCCATCGCCTGGAAGATCAGCAGCAGCGCCCAGCGGTCCTGCGCGTAGAGCTTCTCCTGCAGGTCGGCGAGCCGCTCGATGTCCCGCTGCAGCAGTGCTCCGGCCTCGTCCTTGGCTTCCGACTCGAGCCCGCCGACGTCGCCGGGATCGACGTCCTTCAAGCGAAACCCCTTGCCGCTCGTGACGCGGTAGGGCGCGATGAACCGGGCCGCTCGCTTGCGTCGCTGCATGCGGCGGGATCATCCCGCAGCGACGCGCGAAAGGGAATCCCCGGCCGCTTCAGCGCGTCCCGCGCCCCGTCGTCCACACCGGGTCACCCGCGACCTCGTCGCCGGTCGCCTCCACCTCACCGAGCACGACCCCGTCCTGGCGCGGCGCGAGGAGCGGCCGGATCTCGTGGAGCCCGGCGCGCAGCGCCGTTGCCGCGTCGGCGATCAGGTCCGTCAGCTCGTCGGCGATCCCGTGCGGGGGGCGGACGCTCCACTCGACGTAGCGGTACGGATGCGCGCCATGGCCGGCGTGTTCGGCCTCCCAGCACCCCTGGCAGAGTCGCGCTCGGCAGGCCTCGCAGTACACCGTGGCCAGATGCTCGGCGTCGCGCACGCACTGCATCGCCGGCACCGGGAGATGCCGGTAGAGCGCCTCGACGACGAGATCGACCCCGTCGAGCTCCCGCACCTTCGCCCCGAGACCCTCCGCCCGCGCCCGCATCTCCGGGCGAGCGCAGGCGACCAGGGCTGCCGCGAGCTTCTCGCTGGTGAGCTCGGCTGCCGGGATGGGTGCGGGCCCGGCGCCGGCCTCGGCGACCACCTGTCCCCAGAAGAACTGATCGCCGAAGAACGGCACGACCGCCGTCGGCAGCCCGGCGCGCAGCCCCGCCGCGGTCGTGCCCGCGCCGCCGTGATGGCAGACCGCGCGACACTGCGGCAGCAGCCAGTCGTGCGGGCAGTCGTCGACCACGTAGACGTTCGGCGGCACCGCGGCGCCGCCGAGCCGCGCCCAGCCGCGCGACACGACGGCACGCCCGCCCGCCTGCGCGAGCGCCTCGAACACGATCCGCGTGAGCGCCGCGGGATCCTCGACCACGCAGGACCCGAAGCCGACGTAGATCGGCGGCTCGCCGGCGGCGAGGAACTCGCGCAACGCGGGTGGCGGCTCGTAGGTCGCTCCCTGGTCCCAGAAGACGAAGTTCGCGAGGTCGACGTGCGGCCCCCAGTCGGCGGGCTTCGGGATGACGCTCGCGGGGAACAGGTACGTGAACGGCACCTCGTTGTCGTTGAGCAACGCGACCCCCTCGCCGGCGTCGAGCGGCGCGAGCCCGAGCGTACGCTCGCGGAACGCGTTCACGACGTCGCGCACGCCGGCCCACACGAGCGCGTCCACGACGCCGTAGGAGAGGAAGTTGCGCACCGGGTGGGCCGCGCCCTGGACGAGCCGTGTCATCGGATGGGGGAAGGCGCTGGTCGGCGTCCACGGCATCGTGAAGATCATGTGGAGCGGGACGTGCAACGCTTCCGCGCAGTGGATGTGCCCGTAGCTCGGCGGGTTGGCGATGATGCCGTCGGCGGCGAACGGCGGCGCACCGGGGCGCCCAGGGTCGGGCTCCGTGCACGCGCGCCACGTCGACTCGAGGATCGCCGCGAGGGTCGCGCGCTTGCGCGGGACGTCCTCGACGATCTGGTCGAGCCGCGTCGGCACGACCCGCCCGCCGGTGCGGATCATGTAGCCCACGAGCTCGCGCGGATCGCCCGCCAGCGGGAAGAACTCGAGGCCGGCGCCTTCGACCAGCGGCCGGAACTCCTCGTGGGTCGCGATCCGCACGCGGTGTCGCCGCGCCAGCCGCTGCGCGATGGGGAGGAAGGGCTGCACGTCGCCGCGCGAGCCGACGGCCAGGATCACGATCGCCATCCGCGGGACGAGCGGCCGCGACGCGCCCGGCGGCAGCGCCGCCACGTCGGCGGCGAACCCGGCCATCCACGGGGCCGCCCGCTCGAGGACGTCGGCGCCCTCGTCGAAGTCGATCGCGAGACAGTCGTCGCGCCCCGCCGACACGGCCCGCAGGGCGCGCAGCGCCGCGATCCGCATGCGCTGGTGGTGCAACCGGCGGCGCAGGAACGCGGTCGCCGCGGCCTCCACGAAGCGGCCACCTTTCGATTCCTCCGGCACTATGACGACCATCATAGCCCCCGGCCGCCGCGTCGGGCAGTGTCGTCCGCGGAGGGGAGCAGGATGCCGGACCAGCGGCCACGGGTGGGGTTCATCGGCCTCGGGCGCATGGGTCGGCCGATGGCCTGCAACGTCCTCCGCGCCGGGTTTCCGCTCGTCGTGCACAGCCGGAGCCCGGGGCCGGTCGAGGCGCTCGTGGCCCGCGGCGCGCGCGCCGCCGCGACGCCGGCGGACGTCGCACGTGCGGCCGACGTCGTGCTCACCTGTCTGCCCGCCCCCGCCGACGTCGAGGCCGTCGTCACGAGCGCGCTCGCCGCCGCGCGGCCGGGCCAGACGTTCATCGACCACAGCACGATCGACCCCGACACCGTGCGCCGCATCGCCGACCGCGCCGCGGCGCACGGCGCGATCTTCCTCGACGCCCCGGTGAGTGGCGGCGTCGGCGGCGCCGAGGCCGGCACGCTGACGGTCATGGTGGGCGGCCCACCGGCTGCCGTCGAGCCGTGTCGTCCCGTGCTCCGCGCCGTCGGCGAGCGCGTGTTCCATCTCGGACCCACCGGGAGCGGCAGCATCGCCAAGCTCTGCAACCAGCTCTTGATCGGCGTCGGCTTCGCCGCGGTCGCCGAGGCCATGGTCCTCGGCACGCGCGCCGGCCTCGACCCGCGGGCGCTCTACGACGTGTTGTCGGTCAGCTCTGGCCGCAGCCGCGCGCTCGAGCAGGCGGGCCCGGCGATTCTGAGCGCCGACTTCGGCGCCGAGTTCACCATCGACCTCGCACACAAGGACCTCGAGTGCGTCACGCGGATGGCGAAGTCGTTGCGGGTGCGCGTCCTCCTCGCCGCGCTCGCGCAGCAGCTCTACGAGGAGGCACGCGCCGCGGGCCTCGGCCAGGCCGACCAGGCGGCCGTGGTCGTCCCGCTCGAGCGCCTCGCCGGCGTGCAGGTCGCGAAGCCCGTCGAGGGTGACGGGTGAGACCGCCGGCCGGCCTGCTGCACCGCGGCCTCGGCCGCGTCGAGGCCTTCGACTGGCCCGAGGACCGGCTCCCCGAGCTGCGCCATCAGCTCGAGACGACCGCCCTCCCCTTCAGCCTGCACGCGCCGCTCGCCCGGCCCGCCGGATATCCGCACGGCCCCGAAGCCGTCTTCTACCTGAACGACGACCCCGCCGAGCGCCGGCGCGCCTGGGCGATCCTCGAGCACGCGCTGGGGCACGCGCGGGCGTGGGGCGGCGAGTACGTCGTCACACACCTCGCCTGGGGCGCGGACAGCACCGACGAGCGCCGCGCGCTCGCCCTCGCCGACGAGGCAGCCGCGCGCTTCGCCGCGCTGGCGGCGGCCTCGGGTGTGCGCGTGCTCGTCGAGACCGGCGGCTACACTGGCTGGTTCCACACCGCCGCCCAGTACGCCGCGCTCGCCGCCACCGATCCGGGGCTCGGCCTCTGCATCGACATCGGCCACAGCCGCCTCGTCGCCGACACGCGCGGGCGCGACTTCTTCACGGACCTCGCGGTGCTCGCGCCGCACGCGCAGGCGATGCACCTGTGGAACACGCGCGGCCTCGACCACTACCGGACGCACCACCACGTGCCCCTCCACCCCTCGCAGACGCCCGCCGAGGGGTGGATCGACGTCGAGCGCGCCCTCGACGTCGTGCTGGCACGGAACCCGGACTGCGCGCTCGTCTTCGAATACCCGTACGACACACGCGATGCCGCACGGGTCGAGGAGGGCTTCGCCTGGGTCGCCGCGATCGCCGCGCGCCACGGCAAGGCGACGCGGCAGGCGTAGAAGGAACGTCGCGCACGCTCTTGGCGGCAAGCAAGCCGACTTCCGAATCGGTTCGCGACCCGCACCGACCCGGGGCCGCGGGGCCCCTGCGCGCGGAGGGCGGACCCACGGCCCCGCCACGCCGCCCTCCGACCCGAGCCGACCGGCGATCCTGGCCCTACGACCTGCGGCGCCGCGACCCGAGCCACGCCGGCGCCCACCAGTTCCAGTCGCCGAAGAGCCGCATCGTCGCCGGCACGACCAGCACGCGCACCACGGTCGCGTCGAGCAGGACGGCGAGCGCGAGAGCGAGGCCCATGGCTTTCACCACCACGACGCGCGCGAGCCCGAAGGCCACGAACACGGCGACCATGATCGCCGCCGCACTGGTCACGAGCCGGCCCGTGCGCGCCAGGCCCTCGGCGACGGCCTGCCGGTTGTCGTGCGTGCGCAGCCACACCTCGCGCATGCGGGCGAGGAGAAGCACCTCGTAGTCCATCGACAATCCGAACACCGTGCAGAAGAGCAGCACTGGCAGCGTCGGCTCGATCGGGCTCGGCTCGATGCCGAGCAGCCCCGCGAAGTGGCCGTCCTGGAAGAGGAACACGAGTGCGCCGAACGAGGCGGTGATCGACAGCAGGTTCATCACCACCGCCTTGAGCGGCAGCACGATCGAGCGCAGCAGCGCGAACAGCACGACGCACGTGAACACGACCACGAACGCCAGGGCCTTGGGCGCGTGCTGGCGGATGAAGTCGGTGAGGTCGAGCGCGTGGGCCGCCGCGCCGGCCACGCGCAGCGTGCCGTCGCCCACGACGCGATCGGCGCGCAGCGCGCGGACGAGCGCCCGCGCCTCGTCGCCCGCGGGGGCCGCGTCGGTGACAACCGAAAGTGAGACGACCCGCGCGCCCACCGTCTGCCGCAGGAGCATCTCGACCTCGGGCGGGCGCTGCCCCGGTGGCGCGGTGAGCATCTCGCGCGCCGCCGCGGCGGGCAACCGCGGATCGAGGTCGACGGGGCTCTCCACCGCCGCGACGCCGGGCAGCGCGCGCAGGCGCCGCCCGAGCGCGTCGAGGGCGTCCACCCGGTCCGGCGTGAGCGCGGGCGACGACGGGAACTCGACCACCACGGGGATGCGCGCCTGCGTCTCGGCGGGAAACAGCCCCCGCAGCCGTTCGAACGTCTCGCGCGCCTCCGTGCCGCGCGGCAGCGTGCGCACGTCGGCCGCCGCCATGCGCAGATGGAGGAACGGCGTCCCGAGGGTCAACAGGAGCCCGAGGGTCGGCACCAGCACCGCGACCGGACGCCGCATGACGCCGGCGGCGATCCGGTGCCAGAGACGATCCGCGTCGGCCGGCCGCGGCAGCGGCACCCGTCCGGCGTCGATCCACGGGCCGAGCACCGCGAGCAGCGCCGGCAGCACCGTGAGCGCGAAGACCACCGACAGCGCCACGACCAGCGCGGCACCGAGCCCCATCGTCGCCAGGAACGAGCCGCGGAAGAAGAGCAGGCTGCCGAGCCCGATCGCCACCGCCAGACCCGAGAAGGCGACGGCGCTGCCCGCGGTCTCGAGCGCGCGCGCCAGCGCCGCCTCGTCGTCGAGGCCGGACGCCCGCTCGTCCCGATAGCGACTGACGAGGAACAGCGAGTAGTCGATCGCCACGCCTAGGCCGATCAGCGACGTGATGTTGATCGCGTACACCGCGACGTCCATCACGTGCGAGAGCGCCGTGAGCGCGGCGATGCCCGCCAGGACCGCGAGCGCGCCGGTCACCACCGGCAGCGCCGCGGCCACGAACGTGCGAAACACCCAGAGCAGCACGACGAGCGCGAGCGGGAGGCTCACCAGCTCCGCCAGTCGGAGGTCGGACTCGAGTACGACGTCGAGGTCGTGGCGGACGGCGAGCTGGCCGGTGAAGGCCGCGTCGAGCACCGGGGAGCGGACGAGGGCGCGCAGCGCCGGGTACTGGTCGAGCCCCTCGCGGAAGCCGTCGCGCAACGTCACGAGCGCCAGCGCGTGGTGTCCGTCGGGCGCCACCAGCCGCGCCGCCGCCTGCGGCGGTGCCGCGTCGGGCGCCGTCACCGCGCGCACCCGCGGGTCGGCGCGCAGGGGGGCGAGCGCGTCGTGCACCGCCGCGGCGAACCGCGGGTCGTCCGCCGTCACCTCGGCGGCATGAAAGAGGACCGTGAACGACGCCTCGCCGTTCCCCGCCAGCTCGCGCGCCACGAGGGCCTCGGCCTCCTCGGACTCGATGCCGGACGTGGTCCCCGGTCCGAACGCGCCACCCCGGGCCAGCACCAGGATCGAGCCCACCAGCAGCAGCGCGCCGGCGACCAGCACCGCCCAGCGCCGGCGGTAGACGGCGTGGCCCAGCCGCTCGAACAGGGCGCCGCCGATGCCGTGGAACTCGGCGCCGTGCTCGTGCGGCCGCGGGCGGACCCGCACGACGACGCCCCGGGAGCTGCTCGGCGCATGGGCCTCGTCGCGCCGTGGCTGGCGGGCGGGGGCGAACCGATTGTCGGAGTGGCGAGGCATGGGCGCGGGCCGAGCCGGGCTCCTTCGGCCGAGGAGCGACCGAGGGGATATCGGCGCGCCCGCGCCGGAACTTGAGGCCCGCGCCCCTAGGACCGCGCCCCGAGGTACTCGACCGCCAGCTCCTCGAAGACACGGTCGCCCTCGGACGTCATCTCCTCGGCGCGGCGGATGGCCGGCCACTGCTCCTTCGGCAGCTTCACGTAGAGCGGGAAGGTACGCTGCAGGCCGAGGACCTGATCCGGGCTCAGGTGCTCCGTCCGCATCACCGCTTCTTTCCGGTAGTCTCCGGCGACGGCGCCCTTGTCGAGGTAGCCCCGCTCCTCGGCGATCTCGCGCAACCGCGTCCCCTGGTACGGGCTGTAGAGCGAGCACATCACGCCGGCCACGCGCGGAAACTGCCGGTTGAGCTCGATGGTCTCGAAGACCAGCTCGCGCGTCTCGGTCGGAAAGCCGATCACGTTGTTCGCGCTCACGCGCAGCTTCGACGCGGCGAGCACCTCGAAGGCCCGGACGATCTTGTCGTTCGGGATGTTGCGGTTCATGAACTGCCGGCGGAACTCGTGGTTGCCGCTCTCGACGCCGATGCTGATGCCCTCGCAGCCGCAGATTTCGAGCATGCGCACGCGCTCGGGCGTGATCGACTCCGGGCGGGCCTCGACCCAGAACGGGAGCCCGACCTCGGTCGGGTATCGCGCCGCGAACTCCTCCAGCCGCGCCTGCGTCGTGGTGAGGAAACTCTCGGCGACGAGGTAGGCGAAGTCGAGCCGATAGCGCGCCTTCTTGTCCTTCATCTCGCGGATGAGCCCCGCGATGCTCCGCTCGCGATAGTAACCGCCCAGGCCCTTGTAGAGCTTGTTGAGGCCGTAGTTGACGCAGTACATGCAGCTGTAGGGACAGCCGCGGTTCATCTCGAACGTGCCGGTGATCCAGATGCGGCCGCCCATCGGCTTGTAGAAGCGCCGCCGGTCGTAGATCTCCCAGTCCTGGTCGGGTAGCTCGTCGAGGTCGACCACCCACCGCAGCGGGTTGCGGTGGATGCGGCCCTGGTGCTTCACCATGAGGTTGGCGATGGCCGTGTGGTCGCGGCCCTCGCGCAGCGCCTGGCAGAGCTCGAGCATCGGGTACTCGCCCTCGCCCTTGCAGACGATGTCGACCAGCTCCTCCGCGAGCAGCGCCTCGGTGGCGAACGTCGCGTGCACGCCGCCCCACACGCGCGGGACGCTCCGGCGCCAGTCCGCGATCGCGCCCGCGAGGTCGAGGCTGAGCACGGACGTGCACTCGATGATCGAGAACCCGATCAGGTCGGGCTGCCAATCGAGCACGAGCGCGCGGAAGTCCTCGGTCGCCGGGTTGGGCTCGGGCAGGATGCCGAACTCCCCGAGGTCGGTCTTGCGCACCTGCAGATTGCGCGCGCGCACCTCGTCACCACTCTCGACGCCGGGCGGCTTGTAGAAGGTGGTGTCGAAGAGCCGGACCTCGAAGCCGTGCTCCTTCAGGATCGCCGACAGGAGCGACACGCCGGCCGGGATCAGGTTGTCCATCGGCGTGTTGCAGTTGACGAGCAGGACCTTGAAGCCGCTGGAGCTCATACCCCTCCCTCCCAGACTCGGATCCGTCACGTGGCTACGGGATCACGACGTCGAACGCAACGCTATGACGTCGATCATATTTGCGAGACCGCGTCAGTAGCCTTCGACCTTGGCGATGATCTCGTTCATGATCTCGCGCGTCCCGCCGCCGATCGGGTACAGGCGCGCATCGCGCCACAGGCGCTCGACGACGGTCTCGCGCATGTAGCCGTAGCCGCCGTGGATCTGCACGGCCTGGTCGACCACGAACGAGCACATGTCGGTGGCGGTGTTCTTGGCCATCGCGGCGAGCGCCGCGTCCTGCTCGCCGCGAACGTAGCGGGTCGCGACCTCGCCCGTGAGCGCACGGGCCGCCGCGAGCCGTGCCGCCATGTCGGCCAGCTTGTGGCGCACGACCTGGAACCCGGCGATCGGCTTGCCGAAGGCCTCGCGCGCACGCGCGTACGCCATCGCCTCGCGGTAGGCGAGCTCCGCGATCGCGACGCACTGTCCGGCGAGCATGAGCCGCTCGCTCACGAAGTTCAGCATGATCGCGGCGAAGCCGGCGTTCTCGTCGCCGATCAGGTTCTCGGCCGGCACCCGACAGTCCTCGAAGGCGAGCTCGGCCGTGTCACTCGCCCACCACCCGGTCTTCGCGAGCTTGCGCGAGACCCGGAACCCCGGCGTACCGCGCTCGATCACGAGCAGCGACACCCCCGCGTGCCCGGGCCCGCCCGTGCGCACCGCAGTCGTGACGAAATCCGCGCGGCAGCCCGAGGTGATGAACATCTTGGCCCCGTTCACGACGTAGTGCGCCCCGTCCCGAACCGCGCGCGTGCGCAGCGCCGCCACGTCGCTGCCCACGCCGGGCTCGGTGATCCCGAGCGCGCAGACCCGCTCGCCGCGGAGCACCGGGCGCACGAAGCGCTCGTGTTGCGCCGGCGTGCCGAAGCGGGCGATCGGCGGCAACGCGATGCCGTGGCTCCCGAGACCGACGCAGGTGCCGACCGACCGCCCCGCCAGGACCATCTCCTCCGCCGCCGCCAGCACGTGCGTGAAGTCGCCGCCGAGTCCGCCCAGGTCTTCCGGATAGCCGATCCCCGTCAGGCCGCCGTCGGCCGCTTTGCGGTACAGCTCGCGCGGGAACTCGCCCGCCTCCTCCCACGCGTGCGCGTGCGGCGCGATCTCCGCCTCGGCGAACCGGCGGATCTGCGCCCGCAGCGTCGCGTGCTCTTCCGTCTCGAACAGGTACGTACGTCCCATGGGCGAGCAGTCTATACGACGCGCCGAGGGCGCGGCAGTCACCCGTGGGGTGCGTCCGACGCCACCGCCCGCGCGCTCTGCCGGCGGGCCTTCTCGATGTCGGCGAACCGGAACTGGAGCGTGTACACGCCCTCCGAGAGCGTGCTCGTGAGCGGCGAGCACCAGCGCGAGAACAGGTGCATCATGCGCCCGTTGGCCGCGAGCACCTGCGCCGTGAAGCCCTCCACGTGGCGCCGGCGTGCGCAGTGCATGATCTGCTTCAGCAGCGCCGTGCCGAGGCCCTGATCCTGGAACTCGTCGTGCACGGTGAACGCACACTCGGCGTAGTTGGTCGCTGGGTCGACGTCGTAGCGTGCGACGCCGATGAGATCGTCGAACTCGTCGAGCGTCTCCCCCCCGCCGTGCGACACGAACGCGCCGATCGCCATGCGCCGATCGTAGTCGAGGATCACGAAGTGCTGCACCTGCGCCGGCGTCAGGCGCTTCTTCGCCGCGCCGTAGCGGAGGTAGATCGTGTCGTCCGTGTGGGAGTAGAAGAAGTCCCGCAGGCCGCGCTCGTCGTCCGGGCGCAGCGGGCGGAACAGCACGGCACGGCCATTGCGCAGCGTGCCGCGCGTGACCAACTCGTTCGGGTACGGCAATCCGTCCTTCGGCAGCGGGAGCTGCGCCGGCGACACGTAGTGCCGCGCCTTCGCGGCGTCGAGCAGCGCGCCACGGAAGTCCGGGTGCGCGATCGACGTGAGCGCCAGCGCGCGCTCGCGCACGGTGCGCCCGTAGAGGTTGGCCACGCCGTATTCGGTGACGACGTAGTGGACGTCGCCACGCGTGGTGACGATCCCCGCTCCCTCCTGCAGCACCGGGACGATGCGCGAAATCGTCCCGTCTTGCGCGGTCGACCGCATGGCGATGATCGGCCTGCCACCCCGCGACCGGCTCGCCCCCCGGATGAAGTCCACCTGCCCGCCGATGCCGCTGAAGAACCGGGAGCCGATCGAGTCGGCACACACCTGGCCGGTGAGGTCCACCTCGAGGGCCGAGTTGATCGCCACCATCCGGTCGTGTCGCGCGATCACGAACGGGTCGTTCACGTGGTCGACGCCGTGGAACTCGAAGCGCGGGTTGTCGTTGACGTAGTCGTAGAGGCGCCGCGTCCCCATGCAGAACGAGGTCACCACCTTCCCGACGTGGAACGGCTTCTTGCGGTTGGTGATCACCCCGGCCTCGATCAGGTCGATGATGCCGTCGGAGAACATCTCCGTGTGCACGCCGAGCTCGTGCTTGCCGGCGAGCAGGGGGAGCAGCGCCTGGGGAATCTCGCCGATGCCCATCTGGAGGGTCGCCCCGTCCGGGATGAGCGCGGCGACGTGGCGGGCGACCTCGCGGCCGACCGCGTCCGGCTCCGGGAGGGGCAGCTCGAGCAGCGGGCTCTCGCACTCGACCACGGCGTCGATGTCGCGCAGGTGGACGAAGCTGTCCCCGTGCGTGCGCGGCATGCGCGGATTGACCTCGGCGATCACGACGTCGGCGGAGTCGATCGCCGCCTTGACGACGTCGACCGAGATGCCGAGGCTCACGTAGCCGGCTCGGTCCGGCGGCGAGACTTGCACCAGCGCCGCGTCGACCCGCAACCGTCCCGAGCGAAACAGCCCCGGGATCTCGGACAGGAACACGGGCGTGTAGTCGGCGGTGCCGGCGCCGACCGCGGCCCGGACGTTGGCGCCGATGAACAGCGCGTTGTGGCGGAAGCGGTCCGGAAACCGCGGGTCGGCGTACGGCGCCACGCCGAGCGTCAGGATGTGAAGGATCTCGACGTCGATCGCCTGCGGGTTCGCGGAGAGGGCCTTCACCAGCGCCTGCGGTTCCCCGCAGCCGGAGCCGATGAAGACGTGGTCGCCGCGCCCGACGGCGCGCACGGCGTCCGCGGCCGTCGTCGTCTTGCGCCGGTACTCGAGCGTCCAGTCGGCCACGCGGGGATTTAGCCACGCGCGGGCGGGCAGCACCAGCGGGGCACACCCCGCGCCGGCACGCGGGCCGGCGTCCTAGCGCAGGCCGACGATCTCCCCGTCGCGCACGTCCACCGCCTCCGCGATCGGCCGGCGCGGCAGGCCGGGCATGCGCACGATGTCGCCGGTGAGCACGACGAGGAAGCCCGCGCCGGCGCTCACCTGGATGCCGCGCACGGTGAGGTCGAAGTCGTCCGGCCGCCCCGGCCGCTTCGGATCGTCGGAGAGGGACGCCGGCGTCTTCGCGATGCAGACCGGCAGGCCACCCCAGCCGAGACGCTCGGCCTCGGCGAGCTCGCGCGCCGCCGCGGGCGTGTAGACGACGTCGCGCGCGCCGTACACCGTGCAGGCCACCGTGCGGATCTTCTCGCGCGGCGGCGCGCTCCAGTCGTAGAGCGGCCGGAAGGGCCGACTCTCCGACTCGGCCCGCGCCATCACCGTGCGTGCCAGCTCGAGCGCTCCCTCGCCGCCGCGGGCGAAGTGGTCGGTCACCGCCACCGGCACGCCGCGCGCCGCGACGTGCGCGCGCACGACGGCCAGCTCGTCGTCGGTGTCCGTCGCAAAGCGATTGAGCGCGACGATCGGCTGCTCCCCATAGCACCCGATGCTGGCGAGGTGCTGGTCGAGATTCGCGAGCCCGCGACCGACCGCCGCCGGGTCGGGGCGGTCGAGGTCGCGGAGCGCCGTACCCCCGTGCAGCTTGAGCGCACGCACCGTCGCCACCAGCACGACCGCCGCCGTGTCGAGCCCGGCGGTGGCGCACGTGATGTCGAAGAACTTCTCCGCGCCGAGGTCGAATCCGAACCCGGCCTCGGTGATCACCCAGTCGGCGAGCGCGAGACCGACGGAGGTCGCCAGCACGCTCGAGCACCCGTGCGCGATGTTGGCGAACGGGCCACCGTGGACCAACGCCGGCGTCCCCTCGCACGTGCGCACGAGGTTCGGCAGCAGCGCATCGCGCAGCAGCGCGAGCATCGCTCCGGTGGCACCGAGCTGGCCGGCCGTCACGACCGCACCGTCGTGGGTGAACGCCACCGCCGTCCGGGCGAGCCGCGCGCGCAGGTCTTCGCCGTCGGTGGCGAGGCAGAGCATCGCCATCACTTCCGACGCCGCGGTGATGTCGAAACCCGTCTCGCGCGGCACGCCGTTCGCCGGCCCGCCGAGACCCACGATCGTGCTGCGGAGCGCGCGGTCGTCGAGGTCGACCACGCGCCGCCACGACACGCGCCGCGGATCGATACCGAGCGCGTTGCCGAAGTGGAGGTGGTTGTCGAGCAGCGCGGCCAGCAGGTTGTGGGCGCTGGTCACGGCGTGGAAGTCGCCCGTGAAGTGCAGGTTGATCCGATCGGCCGGCACGAGCTGCGCGGCGCCGCCGCCCGTTCCACCGCCCTTGAGGCCCAGGCACGGCCCGAGCGAGGGCTCGCGCAGCGCGAGGCACGCCGACTCGCCGAGTCGCGTGAGCGCATCGGCGAGGCCGATGCTGGTCGTGGTCTTGCCCTCGCCCGCCGGCGTCGGCGTGATCGCCGAGACGAGCACGAGCCGTCCGGTGCCCGGCCGGCGCCGCGGCCGCTCGAGGACCGCGAGCGGCACTTTCGCCGCGTCGCGCCCGTAGGGCACGAGATCCTCCGGGCCGAGCCCGAGACGCGCGGCCGCAGCCAGCAGGGCCGGATCGAGGAGGCTCATGGCCGACCAGTAGCACGGCGCGGCACGGACCGGAGCCCCCCGTCGACGCCCCCGGCGCCGGCCGCTAGACTCGGGGGCACCATGAACCCGATCCAGCGCATCCTCGTCCCGACCGACTTCTCGACGTGCGCCGACGCGGCCGCGGATCTCGCCGCCGAGATCGCGCGTCGCTTCCAGGCGGAGGTGCACGTCGTGACGGTCGTCGACACGGCCCCGCTCTACGACGCCTACGGCAACGTCGCGTTCCGCGACGAGCGCATCGCCGACATCCGGGGAACCGCGACGCGCCGGCTCGACGAGTTCACCCGCGACCGCTTCGCCGGCCTCCCGGTGCACTCCGACGTGCGCGACGGCAACACGGTCGACGAGATCCTGAACGCCGTCCGTGAGACGCGCAGCGAGCTCGTCGTCATGGGGACGCACGGCCGCACGGGCCTCGCGCACCTCCTGATCGGCAGCGTCGCGGAGAAAGTCGTCCGTCACAGCCCGGTCGCGGTGACCACGGTGCGGCCAGCGCCCGCGCGATAGGACCGGCGCGCGGCTCAGGCGGTGCCGGCGACCAGGGCCGCCAGCACCGCCGTCAGCTCGTCGGGATCGAGCGGCTTGGTGAGGTGCTCGTCGAACCCGGCGTCGCGCGCACGCCGGCGGTCTTCGTCGCGCCCATACCCCGAGAGCGCCACCAAGACGACGCGTTCCAGGCCCGGCTCCTGCCGCAGGCGTCGCGCGACCTCGTAGCCGTCCATCCCCGGCAGGCCGATGTCGAGCAGCACGACGTTCGGCGTCTCCTCCTGCGCGAGCGCGAGGGCCCGGTAGCCATCCTCGGCCTTCCGCACGAGGTAGCCCTTCAGCTCGAGCACCGTCGCGAGCGAGTCCAGCACGTCCAGATTGTCGTCGACCAGCAGCAGACGCAGCGGTGCCCGATCGCGGACCACGGTCCGTTCCTCCCGCCGGCCGGGCACCGCCACCGGCTCCGCGACCGCCGGAAGGCACACCGTGAACACGCTCCCACGCCCCGGGCCGTCGCTCCGGACGTCGACCGTCCCGCGGTGGAGCTCGACCAGGCGCCGGACGACGGCGAGCCCGATCCCCAGCCCACCCGGAGCACGGTGGCTCGCGCTCTCGCCCTGCGTGAACACCTCGAAGATCCGCGGCAGATCCGCGGCCGCGATGCCGATCCCGTCGTCCTGCACGCGCACGACGACGTCGTCACCGCGGTCCTCGACCGCCAGCGCGACGTGTCCACCCTCGTCGGTGTACTTGGCAGCGTTGTCGAGCAGATTGGCGAACACCTGCTCGAGCCGCGCGCGGTCCCCGTCCACCCAGACGGGGTGCCCGGACAACGCGACGTCGAGCGTCTGCCGGCGCGCCTCGAACGCCGGGCGGGCTGCTTCGGCCGCGCTGCCGACGATCGCCGCGAGGTCGAGCACCTCGCGGTGAAGGCCGATCGTCCCGCGTGTCATCCGGGAGAGGTCGAGCAGGTCGTCGACGAGCCGCACGAGACGGCGCACCTGCCGGTCGGCGATCACGAGCGCCTCGTCGGCCCGCGGACCCGTCCGGACGAGGCGCAGCGCCGCGGACAGCGCGGCCAACGGGTTGCGCAGCTCGTGCGACACGATGCCGAGGAATTCGTCCTTGCGGCGGCCGGCTTCGTGCAACGCCTCCTCTGCGCGCCGCCGGTCGGTCACGTCGCGGATGATCGCCGTCGACAGCGCGTGCCCCGCAACCGTGATCTGCGAGATGCGCGCCTCCATCGGGAACTCCTCCCCGTTGCGCCGCAACCCCGCGAGCACGAGATCCGCACCCATCGTCCGCGCCGTCTCCCCCGTCTCCTCGAAGGCGCGAACGAAGTGCCGGTGCCGCGTTCGGAACCGCTCGGGGATCAGGACGTCGAGGAGCTGGCCCCGCGCCATCTCTCTCGGCCAGCCGAACATCGTCTCGGCCGCACGATTGAAGAGCGTGATTCGCTGCGCCTCGTCGATGGTGACGATCGCATCGCTCGCCGACTCCATGATCGCCCCGAGCCGGGCCTCGCTGGACCTCGCCCGCCGCACGGCCGACACGACGGCGGCAACGGCCAGCGCCGCACTCGCGAGCGCGAACGCGAGCAGTTCCGGACCCACGCCGCCCATCCATGCGCTCGACACGAGGCGCGAGGAGTCCGGCAGGAACGACGGACGATCTCCCACGGGCAGCAGCCAGACCCTCAGGGCCCACGCGCCGCCGACCACCGCGAACGGGGCCAACCAGCGAGCGGCCGTCCATCTCATGCGACGATCGGTCCCTGCGCGCACCCGTCTCATGCCCGGGTCTGGACGCTACCCCGTCCGCTCCGCGAAGGCGAGGCGGGAAGACGGGAGGGCCCGAGGCGTGCCCCACCGGTCACGCGGGGAGCGCGTCGAGGAAGGGACGCACCGCCGTCAGGAACTCCTGCGGTGCCTCGGCGAACGGCTCGTGGCCCGTGTCGATCGTGACCAACCGCGCGCCCGGCATCGCCGCGGCCGCCGCGCGCCCGGCGGTGCGCAGGCGGAGCATCGGATCGCGCCGGCCCAGCACCAGGAGCGCCGGCTGCTTGATCCGTGCCGCCCGCGCACGCAGATCGCTCTCGGGACTCGCCAGGCTCCGCCACACCGCGGCCTCGACCGCCACGCGTGGCGGAATGCCGTACAGCCGGCGCGCCCGAGCGCGGATCGCCGCGACCGTCGGCGTGCGCCGGCGGAGGTAGGCATAGGCCATCGGTCCCGCCAGCAGCCGGGTCACGAAGTCGCGCCCCCTCACGGCACACCACGCGCGCGCGATCCGCGTCATGGGAGTGAAGCCCGACGGTGCCACGAGCACCAGCCCGCGCACCCGAGCCGGCTGCTCGATCGCGAGCGTGGCCGCCGCGAAGCCGCCGACTCCGTTGCCACACAGCACGACACGGTCGAGCGCGAAGACGTCGAGCACGTCGGCCAGCACGTCGGCGAACAGCCGCGCGCTGGCGACGAACTCCGGGACGGGGGCATCGGAGTCGCCGTAGCCGGGCCAGTCGATCGCGATCACGCGGTGCGTGCGCGCGAGCTCCGGCACGACGGCATCGAAATCATGGCGATCGCCGGGATTCGCATGCATCAGCACGATCGGCGGCCCGGCGCCCACGCTCTCGTACGACACACGCCCGGTGCGTACGAAGACGAAGGGCATTCTGCGTCGGCCCCGGCCTGCGCCCACGGCAGCCATCGCGCTTCGCACCATTAGCGGAGCCGTTCGCCCGCGCGCAAGGGTGCGCGGGCCCCCAGTTCCCGCGTCACGATCCGCGCCGACCGCCATCTTTGCGTCACCCCGGCCGAGCGGGAGGACCCACCACAGGCCGGCGCAGCGCAGGCCCCATGGCACGAGCATTGCTCTGTCACGCGCCGATGGGGAGGGACTCCCTGGACACTGCTCCCTGGCTACCGTCGTATCGAGCCGACCGCGACGCGGTGCTCCTGGCTCGCGTACGGCTGGCGGCCGGCGTCGTCCTGCCCTCGACACTCGCCCTCTCCGCCTACAACATCACGACGGACTCGGGCACGCAGAGCCTGCGCACGCTGGTCGTCCTGCCATTCCTGTGCACGGCCACCGTCGGCTGGGCCGCCGCCCGCACGCCGTCCCTCGCGCGTCACGGGCGCGCCGTGGCCCTCGCCTTCCTCCTCCTGCTCGCGTCGTCCGCAATCCTGTCGTGGAGTGCCATCCCGCAGGACTTCCACGTCGTTCCGATCTACCTCCTCACCTTCATGACCGGCTCGACGCTGATTTTCCCCTGGGGCGCGCTGCCGCAGGGCATTCTCTGCGCCGTCCTGTTCGTCGGCTACGTCGTCGCGGCGCAGCACGCCCCGGGACAACTGCGCGCCGCTGCGCTGGTGGAGACCGCGACCATGGTGCCCGTCGTGCTCGTCGGAGCCGGGGCGATCGAACGCTCGCGGCGCGCGATCTTCGAGCGGGCATGGGAGAAGGACCAGCTCGTCTCCCTCGCGCGCGATCTCGCCGACCGTGTCGAAGCCGACGGCGTGCTCCGCGCCGTCCTCGAACACGGCGTACGGTTGCTCGCCGTCGATTGGGCGAGCGCGCTGCTGCTCGAGCCTGGCCGTGGCACCTACCGGGTTGCGGCCATCGCGGGCAGGAACACCGACCCATCATGGCTGGGCTTCGAGGTGCCCGCGAACCTCTCGAACATGCGGGCCGTCATCGAGCACGGCACGCTCACGCTCCCCGAGGACGCCCCCGGAAGCCCGGCCATCCGCGTGCTGCACGATCAGGGAACCCAGCACGCCCTCTACGTGCTGCTGCGACACGGCGGCGACGTGCTCGGCGTCCTCAGCTTCGGCCGCGAACGCGACGCACGCTTCCGGACGACCGAGCGCCGGCTCGCCGCCGCGATCGCCGACCAGGCGAGCCTCGCCCTGCGCACGGCCCATCTGGTCACCGACCTGCGGCGTGCGAGCCAGCTCAAGTCGGAGTTCGTGTCGACGATCTCGCACGAGCTGCGCACGCCGCTCAACGTCATCCTCGGCTACGCCGAGATGGCGCGCGACGGCAGCGCGACCGGCCTCCAGATGAGCGAGTGCCTGAGCCGCATCGAGGACGCGGGACGCGAGCTGCTCGGTCTGATCGAGAGCACGCTCGAGATCGGCCGGCTCGAGGCCAATCGCGACGAGGTCCGCCTCGAGACCGTGCCGCTGCCCGCGTTCTGGGCCGAGATGCAGGAGGCCTGCTCGCGCATCCCGCACGCGCCCGCCGTCGCGCTGGAGTGGCGCACGCCCGTGGCCCCCGTCGTCCTCCGGACCGACCCGCGCAAGCTGACGATCATCCTCCGCAACCTCGTCGGCAACGCGCTCAAGTTCACCGAGCACGGTCGCGTCCGCGTCGACGCCCTGGTCGATGCCGCGGGCGTCCACCTCCGCGTCAGCGACACGGGGATCGGCATCCGTCGGGAGGACCAGCAGTCCGTGTTCGAGATGTTCCGCCAGGCCGACGGCTCGGACTCGCGCCGGTACGGCGGGTCGGGGCTCGGCCTGTACATCGTGCGCCGCTTCGTCGGCCAGCTCGGCGGCACGATCGACCTCGACAGCGCCCCGGGACATGGCTCGACCTTCACGGTCACCCTACCGGCGAGCGCCGCAGCAGCCGCCGACGCGGCGTAGCCACCGGCGACCCCGGAAACGCCGCGGGGGGCGCCGGCACTCGGCCGACACCCCCCGCGGAAGGTTCTCTCGATCGGTTGTCGGTTCGGGCTACTCGAGGAACGCCCCGCTCGGCGAGGCCCCCTTGCAGGCGGGCAGGACGCACGCGTGGAACGCCTCACGGCACGCCTCGAACCCGGGACGGGCATCCTCGCGCGCCTGGTCGCGGCACTGGAATGCGATCACCTGCACCTGGTCGATGCACGCGTCGCGGTCGGGGCCCACCGGGAAGGTGTTCTTGCAGGTCTGGACGCCGGCGTCGCGGGTCGCGTTGCAGGCCGCGATCGCCGCGTCGAGGATCGCCTGCGGCCCGTCGTTGCAGAGGTCACGCTGCGCCCGACACGCCTCGACGCAGTTGTGGCCGAGCCCGCGGCAGATGTCCTTCGCGAGCTGGAAGTCCTCACGGCAGTCCGCCTTGCACTGCTTGTAGGCGTCCTTCGCCGTGCCTTTGCACGTCGCCGGATCGACCGGCGGAACCGCCGGGCCGCACAGGCCCGCGCAGGTCTTGAAGGCCTGCCGGCAAGCCTTGATCTCGGCGTGGTTGTTCTCGCGCACCGTGTCCCGACACACGAACGCGTCCACCTGCGCGTTGTCGATGCACGCGTCGCGCAGGACGGGGTCGGACGGATAGAGCGTCCGGCAGTTCGCCTTGGCCGTCTCGAGCTGGGCAGCGCAGACGGCGAGGTCGGCGTCGATCCCCGAGGCCTCACGGCAGTCGGCGCGCTCCGATCGGCATGCCTCGACACACGCGTGATCGCGGTTGAGGCAGTCGTCCTTCGCGACCTGGAAGCCTTCCTTACATCCGCCGGTACACTCGACGTACAGATCCTTCGCCGCGGTGATGCAAGCCCCGACGGGACCCGCCTGCGCGGCCGGCGCGGCCAGCAGCAACGCGGCCAGTACTGTGGTGATCGTCCTTCGTATCGTCATCTCGTCTCCCCCTGCATGGCTGGAATTCCCTCCCCGGGCCATTGTCACATCGTTAGCGCAAAAAGTGGCCGGGCCACAATGGGACTTTGGGGCAGATGGATCGATTCTCGACTACGACCAAAGGGCAGGCGCCGGCTCAGCCGAGGGGCTCGAAGCGCAGCGTCCGCAGGACGGCCTCGACCTCGCCGTCGATCTCCGCCGGGCGACCGGTGATCAGATAGCGCTGACTGGCCCCGACCAGGACGAGCCCCCGCCCGGCGCTGCCGGGGTGCACGCACACCATCTGCCATCCCCGCAGGATGAAGACGGACGCCATCGCGTAGGCCACGCCGCGGTCCTCGGCCGTGAAGCGCATGCGAACGCAGCTCGCCCCCGCGATGGCCTCGGCCTCGACGTTGGAGGCCACCGCCGTGAACCGCGGGTTGTCGAAGTCCTTCCGGGTCGTCTCCTGGACGAAGGCCCGCAGGTCCTCGGGCGTAGCGATCGGTGTCGGGCTGTCGGCCGCAGCGACGAACACCATCACGGTGTGCAGGCCCCTCCCGCCGAGATCTTTGGCGAAGCCGACGATCGCCGGCTCCTGGCGCAGCACGTACCACTGGTCGCCCACGGGCGGGCCCACCGAGAAGCCGCGTCCCGAGAACCGCCGCCCGGGATCGGTGACGAGGCCCGGGGGGCGGAGCGCGGGCCGAGCGCACGCGGCGGCCGTGATCACGCCCAGCAGGAGCACGACGGCCCGCGCGCGGCGCACGTCCCGCCCTACTCCGCCGTCCGCGTGGCCTCGACGTCGATGGTAACGCTGACCTCGTCGCCCAGCGCGAGCCCACCACCGTCGAGCATCTTGTTCCAGACGATCCCGAAGTCCTTCCGATTGACCTTCGCGGTGGCCTGCGCGCCCGAGCGCATGGTGCCCTGCATGTCCTTCCTCGGGGTCACGGGGCCGTCGACGTCCAGGACGACCTCTTTGGTGGTCCCGCGGAGGGTCAGGTCGCCCGTCACCTTGAACTTCCCCTCGCCCGCCTTCTCGATCTTCTTCGACTTGAAGGTGATGACGGGGAACTTCGCGACGTCGAAGAAGTCAGGACCGCGCAGGTGCTCGTCGCGCTTGGCGACGCGCGTGTTGAGGCTCTCGGCCTGGATCGTCGCCTCGATCACCGACTTCGTCCAATCGGCGTCGTCGACCTTCACCGTGCCGGTCACCTTCGTGAAGTCGCCGCGCACGGTGCTCACCATCAGGTGGCGCACCGCGAACTGGACGGCCGTGTGGGCCGGATCGAGATCCCAGGTGGACGCGCCCGCCACGGGCGCCAGGAACAGTGACAGAACCGCAGCAACGGCAAACCGATCGGCACGACGCATCGGATTCCTCCTCGAGTGAGCTGACGTCGAGCTATCCCGACGGCCCGGAGCCAGTCAACGACCGGGCGCGAGCACACACGGCACGGGACGGCGGCTCGTGGTCGCGGTGCTCGTCCTCGGAGCGATCCCATCGGCGAGCAGGGGTTCCGGACGCACGTGAGCCTGCCGGCCCGCATCGCGGCCTCGCCGCCACCGCAGAGGTGCTGCGCCGCGCGGCGGTGATCGGAACCCGATCGGGGATTGCAGACGACAGAGCGAAGGCGCAGCCGCAGAATACATCTTTTCCGTTGACAACAACGTGCCCCCGCCAGTAGTGTCCGCCACCTCGATGGTGCGCCCTATTCTCGCCCTCGCACTCGCCTTGGTGAGCGCCGGCCCGGCGTGTGCCCACCACCGCCAGACGCCTCCGGTGGTACAGTTCAACAAGGAGGGCGACGCCGACCTCACCCGCGCCTCGGCCGCCGACGGCGCATTCGCCACCGTGCTCGTCACCCCGACGGATCGGACGGTCGTGCGCTACAAGCTGCTCGGCGCGGACGCCACCGTGGTCATCGCCGAGAGCGGCCAGAACGGCGACCCCTCGGTTTCGTTCAACGGCAGCTCGGTGGCGTACATGAGCGAGGCCGACCCGCTTGGGCTGGGCCTGCCGGGCCAACAGGTCTACCAGCGGACGAGCAGCGCCCTTACACTGGTCTCGCAGGATCCCACCGGAACCAGCACCAACCCGGTGGTGTCGGCCAACGGCAAGCTGGTCGCCTTCGAGTCACGGGGCGACATGGCCAGCACCGGCAATTCCGGGGCGCAGCAGGTCTTCGTCTACCAGGCCGGTCGCGGTCTGCAGCAGGTGAGCCGCGGCCTCGGTCGCAGCGGAAACGCGAGCCTCGACAAGGCCGGGAAGAACATCACGTTCGAGTCCACGAGTGACCCGGCGACCTGGCTCGATGCAGGCACGGCCCAGGTCTGGCACACGTACCTCCTCACGGGTGAGGCACACCGGATCACGTCGGGGCTGGGCGTCAGCCGGAAGCCGGCGATCAGCGTCGAGGGCCAGGTGATCGTGTTCGAGAGCACGGCCGACCTCGCCGGCACGGGTGCCGACACGGGAATCCCACAGATATTCGCGCACGACCTCAAGTCCGGTACCACCGCGCGCATCACGGAGGACGCCACCGGATGTACGGATCCGTCGGTGCACCGCTTCCGCACCGACTGGCGGATCGGGTTCATGTGCGGGGGCCAACCGTACTTCTATCTGCTGCGCGCCGATCAGCGGTCTCGCATCCAGGTGGACGGGGGCGAGACCAGTCGCGTCCTCATGGGGATGGGACCGCAGTTCCTCCTGGTGAGCACGACGGCCCCGCTGCTCACCGGCGGGACGACGCCTACGGCCGACCGCCGGGTGTATCTGGTGAACCTCTACCATCGGCCCGCCGAAGTGGTACCGGGAACCGCGGTCTGGTTCCCGACCCGCGGCATCACACCGCTCCACTGAGGCGTCCGCACCTAGAAGCCCGCGTAGGCGACGACGCCGTCGCCCGCCGCCGACGCCCCGACGATCAGCGGCACGTCCGCCCCCTCTTCCGGTTGCACCGCTGACACGGGAGGCGACATCGGCACGACGGGCACCCCTGTCGACACCGGCGCCGCCAGCGGCTCCGGATCCGGGGCCATCCCCGCCCCCTCGCGCGCGCCGCCGAGGAGCACGCAGAGCGGGCTGCCCTGCGCGCGCTTGCGCTTGAGCTTCTCGAGCAGCGTGGTCCGGTTCACGCGCAGGAGACGCGCGGCCTCCTTCTTGTTGCCGCCGGACAGGCGAAGCGCCTGCGCGATGATCCGGTCCTCGATCGCCTCCATCTCGCGATAGAAGTCGATCCCGGCGACACCGAACTGCCACGGCATCGCCGCGACCGCGTCGTCGGAGAGCCGGGGCGCCAGCAGATGCGCCGGCAGGTCTCGGGCCTCGATCGCGCGCTCGGGCCCGCCGAGCACGACCATCTGCTCCACCAGGTTGCGGAGCTCGCGCACGTTTCCGGGCCAGCCGTAGCCGCGCATGACCTCGACGGCCGCCGGCGCAACGGTGAAGCGCGGCAGCCCCTTGGCGGTCAGGTGATCGAGAATGTGCGCCAACAGCAGCGGGATGTCCTCGCTGCGCCGCCGCAGCGGAGGCATCTCGATCGGCACGACACGGAGCCGATAGAAGAGATCCTCACGGAACTGCTTCTTGGCGACGGCCTCCTCGAGCGACCGGTTCGTCGCGGCGACGATGCGCACGTCGACCTGCTGGGTCACGACGCCGCCCACCGCCTCGAAGCGCCCGTCCTCGAGCACGCGGAGCAGCTTCACCTGCAGCTTGGGGCTCATCTCGCCGATCTCATCGAGGAAGATCGTCCCGCCGTCCGCGAGCTTGAAGCGGCCGACCCGGCTCGCGACGGCCCCCGTGAACGCGCCGCGCTCGTGACCGAACATCTCGCTCTCGAGCAGGTCCTCCGGAATCGCCCCGCAATGCACCGGGACGAACTTTCCCGCGCTACGGCGCGAGTAGCGGTGGATGGCGGATGCCACGAGTTCCTTGCCCGTGCCGCTCTCGCCCGTGATGAGCACGGTCGTGTCGGTCGGCGCGACCCGGCGGATCACGTCGAAGACACTCTCCATGGTCGGGTGCCGGCCAATGATGCCGGCGAACCCCGGCGCGCGGTCTTCCCGGCTGCTGATCGACTCCTCGGTCACATCCATGTCGTCCCCTCCCTCCCCCTCCGGCCCCGGACTCCCCGTGCGGGGGGACAGGAGACCGGACACAGCAGGACCCATGCCGACGATTTCGTGACAGGCGACCAACCCCGACCCCATGGCGGATTTGCGACGCAACCCTGCGGGAGTTCTGACATTCCATGCCGGAAGACCGCGCGAGCCGACGCCCCCCGCAGACCCGAGGACCGTACGAAGGTGCACAACGCCCTCCAGAATTGTATGGTGCGGACGGTGCCGAGCACGCGACGAGCTGGTCGAATCCTGGCCGCGGGGCTCCTCGCCGCCGCCCTCACCGGCAGCCCCGCGAGCGCCTACGATCCGCGCCTGCTCGAACCCGGGGCGATCGTCGGCAGCTGCTGGGCCGAGGCGCGCACGTTCGACAGCCTCAAGTCCGGGCCGGTTCCATACTGCCGGGGCCATCTGCGCTACACCCCAGGCCGGCTCGATTGCTACTGGATCAGCGAGCAGGTTTGCTGGGTCTACCTGCCGGGGCGCAACGACTGGGTCCTCACCCGGACACCCGAGGAGCGGCTGGCCTTTCCCTGCCCCTACGCCGCCGAGCCCCCGGTCTGCCCGCGGCTGGCCGGGCTCTGACGCGTCAGCCCTGGTGCTCGGGCGGCGCGGCGGGCAGCAGCGGGTGGCGCGTCGAGTAGCGGCCGGTGTCGAGGACGAGCTGCGCGCCGCGACGAGACTCGCAGTCGATCACGATCGGCGCCATCAGGTTCGCGGTCATCTCGCGCGGGTTGTTCGGAATCGTCACGAGCACCAACACCGCGACGTCCCCCTGGACGTCGAGCGGGCGCGGGACCTCGGCCACGAAGCCGGGCCAGAAGTCGTGCGGATTGCAGACCACGAAGGCGAGTTCGGGCAGGTCGACGCAGATGAGGTACCGGAAGGGCGAGTGCGGCCGATTCGGCTCGAGGAGCGCGAAACGGCACGCCTCCGGGAAGCCGATCAGCCCCGCCGGGAAGGTGACGATCCGCTCCGCCGGCACCTCGTAGGTGCCGAACCGCCGCGACCGGACGACGATCGTGGCGGAGGGGGTCAGCTCTTCTCGTGCTGGCTCTGCCATGCCGCAGTGGCCTCGTCGAGGACGGCCGGTCCCTCGAGCGCGGCCTCCTCGTTCTCCCGGCGAATCGCCCGGTAGACCTCTTCGCGAAAGATTCGCACGTCGGACGGTGCCTCGACTCCCAGCCGGACCTGGTTTCCCTTGACCTCGAGCACGCGCACGGTGACCGCGTCGCCGACGCGAATCACCTCGCCCAACTTCCGTGTCAGGATCAACATGATGCCCGGGGGACCATCCCTGTCCTCCGCTCTCCAATCTCGGCCGATGCCAGCCGACGCTTGAGGACCCTACACCTGCAACAGGCTCGCGAGACTCGTCTGGATCGTCCGCGACCCGGCCTGGAGCAACGCCTGCAGCGCGGTCTGCGCTTGCGCGAGGGTCGAGAGGACCGAGACGAGGTCGGCATCCTGCACCTGGCTGCGGACGGCCGTCTCCTGCTCGGTGACGCCCTTCACCTGCGTCACGCGCCCGAGGAGCTGTGCCGAGCGACCCCCGACACTGGCCCGCTCGCGCGCGATGTCGGCACGCCCTTGGGCGAGACCCGCGAGCGACGTCGCCGCGTTGCCGTTCACCGCGAGGGTCTGCTCGAGCGACTCGACCGCCACCAGCGCGTTCGAGAAGACCGTGTCGCCGCGCGTGCTGACGCGCACGCGCTCGGCGGCCGAGCCGCCGATCTTGACCGAGAACTCCTGCGTCGACCCCACGTAGGCCGTCGCGGCCGTGTAGCCGCCGCTGTCCGGGTCGGCGAACGGCGCGGTTGCGTCGACCGCGAGCCCACCCCAGAGGCGCCGCCCGAGAAACTCGCTGTTCCCGAGCGAGGTGAGCGCCTGGAGGATGCCGTGCACCTCTTCCCGTGCAGCGAGCCGCTCGCTCGCGGACAGGAGCCCGTTGGCCTGCTGGGTGGCGATCTCCTCGGCGCGCACCATGAGGTTGTGGGCCTCCGCGAGTGCCTTGTCCTCGGCGTTGAGCACTTCCGTCCCGAAGTTGCTCGTCTCCTGGTACTGACCGAGCGCGGCCAGGTCGGCGTTGATCCGGACGACGTGGCCCGCCCCGAGCGGGTCCTGCTCCGGCCGCACCAGCCGCTTGCCGCTCGCGATCTGTTCGTTGAGATCGCGGATCGCCGTCTGCAGGGACCCCGCCCGATCCGAGAGCAGACGGAAGGTCTGCGCGTCGCTGACTCGTCCGATCGCCATCAGAGCAACCGCAGCAGCTCGTCCAGAGTCGAATCCGCCACGGTGATGACCCGGGACGAGGCCTGGAACGCCCGCTGATAACGGAGCAGATTGGTGAGCTCCTCGTTGAGGTTCACGCCCGAGATCGATTCCCGCTGAGCCGCGAGCTGCTGGTTGACCAGCTTGCTCGCGGCGGCGGAGTCGCTGGCGAGCGCCGCGTCCTCGCCGATCCGCCCCTGCTCGAGTGCCAGGTAGCCCTGGAACGTCGTCCCGAGCGCGACCTGCTGGCTCGCGCGGAGGTCGGCCAGGCGGAGCGCGTTCTGGTTGTCGCCCGCCTGCGCGGACAGCGCCGCACCGATTTTGCGCGGATCGGCGAGCGCCACGCTGATCGTCCCCGCCGACGTCCCGCCGAACAGCGGCACGCCGACCGTGGCCGCTCCATCGAGGTCGAGCGCCGCCGGGTCGGTCTGGATGGCGTTCACCGCCGTGAGGAAGGTGCTGGCGAGCAGGTCGAGGTTCGACGAGGCGGTGAAGACACTCCCGTCACGCACCGCGGTCAGCCCGGCGATCTCGCCCGTGGCGAACGTGCTGGCCACGGAGAGGAACGTCCCCGCCGAGTTCACCACCCCGACCTCGTGCAGCGTGTTGCCGGTCAGGGTCGCTGGATTCCCCCCGTCGAGCCGCGTCGAGATCTGGTGCACGACCCGGTTGTCGATCACGAGCGAGACGCCGTTGCTCGCATCGACGCGCACGGCGCCGTGCTCGTCCTCGATCGTGGTGATCCCGAGGATCGTGGCCAGCTCGTGGAGCGTCTGCTGCCGCTGGTCGCGCAGATCGTTGGCACCCGTGCCGGTGGACTCGCGGGCGACGATCGCCGTGTTCAAGGTCGCGATGCGCTGCAAATCGTCGTTGGCGAGGTTCGCCTTCTCGACGATCCGGTCGTCGACGTCCTGCTGCAGCCGAGCCAGGGCCGCGCTGCGGCGGTTGAGGTCGCTCGCGATCGCCTGCGAGGCTCCGAGCAGGGTCTGCCGCTCGGTCAGCCCCTGCGGATTGCGGGCGAGCGCGTCGGTCGCGTCGAACCACTTGGAGAGCTCGGCGCCGAGGGACGGATCGGTCAGGTCGTTCAGGACCGCCGCGAGCGAGCCGAGCTGCGCCTCGCGGGCGTCCGCCTCTGCGCTCGTCGTGTAGCTGCCCTGGAGCTGCTTCTCCACGAAGGGGTCGATCATCTGACGGATGCCCCGGACATCGACCCCGGTACCCGCCAGGAAACCGAACGCCGTGCTCGCGTCGGGCATCTCTTCGAAGTCGGCGACCTGTCGCGTGTAGCCGGGCGTGTTGACGTTGGCGATGTTGTTCCCGACGACGCCGAGCGCGATCTCGTTCGCGAGGATGCCGGTCTTGCCGATCTCGAGGGTGTTGGAAATGCTCATCCGTCAGACCCGCTGGTCCACACGCTCGGCGCCGCTCGGCACCGCCACCGCCGCATCGGCCCCGTAGCGCGCACCCGGGACGAGGCCCCGGAGGGCGCGCAGGAGCTCGGTCACGTGGTCGAGGCTGCCGCCCGCGAGCTGGGCGTTCTGGCGCTCGAGGCTGCGAGCCACGAGCAGTGCCGCACGCAGCCGGCGCACCAACCCGCGCACTCGCGCCTGGGGCTCCGGCGGCAGGAGCGGAAGCACTTCGATCGCGCGCTCCGTCGCGCGCCCGTGACGGTCCGCCACCGCTCGAACGACGCCGCGCCGCGCCTCGGCGAGCCGAACCAGCTCGTCCTGGAGCGCCTGTCGTTCCGCCAGGCAGGCGAGGATGGCCTCGGGCCGCAGTCGAACGACCGCCTCCCGCTCGTCGCGCAGCACCCCGGCCAGTGCGTCGCAGACGCGAATCTCGTCACCCAGCACCGCCTCCAACCGCTCCACCTGCTCCATCGCGACCTTTCACTCGCGCGAGCGCGGCTCGCTCGCGACGTCGACCAGGAACTTGCGTGCGGTCCCTTCGAGATCGGCCTGGTAGGTGCGGTCCTCGACCGCCGCGCGCAGCGCCTCGATCCGGGCCTGCCGCGTCGGGTCGTCCGGCGTGCTCGCCACGAGCGCCGCGAGGCGACGCGCCGTGTCGGACACCTGGACGCGGTCGCCCGTGGTCGCCTCCCCGGTCTCCTCGCTCGCGCGCGATGCCGGCTGGTCGACCGGCGCGGGCCCTCCACCCAGCCGCGGGTCCTGCACGTTCGTCCGATCGATGATCTTCATGGCATCCTTCCTGGCACCCGCCTTCGCGACTGCCTGGGCGTCGGGGCATGCATCCGCCGCATCACCCGCCGCCCGCCCGTCCTTTCGCCGGCCCTGATGGCCCTGATTCCTTCTCGGCAACTCCACGCTGCAACTTGAGTTCTCGGCCCGGATCCGCAGCGGCCATGGTCTTCACCACACCGAGTGGGTCGCGGGCCGCCATGGCCTCCGCCACGGCACGATCGAACACCCCATCGAACACGTCTCGCGACGGCGAGCGTGGGAGGAAATCGCTCTGCGGCACGGTCTTGCGCAAGGCCCCGAGGAGCTGCGTGAGGAACGTCGTCTCGAGCTCCCGCCCGGCCGCGGCCCGAGCCCGGTCGCGCGGCATGTGCCGGAAGGCCTCGAGGCGCGTGTCGGTCCCGTCGACGATCTGCGCCGGCGGAAGCTGCAGCATCGGCCCTGGCATCACATGATCTCCAGGTCGGCCTCGAGCGCGCCGGCCTGCTTGATCGCCTGGAGGATCGCGATCAGGTCCTGCGGCGTGACGCCGAGGGCATTGAGGCCCGCCACGAGCTGGCCGAGGTTCACGCCCGGGTTGAGCGGGATCAGGTTCTGCTTGGCACCCTGCTGCACGTTGACCGTCGTGTCCGGAACCACCACGGTCTGTCCCGCCGAGAACGCGCCCGGCTGCGACACGCCGAAGTCGGTCTTCACGGTGACCTGCAAGCTGCCGTGCGCGATCGCGACCGGCTGGACGCGGACCTCCCGACCGATGATGACCGTCCCCGTCCGCTCGTTGAGCACCACCCGGGCTGCGGTGTCGGGCGTCACCTGCACGCTCTCGATGTCGGTCGCCACGTCGAAGGCGTTCTGGCTCGACGTGCCCGAGAGCGCCACCTCGATCGTGCCCGGGTCGACCGCGCGGGCGACCCGGCGGCGCAGCTGGCGGTTGACGGCCGTCGCGACGCGCTCGGCGGTGGTAAAGTCCGGGCGCCGGAGCGCCAGCATCAGCACGCCGTTCTGCCCGAGCGCCACCGGCACTTCCTTCTCGACGAGCGCGCCGTTGGGGACGATCCCGGCGGTCGGGTGCCCGCTCTGAGCGCTCGCGCCGGCCCCGCGCGCCGAGAAGCCGCCGCCCAGCGACACGGCGCCCTGCGACACCGCGTAGACCTGGCCGTCGGCGGCGAAGAGCGGCGCCTCCAACAATATCCCACCCTGCAGGCTCTTCGCGTCGCCCATCGACGACACCTGCACGTCCATGCGGGTGCCCTGGCGGGCGAACGGCTGGAGCTCGGCGGTGAGGCTCACCGACGCCACGTTCTTCAGCTGCAGCTGGCGCGGGTTGATCGTCAGCAGGATGCCGCGCTGCTTCAGGAAGTTGATCACGGTCTGCGGCGTAAACAGCGATTGCTGACCGTCGCCGGTGCCGTTGAGGCCCACGATCAGCCCGATGCCGGTGAGCTGGTTCGAGCGCACGCCGACCACGTCGGCGATGTCCTTGAGCCGCGCCCCGTGCACCGGCGCGGCCAGCCCCATCACCACGGCGAGGGCTGCGATCAGAACGGCCATACCCAATCGAATGCCCGATGCATGAGCGGCACCCGCTCCTTGTCCCCCACGACCCCGTAGCCGTAGTAGCTGATCCGCGCGTCCGCGAGACGCGTCGAGGTGACCGAGTTGTCGGCCTGAATGTCCTCGGGGCGCACGGTCCCGGTGACGACGATGTGCTGATCTTCCTGGTTCACGGTCACGACCTTGTCGCCGCGCACGCGCAGGTTTCCGTTCGCCTCGACGTCGACCACCGTCACCGTGATGCTCGCCGTGAGCGTCCCCTCGCGCGAGGTCGTGCCTTCGCCCTTGGCCTCGTCCTTGGTGTTGGCATCGACGATGGCCGCGCCATCGAGGTCGGCGGGGAGGAACCCCACCATCGACGACGTGATGCCGAAGAAGTTCGTGATCGCCGCCGTGATCGACGATTCCCGCTTGGTGTCGGTCTTGGCGTTCTTCTTCCCCTTCGAGGTCTCCTGGACGACGACCGTGAGCAGATCGCCCGGGAAGTGCGCGCGGACGTCCAGCCCCGTGTAGTTGGCCGCACGCTCCGGGTGCCAGAGCGAGCCCAGGGGCGGCGGCGGCGCCTGCGGCAGCTCGACCGGCGGCCGCGGCACCATCTCGCCCGGCTGGACGTAACACCCGGCCGCGAGCACGAGGACGCCGGCCAGCGCGCGGAGCCGTCCCATCAGAAGTCCACCGCCACCGTGGCCGCGTCGACCACGTGCCCGACCACTTCCTTCCGGCTCATCCGGTTCACGACCCGCACGGGGTCGCCCTGGCGCGCGTCCTCGCGGACCTCGCCCGGCGCGGTGATGCGCATGCCGTCCCCCTCGGCGATGAGCAGGACGACGTCCCCGCGCCGCACCGCCGCCACGGCCTCGATCTCCGAGCGCCGCAGCGGCGCGTACGCGAGCAGTGGGACCCGCGCCGCCCGACCCGCCCCGTCGAGGGGATCCGTGACCACGTCGCGCGGGACCTGCGAGAGGTCGCGCCGGTCGACGAGCACGTCGTCCGCGGTGAGAAGCTCGCCGCGCGCGACCGCCCGCTTGACGACCACGACCGGCGCGAAACGCGCGATGTCCGCGGTCACCCACGTCGACTGCACCGGACGATCGGCGATCGAGAACTCGATCTGCAGGCGCGTGCGCCCCATCACCGGCACGCCGGGCGGGACCGTGACCCGCGCCTGCCACCGGCCCAGGGGCAGACGCACCGGCCCGGCCAGCTCGACCGCACGGACCTGGGCGTCGCCCGCGCCCGCACCGAGCGCGGCGCCGAGGAACTCCTCGATCGCTCGCCGGACCTGCGCCTCGGTCACCTCCTGCGACGCACGTCGCACCCGCAGCGCGGGTGGGATCGAGTAGGTGACCTGGGCCGGGTCGAGCCCGCCGCGGCGGAGCTTCTCGAGCACGCCCGTCCCGTCGAGCGTGCGGGACTCGCCTGGCTGCGGCGCCGGCCGCGACTGAGGTCGCCCAGGGCCTGGGCCGGCCCGCCGATGAGCAACGCGACGTCGCGCAGGTGGACGACCTCACCGTCGACGTTGGCCTCGGACGCCACCGTGACGCGCGCCCGCTCCGTGCCCGCCGCCGGGCCGGCGGCGAGCAACAGCAGCCCGATCAGGCTAGCGGACGATCGCATTCGTCACCCGCAGCATCTCGTCCGCGGTCTGGATGGCCTTGGAGGTCACCTCGTACGCGCGCTGGCCGATGATGAGGCCGACCAGCTCCTCGACCACGCTGACGTTCGAGTTCTCGAGGAATCCCTGGATGAGCGTCCCGCGGTTCTCCTGCCCCGGCGTCCCGAGCTGCGGCGAGCCGGACGTCTCGGTCTCCTGGAACGTGTTCTTTCCGAGCGCACGGAGGCCCGGCGGGTTCTGGAAGCGCGCGAGCTGGATCTGCCCGAGCTGCGTCGGGTTGGTCGAGCCCGGGAGCAGCGCGCTCACCGTGCCGTCCTGGCCGATCGTGACGTCCTTCGAGCCGTCGGGCACCGAGACCGGTGGGTCGACCGGATTGCCCTCCGAGGTGACGATGCGCCCCTGCGTGTCGAGCTTGAAGGCACCCGAGCGGGTGAAGCCGGTCGTTCCATCGGGAAGCTGTATCTGAAAGAGACCGTTGCCCTCGATTGCGACGTCGAGCTCGTTGCCGCTCTGCGAGTAGTCACCCTGCGTGTGGATGCGGGTGACGGCCGCAGGCCGCGCACCGAGGCCGACCTGGATGCCGGTGGGAGACGACGTGGTCGTCGTGTTGGGAGAGCCGGGGGCCTGCTGCGTCTGGTAGAGCAGGTCCTGGAAATCGGCGCGGCTCTTCTTGAATCCCGCGGTGTTCACGTTCGCCAGGTTGTGGGCGATGACGTCGATGTTGAGCTGCTGGGCGTTCATGCCCGTGGCGGCGGTGTACAGTGCGCGGATCATTCAGAACCTCCCGACGTCGGAAATCGACTTCTTCGTGAGATCGTCGAAGTTGCGGATCGCGTTCATGTAGGCCTCGAAGCCGCGCGACACGTCGACGAGCTCGATCAACCCCTTCACGGCGTCGACGTTGGCGAACTCGAGCGCGGCGGGCACGACGCGGACCTCGCGCGCCTCGACCGTCTGTGCGCCTCCGGCCGCGGCGCGAAAGAGCGTCGCACCCTCCGGGACCAGGCCCGGCTGCGGGCCGAAGCGGACGAGCCGGAGACGCCCCTTCTCCAACCCGTCGAGCTGGATGGCACCGTTGCCCGAGATCGTCACCTCGCCGGCGCCCACCTGGAGGTCGCCCCCGTCGCCCTGGACGCGGTCGCCGTGCTCGGTCACGAGGTACCCCTCGGCGTCGAGCGTGAAGCTCCCCTGCCGCGTGTAGCGCTCACCGCTCTTCGTGTTGACCACGAACCACTCGTCGCCCGTCAGGGCGACGTCCAGCGGGTTTCCCGTGGCACGCACCGGGCCAGGCGAGAAATCGTACGCCGTGCCGGTCTGCACCACCTGCGCGGTGGTCGCCGCGAGGACGGGATCGGTACTCCCCCCCGGGCCGCCCCCGAGCGGCCGGAGCTGGAACTGCGGGCGAACCGCCTTGTAGCCGGCGGTGTTCACGTTGGCGAGGTTCTGCGCTGCGGCGTCGAGCCGCGCGAGTGCGGCCACGCCGCCCGACGCGATCGTCCAGAGTCCCCGGTTCATCCGACCACCACCGCCACGTCCAGATCAGGAGCAAGGCCGGTGCCACGGACCGCGACGGCCCCTGTGACGCGCGTCGCGCGTCCTGCGCCGACCCGTTCGTGCCGCCCCGGCAGCATCTGCCTAGGCGCTCCGGCCCCGGCCGAGGCTCAGCTCGAGGTCCGCGAGCAGGCGCGCCTCGCCCGGATCCAGGTCCGACTCCCCGAGCGACACGGGTTCGCGGGTCAACGGCTTGACCGGCCGGAGCGGGCGGTCCTGACGCGCGTCGTCCGCAGCCTCCTCGGCGCGTCCGATGGCGCCCACGACCGAGCGTAGGCTGCGCTCGCGTGCAGCGAGGGACCGCTCGAGCGCGCGGGCGCGCTGCTCGGCCTCCTCGAGGAGCCGGCCGAGGTCGCCCCGCAGGGTCTCGAGCGCCGCGCGCTGGTCGTCGAGCACGACGATGCGCTGTCGGGCGCCCCGCGCGAGCAGCCAGGCGAGCGCGCCCACCGCCGCGACGTCGACGGCGGTGGTGGCGAGCAGGACCAGTGGCGTCATCTCGATGGTCGGCATGGTGCGTTCCTCCTTCACGCGAATAGGTCGACGCGCCCCGCCGTCGGGGGCGTCCGGTCCGCGGCTTCGTCCCCGGTGGGCGGCGCATCCGACGCCGGCGCGATCCCGCGCCGCACGCGGGGTCGGCGCGTCCCCGGCCCCGCCTGCCGATTCGGCCGCTCCTCGCCGACCGCGCCGGTCCGGTCACGGCCCTCCGTCGCGGGAATGCGGATGTCCTCCATCACCCCTCCTCCTGCCTCCGTGCCCCGAACGACTCCTGCAGGTGGCCCTTCAGCCGGATCATGGCCTGCGAGTGGAGCTGCGAGACGCGCGACTCCGTGAGCCCGAGCACCGTGCCCACCTCCTTCATGGTGAGCTCCTCGTTGTAATAGAGCGTAACCACCATCTTCTCGCGTTCCGGCAGTCGTCCGACGGCCGCGGCGACCAGGCTCACCCGCTCCTGCGAGAGCACCGCGCGCAGCGGGTCGGCCTCGCCCTCCTCGGTGCTCTGCTCGCTGTTGAAGCGCTCCTCGCCGCTGCCGAAGCCGAGGTCCTCCAGGCTGAAGAGGCTCATCTCGCCGACCTTCGTGAGCAGCTCCTGATACTCGTCGAGCGAGAGGCTGAGCGCCTCCGCGATCTCCTCCTCGATCGGCGGCCTCCCGAGCTTGCCCTCGAGCTGGTGGCTCACCTTCTCGATCAGGCTCGCCTTCTGCCGCACGCTACGCGGCACCCAGTCGAGCGAGCGCAGGTGGTCGAGGATTGCGCCGCGGATGCGGAACTGGGCGTACGTCGAGAACAGGGCCTCCTTCTTCGGATCGTACTTTCCGATCGCGTCGAGCAGGCCGACGATGCCCCACGACACGAGGTCGTCGAGCTCGATGTGCGGCGGCTTGCGGGCCGCGAGCCGCTGCACCACCCGGCGGACGAGCGGCAGGTACTGCCGCAGCACCTCGTCGCGGTTGCCACCGAGCGCGGTGTAGCTCGCGCCGCTCGCCGGGCGCCCGCGTCGCGGTCGCGCCACCTCGCCGTAGCCGATCTCGGCCATCTCCCTACCTCCTCCCCTCTCCGATCAGCCGCCGAAAGAAGAACTGCATCCCGCCCGAGGCCCCCGCCGGGTCACGCGCGGCGATGCGCTCCGCGAGCATCCCGATCGCGAGGCTCGCCGGCGCACCCGGTGCCGACAGGACGACCGGCTGCTGCCCGCGCACCGCGCGCGGGACCATGTCGTCGAGCGGGACGTACCCCTGATAGTGGAGCGCCACCCGCAGGAAGCGCTCCGCCACGCGCGCGAGCCGGCGAAACGCGGCCTCCGCGTCGGCGCGTCCCGCCGCCATGTTCACCACGACGAGAAAGTCGCGGCGCCCGTGCCGCGTCGCGAGCACCTTGATGAGCGCGTACGCGTCGGTGATCGCCGTCGGCTCGGGCGTGATCACCACCAGCGCCTCGGCCGCTGCCGCCGCGAACCAGAGCACGTTCGAGGAGATGCCCGCGGCGGTGTCGACGAGGAGCACGTCGAGCGAGCCGTCGAGCGAGTCCACCTCCTCGAGCAGCCGGAGCTGCCCCTCGGGGCCGAGCGCAGTGAGCTCGGCCACGCCGCTCGCCGCCGGGATCACCCGCACGCCGGCCGGCCCGTCGACCACCACGTCCATCAGCCGCCGCTCGCCGCGCAGCACGTCGAGCAGGCTCTCACGCGGCGAGAGGCCGAGCACCACGTCGAGGTTCGCGAGCCCGAGATCCGCGTCGAGCACACACACCCGCTTGCCCCGCTGCGCCAGCGCCACCGCGACGTTCGCGGTCACGCTCGTCTTGCCGACGCCGCCCTTGCCGCTCGTGACGGCGACGACGCGCAGCCGCGCGTCGCGGCGCGGCACCGGCCGCGTCCGCCGTGCGACCACCTCCACCGAGTTCTCCAGCATCGTATTCGGCTCCATCTGCGTCATGCCGCGAGCAGCCGCGCCGCCAGGCCGGCCGGCGTCGCGGATTCGAGGTCATCGGGAATCCGGCGGCCGACGGCGACGTGCGAGACGTGCAGCCCGTGGCGCCAGGCGAGCGTGAGCAACGGCCCCGCCGGGGCCGCGTCGCACTTCGTGAGCACGCATCGATCGGGGCGCAACGGCGCGTACGCCGCGCACACCGCCGCCGCCGCGCGGTGACCCGCGGTCGCGCTCGCCACGAGCGTGCGTCCGGCGCCCGGGCCCGCCGCCCGCACCAGGGCGGCCAGCTCCGCGAGCGCGCCCGCCTGCCCGGGGGCCGCCCCCGCGGTGTCGATCAGCACCCGCGTGCCCGGCGCGACGGCGCCCAGCACGGCCACGAGTGCGGCGGGGTCGGGCGCGTGCGTCACCTCGACGCCGAGCGCACGCCCGTACACCGCCAGCTCCACACCCGCGCCGACGCGGTACGTGTCGGTGCCGACGAGCAGCACCCGCGCGCCGGCCTGCCGCGCACGGGCAGCCAGCTTCGCGACCGTGGTCGTCTTGCCGTCGCCGGGCGGGCCGAGGAAGACCCGCACCGCCGCACCGTCGGTGGCCACCACACCGGGCGCGAGGGCCTCGCCGAGGGCGTCGACCAGCGGCCGTCCCGCACCGAGGTGCAGCGCCGTCGCCTGCACGAGTGCCGCCGCGAGCCCGCCGTCGACCCCCTGGGCGGCGAGGCTCGCCTGGAGCGTCCGCAGCTCCGGCAGCGCCGCCGCGCCCTCGTCGTTGCGCCGCTCGGCGATCAACGCCCGGACCACCTGCGCGAGCCGCCGCACCTCGACGGCCAGCTCGGTCTCCGCCGGCGCGTCGGCGCGCTCCATCGCCGCGGTCACCGTGAGCTCGCCCGCCGCCTCCGACGTCTCGAGGATCACCGCGTCTGGGCCGAGCGCCGCTTTCACCTGGCGCAGCGCCTCCGTCATCGTGCGGGCCGTGAACCGTCTAATTTGCATCGACCGTCACCAGTCCGAGCGAGCGCACGCGAACGCCGCTCGCGATCTCGTTGGGGGCCACCACCGTGAGCAGCGGCACGTAGCGCTCGCACAGCCGCCGCAGGTGCAGCCGCAGCCCGGTCGAGCACAGCAGCACGGGCGTCAGCCCCTCGCGCCCGAATGCCTCCGTCCACTCCCGCAGCCGCTCCATGAGTCGCTGCGCGAGGCCCGGCTCGAGCGCGAGCTGCCCGCCCTCGTCCCGCGGCACTCCCTCCAGCAACGTGCGCTCGAGCGGCGCCGCCAGGGTCACGACGGCGAGCGTGTTGTCGGCGGTCACGAGCCGCTTCGTGATCGAGCGCCCGAGCGCCTGCCGCGCGTGCTCGGTGAGCACGTCAGTATCCTTCGTGCGCGGTGCCTGGTCGGCCAGGATCTCGAGGATCGTCGCCAGGTCGCGGATCGACACCCCTTCGCGCAGCAGGTTCTGCAGCACCTTCTGGACCCCGCCGACCGTGAGCTGCTGCGGCACCAGCTCCTCGACGACCTTCGGCCGCGTCTTCGCCACCTGATCGAGCAGCGCCTGCACCTCCTGGCGGCCGAGCAGCTCGTGCGCGTGCTTGCGCACCACTTCGGTCAGGTGCGTGACGATCACCGTGCCGCCGTCGACGACCGTGTAGCCCGCGAGCTGCGCTCGGTCGCGCTCCGACGCCGCGATCCAGAGCGCGTCGAGGCCGAACGCCGGTTCCTTGGTCGGTACGCCCGAGATCGGCGCCGTCGCCGTCCCCGGGTTGATCGCCAGGAACGAGCCCGGGCGCACGTCGCCGCGGGCGATCTCGATCCCCTTCAGCAGGATCACGTAGTGGTTCGGCTTGAGCTCCAGGTTGTCGCGGATGTGGATCGGCGGAACGATGAATCCCATCTCGAGCGCGAGCTGGCGGCGCAGCGTCTTGATCCGCTCGACCAACCCGCCGCCGCCGAGCGCCACGCCGCCGCTGCCCTCGACCAGCGACACGAGCTCGAACCCGACCTCGAGCTCCATCAGGTCGAGCGCGAGGAGCTGCTCCGGCCGCTCCTCCTTCGGTCGCGCGGCCGGCGCCCCGGGCGTTCCCTCGGCCGTGGCGCCCGCCGCCAGCGGGCGCAGCCCGCCCTGGAACGCGATCGAGCCGGTCACGCCCGCCATCGCCACGAACGGCAGGAACGGCAGACCCGGCAGCAGCGCGAACAGCCCGAGGATGCCGGTCACGATCCAGAGCACACGCGGGTTGGCGAAGAGCTGCCCGGTCACCTCGCTGCCGAGGTCCGCGCCGGTCGATGCGCGCGTCACGATGATGCCGGCGGCGGTCGAGATCAGCAGCGCCGGGATCTGCGAGACCAACCCGTCACCGACCGTCAGCGTCGTGTACGTCTGCGCCGCGGTCGCGATGTCGATGCCCTGCTGGATCACCCCGATGAAGAACCCGCCCAGGATGTTGATCGCGACGATGACGAGGCCCGCCACCGCGTCGCCGCGGACGAACTTGCTGGCACCGTCCATGGCGCCGTAGAAGTCCGCCTCTTCCTCGACCGCTCGCCGGCGCGCGCGCGCGTCGGCCTCGGTGATCATGCCGCTGTTCAACTCCGCGTCGATCGCGAGCTGCTTGCCCGGCATCGCGTCGAGGGTGAACCGCGCGGCCACCTCGGCGATGCGGCCCGAGCCCTTGGTGATCACGGCGAAGTTGATCACCACGAGGATGAGGAACACGACCACGCCGACGGCGTAGTTGCCGCCGACCACGAAGTTGCCGAAGGCCTGGATCACGTGGCCCGCGGCACCGGATCCGTCCCCGCCGTGCAGGAGGACGAGGCGCGTCGACGCGACGTTCAGCGCCAGCCGGAAGAGCGTCACCACCAGGAGCACCGACGGGAACGTCGAGAACTCGAGGGGCTTGTGGATGTACATGCTCATCATGAGGATGACGAGCGATACCGAGATCGAGACCGCCAGCAGCACGTCGATCAGGAACGGCGGCAGCGGCATCACCATGATGAGCACGACCGCCAGCATCGCGATCGGGACCAGCAGCTCGCCGGTCGCGATGGCGCCCGCCATCGGGGCGGAGCGGGTGGTGGTGGCGCTCGCCGCCATGGGCTACCGGACCTCCGCGCGCAGGCCGCGCAGCGAGTAGACGTAGGCGAGGATCTCCGCCACCGCGCGATAGAGGTTGGGCGGGACCTCGGAGCCGACCTCGACGGCCCGGAAGAGCGCGCGGGCGAGCGCCCGCCGCTCGACGATCGGCACCCCGGCACGGCGCGCCGCGTCCTTGATCCGCTGCGCCATCTCCTCCGCGCCCTTGGCCAGAACCCGCGGGGCCGCGCCCTCCTCGGCGCGATAGCGCAGGGCGACCGCGACGTGCGTCGGGTTGGTGAGGACGACGTCCGCACGGGCCACGTCCGCCAGCATGCGGCGCTTGGCGATCTCCTTGTGCGCCTTGCGGAACCGCCCCCGCACCTGCGGGTTGCCCTCGCTCTGGCGCGCCTCGTCCTTCACCTCGGACGGCGTCATCATGAGGCTCTGCTCGTGCCGCCAGCGAAGCCAGAAGTAGTCGAGGCCGCTCACCACGGCGAGCGCGACCGCCATCGTCCGGAGCAGCCGCCCGACGTCCGCGCCGGCCAGCGTGAGGATCTCGTCGACGCGCATCGCGGGGGCCGCCACCGCGGCGAGCGTCCCGGCCTTGATCGTTCCGTACGCGATGGCACCGACCGCCACGATCTTCACGACCGCCTTCAGCAAGTTCATCGCCCCACCCGCCGAGAACACGCGCTGCAGGCCCTTCGCCAACGACAGCTTCTCCAGCTTGGGCAGGATCGACTGCGGCCGCGGGTTCCACCCCACCTGCGCCACGACCGCGGTCGTGCCGACGGCCGCGGTGGCGAAAAAGAACGGCACCAGCAGGCTTCCGAGCTCGAGCGCTCCGTGGCCGAGCCGGGGCCAGTCGACGTCGCCGCGCGCGGCCATCGGCCCCACCGCCGCGAGCCAACCGCGCAGCAGGGCGCGCTCGCGCTGCAGCAGCGCCGGCATCCACCAGGTCCCGATCAGGAGCGCGGTGAACAGGACGGCGACCGGGCTCACCTCCGGCGAGACGGCGACCTGGCCCTCTTCGCGCGCCTTCTCGAGGCGCTTCGGAGTCGGCTTCTCGGTGCCCTGCCCGAACTCAGCCATGGGTCAGCCCTCGCACGAGCGCACCGAGCGTCGGCTCGAGCGCCGTGAAGCGCGCCCCCAGGAAGCGCACCGCGAACGGGAGGGCCGCGCCGGTCACGAGCAGGCCCACGCCGACGTTCACCGGAAAGCCGACCACGAACACGTTGAGCTGCGGGATCGTGCGCGCGAGCACGCCCATCGCCGCGTTGGTGAGCAGCAGCACGATCAGCACTGGCGCGGCGAGCCGCACGCCGGTGGCGAAGACGTCGCCCGCGAGCCCGACCGCGTCGCGCAGCGCCGTCGGCGCGAGCACGAGCGCGCCCGCCGGCGCGACGCGCAGGCTCTCGATCATGGCGCGGATCAGCAGGTGGTGGCCGTCCAGGAGCACGAACACGAGCAGCGTGATCAGCGACTGCCACTCGGCGACGACCGTCACCTGCGCGTGCGCCTGCGGGTCGATCAGGTTGGCCATGCCGAAGCCCATCTGGATGCCCGCCAGCTGCCCGCCGAGCTGCGCCCCGGCGAACACGAGCTGCGCCACGAACCCCATGAGCGCCCCGAGCGCCGACTCCGCGGCGACCGCGCCGCCCAGGCCCCAGAGCGACGTCGGCAGCGCCACCGGCGGCGGCACGACCGGCACGAGGGCCACCGTGAGCAGCACCGCCAGACCGATGCGCACGCGCAGCGGCACGAGCAGGTGGCCGAACAGCGGCGCCGCCAGCACGAGCCCGGCGACGCGGGCCAGCACGAGCAGGAACGGGATGGGATCGGGGATCGGCATGCTCAGCGCACGTAGGTCGGCAGGCTCTGGAACAGGGTCGTGGTGAACCCGACCAGCTTCGTCAGCATCCACGGACCGAACAGCAGCAGGGCCGCGGCCGTCGCCGCGATCTTCGGGATGAACGTGAGGGTCATCTCGTTGATCTGCGTCATCGCCTGGAAGACGCTGACCATGAGGCCGGCGATCAGGCCGAAGAGGAGCACCGGGCCGGCGAGTGCGAACGTCAGCTCCAGCGCGCCCCGACCGATCCCGATGATGGATTCCACCCCCACGCGACACCTCCCCCTAGTGAAAACTCTCGACCAGCGAGCCGGTGAGTACGTTCCAGCCGTCGACCAGCACGAACAGCATCAACTTGAACGGCAACGAGATCAGCGCCGGCGGCAGCGTGATCATCCCCATCGAGGTGAGGACCGATGCCACCACCATGTCGAGGATCAGGAACGGAATGTAGATGAGGAACCCCATCTGGAATGCGGTCTTCAGCTCGGAGATGAGGAACGCCGGCAGCAGCACCTGCGGCGGAACGTCGTCGGGCGTGGCCGGCTGCGCGACGCCGCTCGCCCCCACGAACAACGCGAGGTCCTTCTCGCGCGTCTGCCGCAGCATGAAGTGGCGCAACGGGTCGTACGCGCGCTGCATCGCCTCGGCCTCGCCGATCTCCTCCTGCTGGTAGGGCTGCAGCGCGTGCTCCTGGATCTCGCCCAGCACCGGGCGCATCACGAAGAACGTGAGGAACAGCGCGAGCGAGACGATGACCTGGTTCGGCGGCATCTGCTGGGTACCCACCGCCTGGCGCAGGAACGAGAACACGATCACGATCCGCACGAACGCCGTGAGCGTGATCAGCATCGCCGGCGCGAGCGACAAGACGGTGAGCAGCGCCACCACCTGGAGCGGCGTCGTGATGCGCTCCTCGCCGCCGATCTGCAGCGAGACCGACGGCAGGAGGCCGGCCGCGTGCGCCACGACCGGCACGAGCAGCGCCACGAGCGCGAGGGCGAGCCGGGCGTGCCTCACGCGTGCTCCTCGACGTGTCCGGCGCGCCCCGCACCGAGCCGTGCGACCAGCGACACCTGGTCGCCCGCGAGCCCGAGCAGCAGCCGCTCGCCGTCCACCTCGACCAGCGTGAGGAACCGCTTGGCGCCGAGGTACCGGCTCGTCACGAGCCGGATGGCGCTGCCGTCCGGCGTCTGCGGGCGCCGCAGCCAGAGCACGAGCGCACCCGCTCCCGCCAGCAGGATCGCCGCGACCATCGCGCCGATCTCCATCACTTGAGTCCCTTCACCCGCTCGGAGGGGCTGATCACGTCCGTCAGCCGCACGCCGAACTTGTCGCCCACCATGACCGCCTCGCCCCGCGCGATCGGCTTGCCGTTGACGAGCACGTCGAGGGGCTCGCCCGCCATCTTTGCGAGCTCGACGACCGACCCGGGCGTCAGCGCGAGCAGGTCGCGCAGCGGGATGCGCGCGCGGCCGATCTCGACCGTCACCTCGAGCGGGATGTCGAGCAGCAGGTCGAAATTGCGCGGCACCCCCGCCGCGTCGGTCTCGCTCGCCGTCTCCTCTGCCATCCCGATCTCCTCCCCCCGACCGCCGCGTCCCGACCGACGCCTAGAGGCGTGCCGTCACGCGCACGGCGTTGTTGCCGCCGGCGATCCCCGGCGCGCCCACCCAGTGCGGAAACCCCTCGACCCGGACGAGCACCGGGCCCTCGCGACCCGTGCCGAGCGGAATCACGTCGCCCACCGCGAGCTCGAGGACCTTGCGCATGGGCATCGTCGCCGTGCCGAGCTCGGCGCTGACCCCGACCTCCGCGTCCGCGAGCGCCGCGCGCAGCTTCTCGACCCACACCGCCTCCGCCGCGACGTCCTCCTCGCCGCTCACCTGGAGCTGCTGGAGCGCCGCCCGGATCGGATCGAGGGACGCGTTCGGAAAGCACACCGCGAGCGGGATCTCCTCGCACCCCTCGACGCCGATCCGCATCTCGAAGGTGAGCACGAGGTCGCTGGTCGAACAGATCGTCGCGAACACCGGGTTCGACTCCGCGCACACGAAGCTGCACTCGATCGGCTCGACCGGTCGCCAGGCCTCACGCAGGTCGGCGAGCACCTTCGTCCCGAGCCGCTCGAGCACCCGCAGCTCGATCGGCGAGAACTCGCGCGCCGGCATCGCCGTCTGCTTCCCGGGCGCCCCGCCGAAGAACACCTGCAGCAGCGCGGTCACCAGCGGCGGCGTCATGACGACCAGGCCCTGCCCGCGCAGCGGCGTGAGCTTGAAGAGCTGCAGGCTCACGGGACGCGGCAACCGCTCGATGAACGTGCCGAACTTGAGCAGCTCGATGCCGCCCACGCCGACGTTCGGGATCACGCCGAAGAAGGTCCCGAGCGTGTTGCGCAAGGCACGGGCGAAGCGGTCCGTGACCAGCTCGAGGCCCGCCAGCCGCCCGCGCAGGCTGCGCTCCTGGCTCGTGAGGTCGAGCGTGCGGACACCCGCCAGCTCGGCCCCCGGGGCCTCGCCAGCCGCCGGGACGGCCCCCTCCTGCATGCCCTGCAGGAGCGCATTGACCTCGTCCTGGGAGAGAATGTCACTCATCCGACACGGCCTACTGGACGATGAACTCCGTGAAGTAGATCGCCTTCACGACGTCGTGGCGGAGCACGCGGTTGATGCGGTTGATGATCTCCTCCCGCAGCAGCCCCTTGCCCTCGGGCGTGCGGATGTCCGCGAACGTCTTGCTCGTGAAGAGCGTGAGGACCAGGTCGCGGATCTGAGGCATGTGCGCGTTGAGGTCGTCCGGCGCGTGCGCGTCGAAGAACTCGAGCTGCAGCGTCGCCTTCAGGTATCGCCGGCCGTCCTCGTCGGCGAGGTTGGCGATGAAGGGGTCGAGGGCCTCGATCGCCCCCATCTCCGCCGCGGCCTTGCCACCGCCTCCGCCGCCGTGGCCCCCGCCGTGTCCGGCGGCCTTCTCGCCACCCGCGTGCTCGCCACTCTCGACGGCGGCCTCGGCATCCGCGTCCGGCGGCGGCTTGCGCAGGAAGAGCACGTACCCGGCGCCACCCGCGGCGAGGAGCGCGACCACACCGAGGATGATGAAGAGCTTGCCCTTGCCGCCCTTCTGCTCTGCTGCTGGTGCCCCGTCCTGCGCTGCGTCGGCCTTCGTCTCGGCCATGATGCCCTCCGCGCGCAGCTCCCACCGCGCGCCCGGACAACAGCAACGCCGGTGCCACGGGGGGCGGGGACAAAACGCCGACGGGACGGGGGCCGGCGGCGCGCGCGGGTCAAGGCCTTGTCCCGAGACGGGACGGCGGAGACGGGAACGTGACCGGCGGGGCGGGCGGCGCCCGCCCCGCCGGGACGAGGGTGACTACCGGATGATGTTGATCAGGTCGCCGAGCAGCGAGTCGCTGGCGGAGATGACCCGGGCGTTGGCCTGGAACGAGCGCTGCTGGCTGATCAGGTCGATGAACTCCTGCGCGATCTGGACGTTCGACTGCTCGAGCGCCGAGGCCACGACCGAGCCGTTGCCCTGCGCCTGCGCGGTGGCGATCGCCGCCGGGCCCGAGTCGATCGTGGCACGGTACGTGGCGTTGCCGGCGGGCGCGAGCCCCTCGGGCGCCGCGAAGCGCGCGATGCCGAGCTGGTAGAGCGGCCGCGTCTGGCCGTTGTCGAAGGTGGCCGACAAGACGCCCTTGGCGTCCACGGACAGGCTGGTGAGACCGCCCGCGCCGAAGCCGTCCTGAATCACGTAGTTCACGCCCGAGGGGCTGGCGAGCTGCTTCATCTCGTCGAGCTTGACGGTGATCGCCTGCCCCGCCGTGGCGCCGGTGAACCCCGCGCCGATCGTGCAGGTGAGCGGGCTGCCGCTGGTCACGCCGCCGCTCGGGCTGAACACGAGCGTGCTCGAGCCGACGATGTTGAGGTTGCCAGCCGTTCCGCCCGTGACGTCGCCGTCGTCCACGCCGGCGTTCACCGTCCACTGCCCGGCGGTCGTGGTCTTCGTGAAGAACAGCGTCATGTCGTGCTGCTGGCCGAGCGAGTCGTAGACCTGCACGGTCGTGGTGAAGTTCGAGGAGTCGAACGCACTCTGGAAGTTCGTCGGGTCGAAGACGCCGGGACCGAGGCCGAGGCCGGCGTCCTTGAGGTCCGCGTCGGACTGCACGTTGCCCTTGACCGTCGCGTTCTCCGTCTGCGCGGCCTGCGAGCTGAGGCCCGCCACCGTGACGTCCGTGATCCCGCCCGAGATGTCGCCCGCCGCGTCGAGCGGAAAGCCCTGGAGCGGCAGCCCGATGGTGTTGATCACGGCGCCATCGGGGTTGAGGCCGAAGTTCCCCGCGCGCGTGAACACCTGCGCCGTCCCCTCGCGCAGGACGAAGAAGCCCTGCCCGTCGAGAGCCATGTCGAGCGAGCGGCCCGTCGCCTCGACCGGCCCCTGCCCGAAGAGCGTGCGAATCGCCCGGATGCGCGAGCCCAGGCCGATCTTGCCCACCTCGCCTCCCGCCTCGGCCGAGATGAGATCGGCAAACTCGGTCCGACTCCCCTTGAAGCCGACCGTGCTCACGTTCGCGATGTTGTTGCCGATGACGCCGAGGGCGGCGCCGCTGTTGATCAGGCCGCTGCGTCCGGTCGAGAGCGCTCCCACGATCGCCATGCATGTCCTCCTGAGTGTCGAGCTGCGGGGTAGTTACGAAGCGTCGGCGGCGGTGCGCACCTGGCGCACCTGATCCAGCGTGAGGCGGCGGCTGCCGATCAGCAGCGTCGGTTGGTCGGCCGCGAGGTCCACGCCGTCCACGACCCCGCGGCTCACGAGCGACAGCGGGACCAGCCGCGCGCCGTGCTTGGTGCTCCAGCCCACGTCCACCTTGTAGTTGCCGTCCTTCACGAGTTGGCCGTTCTCGTCCTTGCCGTCGAACGCGAACGTCTGCTCGCCGGCCGCGAGCTCGCCGAGCTGGACCGTGCGCACGAGCTTGCCGTCCGTCGTCCGCACGCTCACCGCGACCTCGGCCGCGTCCTTCGGCAGCGTGAAGGTGACCGGCGCCGGCTTGCCGGCGGACACGGCCATCGTGCTGCCGTCGTAGTCGACGGTCTTGCCAAGCAGGGAGAGCACCTCGGCGCGGCTGCTGCTGCTGGTGTCCTTCGTCGCGAGCTTGCCGAGCTGCTGGTCGATGCTGGTCAGCTTCTCCAGGCTCGAGAACTGCGCCAGCTGGGCCGTGAGCTGCTCGGTGTCCATCGGTGACATCGGGTCCTGGTTCTGGAGCTGCGTGATGAACAGCTTGAGGAACTCGTTCTGCGAGACGCTCTCGTTCGTCTTCACGCGATTCTTGGTGTCGGCCGCGTCGCTCACGCTGGTCGCGGAACCGAGGAGCGTGGTCGGATCGAGGTTCGTGTTCATGCGCGTAGACTCAGGGCGCCCGGGCCCCGCGTGACGGGAACGGGCGCCGGAGCGACCGTCACGGGATCGATGGGCCGGCCGGGCGGCACGCCGCCCGGCGGCAGGAACCGGCCATCGGGCTGGCCGCCGGGATCGCGCGGCTGGTGCTGCTGCCCGAGCCCCACCGTGAAGCCCTCGAGCTTGAGCTGCGAGCGCTGGAGCGCGGCCTCGAGCTGCGGGCGGTGCTGCGCGAGGGCGTCACGCGTGGCCTCGTGCGACGCGGTGAAGCTCGCGTGCACCGCGTCGGCCTGCACCGAGACCCGTAGCTCGACGGACCCCATGCCCGCGGGCTCGACCGAAACGCGCATCTCGCCGCCGGTGTCGCGCACGTGCAGCGGGCGGTGCGCCTGGTCGAGCGCGACCAGTTGCTCGAGGTCGCGCAGCGGCGGCTCGACCGAGCGGGCGGGCACGGCGGGCGCGGAATCGGCCGCCACGCCACGGCCGTGCGCCGGCACGAGCTGCGCCGGCTCGGGCTGCGACGCGGCCTGCAGCGGCGCATGCTCGGCGCCGTCCCCAGCCGGGCCACCCGCGCCCCGGTCGGCGCCGCTCTGCAGCGTGCCCGGCTCGGCGACCGCCGCGACCGCCGTCGCGGGCCCCTCGTGTGCCGGCGGCGGCGTTCCCGCGCGCGGCGCCGCTGCGTTGCGCTCCGCGATCGTCGCGCGGGCCGGGCCCGCCGCCGCGGCACCGGCCTGGCCGACCGCCTGCTCGAGCTGGCGCTCCGCCACGCGCCGAGCAGCGGCCGCGGTCGTCGGCGCCGCAGCCGACTTCTCCGAAGGAGAGGGCTCGGGGCAGAGGGGGCGTGCTTCCTCCCCGTGGCCCGATGGGTGCGGGTCTCGCCATGACCATCGCCACCGGGACCACCATCCTCCACCACCACCTGATCCTGCCCTCTGCCGCCGAGCTCTCCCTCGGAAGTCGCCACCGGTGTCGGCGCACCCGTGGCCGTGGCCTGCGCCGGCGCGCTCGCGCCCTCGGCCACGGTCGGACCCTCCGGCACCGGCGTGGCCGCCGCCTCGGCCGGCGGCGATCCGGTCGCGGATGGCGCCGCCGCGGGCGGCGGCGTCGAGGCCTCCGTCGCGGTCCCGGCCGCCGCTGGCGCGGCGACCGGTGCGGGTGCAGCGGCCGCCGCCGCGACGAGCGCGGCCGCCGCGGCACCGGCGAGCGCCGCATCCTGATCGGACGAGTCCGTCGTCGTGCCGTCGTCCTCGCCGCCGGCCTGGTCGGTGTGCGCCGGCGACGTCGCACCGCCCTCGGCATCGGGCAGCGGCGTCCCGGGCAGCGCAGCCTCCCCCAGCGCGGCGAGCAAGGCCGCAAAGGCGGTCGCCGGTCCCGCCGGCTCTCCGCCGGCGGCGACGACCGGCGTCGCCGTGCCGGGCGCCTCGGGCTGCCCCGGGATAGGGGTCGTGGCCGGGAGTTGCATCGCAAGCGCCGAGGGAGCAAGGCCGGTGCCGCACGGGGAGCCGCACCGGGCTTACCGCGCGCCCGACGAGGCGGCGGCAAATGCCGACCGCGCCCGGCAGGATGCGACGTGCGCGCGTCAGTGCACGGCGGCGTCACGGCGCGGGGCGGCGAGCGCCTTCGTGATCGCCACCGCGCGGTCGCGCTCCATCGCGGCCAGGATGGCCCCGATCTGCTTCTCCTTCATGCGCCCCAGGATGTCGCGCACCGTCGCCTCGTCCATCTTGTCGAGGATCGGCGCGGCTTCCTCCGCCTTCATGGTCTCGTAGATCTTGGTGAGTCCCGCCGGCCCCGTGGCCGCCACGCCCGCGCCGGTGGCCCCGCCCCCCGGCCCCTTCGCCAGCGTCTTGGTCATGCCCTCGAGGCGGGCCACCTGCTCGCCGACCGTCTTCTCGAGCGACTTGAGCGTCTCCTCGCGTGCCGCGAGGGTCTTCTCGCGCGCGTCGAGCTCGGCCTGGCGGGCCATCACGGCTTCGAGGAGCTGGCGAAAGCCGCGCGCCTTGGCGAGCAGCTCCGCCGCCACTGGCAGGTCCGACGGTGCGCCCTTGTCGCCCTCGGTGGCCTTTGCCTCGGCCTTCTTGGCGTCGCCCTCGGCGAGCGCCGTGCTCTCCCACCACAGCGCCCCGGCCAACGCGACCTTGAGCACGAGTCCCACCAGCACCAACAGTCGCATGAGCCGCATCGGTCGCTACCTCCCCCGCCGCCGGAGCACGAGATCGTCGAGCAGAACCATCCCCGCGCGCTCTTCCTCTGCCTCGTGCCGCTCGCGCGCACGGTCGCCCAGACGCTCGAGCTGCCGCTCCTCTTTGCGCCGCGTGACCAACCCGTCGCGTACGTGCCCCAGCCGCGCGACGGTCTCCTCGCCCGCGCGAGCGAGGTCCGTCGCCCGCGCGTCGAGCACATCCTCCCAGGCACGGCCGCGCCGCAGGTCGTCGACCGCGACGCCGCCAGTGAGCGCGGCTTCCTCGGCCGTGCGGACGGCCGTCCGTGCAGCCCGGACCGCGGCCTCCTCCTCGCGCACCCGCGCGAGCTCGGCGGCGACACGCGCCACCTGCTCCTGGGCCTGGCGGCGGAGCTGGGTGCGCAGCCGGAGCACGCGGGCGAGTCGAAAGCGAAATGCCATCGTCCGGCTCAGCCCGTCAGGCCGCGCAGCGCGGCCGCGCTGTCCGCGAGCGTCGCCGGCTCGTGCAACGGCTGGCGCAGGAAGCCGGTGATCGTCGGCAGGTGGGCGACCGCATCGTCGATCGCCGGGCTGTTGCCGCGTGCGTACGCTCCGATCTGAATCAGGTCTTCGGCGTCGCGGTACGTCGCCAGCCAGCTCCGCACCCGGGCGGCGGCCGCCTGGTGCTCGGGCGAAACGAGGTCGATCATCACGCGCGAGATCGAGCCGAGCACGTCGATCGCCGGGAAATGGCCCTCGCTGGCGAGCCGGCGCGAGAGCGCGATGTGCCCATCGAGCAGCGAGCGCGCCGTGTCGGCGATGGGCTCGTTCATGTCGTCGCCCTCGACGAGCACGGTGTAGAGCCCGGTGATGCTGCCCGTGCTGCCCTGCCCCGCCCGCTCGAGCAGGCGCGGCATGAGCGCGAACACCGACGGCGTGTACCCGCGTGCCGACGGCGGCTCGCCCACCGACAGTCCGACCTCGCGCTGCGCCATCGCCACGCGCGTGAGCGAATCCATCATGAGGAGCACGTCACGCCCCTGGTCGCGGAAGTACTCGGCGATGGTGGTGGCGAGGAACGCGCCCCGGATGCGCACCAGCGGCGGCTGGTCGGACGTGGCGGCCACGACGATCGCCCGCTCGAGGCCGACCCCGAGGTCGCGCTCGATGAACTCGCGGACCTCCCGCCCACGCTCGCCGATGAGCCCGATCACGGTCACCTCGGCGCGCGTGTAGCGCGCCATCATGCCGAGCAGCGCGCTCTTGCCGACCCCCGAGCCGGCGAAAATGCCGAGCCGCTGCCCCTGCCCGCACGTGAGCAGCGCGTTGATCGCGCGGATGCCGAGGTCGAGCGGCGCGCGGATCGGCCGGCGCTCGAGCGGGTTCAGGCGCTGGCCGTAGAGCGGATACTCGGTCTCGGTCTCGAGCAGGCCGCGACTGTCGAGCGGTCGGCCCAAGCCATCGAGCACCCGGCCGAGCATGCCGTCGCCGACCCGCACGAGTGGGTGCTGGCGCATGAGGACGACGCGGCTGCCGGGCGCCACGCCGGCCACGTCGGCGAGCGGCATCAGCAATACACGGCCGGATCGGAAGCCCACGACCTCGGCGGGAATGCCGCCGGGTCCCGGGCCACCGATGCGACAGAGCGAGCCGACGGGCGCACCGGGTCCGGTCGCCTCGATCACGAGCCCGATGACGTCGGTCACGCGCCCGCTCACGCGCAGGGGGTCGAGCGCGGCGAGCTCCAGACGCGCTCGCGCCAGGTCGATCTCCCCCGGCGCGGCCGGGATGGCCGCACGCAGGAGGCTCAGGTCGTCCACGGCCATCACTCGTCCGACCCGGCGAGCGCCTCGGCGGTGGCGGTGATCTGGGTCTCGATGCCCAGGTCGACCTCGCCGAAGCGGCTCTCGACGACACAGCCGCCGGGCGGCAGGCTGGGGTCGTCCACCAGCTCGAGGCCCTTGACGCCGTCGAGCGTCGCACGCAGCTCGGCGACCGTGCCGCGCAGGTACTCGCCGAGCGGGGGCGGCACGCGGACCACGATCTGCTCCCGCTCGACCAGACGCAGGACCGCCGTGCGGATCATGCCGAGCCAGCGCTCCGGGTGCTCCGCGACGTCGTGCTGCACGATCTTGCGCGCGACCTCGACCGCGAGGTCGAGCAGCTCACGTTCGTAGCGCTCACGCAGACGCGCGCGGAACTGCGCCAGCTCCTCCAGCGACTTGAGCAGCGACTCCGCGACCTGCTCCACCTGGCTCGCCATCTCCTCGCGTCCGAGCTCGTAGCCCGCCTGGAAAGCCCGGCGTGCCTCCTCGCTCTCCCCGCTCTCCTCGGGGACGGACGGTTCGGGGACGGTCGCGCGGACCTCGCCACGCGCGGCCTCGGTCCCGGCCGGCGTGAGCGGATGGAAGCCCGACGGCCGCGAGGGCTCCTCGCCGAACGCGAGCGGCCGGAAGTCAGACAAGGTCCTCCCCACCACCGCCGAGGTTGATCTTCCCTTCCTCCGCGAGCCGCCGCGCGATCGCGACGATGTTGGTCTGTGCCTTCTCGACGTCCTTGAGCTTGACCGGACCCATCATGCTGAGGTCGTCCTTCAGGATCTCGGCCGCGGCCTTCGAGATGTTGCCGAAGATCTTGTCCTTCATCGTCTGGCTCGCGGTCTTGAGCGCCATCAGCAAGTCGTCGCGCGGGATCTCCTTCAGGAGCTGCTGCATCTCGCGGTTCTCGAGTCGACCGAGATCCTCGAACGTCAGCATGAGGTTGCGCACGTTCTCGGCCAGCTCGGGCGCCTGCTCCTCGAGGAAGCTGAACACGCGGCCCTCGACCGCATTGTCGACCAGGTTCATGATGTCGGCGACCAGCTTCGTGCCGCCGAGCAGCGACGACGTCGTGGAGGCGCCGAGGCTCTGCACCTGTCCCTGCAGCACCCTCCCGACCTCCGTGACCACGTCCTCCGAGACGCTCTTCAGGTCCGCCATCCGGAGGATGACGTCGGCCTGGAGGTCTTCCGGCAACAGCGGCAGAACGTCGGCCGCCTGGCGCGGCGCGAGGTTGGCGAGCACGAACGCGACCACCTGCGGATGCTCGGCGCCGAGCACCTGGCCGATCACCTTGGCCGAGACCGGCTCGAGCGCGCTGGCGAGCACGTTGGTCCCCGGCTCCGGCGCGAACTCGCGCATCATCTTCTGTTCTTTCGGTGCACCGGCCGCGGCGCGGGCCGCGAGGAGTGCGCGCACGAACTGCTCGCCGTCGATCAGGTAGCCGGCGCGGCTCGACAGCCACCGCCACGCTTCCTCCTGCACCGCGGCGGCATGCTCGAGGCGGATCGCCCGCAGTCGCGCCATCGCCGCCGAGAGCTGCCGGACCTCGGTCTCGCCCAGGTGGCGAAAGATGTCGTTGGCCGCGTCCTGGCCGAGCGTCACCAGGAACGTCGCCGCCTTCTCGATGCCGGCGGGCGGGCCGGACAGACGCGGCTGCCGGAGCGCGGGGAGCTCGTCGGCCATCACCCTACGCCTGCGTCCCGCCGGGCCCTCGAGGAGCCACTCGCGGATCAGTGCCGCGGCACGCTCGGGGTTCTCGCGCGTGAGGGTCTGGTTCTCGCGCGTGACCGCCGCCGCGGCGCCGTCCCCGCCCGCGACCCGTCCGGTGCCGAAGCCGCCTTCGCGGGGGGCGCCGAGCGCCAGGATCATCGGCCGGATGACGTTGAGCAGCATGAAGGCGGCGAACGCGACGCCGAGGAGCCGGGTCGCCACCGGCGGCACCCACCGCAACACCGTCCCCATGATCCCCTCGCCGGGCGGGAGCGTCTCGGTCTGGAAGGCCACGCTCGACACCTCGATCTTGTCGCCGCGGTCCTCGTTGAAACCGACGGCGTTCTTGACGAGCTCCTTCAGGCGGTCGAGCTCCTCCTGCGGCCGCGGCGTGAACTTCCGTTGGTCGCCCTCGCCGGCGTACGTGCCGTCGATCATCACGGCGACCGACAGCGCCTTCACCGCGCCCACCGGCGCGACCGTCCGCGAGATGGTCTTCGAGACCTCGTAGGCCTGTGTCTCGTCCTTGCGCTCCGACTTGGGTGCCTCGCCCCCCGCGGTGGCGGCCGCGTCGTTCGTGAGGTTCGACTGGACGCCCGGGGCGCCGCCCGCGCCGCGCCCGCTGGTCGACGACTCCTTCGTCGTGTGCGCGGAGCGGACCGCCGTCTTGTCCGGATCGAACGTCTCCTCGGTCCGCTCGACGCGCGCGAAGTCGAGGGTCGCCGACACGCGCGCGATCACCCGCTCGCGCCCGACGACGGCACCGAGCATGCTCTCGACGCGGTCCTCGACCGAACGTTCGAAGCTTTGCTGGTACTCGAGCGTCTGGCCCGAGACGCCGGCGGTGTCGGGTCCCTGGCGGTCGCTCGTGAGAATGCGCCCGCCCTCGTCCACGACGGTGACCGCGTCCGCCTCGAGTCCCTCGACGCTCGCCGCCACCAGGTGGACGATACCGTCGATCTGGCCGCGCGACAGGGTGCGGCCCTGCGCCAGCTTCACCACCACCGACGCCGACGGCCGCCGGTTCTGCGCCACGAACAGGGAGCGCTCGGGAAGCGCCAGGTGGACGCGCGCCGACTCGACGCCGCCGAGCTGTCCGATCGTGCGCGCCAGCTCGCCCTGGAGCGCGCGCTGGTAGTTGAGGCGCTGCAGGAAGTCGGTCTGCCCGAGCGTCTGGCGGTCGAACAGCTCGAAGCCGACGCCGCCCCCCTCCGGGAGCCCTTTGCTCGCGAGGGTGAGCCGCATCTCGTAGAGCCGCTCGGACGGCACGAGCACCGCGCGGCCGCCGTCCTCGAGCTGGAACGGGACCTTCTGGCCCTTGAGCGCCTCTACGATCGCGCCCGCGTCGTCGGGGGAGAGGTTGGTGAACAGCGGCCGGTAGATCGGCTGCTGCACCCACCACGTCACGCCGAGGACGAGGCCCACGGAGCCGAGGGCGACGACCACGAGCGAGACCCGTCGCGCGGGCGGCTGCGCCGCGAAGAACCCGATCAGGTTCGAGAAGACCTGTTGAAAGCGTGCGTTCATGGGAAGGGACTAGCGCGGCTCAGACCTGCATCCGCAGGACTTCCTGGTAGGCCTCCACGATCTTGTTGCGGACCTGCATCATGAGGCGGAACGACAGCTCGGCCTTCTCGAGCGAGAGCATCGTGTCGTGGAGGCTCCCCTGCTTGCCGGTGGCGAGGTCGGTGATCGCCTCGTCCGCCTTGCCCTGCAGCGAGTTCACCTGCGCGATCGAATCCTTGAGGACCGCGCCGAACCCGCCCGTGCCGGCTGGCGTCGCCCCCGCAGCCGGGGTGGCCGGCAGCGCGGGCAGCGCAGCTCCGATCTTGGTGACGTCCATGGTCGTCGTCCTCTACCTATGCGCCGATCGACAGCGCCGCCTCCGCCAGCCGCTTGGTCGCGGCGATCACCTGCACGTTCGCCTCATCGCACGACTGGCGGCGGTGAGGTCGACCATCTCGAGCACCGGGTTCACGTTCGGGTAGGCGACGTACCCCTGCGCGTCGGCGTCGGGATTGCCGGGCTCGAACACCATGCGCGGCGGCGTCTGATCCTCGACGACGTTCGCCACGCCCACGCCACGCAGGGCCTCGCCGTCCTGTCCGAGCGCGGCGAGGGCATCCCCGAAGGGGCTCTCGATCGGCTCGGACGTGAACACGGCCGCGCGGCGGCGATACGGCCCTCCCTCGGGCGTGCGCGTCGTCGCGACGTTGGCGAGGTTGCTGGCGATGACGTCCAGGCGCATGCGCTCGGCGCGCAGCGCACTGGCCGAGATCGAGAGCGTGCGGTTGAGCTCCATCATCAGCGCGTCCCTTCGATTGCCTGGCGGAGGAGCGCCACTCGGCGCCCCAGGATGCGGGCCAGGGCCACGTAGTTGCCGCCGTTGGCGGAGAGCTTGGCCATCTGCAGGTCGACGTCCACCGTGTTGCCGTCGGCGCGGACCGGCGCGCTCGGGTCGTCGATGATCGGCGCGGAGGGCGGCGTCGCCGCCTCCAGCGCCGCGTCCGCCGGTCGTGCCTCGAAGGCCGACCGCAGCGCCGCCTTGAAGTCGAGCTCGCGCGCGCGATAGCCCGGCGTCTCGACGTTGGCGACGTTGGCGGCCAGCACCTCGTGCCGGCGCTGGTGCAGCGTGAGCGCACGGGCGAGGCCCTCGAGGGTCGGGTCGAACAAGATGCCTGGCATGGCGGTCTCCCTCACTCGCCCGCGGCGCCCATCGCCTCGAGCTCGCCACGTTGGCGGTACTCGGCGAGCTTGTTGCGCAGCGTGCGGATGCTGATGCCGAGCAGCCGCGCCGCCTGCGTGCGATTGTTGCTCGTGCGGCGGAGCGTGTCGAAGATCAGCTGGCGTTCCATGTCCCGTACGGTGAGCCCGGCGAGGCTTCCCAGGCCGAGCCGCGGCGGTCCCGCGTCGCGGTCGACGAGGTCGTCGGGCTCGAGCATGGCCGAGCGCGCGAGCAGCGCCGCTCGCTCGATCGTGTGCTCGAACTCGCGCACGTTGCCGGGCCACGACCGTTCGCGGAGCACGTCGTGCGCCTCGGGCACGAGCGCCAACTGGCGGCCACCCGAATAGCGGCGCAGAAAGTGGTCGGTCAGCAACTCGATGTCGCCGCGCCGCTCGCGCAGCGGCGGCAGCACGAGCGGCACCACGTTCAGGCGATAGAAGAGATCCTCGCGGAACTTGCCGCGGTCGACCATCTCGCGCAGCCGCCGGTTGGTGGTCGCGACGACACGGACGTCGACCGGCACGGGCGCCGTGCCGCCGACGCGATCGACCTCGTACTCCTGAAGCACGCGCAGGAGCTTCGCCTGCAGCGGCAGCTCCATCTCGCTCACCTCGTCGAGCAGGATCGTCCCGCCGTTGGCGAGCTCGAACTTGCCGACCTTGCGCGTGATGGCCCCCGTGAACGCGCCCCGTTCGTGGCCGAAGAGCTCGCTCTCGAGAAGGTCGCGCGGGAGCGCCGCACAGTTGACCGCCACGAACGGCTTGCTGCGGCGGGTGCCGCGCTCGTGCAGGTAGCGCGCGAGGAGCTCTTTGCCGGTTCCGCTCTCGCCCTGGATCAGCACCGGGGCGCGGCTCGACGCCACGCTCTCGGCGATCTCGAGCACTTGGAGCGTGGCCGGATCGCGCGTGATGATCGGACGGCGCGCCGGCGGCCCGTCGGTGGAACGGCCGCGGCCGCCGTCGGCCGTCTGTTCGGCCCGCTCCTCGGTGAGGCGCGTAGCCAGGTGGAGGAGGTCGCTCGGCGAGAACGGCTTGCTGAGGAAGTCGACCGCGCCGAGCTTCATCGCCGCGACCGCGTCCTCGATGGTGCCGTGCGCGCTGATGACCACCGTCGGCGCCTCGGCGCCGACGCGCCGCATCTCGCCCAGCAGCTCGAGCCCGCTCATCCCCGGCAGCCGGAGATCGGCGAGCACGAGGTCGATGCCGCCACGCTCGAGGCGAGCGAGGCCGTCTTCGGCGGTGCCGGCCTGCTCGACGCCGAAGCCCCCCCGACCGAGCACCTCGGCAAGCCCCTGCCGCATGGCCGGCTCATCGTCGACGACGAGAATCCTGCGCTGCACGTTCATCCCCCTCCTCCTCAGCTCGCCGGCAACGTGACCGTGAAGGTCGCGCCCTGGCCCGGCTCGCTCGCGACCCGCAGCTTGCCGCTCATCCCCTTCACCAGCTCCCGTGCCACCGCGAGCCCGAGCCCGGTCCCCCGTGTCCGCTTGGTGAAGAACGGGCGGAAGATCGCCTCCTGCTCCCCGGCCGGGATGCCCGGCCCGGTGTCGCGGACCTCGATCGTGACGCCATCGGCTTCCGTGGCGACCCGCACGGTGAGCGTCCCGCCGTCGGGCATCGCCTGCATCGCGTTGCGCACGAGGTTCAACAGCACGGGGCGCAGCAGATCGGCGTCGGCGCGCGCGAACACCTGCGGCGCGGCGTACTGGCGCACGACCGTCGCCGCGCTCGTGGCGTGCAGCTCGACCGTGAAGCGGAGCGCGTCGTCGACGAGCGTGCAGCAGTCGATCGCGTTTCGGCGCGGCACGCGCGTGCGCGTGAACTCGAGCAGGTTCGTCACCAGGTGGTTCAGGTCCGCGATCCCGCGCGCGACCTGCTGTGCGAGCCGCTGCGCCTCCGGCCGGTCGCGCAGGTCCTGGAGCAGCAGCCCGGTGAAGAGCTCCATCGCGCCGAGCGGGTTGCGGACCTCGTGCGCGAGCATCGCGGCCATCTCGCCCATCGCGGCGAGCCGGCTCTGGCGGAGCGCCTCGGCCTCGAGGCGCCGCTCGCGCTCGTGGCTCGCCGCGAGCAGGCGGTTCTTCTCTTCCAGCTCGGCGGTGAGCCGCTTGAGGCGCGTCCGTAGTGCCGCGTACTCGCGCTCGAGCCGCGCCGTCGCCGCGGTGAAGGTGGCGAACGCCTGCTGCAGGCCGCCCAACTCCGCGCCGCCGCCGACGGTCTCCGTCATCAGCGTGGCCTCAGCGTGCATCCCCATCCTCCTCGCTCTCGAGCTCCAGCGCCCGCGCTGCGGCGGTCGCCGCACGCTGGACGAATCGATCCCCGCTCGCGGCCACGACCGTGAGCCCCTCCGCCGCGGTACGGCGGTCGCCGCGGGCGAGCGCCAGGCGGGCGATGCCGGCGCCGGCCTGCGCGCGCAGCGGTCCCTTGACGCCGCCGCGGAGTGCTGCACCGTACGCACGCTCCGCCAGCGCCGCGGCGCCCGCCGCGTCGGCCGCCTGGCCGGCGAGGACGAGCGTGTCGGCCGACGCCGTCAGGGTCCCCGCGACGATCGGCTCGACGAGCGCGGACGCGTGCTCCGCGGTCGCCGGATGCGCCGCGAGCGTCCGCGCGACCTCGGCGCGGACCGCCGCGTCGCCGTCGCCGCCGAGCGCCGCCAGCGCGCGGGCAGGATCGCCAGCCGCCACCGCGGCCCGCGCCAGCGCCGCTCGGGCGCGCGTCGCGACCTCCGGCGCCAGCCCCGGCGCAGCGAGCGCCCGGGTGGCGGTGGCCCGCGCAGCCGCCGCGTCGCCCGCGGCGAGTTCGGCCTCGGCCCGGGCCGTGTCGACGTCGGCACGCGGCTCGCTCGGCCGCTGCACGAGGAGCTGCGCGGCCGACTCGGGGAGCCCGAGGCGCTGCAGGGCCCGGCTCACCGCGATCCCGTCCTCCGGGGTGGCGAGCTCGTGTACCGCGGTCGCGTGCGCCGCGTACACCGCGACGACGCCCACCACGTCGCCCGCCGCCGTCAGCTTCGCGATCCACCGCCCGAGGATCTCCGTGCGCCGACCGTCGGCCTGCGCCTGCCCCTCGGGACCGAGGTCGGTCGCCCGATCGAGGAGCGCCATCGCCGCGGCATACTTCCCGGCCCGCGCGCTCGCGTCCGCCGCCTCGCCGAGCGCCGTCGCGCGCTGGGCGATGGTTCCCTCGCCCTCGGCGATCCGCAGCAGCGCGCCGACCGACGCGGCCGGGTCGTAGTCGCCGCCGAGGCGGGCGAGCTGCATGCGGATCTCCATCCGCGTGCTCTCCGACGGGTCCATGCGCAGCGCCCGGCCGAACGCGCCGCGCGCCGCGTCCGTGTCACCCGCCACGGCGGCGAGCCGGCCCGCGAACAACTCGAGCTGCGCGTCCTCTTCGTCGCCTCCCGACTCGCGCGGCATGGCGAGCAGCGTCCGCGCCCCGGCAACGTCGCCCGCAGCCGCGAGCGCATCGGCATAGCCGCGCAGCACGCCCGGCATCGCGAGAACCCCGGGGCAGTCGGTCGTGAGCGCGTGCAGCAGCGTCACCGCCTGCGCCGCGTCTCCCCCCGCCCGTGCCAGCTCCGCCTCTTCGAGGCGCGCCTGACACACGAGATCGCCCTGCGCCCCCGCGCGTACGGCGTCGAGCGCGCGGCGCGCCTCTTCCAGACGCCGCATCAGCCGCAGGGCCGACACCTCGCCGAGCCGCGCGTAGCCGACCAGCGGGCTCGCAGGATACGTGCGCGCCATCTGCCGGAACGCCGCGTGCGCCTCGGGCGCGAAGTCGAGCTGCAAATAGACGAGCGCGACCATCAACGCCGCGCGCGGCGCGTCGGGGAAGGCAGGCGCGACGCGGACGACCTGTTCGTAGCTCCGCAGCGCGCCCAGCAGGCCTTCACCGTCGCGGGCCCGCGCCGTGACGCGCAGGAACTCGAGGTCGACCTGGAGGTACCGCATGGCCGGCGTCGTCGGCTCGGGCGGACGGCTCTTGGGTTCGAGGCCACGCCGCCAGTTCGCGAGCAGATCGCGCTGCACCTCGGTGTCGGCGCCGGCGTACCAGGGCGCGCGCACGTCCGGCCAGACGTACCGTGCTCCGTGCACGCTCGTGAGCACGCCCGCAGCCAACGTGGTCGGTTCCACCGGGCCGTCCGGCGCCGGCGCGCGCGCCGGCTCGACGACCGGAGCGGGCGCCTCCGGCAACGCGAGCGGCGGCCTCACGGCCGCCGGCGTGAGGCCGACCTCGAGGTTCTCACCGTTCGCGTCGAGCGGCGGCGTCAAAACCGGCCCGAGCGGCTCGGCCGGCCCGTGCTCGGCCTCCGGCGCGGGTGCCGGATTCAGCGCCGCGACGAGCAGCGTCGCACCCGTCTGTCCGCGCCGGCCACGTGCGAGCTTGGCCGTCGCCGGCTTCGCCGCCACCTTTGGAACGGCGACGGGGCGGGCCTTCTCCTGGCGCCGGGTCGCCTCCGGGCGAGCCGGCGGCATCCGGGGGGCGTCGCCCTGCATCGCGACGACGACGCTGCCGCCGTCGCTGCGCAGCGCGAACGACGTGCGCGGCTTGACCTCGATCACGACGCGGCTACCGCCCTCGGGGCGCGGCGCCGCGCGCACGCGCAGGACGGGCCCCGTCCCCTTCACCAGGCGCGCGACGTCGGGCGTCGCGTCGGGAATGTCGACGTAGATGCGATCGGGCAGCCCGCCGCTCGCCGGCAGCGTGTGCGCGGTCGGGGCGGCATTGCCGTCCATGTCGATGCGGACGGCCGGGTGCGCCCCGCCCGTGACGCCGATCCGTTCGATGCGGAGGGGCGAGCCCTTGCGAGCCCGCCCCCCACTTGCATCCGGCGCCAAGTCCGCTGCGCTGGCAGACACCACAACCCCGGTCCCCACCACCACCAGCCAGCTCCACCACACCACTCCAGGGACCCGACGCACGCAGGCAGAGGCAGCAATCGCGATGCCACGCCGGCAACGTTTGCCGGCCGCGCAATTTCCGCCTCCTGGCCCCTCCGCGCGACAGGCGAGCCGACACGCAGAGTCAGGGGACTGACCACGCGCCGCAGGCAGGCGGGGGTGAGGACGACCCAGGTGTCGTTGCGGTAGTCGGCGGGCCTCGAGAGTATCTCCCCCTCGTCCGACCGTCGCCCGCCGTCGAACGAGGGCCCGCGCACGGCAGATCGTGATCGGGTCCTGCGGGACCCGGCGGCCTACGCCGCCGTCGCGCGCAGCGCCGGCACGAGCTCCCCGGAGAGGAGCTCCGCGACCTCGTGCCAGCGTTGCGACCGCTCCGCGTCCTCGAGGCGCGGCCCGACGCGGCGGATCACCTCGGCGACGCTCTCGCAACGCGAGGTCCCGGGGATGAGCTGGAGCACGGTCTGGTCGAGCTCGAGCACCAGCACGAGCGCGCGCGTGGCCTCGGCGAGCACGATGTTCGCGTCGCTCGTGTTGCCCTCGGTGAAGCCGCGCGCCGCCACGGCGAGCAGGTCGGCGATCTGGCGCAGGTTGGAGGCCAGCTCGTCGCGCCGGGCGGTGGCGAACGCCTCCGGCGTCTGGGTGTGGATCGTGATCGTCTCCGCGCCCTGCAGCCGGAAGGCCGCGAGACTCCGGCCGTCGGTCGGATCGACCGGACGACCGTCGACGTCGAGACTCGTCACCACCCGCCGGGGGTCGATCAGCGGTTCCGCACCGTCGAGCAACTCGCCCAGCGTCGTAGCCGGGGGCACCGTCATGTCCGTACCGTCAAGCACCAGTCGCATCGTCACCTCCTGCGGCCGCCGGGTCGGCGGCCAGTCGGTCGAGGAGCATCCGAGCGCGCGCGGCGAGCTCCTCGTGCACCACGCGCGTCGCGCGCGCCACGGCGTCCAGGTCCTCCCCGAGGACGTTCTCTTTCTCGAACCGGAACTGTTGCACGAGCAGGGTCGCGGGCTCGTGCGCGGCACCGAACCGGAAGAGCGCCGCGTCGCACTCCTCGAGCGCGACCGCCGCCGCCTCGAGCACCGCCGACGCATCCCCCGTGCCGACCATCGCCTCGATGCGCGTCGAGCGCGCCGCCGCCGTCTCGGCGAGTGCGACCAGTGCGCGCACGGTCTCGGCCTCGCCCGCGAGGCCCGCACCCGCCACCGGCGGCGCATCGCCCGCCAGCGTCGCGGTCCACAGCTCGCGATAGGCGCGGCGGAGCCGCTCGGCCCGCGACGGCGCCGCACCGCCGAGTCGCGTCACGTCGGCCAGGCCCGCGGCATCGAATGTCGTGCGATACCAGGCGAATCCGGGCCAGCGGCGCGCCGCGTCCTCGAGACCCGCCCAGTCGCCAGCCCGCCGCAGCACGACCGCCTCGGCCACCGCTGCGGGGGCGAGCGTCTCGCGACAGAACGGCTCGAGGCAGGTGACGTTGTGGTCGCAGGGCGCGCACGGCACCTCGGCGTGCAGCGCGACCTGGTCGGCCGCGTACGGACCGGTGTCGAACGGCAGCGCCGGGCCGAAGAAGAGCGCCACCACCGGCGTGCCGACCGCCACCGCCATGTGCATCGGGCCGGTGTCGGGCGTGACCAGTACGTCGCAGCGCTCGAGGAGCGCGCCCAGCTCCGCGATCGACGTGCGGCCGCACTGGTCGATCGCCAGCGGGCCGAGCCCGGCGGCGATCTCCTCCGCCATCGGCCGGTCGTTCCCACCGCCGCAGAGCACGAGTCGCGCGCCGAGCCGTTCGTGCAACTCTCGCCCGAGCGCGACGAAGCTCTCCACTGGCCAGCGCCGCACCGCCCGGCTCGCGCCGAGCTGGAAGGCGACGAGCGGCGTCCCCTCGCCCGCCCCGGCCTCCGCCAGGAGCGCAGCCACCTTCGCACGCGCCTCGACCGACACGTCGTAGAAGAGGCGCCGCGGCCCACCGATCACGCCCGCCGCCCGCTTGTAGTAGTCGACCAGGTTGAACGGCGCCTGCCGGCGTACGAGGCACGCGGCCGAGAAGAGACGCGACCACGGGTGCGCGATCAGCCGGTGTCCCTGCGGCGTCATCGTCCAGCCGCGCGTGTCCGGGACGCCGATCAGGTGCATGAGCACCGCGCTCATCCGCGAGCTGGAGTAGTTGAGCGCCAGATCGAAACGCTCGGCGCGCAGCTCCGCGATCACCCGTTCCACCCGCGCGTACGCGCCGCGCAGGTCCTCGGCGAGCAGCGTACGGCCGACGTCGTCGAGGTCGAGCTCGCGCAACCGGTCGATCCCGGGGATGCCGCGACAGGCTTCGGCGAAGTTGCGCTCGACGAGCACGTGCACCTCCGCACCCCGGTGCTGCGCGCGAAGCCCGGCGATGATCGGCGACGTCTGCAGCAGGTCGCCGAACCGGGTGAGGTTCACGATCAGGATCTTCATGGGCGGGCGCTCCGGACGTACATCTCGTCGAACTGGTGCAGGAACAGCATGATCGCCTCGGCCTCGCTGAAATCGCCCTCGCGGTGCAGGAGCGCCTGCGAGACGCCGGCCAGCGTGAACGGCGTGTGCTCGGGAAGCTGGGCACAGAGCCGGCCGAGCGGCGACGCGGGGTCGACGCGCGCGACGTCGGCCGCCGTCTCGTGGCGCCGGCGCGTCTTCCAGCGCGCGAGCTCGCGCGCGGCCATCGTCTCGAGGAGCGCCAGCATACGGTGATGGTAGGTGTGCTCCGCGAGCACGCGCGCCCGGCCGGCCGCGGCGATCTGGCGCCGCGCGTCGGGGTGCGCGAGCCAGTACGCCGCGAGGTCGCGGAGCTGCGCGGCATCGTCGAAGGTCGCCACCTCCTCGCCGGGACGGAAGTGCCGCGACAGCAGCGTCCGCGTGTCGACGAGCTGGAACGCGCCCGCGGCCGCCAGCTCGAAGGTCCTCGGGTTCACGAAGTCGCCGCGCGGATCGACCCCGTCGACGTAGGTCGACGAGTGCAGGTTCACGTTCACGTCGGTGGCGTTGAAGATGCGCACGCAGTCCTCGGTCGATATCCGGGCCCCGGCGCGCTGGACCGCGGCCTCGACCGGTCCCGCCCCCGACCACTCCGTGCCCCAGATGCGCAGGCCCAGGTCGAGCAGCGGCCGAAAGGCGATGCGCCGGTTGCGGTAGCCCGCGCCGACGAAACCGACGGGCGCGCCGAGCTCGGTCAGCTCCCCGGGCTCGAGCCGCAGCGGCCGGTGGACCGCCGGATCGGCGGCCAGCGGCAGGTAGGCCGCGAGCCCTGGCGACAGGCGCTTGGCTTCCTCCAGGAAGGCGCCCTCCTGGATCGCGAAGAAGTAGTCGTAGGCGCCGACGACGTCCTTCCAATAGGGAAATAGGCGGTGGTCCTCGACGAACCAGAACGCGCGCACCGCGCCGCGGGCGCCGATCACCGTCAGGACCTCGGGTTGGAGCGGTGCCTGCGCCATCGCCAGCACGAGATCGGGCTCGGCCGCTTCGACCGCGGCGAGGATGCCGGCACCGAGAAACTGCGTGAACGCGTGCTCGACCGTCGCCCGCGCGCCCTTGCGTGGCGAGAAGCTCGGGATGGCCGCCAGGCCGCCCGCGAATGGCGCCAGGTCGAGCACCGTCACCGCATGGCCCAGGTCGGCGAGCGCGCGCGCGCAGTAGCCCGTGATCGGGTGCGAGCCACCGCCGAGCGGCGAGACCACGAGAATGTTGAGGCGAAGATCGCGCAGCACGGCACGGCCGACGATGCGCTCCTGCACGGCCGCCATCGCGGCACCGCCGCGCAGGACCGACGGACCGTGCACGCACAGCACGATCGACCCCCAGGCGTCGACGGCCTCGGGGGCGAGCGGCACCGGCGCCAGCTCGACGCGCGCGAGCAGCCGCTCGAGATCGCGCGCGCGGCGCGCCACCGCGACCACCTCGGCATCGGGCTCGACGACCACGATGCGCCCGGAGAAGCCCTCCGCGAGCGCCTCGACGTGGTACCCGAGCCCGAGGCCGAGGACGACCGCGGTCGCCCCGGGCTCGGCATCGAGCCGCTCGCGCTGCGCCGAGGCCCAGCGCCGGGCCTCGTGCGCCGGGTCGACGCGGTTGTGGAGGTAGAGGCCGTCGGCCACGAGGGTCGGATGGCCGCTCGACGTCGGCTCGATCCGGTAGCTCATCGCGCCACCCCCACCGCTTCGCCGAGCGCCGCCGCGAACGCGCCGCCGAGCTCGTAGCCCGGATGCGCGGCCACGAGCCGCTCGAGCGCCGCGCGTGCCGCCCGCACGTCGCCCTGCTCGATGAGCATCTCGATGCGCAGCAGGTGGTCGTCGATCGGCGCACCGCCCGCCACCGCCCGCCCCAGGTGCTCGAGCGCCGCCACGCGATCGCCCTGCTCCGCCATCACCAGACCGAGCACGCCGCTGCGGTGCGGCTCGCCGAGCCGCCGGTCCGTCGTGAGCCGAAGGGCGGCCGCGAGGTAGCTCGACCGGAGCCCACGATAGAAAGGCGTGTCGCCCAGCATCTCGATCGCACGGCGGGCGCGAAAGGCGAGCAGGGCGTAGGCGCGCGCCGCGCCCGCCACGCGCACCGCATCGGGCCGGCGCACCGGACCCGCCGCCAGCGCGGCGACGACCGTCGCCGCGCGGTGCATCTCGCAGTGCGCGGCGAGGACGGCGTGCCGGCCCCGCGCCGCGATCCGCGCGCGCGCCGGCTCGTCGGCGAGGTAGCGCGCGGCGAGCGCGGCGGCGGCATCGACGTCGCCCCGCGGGTAGGTGACGAGGTGCTCGCCATCGCCGAAGAGCTCGAGCAGGCCGTTGCCGGTACGCTCGGTGAGCAGCATCGCTCCCGAGGCGAGCGCCTCGAAGACGCGGAAGTTGAGGTCGCCCTTGATCGTCTGGTTGAGGACGATGCGGCTCGCACCGAAGACCGACCGCCAGTCGCCCTGCTGGGCGGTGAGCGGCAGCCGCGCACCGACCGCCCGGAGAAAGGCGACGCGCTCGGGGTGGAGCGTCGGGTCGAGCGAGCCCACGAACGCGACCGCGTGCGCCGGCACCCGCTGCGGCGCGGCGACGTCGTCGGGCGCCCACAGCGGCAGCCAGCACGCGTCCGGAACGCCCGCCGCGACGAAGCCGTCGAGAAACTCCTTCTGCGCGACGAACGCGACGTCGTGGGCCGCGGCGAGCGGCGCGTGCCACCAGGCGTGGTGGTGCGTATCGACCGAGAGCAGCACCGTCGGGCACGGCGCGTCCTCGAGCCCGAGCACGAGCAGGCTGCGGCTGTCGTCGCCGAGGAGGATCGCGTCGGGAGCCCACCCGGACGGGAGCGCCGCCAGGACCTCGGGCAACGACACGACCGCCTCGGGCGCCCGCAGGTCGCAGTGCGGGTACGGGCCCCAGCACACCACCTCGTGCCCCGCCTGCCGCCAGGCGTCGCGGAAGTACGGCGCGTGCAGCTCGAGGATCCGCATCAGGCCGCCACCCCGGCGCGGGCACGCTCCGCCTGCGCCGCGACCACCGCGGCCACGCGCTCGCTCGCCCGCCCGTCGGGCCGGTGCACGAATCGGCGCGCGGCGTCGAGCGCACCCGCCGCGAGCCGCGCGCGGAAGCCGACGTCGCCGAGGAGCCGGTCGACCGCCGCGGTCGTATCCTCGGGGCGCTCGAGCGCGAGCACCCCCTCTCCCGGCGTGAAGAGTGCGTCGTGTTCGTCGGCGAGCAGCGGAACGTTCACGACCGGCCGCTCGCACAGCAGCGCCTCGATGCCCAGGTTCGAGTTCACGACGACGACCGCGTCGGCGCAGGCGAGCAGCTCCGCCTTCCAGTCCGAGGTGACGGTCACCTGCTGGAGCCCGGCCCGGCGCGCGACGCCGACGTAGCCGTCCACGAGCCGCTGCGGGTCGACGCCGTGGCGCGTGACCTCGCCGGGATGGAGCTTCACGACCAGCTGCACGCCGCGCTGCTGGTGCGCCCGCACCCCCGCCAGCACGCGTTCGTAGACCGCGAGCTCGAGGCCCTGGTAGCCGCAGGAGTTGGCCGTCTGCCGTTCGACCCAGCTCGGACCGAAGACCACGATCGGGCGCGCCGGATCGAGCCGCAGCGCCGGAGCGATCGTGGCCCGCAGCCGTGCCCGGGTCGCGTCGGTGATCCCGGCGTAGGAGTCCCACCGCGGGCAACCGGTGAGCGCAACCGCCGTCGGATCGGCGCCGGCAGCGAGATATCCTTCCTGCGAGAACGGCCCCGGCGCGCATACGACGTCGGCATACACGCGCGCGCCCTGCCACGGCATCTGGACGCGCGGGCGGCCGAGCACGCCGTGCGGCAGGTGGATGGTCGGGACGCCCAGCCGGCGCGCCGTCGCCACCGTGGCACGCGCCACCGGCACCGTGTCGAAGCCGAGCAGTGCCGCCGCCAGGCGGTGGCGCGCGGCCAGCGCCTCGAGGATGAGCCGGGCGGCCTCCGCCGTGACCGCGACGTTCAACAGCTTGCGCAAGAACGGCCCGCGCAGCCGCCGCCAGAGGGGATGGTCCGGCCCGCCAAAGTGCCGCGCCAGGTCCGCCTCGCGCGTCTCGAGCCGGGCGATCACCCGCCGGCCTTCCTCCTCGATTCGCGCCGCCGCGGCGGTATCGAGCAGCGCGAATCCGTCGGAAGCGGGCAGCCCGGCGTCACGCGCCCGCTCGACCAACCCGGAGGGGATGAGAACGAGATCGAAGTCGCCGGCGGCCACCAGCGCCTTCAGCAGCGGCAGCAGCGCAGGGTCGGAGAGCGCGAAGACGAACAGCGCGCGCCGCACGCCCTACCCCTCCCCCGGCACCGCGGCCAGCGCCGCATCCAGGACGATCGCCATGAGCTCGTGCTCGGCGCACGCGCCGATGTTCACGTCGCCGACGGCCAGGAGCGGCGCGAGGGCGGGATCCGAGTGCCAGGTGCCGACCACGCCGACGAGCGCCCGATCGAGCGCGTCGGCCTGGTCGGCAGGCAGCGCCGGCTGGAGGCGCGTCACGAGGCGAATCGTCGTCTCGGGATCGAGCCGCCCGCGCGCGCCGCAGCCCGGGCAGGCGACCGGCAGGTCGCACATCGCGCTCGGCAACGCCTGCTCGAAGCGACGGCCACAACCGCGACACGCGAGCGTCATCAGCTCCTCGCCGTACGTGAAGCGCAGGTCGATCGCCTCGAGGTCCGGCCCAAGCCAGCCCGCTGCCGGCGGCAGCTCGGCCAGCAGCTCCCGGCACAGGGGATCGTCGACGCCGGCAGCGATCGCCGCCTCGAGCACGGCGCGCGCCTCCTCGATCGCGCCGCGCGCCCGCACGCACAGCGCGAGGCCCGCCGCGGCCGCGGGCAGGCCTGCCGTCCACGCGGCGCGGAACTCGGCCTCGGCCTCGGTGGAACGCCCGGCACCGAGCAGCACGGTGCCCAGCCCCGCCCGCGCCGCCGCGGAGGCCGGGTCGATGGCGACCGCGGCGCGGTACTCGCCCACCGCCGCGTCGAGCTCGCCCGCCCCGGCGAGCGCGTTCGCCCGCGCGAAGCACGCCTCGAACTCCGCGGTCGTGTCCGTCACACCTCCACCTCTCCGCCCAGCAGCCCGCTGGCTCGGCCTCCGGGGGGGCAATGCACGCACCGTGCCCATTCGAGCCCCCATCCACGGGAGCGAACGGCGGCGCCGCGACGACCGCGGCATGCCGTCTCCGGCAGATCCTGCCGGGGGGGCGGGCACGGCAGGATTTGCGGCGACGAAGGTCAGGGGCTAGACGAGCCCGGCAGCGCATGCGGGACTGTGACGTCATCATCGTGGGCGGCGGCATCGTCGGGCTGGCGACGGCGTGGGCCCTCGCCGAGCGCACCCCGCACCTGCGCCTCGTCCTGGTCGAGAAGATGCCGCACCTCGGAATGCATCAGAGCGGCCGCAACTCGGGCGTGCTCCACTCCGGCATCTACTACAAGCCGGGCTCGCTGAAGGCGCAGCTCTGCGTCACCGGTCGCACCGAGATGGTCGACTTCTGCCGCACGCACGACATCGCGCACGAGCTGTGCGGCAAGGTGATCGTCGCAACCACCCCCGACGAGGCCGCACGGCTGCCGGGCCTCGCCGAGCGCGCGCGGGCCAACGGCGTGCGAACGGTGCCCCTCGACGCCCCGGGGCTGCGCGCCCTCGAGCCGCACGCCACCGGCGTCGCGGCGCTGCACGTGCCCGAGACCGGCATCGCCGACTACCCGGCCGTGTGCGCGACGCTCGCGCGGTTGCTCGCCGAGCGCGGCGCCCTCGTGCAGTGCGATGCCACCGTCACCCGCATCGTCGAAGGGCCCGCCGAGGTGGTCGCCGAGACGTCGCAGGGTCCGGTGCGCGGGCGGGCCCTGGTGGCGTGCGCGGGCCTCCACTCCGACCGGCTCGCACGCGAGACCTGCGGCGACCGCGGGGTGCGGATCGTTCCGTTCCGCGGCGAGTTCTTCCACTTGGCCGACGCGCGGCGCGACCTCGTCCGCAACCTCATCTACCCGGTCCCCGACCCGCGCTTTCCGTTTCTCGGCGTGCACCTCACGCGCAGCGTGGACGGCAGCCGGCACGCGGGGCCGAACGCCGTGCTCGCGCTCGCGCGCGAGGCGTACACCTGGCGCACCGTCCGCCCCGGCGAGACGCTCGCCCTGCTCGCCTGGCCTGGTTTCCGTCGCCTCGCGGCGCGCTTCTGGCGCGAGGGGTTGCGCGAGATGCGCCGCTCGCTGTCGAAGCGGGCCTTCACGCGCTCGCTGCAGACGCTCGTCCCCGCGGTCGAGGCACGCGACCTTCACGTCGCGCCGTCGGGCATCCGCGCGCAGGCGGTCGACGTCGACGGCAACCTGCTCGACGACTTCGCGTTCGTCGAGTCGGCGCGCTGCGTGCACGTGATCAACGCGCCCTCGCCGGCCGCGACGGCATCGCTCCCGATCGGCCGCCTGGTCGCCGAACGCGTGGCCGCGCACCTCGGGTGAGTGGCCGCGCGTCGGGCTGCTCACGGCGCGAGCGCCTCGCCGGTGCGCGCCAGGCCGAGGAGGATGTCGACGAGGCCCGCGTCGGCCGGGCAGCGTCACGCCGCCAGAGGATCGGGCCGACGAGTGGCGGACAGCGCAGCCACTGCCACAGACCCGCCCCGGCCCAGATGACCCGCTGCGTCGGGAGCTGGCCCAGATCCGCCACGACCCACACCTCACCGTGGGCAGCCACCGCGTCGGGACAGGTCGCGAGCGCGGCGATCAGTCGAGCGAGGCCGTCGGGCTCGAGCCGATCGTCCGCGTGCAGGGCGGCCACGTACTCACCACGGGCCTCGCGCAGAACGCGCGCCCACGCGGAGCCGTCCGCCACGGCGAGCATTTCGATCGGCGCCGCAGAACCCACGAACGACGGCACTTGCCGCCCGTGACGCGGCTCGTCGCGCCCATCGCTCCACCTGCGCGACGGCGCGCGCGTCGGTCCGATCGCGATCGCGACTCACGCAGTTTCATAGTTTTTCGTTGACATTCGAGCGTTCGTTCGGCTAGTACCGCCCAAACTCTGCCCAAGGAGGCTTCGCACACATGAAGAGACTCACGTACCTCTCGTCCGCAGCAGCGCTCCTGATCTCCGCGGCCGTGGCGACGGCCGGCACCCAGGTGAAGGGCTCGATCGTCCCGCACAATGCGTCGGGACACCCACAGGTCTCGCAGAAGAGCACCTTCGGCATGAAGGGCACCGGCGACTACAAGGTCGGCCTCAAGGGGATCACCGACGGCGGCGGCGCTCCCGCCGGCCCGACGAGCGGTTCCACCCCGGACACGCAGTACTGGCTCGTGTTCAAGGGCGACACGGTCGGCGTCGTGTGGCAGTACAACGTGCCCTTCAACATCGCGAAGGCCGGCCAGGCGAAGATCCAGGGGAGCGCGGCCGGCCTGCTGGGGCTGACCCCCACCGGCACCGCCACCGGCGTCCTGGGCGTCGAGGTTCACGCACCGACGACGGCTGGGGACGCAGCCGCCTGCACCGCCGTGCTGGGCGGTGTGATGCCCGGCATCTACATCGGCGCGACGGGCAACCCCTGCGCCTCGGGCGCGCGCCTCGGCCTCACCGGTATCGTCACCGGCCAGTGAGCAGGCCTTCCTGACCGCAGCGACCCATCGCCGCGCCCCGGTCCGATCTCGCGGTCGGACCGGGGCACCGGCTGGCGCACGCGAGCATCCGCTCTACACCTTGAGGAAGTTGAGCCACGCGTGCAGGCGCGGCTCGTACACGTTCGGGACGCGCTCGTAGTCGAGGAACAGCGCCGCATCGGCGATGTTCCAGCTCACGTGGCCGATCAGCAGCAGCGCGAGCAGCGTGCTCGGCGCGACGACGCGCAGATACGGTGGCGCGAGTGGCGCGGTCCACGGCACGCGCTCCACCGCCGGGGCGTCGAGCCGCACGCGGAAGCGCTCCGCGCGATCCGGCACGTCGAGATAGTAGGCGAACGCCGGAAAGTGCCCGCAGCGCTGCTGCTCACCCCACAGGCGCGCCCGCGCGTGACCGAGCAGTCGGGAGAGCGACACCGCTGGGTCGAGTGCGATCCGCTCGTGATCGTAGACGCGGTCGGCGAGATGGCGCCCCACGTAGTGGTCGCGCTCGGCCTCGGTGTAGCGATGGAACGGCTCGTCCGGCGTGATCTCCCACGTCGCGAGGTCGACGCTCTGGCCGGAGTTGAGGAAGAGGCCCTTCTCCGCCAGCCCCTCGCACACGAGGCGCTCGCGCACGACGGCGGTCCCCGGCGGGTGCGGCACGAAGCGGTTGAGGTGCGCGCGCGAGCCGCCGATCACGTACGCGTCGGCGAATGGCGCCGCGCGCACCGGGTCCAACGCGCGCACCGTGTCGACGAACCGGCCGAGGGTCGTCTCCAGGATGCGCGCCCCCTCGGCGAGCTTCTCCTCGTCGGCGAGGTTCGTGAAGCACGCCGGGTACGACGAGCCGGGCGCGTAGGGCAGCAGCGCCAGGTCGACCCGCGGGTACCGCTCGCGCAGGTAGCGGATGCCGTCCTCGTACGGCGGGCAGTCGTTGGCGTTGTAGACCACGACGCCGTCCCACGCGACGATCAGCGCCGAGTCGACCAGCCAGTTGAGCGCGTGCGCCGGGTCGGCCGTCAGCGTGTCGACGACGAGGTCGTCGGCGAGCTGCACCGGTGTCCGCGGCGGCACGCGGTGGATCGCCCGGAACCGCAGCCGGTGCCGCTCGAGGAACCGCTCGACCATGTTGGGCCGCCGATCCATGAGGATCACCTCGGCATCGGGGCTCACGTGCCGCAGCGTCCCGGGCGAGCAGTGGTCCTCGTGGATGTGCGAGATGTAGACGTAGTCGATCCGGCCGAGGTCCTCGACGCCTACCGCCAGCGGCGGGAAGTGATACCACGCGCCGTGAAAGATGCCGTCGTCGAGCCACGGGTCGAAGAGCATGCGCCGGCCCGCGTGCTCGAGGATCCCGGTGGCCCCACCGAACAGGGTGAACTTCATCGAGGCGCCTCCGCGTACATCACGACCTGGCGACCGAGGTCCTCCGCAGCGAGCGCGCGGTAGAGCCGGTCGAGCACGTCCTCGTGCCCGCCGCGGCGCAGGTTCGCCTCGAAGGCCATTCGCTGCTCGTGGCAGCGCCGGCCGAGTGCCGGGTCGCCGACGTAGCGCTGGCCGAAGAGCAAGAACATCTCGATCGGGAAGTCGGAGTGCGCCAGTCGCACGCGGTAGCCCTCTCCCTCCAGCAAGCGGCGCAGCGTCGTGCCGCTGAAGTAGTTCAGGTGCGCCGGCGGCGCGACCCACCATTCCGGCAGCCCGTGGACCTCCTGGCCGCAGCGCTGGAACGCGTTGAACTCGTTCGGCACGTCGACGACGAGGAGCCCGCCGGGCGCGAGCACGCGATCGCGCAGCTCGGCCACCACCGCCACCGGGTCGGCGAGGTGCTCGAGCACGTTCAGCACCGTGACCACGTCGAAGCGGCGGCCCTCGAACACGTCCATGCGATCGACGCCGGCGCAGCGCACCGTCAGCCCGTGCCGGCCCGCGTACTCGACCGCCTCCGGAGCGGGATCGAAGCCGAAGCACGCCATGCCGTGGCGGCGGAACACCAGCAGCGCGCGGCCCCACCCGCAGCCGACGTCGAGCACCGATCGACCCGCGAGCGGACGGCCGGTGACGGCGGCGATGTGACGACACATGTCCGCCCGGTGGGCGTCGTAGAACTCGGCGTCGCGGAGCTGTACGTCGAGCCCGGAGTCGTTGAGCCGCCGGTAGTCGCCCGAGTAGAACTCGTCGGCGTAGTAGCGCGTGATCTCCGCCGCCGACGGCGTCGGCGCCACCTGCAGGAAGCCGTACCGGGCGTGGGGGACGAGCGTCCAGTCCTGCGCCATCGCTTCACGCCGCCGCGGGCCGCCGGCCCGCGCTCATGACGTCGCGCGCCGTCGGTCCCAGGTTGAGCACCGCGTCCAGCGCCCCGAGGATACGGCACGAACGCCCCGTGCGGCTGCGCGTAGGGCTCGCACGCGTAGCCGTGGTAGGCGACCTCGATCGCGGCGCCCGCGAACGCTCCGCCCGCCGCCATGTACGCGCGGCTCCCCGGCGTCGCCAGGTAGCGCCGCGCGCCCCGGGCCTCGCAGATCGCGCGCACCAGCGCATCCTTCGTCCCGGAGACGCCAAGGGCCGACGCCCACACCACCGGGGTGCGCACGTCGAGCGCATCACGCAGCCAGGCGATGAGCCGCCACAGGAAGTCGACGAGGCGTGTCGGCACCGCGGCGTAGCAGGCAGCGAGGCGCTCGCGATGCGCGGCCAGGTACGGCGCGCGCGCGTACGCCTGCTCGATCGTGCGCAGGTGCCGCGACGCGAAGCCCGGGTCGGCGATCTCGGCGGCGTCGAGACGCGTCGCCAGCCCGCTGCGGCGCACGGGGATCGAGGCAGGATCTCGCCGTTCGGTCCCTTCACGCGATTGCGGTGCTGCCAGGAGTTGCGCTCGAACTGCACGCAGTCGAGCAGCACGAACTCGTCGACCTGCGCCATGAGGTCGAACCAGCCCAGCCACGGGAGGTACGTGGGCTGCATGATCGCGATCGTCTTGGCGTCAGGCGAGCTCACGATCGAGAATGGCCAGCCGCCAGACGTCGTGGAACCGCCCGTGCCGGAACACGGCCTCGCGGTCGACGCCCTCGTCGACGAAGCCGCAGCGCTGGAAGAACGCGCGCGCGGTGGAGTTGAAGCCGAAGACCCGCACCGAGACCCGGTGCAGGCCGAGCGTCTGAAAGCCGAAGGCGAGCAGCTCGCGCACGGCGAACCGTCCGATGCCGAGCCCCCGCCGCGCACGGTCGCCGACGTAGAGCCACAGCTCGGCCCCGCGGGCGACGTGGTCGAGACCCGTGAAGCCGCAGGCCGCGAGCGGCTGCCCCATGGTGCCGTCCGCCACCACGAACGTCACCCGCGTCGGGTCGTCCTGCAGACGCTCGTACCAGCGCTCGTGCTGGCGGTCGGACGGCGGGATGCGCGTGCCGACGAGGTCGCGCGTCTCGGGATCGAGGATCCACTCGCGCACGGCCGGGAGGTGCGCGCGGTCGAACGGAACGAGGCGCAGGTCAGGCATGCACGGCGTCCCCGGATGCTTCGACGGGCGCGAGGTCGTTCCACGTGAGCGGCGCGCCGGCGGCGACCGGGCGCGCGAGCGTACGGCCCGCGACCAGCGCCGCGTCGCGCGGTGCGATGCCGAGCGGGGAGCGCAGCACCGCCAGGTCGGCCTCGACGAGGCGGGAGCCCGCGGCGAGATCCCGGACGGCGACGAGGTTCCGGCGGCCGATCGCGTAGATCTCCTCCTCCGCCGGCTGCCGCACCTTCTGTCCGTCGCCGAGGGCCTGCTCGGTGGCGCGGATGTCGCGCACCATCTGCGCCAGCTCGTCGGGCTCGACCGCGAACGGGTGGTCGGGCCCGGGGAGCCGCCGCGACAGCGTGGCGTGCTTCTCGATGACGCTCGCGCCGAGCGCCACCGCGGCCACCGGCGCCCAGATGCCCTGCGTGTGGTCGGAGAACCCGACCGGCACGCCGAAGCGCTCGGCGAGCGTGCCGATCGCGCGCAGGTTCACGGACTCGGGCGGCGTCGGGTAGCTCACCGTACACTGGAGCAGCGCCACGTCGGTCGCTCCCGCCGCGGCCGCGACCACCAGCGCATCCTCGACGTCGGGGAGCGTCGCCATCCCCGTCGACAGCAGCAACGGCCGCCCGGTGCGCGCGGCGTGGCGGACGAGCGGTAGGTGCCAGAGCTCGGCCGACGCGTTCTTGATGGCGGGCGCCGCGACCTCCGGTGACACCAGCCGATCGACCGCATCGCAGTCGAAAGGCGTGGCCAGGAAGTGGATACCCCGCGTCCGGCAGTGGTACGCGATGCGCGGCAACCAGGCGCGATTGATCGCGGTCGCGGTGAAGAGCTCGTAGAGCGATCGATCGCCGAGGAGCGTGTCGAGGTAGCGTGCCCGCGGCCCCGCGGGGCTCATGAGCTCCTCGGGCCGGAATATCTGAAACTTGACCGCGTCGCAGCCCGCGGCGGCGGCGACGTCGACCAGCGCGAGCGCCTGCTCGAGCCGGCCGTCGTGATTGCTGCCGGCCTCCGCGATCACGTAGCACGGATGCCCTGCCCCGACCGGCCGCCCGCCGATCTCGATCACCGACCGGAATCCCACCGCCCCCGCTCCTCCGCTACCCCTGTCAGAAGATCTACACGTGCGCCGAGCCGGGGTGTCAAGCAGACGGTTCCGCGCCGCACCGATCGCGCGACGTGGGTCCACCCCACGCGGCCCACGGACCCGTTTCTCAGCCCGCCGCGATCCGCGCCAGCAGTGCCGCCGCCACGCGCTCGGCGCCGCATCCGTCGACGAGGGATCGACCCCGCTCGGCGAGCCGCCCGCGCAACAAAGGATCGGTGGCGGCCGCGTCGATGGCGGCCGCCAGCGCCGCGGTGGTCAGGTCCTCGTGCCAGCCGACCGCGTGCACGATCCCCGCTTCCGCGTAGCGCGCGAGGTGCGGTCGCTGGCGCGGATGGACCGCGACCGCGAGGTTCGGTACGCCGAGGCACGCCAGCTCGGCCGCCGTCCCACCGAGCGTGGTGAGCGCCAGGTCCGCCGCCGCGTACACCGCCGCCGGCGCGATCGCGTCCGTCACCACCGCGAGTCCTTCTCGGCCCGCGCGCGCCAGCAGCGCGTCGCGCCGCGGGTCGAGCGGGCCGACGACCACCGTCACGTCGTACCGCCGGGTGCACACCGCCAGTGCGTCGAGCCAGCGATCCGTCATGCCGGCCGGATCGGCGGCGCCACAGGTCACCAGCACCCGACGCGCCTGCGGCGGCACGGGCCGGGAGGAGACCCGCGCCGCGGCGAAAGCCGGATCCAGCAGCGCGTGTGCGGCGCCCGCGACGACCGCCGCGCCCTCCGCCAGCGCGTAGCCGCGTCCATCCGAGAGCAGGTTCGGCTCCACCAGCAGGTCGACGCCGAGCGGGCGCGGCGGCCCGTCGTCGATGGCAACCCGCACGAACGGCTCCGCCACGTCCGCGCCGTACACCGCGTCGACCAGATCGTAGCCATCGACCACGAGGGCCTGCGCGGCCCGCGCGACCGCCAGCGTGGCCGCGACGTCGCCCGCCGGGCCGACGACATCGAAGCCGCGGAGCCATGGCTCCGCCTGCACCCGCGACGCGTGCGTGAGCAGCGCGGTGCGGGCACCGGCGCGGCCAAGCGCCCGCGCGAGCGCGGCCGAGCGAGCGAGGTGTCCGAGCCCCACGGCCGGGCCGGCGTCGCAGCGGAAGAGGACGAGCGGCGCGCTCACGCGCGCGCGTCGCCCTCGCCCACGACGAGCGCGATGGCCGCTTCGAGCGGTTTCTCCGCCACCAGGTAGAAGCTGCGCGCCCACTTCCAGTACGACGGCCGCTGCGCGAGCAGCCGGTCCAGCCACCGCACCGGGAGCAACGACGCGCCCACCGCGATCGTGACCAGGTTCACCAACACCCCGCCGCCCTGCAGCTCCGCGAACGCGGTGGCGAAGTACTGGAGCAGGTCGGGCAGCACCTGGCTCGGCCCCGCGGCGGTACCCGAGGCGACGGGCGTCATGTCCTCGAACAGCACGCCCAGCCCCTCCGGCGTGAACCGGTAGTAGTCACCCGCGGCGCCGACGTTCTCGAGAAACGGCACGCGCACGAACGCGCGGCCCCCGGGACGGAGAACGCGATGGATCTCCGCCGCCACCTCGCTCGGGTGCCGGACGTGCCCCAGCACCGCGTCGCACCAGACGTAGTCGAAGACGTCGTCGCCGAACGGCAGGCGGGCGCCATCGCCGACCACGTGTACCTGCGTGCCGGGGGCAATGTCGAGACAGACGGCGTCGGGACGCACGGGCTGCCGCGAGCCGAGGTCGAGGCCGCGCGCGCCGAGCGGGATTTCGGTGAGCAGGTCGACGCACGTGCGGTCCGTCACCTGCGGCCGGTTGGGCGAGCGTGACCACCACCAGGTGAAGAGGTCCTGGCCGCGCACGCCGCTCACGTGGCGGGCGAAGATGGCCGCGGCGTCGCGGGCGTTGTCGGCTGCCCGGTCGAGCGCCTCCCGTGCGGCGTCGATCGACGACGGCGCCGTCACCGTTCGCGACCGCACCGCAGGGCCCGGCCCCGGCAGTGCGGCCAGGCGCGCGATCATGGAGAGGCTCGACGGCTCCTCCGGGTACGCGCCCGCGAACTCCTCGGCCGCGGCCCGTGCGCGCTTGATTTCTCCCGCGCGCACCAGCGTCTCGATGCGCAGGACGTGGTCCTCCGGCGCGGCGCCGGCCAGCGCCGCCACGTCGAGGTGCGAGATGCCCTGTGCAAGATCGCCGACCGCGAGGGCGATGCGGGCGAACACCGCGCGCCGGTCGGCCTCCAGCATGTCGACGCCGAGCGCGAGCCGCGCCGCGGCGGAGAAGTACGCCTGCGGCGCCACCGTGTAGGGCGAGTCGACGGGCAACAGTCGCGCGTGCTCACCGAGCTGGCAGTAGGCGCGCGCCGCCGCGGCGTAGCGAATCGGTGCCGAGGTGCGCGGCGGCGCCTGCGCCACCCGGGCCAGCACCTCGGCCGCCCGATGACTGCGCAGGTGGCGCGCGCGCACGCAGGCACGGCCGCGCTCGGCGATCGCCTCGCGCAGCCCCTCCGCCTCGAGATGGCGCGCGACCACGACCGCCAGCGCCTCGGGATCACCGCGCGGGACGGTGACGATCTCCTGCCCGTCTTCGAACAGCTCGAGCAGCCCGTCGCCCGTGCGCTCGGCCACCAGGAGGGCACCGCAGGCCACCGCCTGGAGCACGCGCGCGTCCAGGCTGGCCGCTGGATGCCGGACGACGATGCGGCTCTGCCCGAAGAGCGCCGCCGACGGCCCCTCCGCGAAACGCACCGGGGCCCGGCGCGCCAGGCGCGCCAGGAGCCCGTGGGGGTCCTCGGCGAGTGGCGCTCCGATGACGGTCACCGGACACGAGCGCGCCCCGACCGACTCCGGGATGCCGTCCGGGGCCCACGGCGCGAGCCATCCCGCGTTCGCACCCGAGAATGCCGGCAACGCGTCCCGCCGCCCGAGGCAGACGACGTCGAGTGCACGCGCGAGCTGCCCCTGCCAACCGAGGTGGCCACGCGCATCCAGCGACAGCAGGACGGTCGGACACGGCGCGTCCTCGAGGCCGAGGACCCGCAGCAGCGGACCGTCCTCGCCGAGCGCGATCAGGTCGGGCACGAACCCCTTCGGCAGGCTGCGCAGCAGGTCGGGAAGCTGGACCGGCGTCCCGCCCGCACGCACGTCGACGCGGGAGCCGAATCCCCACGCGACGACCTCGTGGTCACGGCGCCACGGGACACGGAAGCAGGACGCGTGCAGCTCGAGGATGCGCATCGGGTCGGTCGGGAGCCCCCCGAGGGTCGATGCACGCCGCGTGCCGCCCGGCGATCCGACGGCACATGGGGTGCGCCGGCGCCGCGCGCGCCAGCGCGCCGTACCGGGCGGCAACTTTTTCCCACCCCGCGACCCCCATCCGACGTGCGGCCCGCCTTGTGAGTGAGCAGCACCGGCCAGAGAATGCTGCCATGGCGACGACGCCTCGTCTCGATGCCTCCGCAGCGTGGCTCGCGCGCGCGCGGCGCGTCGTACCGCTCGCGAGCCAGACCTTCAGCAAGGCGCCGAATCAGTTCGTGCAAGGCGTGTCGCCCGTCTTTCTCGCCCGCGGCCATGGCAGCCACGTGTGGGACGTCGACGGCAACGAGTACATCGACTACCCGCTCGCGCTCGGCCCGCTCATCCTTGGGCACAACGACCCCGAGGTCACCGCGGCCGTCACCGCGCAGCTCGCGCGCGGCACGATCTTCTCGCTGCCCTCGCCGCTCGAGGTCGAGGTCGCGGAGCGCGTCTGCGCCGTCGTGCCGTGCGCCGAGATGGTGCGCTTCGGGAAGAACGGCTCCGACGCGACCGCCGGCGCGGTGCGGGTCGCGCGGGCCGCGACCGGACGCGAGAAGATCGCGGTCTGCGGCTATCACGGCTGGCAGGACTGGTACATCGGCTCGACGACGCGCAGCCTCGGCGTGCCCGAGGCGGTGCGACGGCTCACGCTCACCTTTCGGTACAACGACGTCGCCTCGCTCGATCGCCTTTTCGCCGAGAATCCGGGCGAGATCGCGGGCGTCATCCTCGAGCCGATGGGCGTCGAGGAGCCGCGCGACGGCTTCCTGCACCAGGTCGCCGCGATCACGCGTCGGCACGGCGCCGTGCTCATCTTCGACGAGGTCGTCACGGGCTTCCGGCTGGCGCTCGGCGGTGCGCAGGCGGTGTTCGGCGTCATCCCCGACCTCGCCTGCTTCGGGAAGGCACTCGCCAACGGCTACCCGCTGTCCGCCGTCGCCGGCCGGCGCGACCTGATGCGGCTCTTCGAGGACGTGTTCTTCTCGTTCACGTTCGGCGGCGAGACGCTCTCCCTGGCGGCGGCGCAGGCGACGATCGCGGCCCTCGGTCGCCCGGGCGTGCTCGCGCACGTCGCGCGGCAAGGCGCGCGCCTGCGCGACGGCACCAACGCGCTCGCCACCCGGGTGGGCCTCGGCGACCGCATCGCCTGCCTCGGCCACCCGTCGCACACGGTCGTGCGCTTCACCGACGAGCGCGGCGAGGACTCCCTCCTGCTCCGCAGCGTGTTCCAGCAGGAGCTCGCCAAGCGCGGCGTGCTCTTCCTGGTGGGGTACAACGTCTGTCACGCCCTTTCCGACGCCGACGTGGCGCACACGCTCGGCGCGGTCGACGAGACGGTCACCCTCATCGCCCGCGCGATGGAGGACGGGCGGCTCGCCGCCCTGCTCGAGGGCCCCCCGGTGGAGCCCGTGTTCCGCCGGGCCTGAGGGCCGCTCAGCCCGCGTCCGGCTGCGTCAGGACCCGCAGCCGCGCCACGCCGCGCCGCACTCGCGCCATCGCCTCGCCGCGGGTGTCGCCGATCGCGATCACGCGGCCGGCGCGCACGATTCGCTCAACGGGGGGCGGGACGACGTCGCCCGGACGAACCCGGACCTCGACGAGCGCGATGCCCTCACCCGAGGCCACCTCCGCGCTCCCCTCGACGGCAACCACACGCCCCGCGGGAGCGAACACGCAGCGCTGTGCCACCGCGCGGGCCCATCGCGGCACGAGGTCGGCCACCGCCGGCGGTCGCCCGAGCGCCAGGCCGATCGCCGCAGCCATCAGATTGACGCCCGTGGCGAGCGGCACCTCGTGCGAGCACGAGAACCCGCCCGAGAGCCGCGCGCGCACCCCGAGCACGAGCGGCACGTCGCGCTCCACGGCCACCTCGGCCGTGATCGCCGCGTCGTGCACGCCGAGCGCTGCCGCCGCCATCGCCACCGCCCGTTCGACCGCGGCACAGGTGCCCACCGGCAGCGCCGACGGCATCTCCGCCCCGCCGACGACGACGAAGGGGGCCGGTGGCCCGAGGCACTCGTGGCTCACGTCGGCGAGCGCGATCGTCATGACGCGGCCACCCACGGCGACGGATTCGGCGCGCACGTGCGGACCGAGCGGCCAGGCCTCCACCATCACGCGTCCGGTCGGCGACGCCGCTTGCGCCACCGCGAACGCCCACGCCGCGTCGACCGCCGGGAGCAGCCGCACGACCCCCCGCGTGCCTCTCCCGTCGACCGGTCGCACGACGAGCGCCCGCGTGTCCCGCGCCGCATACACGCCCAACTCCGCCGCGCTCGCCACCGGAGCGGACCACGCCGTCGCCACGCCCGCCGCGCGCAGGCATGCGTGCAGCGCGAGCCGATCCGCTGCCAGCTCTGCCGTGGCGAGCGAGATACCTGGAAGGCCGAGCGCGTCGGCGACCGCCGCGACCGTCCGCGGCGCATCGGTCCCGACCGCGAGCACTCCGTCGATACCGTGACGCGCGGCATACGCCCGCGCCGCCTCGACGGTCGCCTCCGGATCGCTCGTGCGGGCGAGCAGCGCCGCATCCGCGAGCCGGAAGGCGGGGGCGTCCGGAACCTCGGCGGCCGCCAGCACGCGCACGCCCATCCGATGGGCCTCGTGCACCGCGGCCACGGCCTCGAATCCGCCGGACACCAGGAGCAGGGTCCGCGCCGCGAGGGCGCCGGGCTCAGGCGTCGGGCCGAACGTCATCCTCCACCTCCTCCGCACGCACCAGCGCCGCCAGCCGGGCCGCCACCCGGGCCGCCCCCTGTCCGTCCACCAGCCGCCGGCCCACCTCCACGAGCGCCCGCCGCCGGTCCACGTCGGGCGCGAGCGCGTCGATCGCGCCGGCGACGTCGCACGGCCGCCAGCCCGGCATGAGGGGCACGATCGCCCGCGCCGCCACCAGCGGCGCGACCGCCGCGGCGGCGGCCGCCGTGTCGCACGGCACGATGGCCGGCACCCCGCCGCGAGCGTCTCGTACAATCCTGTCCCCGGCGCGACGACGGCCAGCGCCGCGGCGGCGAGCACGGGCCCGAGGCCATCGGCGCCCGGCGGCTGTGCGGGCGGCGCGTCGAACCGCCGCAGGACGGCAGGCAGGCCGTGCCAGCCCAGCGTTCCCGGCGCGGCGACCACGTGCGGGACGAACCGCGCGGCTGCGCGGCCTCGAGTCCGTCGAGCACGTCGAGCACCCGCGCGCCGACACGCAGCGCGACGGTCGGACGCACGAACGGCATCCGCGGCGGCGCCGGACGGGGCGGCTCGCGCAACAAGAGGTGCGCGAGCCCCGTGAGCCAGCGCTCGTCGCGCGCCGCAGCGTGCGGCGCCACCACCAGGTCGGCCGCCGCGGCCGTGCGAGCCGTGTCGCCGACGACCACGACCGGCCGGCCACCCGCGAGCTCGCGGACGCGCGTCGCCTCGAGCGGCTCCGGCACGTCGACGACGAGCGCCCGCGCGCCCTGTACGATCTGGGCGAGCCGCCGCAGCGATCGCTCGCCTCGGTCGAGCACGAGTGCCGGGCCGAAGCCCGCCGCGGCGATCGCACCCAGCAGGTCCACGTCCGGCTCGATCGCGAAGCGGCAGCGCAGGCCGAACGGGCGCAGCGCCGCCGCGAGCGCGAGCCCACGCCCGATCGCTTCGGGACCGCCAGCAGCCCACAGCAGGACCGTCATGCCGCCCACCCCGCCGCGGCGTGCGGCGCCACGGTCCCCGCCATCCGCACGTGACGTCCGCTGGCCGCGGCCTCGCGCACGGCGACGGCCAGCGCGAGCGTGCGCCGTCCCTCGCGGACGTCGGCTTCGACGCGCCGTCCGGTTGCCACCGCGGCGAGGAACTCCCGCAGCTCCGCCAGGTACATCGTGTTCGGGTCGACCACGAGGCGTTCCTCGCGCCAGCACTCCTCGCCGGTCCGGCGCCACCTGAGCCGGCCGTGCGGGAAGTCCCACGCCATCGTTCCGTCGCTGCCGACGACCTCGATCCGGTTGGCCGGGTGGCGCTGCAGGTAGTCGGCGTGGACCTCGATCAGCACGCCGTCGGCGAGCCGGCAGATCGCGGCCGCAACGTCTTCGGTGTCGATCTCGAGCGCCGACACGCGCCCGAGCATGCCGGTCACCTCGATCGGATCGCCGAAGAGCCAACGCACGGTGTCGAGCGCGTGGATGCAGTCGAGCAGCACGCCGCCGCCGAGCGCCCGGCGCGCACTGTACTCGCTGCGGTAATCCGCCTGCGGGTGCCAGTCCGGCAGCCACTGCCCCACCCACACGTGGCCGCCGAGCACCCGGCCGACGGCCCCGGCGCGGACACGGTCGGCGAGCGCCCGCAGCCCCGGGTGGAAGCGGTAGCACATGCCCATCATGAAGATGCGGTCCGCGTGCGCCACCTGCTCGACCAACGCGTCCACGCCCGCGAGGTCCGCGGCGAGTGGCTTCTCGCAGAAGACGTGCGCACCGAGCGCGATCGCCTGCGCGGCGACCCCGAGGTGGCTGGTCGGTGGCGTGCACACGAGCGCCGCGCCGAGCGGCGCGACGCCGAGCCCGGCCAGATCGGCGGCCACCTCCGCGCCGCCCAGCTCCACGGCCAACCGCTCCGCGCGCGCGGTGTCCAGATCGACGAGCGCCAGCCGCTCGACGCCGAGCGCGCGCAGGTTGCGCGCGTGCCGGCTCCCGATCGAGCCGCACCCCACGACCGCCACTCGTCCCTGCGTCATCCCGCTCCCCCTCCCGCCTCGCGCTCGAGCGAGCGCCGGTAGCCGGCGTTGCGCTCGACGTCCGCGTTCAGCCGCGCGAGCGCCGGCTCGCTCGCCAGCAACGCGACGACGTCCCGCCACCCGAAGATCCGCCCCGCCCTCCCCAGGCGCGCCCAGATCGCACGAACCAGCTCGAGGTCGCACGGCTCGTCGACCGTCCAGCGCTGCGGCCCGACCGCGGCGGGAAACGCGAGCCGCACGCACCGGAAGCGGTCCGGGTGCTTCCAGACGTACGGCGTCACGTGCTCGCGCTCGGACGGCAACCGCGCCTCGGCGTCGGCGCGGCGGAGCGCCGACCCGGACACGACCTCGACATCGAGCCCGTCCGGATACCCGTCCTCGAACGCCAGGTAGTCGCATTCCGGCGTCGCCAGATACGTCCCGACGCACCAGTCGACGAGCTCCGGATCGACGAGCGGGCAGTCGGCGGTGAGCCGCACGATCGGGTCCGCCGCCGAACGGGCAGCCGCGCGCACGAAGCGCGCGAGAACGTCGTCCTCCGGTCCGGTGACGCAGGTCACCCCGAGCCGCGCGGCGAGCGCCCCGAGCGCGGCGTCGGCCGCCCCCTCGGGCACCGCGAGCACCACGTCGGCCAGACGGCGCGCGGCGCGCACTCGCTCGATCATGCGGGCCAGCAGCGGGGCGCCGCCCAGGTCGGCGAGCACCTTGCCCGGCAGGCGCGACGACCCCATGCGCGCCTGGATCACCGCCACCGCTCGACTCACGCGCAGTCCTCCGGGCCGATCGGCTCGTCCTCGGCGAGCGGCCGCACGAGCCGACGGCCGATGAGCGCCGGCAGCGCCGACGGGGGCAGCCCGCCGCCCGGACGCACGATCTTGACGTCGGCGGCCGTGAGCGGGGTCCCCGCGGCGAGTGATCGCGCGGCGTGAACGCTGCGCCGGAGCTCGTCGACACCGGCGCCGGCGCACCCCGCGGACACGGGGACGGCGAGCGCTCCCTCCAACTCGCGCACGCCGCCCACCAACGTCGCAAACTCGCCGGGCTGGAGCGCGCTCGCATGGTCCGGGCCGGGCCGCGACCGATCGTCGGTGAGCCCCTTCTCGACGATGCACGCTCCGATCGCGGCGGCGCCGAGCGCGAGCGTCGTACCCATCACCCGGTCGCTCCAGCCGGTGAGGCATCCGTACCGCTCGCGCAGCGCCGTCATGTGGCGCAGGCTCGCGTGGACGACGCCCGCCGTCACGACCGCGCCGGCGAGCAGCACGATCGGCGGCCTCCGCGCCGGCGCGCCCGCGCCGCGATCGAGCGCGGCGAGCGCCGCCGCGACCTCCGCGGCCGGCGCCATGCTCGTGGCGAGCACGACCGGCCGGCCGAAGGTCCCGAGTCGTTCGAGGAGGGGCGCATGCGTGAGGTCGCCGGCCGCCACCGGGAGAGCCGGCACGCCGAGCGCGGCGAGCAGGCTCGCCCGCGTCTCGTCGAACGGCGTCGCCAGGAACAACAGCCCCTGCGCCTGCGCGCGCTCACGCAGGCGTGCGTGCCATTCCGGACGCAACGCGAGCCGCTCGAGCATCGCGTAGCCGGGAGCGGGGACCCAGCCGCCGTCCGGCGCCGGCCACCGCCGGGCGAGCAACGTCGCGGCGGTGAAGGACTCGAAGCAGACCGCGTCGGCACGCGCGGCGGCCGCCGCATCGATCAGGGCCTCCGCGCGCCCCAGGTCGCCGTCGTGGTTCGACCCGATCGCCGCCACGACGAGACACGGCGCACCGTCCCCGACGGGACGATCACCGAGCCGGATCTGCATGTGGGGCATCCATGAGTCCGATCGTGTCGCGCGCCACGTCCGCCATCGCCTTCACGACCCGATCGACATCGGCCGGCACCATGTCCGGGAAGCACGGCAGGGAGAGCACCTCCTGGTAGAACGCCTCCGCCACGGGACAGTCGCCCGGTGCCGTCCCGAAGGTCCGCTGGAACAACGGCTGGAGGTGCACCGGGATGTAATGCACCTGGACGCCGATGCCGCGTGCCCGCAGGCCGACGAACAGCGCGCGGCGTACCGCCGCCGGCACCCGCACGGGATAGAGATGATGCGACGAGCGTGTGCCCGGCGCGGGCCGCACCGGGCGCACCCAGGGCAGCGCGTCGAGTGCCGTTTCGTACGTCGCCACGATCCGGCGGCGGCGCGACCACAGCCGGTCGATCCGCGCGAGTTGGGCCGTACCGAGCGCCGCCAGGACGTCGTTGAGGCGGTAGTTGAAGCCGGGCTCCTGGAGCTCGTACCACCATGGACCGTCGGCCTCCGGCAGCTCGGCCGGATCGCGCACGATCCCGTGGTCGCGCAGCCGCCGACAGCGCGCCGCCAACACCGCGTCGTTGGTGACGATCGCCCCACCCTCCGCGGTGGTGATCGTCTTGACCGCGTGGAAGCTGAAGACCGCCATCGCGCTGTGGGCGCAGGAGCCGACCGGCTCCCAGGCGCTGTCGTGCCGCCAGGCCGCACCGAGCGCGTGGCAGGCGTCCTCGACGACGAGCGCGCCCGGCGCCGCCGCCGCGATGTCCGCGATCGGCGCAGGGTGCCCGGCGTAGTGGACGGGCACGACGATCCGCGGCGTGCCGTGCGCCGCCACCGACGCCGCCACCGACGCGGCATCGAGGGCCCCACGCACGTCGACGTCCGCGAAGCGCGGCCGCGCGCCGCAGTGCACGGCCGTGGTCGCGGTCGCGACGAACGTGAGCGGGCTCGTGAGCAGCGTGTCCCCGGCGCCGAGACCGGCCGCGAGGTAGGCGACGTGGAGCGCCGCCGTGCCGCTCGACACGGCGATCGCGTGCCGTGCGCCCACGCGCTCGGCCAACATCGCCTCGAAGCGCGACGCGCGGTCCTCCGGTGAGCCACTCGTCGCGCACGGCGGCGGCGACGGCGGCGACGTCCTCGTCGGCGATCGTCTGCGGCTATACGGCAGGCGCATGAGCGTCGCCCCATTCGTGGGGGCAGCCGGGCGGATCCCGTCCTCGTCGAGCAACCGCCTCAGCTCGTCGATCGCGAGCCAGCGGTCGTTCGTGTTGCTCGCATACGTGAACCCGTCGGCCACCGGCTTGCCGCCGGTCTCGGTGCCGAGGTCGGCGCTCCACCAGGGAAATGCCGGATACACGACGAAGTGCTCGTCGAACTCGACCGCCTTGCGGGCGTCCTCGGGCGTGATCATGACCTCGTGCAGCTTCTCGCCCGGGCGAATGCCGACGTCCTCGACGACGCAGTCCGGCGCAACCGCCGTCACCAGGTCGACGATCCGCATGCTCGGCAGCTTGGGCACGAAGATCTCGCCCCCCCGCATCGTCCGCAGCGCGCGCAGCACGAAGCCGACGGCCTGGTCGAGCGTGATCCAGAAGCGCGTCATCCGGCGGTCCGTGACCGGGATGCGCCCGGTCGGCCGCAGCTTGCGGTAGAGCGGCACGACGCTGCCGCGGCTCCCCATCACGTTGCCGTAGCGCACGACGGCGAATTGGCTCTCGCCGTGCGTGGCGAACGTGTTGCCCGCGACGAAGAGCTTGTCCGACACGAGCTTGGTGGCCCCGTAGAGGTTCACGGGGTTGGCGGCCTTGTCGGAGCTGAGCGCGACGACGCGTTTCACGCCCCGGTCGATGGCCGCCTCGATGACGTTCTGCGCGCCCAGCACGTTCGTCTGGACGCACTCCCACGGATTGTACTCCGCGACCGGCACCTGCTTGAGCGCGGCGGCGTGGATCACGACGTCGACGCCGTGGAACGCCCGCCGGAGCCGGTCGCGGTCGCGCACGTCGCCCAGGAAGAAGCGCAGGCTCGGATGCTCGCCGAGCGCCTCGCGCATCTCCGACTGCTTGAGCTCGTCGCGCGAGAAGACGATCAGCCGGCGCGGGCGGTGATGCGCGAGCACGTGGTCGACGAAGCGTCGCCCGAAGGAGCCCGTACCCCCGGTGATCAGGATCGACCGGTCGGCGAGAAAATCCATGGTATGCCGGCCAGCCTTGCAAGCCCGTGCCAGCCGACACGCGGCACGACGGGCCCGGGAAATCCCCGCCGATACACGCTCCCCGCCGCGATCGCGGCGACACGCCGATTCGCGGGGGCGGCAGATTTTGACCCGGTGCCAGCGCGTTGACCCACGCGGGCCGGCCCCGCGCCCGCGTGCTACGCGCGCCGATCGGCGACGACCGGGATCCGCGCGCCGGCAGGGCGATAGGCGTTCATCGCCCGGCTACCGGCGTCGACCTCGGCCAGCCGCGCGCTGACCGCGGTGAGACGCAGGTCGGCGCGGGTGACCAGCGCGGCGTTGGCGGTGGCGGCCTCGGCGGCGAGCGCCGCCGACGCACGCCACATCGCGCGCACGGGTTCGGGGACGTTGTCTCCGAGGAGGCGGTGCGGCGCGAGATCCGCCTGCAGCGCCCGCAGCACCGCCGTCGCCTCCTCCGCGCGCACGCGTTCCTCGGTCACGCGGGTCGGATCGACGGGTCCGTCGACCGCGAGGATCGCGACCAGGGACCGATAGGCAGCGGCGAGCTCCTGGTAGTGGAGCAACTCGCGCGCGGAGAGCGTCGTCAGCTCGTCGACGTCCATCACGCCGCGCCTGTGTCGATGATCTCGCGGTACGCGCTCGCGATCGTCTGGAACACCCGGAGCACGTCGTCGAGATGCCGTACGCTGCGCCGCGCGTTGCCTTCCGTGAGATGGAACAGCATGAACTCGTAGAGGCGACCCAGGCTCTTCGCGATCTCCCCGCCCGCCTCGTAGTCGAGCGTGCTGAGCAGCTCGGAGACGATGGCCTGTCCGCGCCGCAGGCTCTCGCCGTATTCGACGAGCTTCCCCTCGGCGAGCGCGGTGCGCGCCCGGCGCAGAAACGTGATGCCGCCGTCCATCACGAGCAGCAGCAGCTGCTTGCGATCCACCGACGTGATCTGTGCCTGGGCGTACCGATTCGCATATTGCTGCGTGTTCATCCCATCCTCCTCCGCGGAGCTACTTGAATGCCGACGACAGGAAGCTCCCCTGCGTCTTGAGCGAGTTGACCAGGTTCTCCAGCGAGGTGAACTGGTGCTGGAGGTCGACGCGGAACGCATCGAGCGCCCGTTGCCGCGTGTCGATCTGGTCCTGGATCGAGCGCTCGGTCTCGTCCAGGGTGTGCGTGCGGATGTCGAGCAAGCCGCCAGCCTGCGTCGCCTGGCGCGCGAAGTCCGCGAGGTCGGTCGCAATGCCGCTCGCGGTGCCGTTGCCCGCGAACACCTGCGCGACCCCGGTGGCGTCGCTGGCGAGCGCCGTCCGGAAGGTCGCCTCGTTGAGGGCGATCGTGCCCTCCTTCGTGGTCGCCATCCCGAGGCTCGAAAGGTTCACGTACTGCCCGCTCGCGCCCGTGATCGCGCTCGAGAAGATGCCGTGGAGCTGGTCGATCACCCGGCGGGCGGAGCTGTCGGCGGCGAGCGTCCCGAGCTGCAGGTCACTCCCGTTCTTGGTCTGCCCGATCGTCGCTTCCTGTTTGACGAAGCTGACCGCGGAGTTGAACGCGCCAACGAGCGCCTTCACCTTGGCGACGATGGCATCCGTGTCGTCGTTCACCGCGACCGTCGCCGTGCCCGTCGCCTTCAGGCTGAGCGTGACGCCCGTGAGCACGTCGGTCACGGTGTTGGTCTCGCGCTCGAACGTCCCGGTGAAGCCCGCGACCGTGAACTGGGCGTTCTGGCCCGTCTGGGTCGTCTGGACGGCGAGTGCGGTGTCGTCGTGCAAGACGGTGACCGTGCTCGACGCGCCGGTCGTGGAGCTCGAGAGCGCGAGCCGGTAGTCCGGGGTCGCACCCGTGCCGAGGTTGACGACCGACGCCGTCACGCCGGCGTTCAGCTCGTTGATCGAGCCGGCCAGACCCTGCAGCGTCGTGGTCGCGTCGACGCTGACCGACTGGACGCTTCCCGTGCCGACCTGGAAGCTGAACGTCCCCGCGCCGGATGCGACCGTCGCGGTCGCGGACCCGAGGCCGATCGTCGAGGTCGACACCGAGCCGCGGGCGAGCTGCGTGACCGTGATCGCGGCGGAGGCGCGGTCCGCGCCCTCGCCGGCGGCCGCGGAGAGGACGCTGTCGTTGCTCGACGTGGCCTTCCGCACGAGCACGCCCGCCGTGGTCGAGAGCGCCTTGGCGGCGGTCTGAACCGCGGTGAGTCGGCTCGAGAGTTCTCCGATCGAGCTCTTGTTCGCGTCGACCCGATCGAAGTCCTGCGTCAGCAGGTCGATCGGCCGGCGCTCGAGCGCGACCAGCTTGTCGACGATCGTATTGGTGTCGAGGCCGGTGGCAAGGCCACCGATCGAGATCACGCCGGCCATGTTGCTCCTGTTGACGACCCCGCCGGAGGGGAGACGGGGCTCGGGGGTCTAACGACCCCCGAGCGGTTCCCGTTCGACCAGGAGCGGTTCGTCATGGTTACCGAAGGAGAGTCAGTGCAAGCGACGGCTGCTGGTTCGCCTGCGCCAGGACGGCCGTGCCGGCCTGCTGAAGGATCGTGCCGCGCGTGAGCTCGGCGGTCTCTGCCGCCACGTCGGCGTCACGGATGCGGCCCTCGGCGGCCGAGAAGTTTTCCTTTGCGACCCGGGCCGCCGTGATGGACGACAGCAGCCGGCTCTCGAACGCGCCCAGGGACCCTCGGGTCTGCGCGACGTTCGCGATCGCCGAGGTGAGGAAGCCGAGCGCCGACTGCGCCGACTCCTGCGTCGAGGCCGCGATCGAGGTCTGCGCCAAGCTCAGAATGCCGGACACCGAGCCGTCGACGGTCGTGAACTGGATCTGCGAGTTCGTGCTGCCGTCGAGGCCGACCTGCAGGGTGACGGTCGTACCCGCGCTCAGCAGCTGCACGCCGTTGAAGCTGGTCGTGTTCGAGAGGCGCCCGATCTCGGAGAGCAACGCCGTGAACTCTGCCTGAATGGCGCTGCGCTGCGTGTTCGTCACCGTGCCGGTGGCGGACTGCGAGGCGAGCTCGGAGAGACGCGTGAGGATGTCCGTCACGCTGCCGAGCGCCTTTTCTCCGATCGCCAGCGCCGAGATGCCGTCGTTGGCGTTGCGGATCGCCTGCCCGAGCACGCGCACGTCGCGCGAGAGCCGGTCCGCGATCGCGAGGCCGGCGGCGTCGTCGTAGGCGTTGTTGATGCGGACGCCCGAGGAGAGCCGCTCGAGGGCCGAATTGAGCTTCGTGCCCGTCTCCTCCAGGTGCCGCTGGGCGTTGATCGATGAAGAGTTCGTGTTGACGTAGAGTGCCATTGGATCGATTCCTCCTTGGTTGTCCTCAGCCGGGGGTCCTTCCCCGGCCACCGCTCCATGAATCCTTGGGGTGTGTATCGGGAGAAAAATCTCCCCACTTTAGGGGCCACGGACCACATCTCCGGGGCACGGCGAGCGCGGTGCAACAGTCCCGGGAGGGTGACCGCGCAGGCCCACACCCGGCACGCGACCCAGACGAGCACTCCGGACCGTGATAGGTCGCCTGGCACATGCGCCGCGACATGGAGACGATCACCGAACGAGCCCGCGCCGTGGGGTTCCCACGTGCCGGGTACGCGCGCCTCGGACCGTTGCCGCGGGCGGAGTTCGTGGCCGCCTGGCTCGCCGAGGGGCGCGCGGGCGAGATGCGCTACCTCGAGCGGCGGGCGGCGGAACGCGCCGACCCACGCCTCGGGTTCCCCTGGGCACGCGGGATCATCACGGTCGCCTTCCCGTACCGGCCACCGCCCCGCCCCCCGGGCGACTGGCGCCTCACGCTCCGCGGGCGGATCGCCGCCTACGCCCTCGGCACGGACTACCACACGGAGATCCTCGCTCGACTGGATACGCTCGCGGCGCACCTCGGCCACGACCTCCCCGGCGCGCGCTTTCTCTCCTACGTGGACACCGGCCCGATCGTCGAGCGCACGTGGGCAGCAGAGGCCGGGCTCGGCTGGATCGGTCGGCACACGCTGGTCCTCCACCGCACGGCCGGGTCGTACTTCTTCCTCGGTGACCTGCTCACCACCCTCGAGCTGGACCCCGTGCCGCTCGCCGACGACCACTGCGGGACGTGCACACGCTGCCTCGGCGCCTGTCCCACCGGCGCGCTCACGCCCTACGCGATGGACCCCCGCCGCTGCCTCTCGTACCTCACGATCGAGCACCGCGGCGCGATTGCACCGCCGCTGCGCCCCGCGCTCGGGAACTGGATCTTCGGCTGCGACCTCTGCCAGGAGGCCTGCCCCTGGAACGCCGACGCCCACGATCCCGATACCGCAGACGCCCTCTGTCCCTCGTTGCCGGAGCTGCTCGCGCTCGATGCGAGCGCGTTCGAGCGCCGCTTCGCAGGCTCGCCGATCCGACGCGCGCGGCGCGCGGGTCTGCTGCGCAACGTCGCGGTTGCGCTCGGCAACAGCGGCAACCCCGACGCGGTGCCGCCGCTCGTCCGAGCGCTCGGCGACCCCGAGCCCCTGGTACGCGGGCACGCCGCATGGGCGCTCGGCCGCCTCGGCGCAGGCGCGGCGCCCCGGACGGCGCTCGAGCGGGCGCGGGCAGCCGAATCCGACCCCGGCGTTGCGGCCGAGATCGTCGCGGCACTCGGCTGACCGCGCCCGCCCGCGTGGGCTACCGGAGCAGCTGGAGCGCGAGCGAGGGCTGCTGGTTCGCCTGCGCCAGGACGGCCGTGCCGGCCTGCTGCAGGATCGTGCCGCGCGTGAGCTCGGCGGTCTCCGCCGCGACATCGGCGTCACGGATGCGACCCTCGGCCGCCGCAAAGTTCTCCCGCGCAATGCGCGCCGCGGTGATCGACGACAGCAGCCGGCTCTCGAAGGCGCCCAGCGTGCCACGCGTCTGCGCCACGTTCGCGATCGCGGAGGTGAGGAACCCGAGCGCCGATTGCGCCGCCTCCTGGGTGGACGCCGCAATCGAGGTCTGCGCCACGCTCAGAATGCCGGACACCGAGCCGTCGACGGTCGTGAACTGGATCTGCGAGTTCGTCGTCCCGTCGAGCCCGACCTGCAGGGTGACGGTCGTGCCCGCGCTCAGCAGCTGCACGCCGTTGAACGTCGTCGTCGCCGAGAGGCGTCCGATCTCGGAGAGCAGCGCCGTGAACTCCGCCTGAATGGCGCTGCGCTGCGTGTTCGTCACCGTACCGGTGGCGGACTGCGAGGCGAGCTCGGAGAGGCGCGTGAGGATGTCCGTCACGCTGCCGAGCGCCTTTTCCCCGATCGCCAGCGCCGAGATGCCGTCGTTGGCGTTGCGGACCGCCTGCCCGAGCACGCGCACGTCGCGCGAGAGTCGGTCCGCGATCGCGAGGCCGGCGGCGTCGTCGAACGCGTTGTTGATGCGGACGCCCGAGGAAAGCCGCTCGAGGGCCCGGTTGAGGTTCAAACCCGTCTCCTCGAGATGTCGCTGGGCGTTGATCGACGCGAGGTTGGTGTTCACGAACAGAGCCATTGGAACCGTCCTTTCCCCGGGCTCGCCTCGGTCTGGCGCCCGCGTTTCATGAACCCTATCGGCGCATCGACTGGTAGAACTTTAGCGAGCAAACTCGATGGGTTGCCTAGGCAAACTCCGTTGCCGACCGCGGCAGATCCTGCCCGCTTCGAAGCGGGTCCCGAAGCCGCCTCGGGACCCGTGGTCCACGTCTGCCAAGCACGTCGCATCGCGGTCGCCGCCACCCGGCGGCCTTCCTAGCAAGGGCGTGCCAGATCCGTGGTCAGACCGGGAGCCGACCGTTCACGAGCGGCTGCGACACCTCGCCGGCCACGCCGAGCGTGGCCAGCAGGCGGTCACGCACGGCGCACACGACGCGCTCGCGGTCTGCCGCATCCGGGGGCAGCGGGAGCCGCCCGCCGGCGATCATGTCGTGCCCACCCGCCGAGCGTGCGCCGAGCACGCGCTGGAGCAGCTCGCCAGCGTTCACGTCGCGGTCGGTGGTGCGCACCGAACAATGCAGCGCGCCGTCGAACGTGCCGATCGCGACCGCCCACTCCACCTGATCGAGCCGCAGCAGGAAGTCCGCCATCTCGGCGACCATGTCGGGATACCGCACCTCGCCCAGGATCGAGACCACGACCCGTCCGGTGAGCGTCGCGCGCTCGATCGCGTCGCGGAAGACACGGAAGTACTCGCGCGGCACCCGCGCGTTCTCGATTTTCGCGAGCCGGCGCTTGTTGGCGTAGGGGTAGAGGAAGTGGCTCGCCTCGACGTCGGCGGGCGTGGCCTCTCGGCCGAGGTCCTGGGTCTCGGCATTGATCCCATAGAAGAGCGCGGTGGCGATCTTCGGGTCGGGATCGAGGCGGGACTCCTGCAGATACTCGGTGAGGATCGTGGAGGTGGCCCCGTATTGGTCGCGCAGGTCGAGGAACGGGACACCCGGGTACTCCGCATAGGCCGGATGATGGTCGATCACGACGACTGGGGTCACCCCGTCGGGCAGCGAGTTGTTGGAGCGCCCCGGCTGCGTGTCGACCAAGGCCACCTGCGCGTCACCGTCGAACCGGACCTCGCTCACCGGCACCATCGTGATGTTGAGATAGGTGAGCATGGCCCGGTTCTCCGCACGCCCGACGATTCCCCCGAGCACGATGTGGGCCTCTTTCTCGAGCAGGCCACCCACCACGAACTTGAGCGCCGCCGCGGCGGCGAGCGCATCGGGGTCCGGGTTGTCGTGCGGGAGAATGATCAGCGGACCCGGCCGGTCGAGCACCGGGAGCAGCGCCGCAAGCGTACTGCGCGGAGACATAGTCGCGTCAGCCTGCCCACCTCGGCGCGACGGCTGCACGGGGAGGGATTATGCCAAGGCCGACCGACGCGTGTCCACCCGTTCAGCCGGCGGTCCCGCGCCGCGCGGCCCGCAGAGCGATCGCGGCCGCCCTGAGCCCGGCGAGAATTCCGTCCTCATAGTTGAACTCGCCACTCTCCCGCAGCACCGCATAGTCCTGCGGCTGGAGCAGGTCTTCCGCCGTGAGCTCGGGAGCGAGCCGCGCGCCGAGCGCCTGCAGCTTGCGTTCCTGCTGCGCGACCATCTCCTCGAGCAACCGCTCAGCCTCCTCTGCCGTCATGGGCCGCGCGACGGTAGCGGGCGGGTCGCCGCCGCGTCAAGCGCGGGGCCCGCGATCGGCGCGTTGCTCGCGTCGCTCTCGGCGCTCTGCTAGCGTCGCGGCGATGGCCGCGGTCGACCCGCACCGGTTCTTCCTCGAGCGCTACGGGCTCGAGGCCCGCAGCCTCGAGCGCGCGCTCGGCACCGCGCTCGCCCGACAGGCCGACGATGCCGATCTCTTCTTCGAGTTCCGCGCCCTCCAGACCGCCTCGCTGGAGGAGGGCCTCGTCAAGAAGGCGACGCGCAACGTGCGACAGGGCGTCGGCGTTCGCGTGGTGGCGGGGACGCGCAGCGGCTACGCCTACTCGGACGAGGTCACGCTCGAACGACTCGATCTCGCCGCCCGCACGGCACACTACATCGCCGATCACCGCGAAGGCACGACGGCGATGCCCGTGCCCGCTGCGGCCCCGACCCCGCGCGACCTCTACCGCGTCGAACCGTCACCGATCGACACGCCACTCGACGCGCAGGTCGCGCTCCTCCAGCGCATCGACCAGGCCGCCCGCGCCGTCGACCCGGCCATCACCAACGTGCTGGCCGGCATCGGCGTCGAACACCGCGCCGTGCTGGTCGTCACGAGCGACGGCCGTATCGTCGGCGACGTCCGGCCGCTCATCCACCTGAGCGTCACCTGCATCGCCGAGCGCGACGGCAAGCGCCAGCAGGGCAGCCACGGCGGCGGCGGACGGATCGCGTTCGCGACGCTCGCCGCCGATCAGGCGGAAGCCTTCGCGCGCGAGGCCGCCCGCCAGGCCCTCCTGAACCTCGACGCAATCGACGCGCCCGCCGGAACGATGACGGTCGTGCTCGGCCCGGGCTGGCCGGGGATCCTCCTCCACGAGGCGATCGGCCACGGTCTCGAGGGCGACTTCAACCGCAAGGGCACCTCGGCCTTCAGCAACCGTCTCGGCACGCGCGTCGCCTCCGAGCTCTGCACGGTGGTCGACGACGGGACGCTGCCGAACCGTCGTGGCTCGCTCAACGTCGACGACGAGGGGACACCGACGTCGCGGACGGTGCTGATCGAGCGCGGTATCCTGCGCGGCTACTTGCAGGACCGCATGAACGCCAGGCTCATGGGCATGCCGCTCACCGGCAACGGCCGGCGCGAGAGCTTCGCCCACGCGCCCATGCCGCGGATGACGAACACGTTCCTGCTCGCCGGCGAGGACGCACCCGAAGACATCCTCCGCTCGGTCGATCACGGCCTCTACGCGGTGTCGTTCGGCGGCGGGCAGGTCGACATCACCAACGGCAAGTTCGTCTTCTCCGCGAGCGAGGCATACCTCATCGAGGGCGGCCGCGTCGGCCGGCCCGTGAAGGGCGCCACGCTCATCGGCAACGGCCCCGACGTCCTCACCCGCATCTCGCGGGTGGGCTGCGACCTGAAGCTCGACGATGGCACGGGCACCTGCGGCAAGGACGGACAGTCGGTGCCGGTCGGGGTCGGCCTTCCGACCGTGCGCATCGACGGCCTCACCGTCGGCGGCACGCAGGCCTGACGCACGGCCATGGACCTCCGCGACGTCGCCACCGACCTCGTTCGCCGCGCCCGCGCTGCCGGCGCCGACGCCGCCGACGCGGTGGTCGGCGAGAGCGACGGGCTCGAGGCGGGCGTCCGCCTCGGCGAGGTCGAGAAGCTCAAGCGCGCGCGCGAGCGACGCGTCGGGCTACGGGTGTTCGTCGGTCAGTCGACGGCCATCGTCTCGAGCGCCGATCTCGCGCCCGCTGCGCTCGCCGAGCTCGCCAGCGACGCGTGCGTCCTCGCACGCGCGACCGCACCGGACCCGCACGGCGGCCTGCCCGATCCCGCCGACCTCGCCACCGCGCAACCCGACCTCGAGCTGTACGACCCTGCGGTCGAGACGGTCGACCCGCCGGCGGCGCTCGCCCGCGCGCGGGCGGCAGAGGACGCGGCCCGCGCGTACTCGCCGGAGATCACCAACTCCGAGGGCGCCGAGTTCGCGTGCGGAGGCGGCCAGGTCGCGTACGCGTCCAGCCTCGGCTTCGCGGGCGCGTACAGCGGCTCGAGCTTCAGCCTCTCCGCCGTCCCGATCGCCACCCGCGACGGCAGCATGCAACGCGACGCCTGGTGGACCGCGGCACGCCACCTCGTCGACCTCGACCCCGCGGACGAGGTCGGCCGCGAAGCCGCCCGCCGCACGATGCGCCGCCTGGGCGCCCGCCCGGTCCCGACGTGCGAATGCCCGGTCGTGTTCGACCCGGATGCCGCGGCGAGCCTGCTGCGACACCTGGCGGGCGCGATCGCCGGACCGGCCCTCTACCGGCGAACGTCGTGGCTGCTCGGATGCCTCGGGGAGCGTATCGCGGCCGCGTGCGTGACCATCATCGACGACCCGCTCCAGCGCGCCGGCCTCGCGTCGCGGCCGTTCGACGGCGAGGGTGTCACGGCGCGGCGGCTCACCGTGGTCGAGGCCGGCGTGCTCAAGAGCTACCTGCTCGACGCGTACTCGGCACGCCGGCTGGGCCTGCGCAGCACCGGCCACGCCGCGCGCGCCGCGGGCGACGCGCCCACCGCGGCGCCGACGAACCTCTTCCTCACGGCGGGTCCGCACCGGCCCGAGGACATCGTCGCCTCGGTCCGCTCCGGTCTCTACGTGACCGAGCTGATCGGCTTCGGCGTGAACCCGGTGACGGGCGACTACTCTCGCGGCGCCGCCGGTCTCTGGATCGAGAACGGCGAGCTCACCCACGCGGTCGAGGAGGTGACCATAGCCGGCAACCTCCTCGCGATGCTGCGCGACGTGGAGATGGTCGGGACCGACCTGCGGTTCCGCAGCGCGACCACGGCACCAACCGTCAAGATCGCACGCATGACGGTGGCGGGACGCTAGCGAACCGGGCTACTCGTCCTCTTCCTCCTCGTCCTCGTCCCAGTCCTCGTCGTCGTCGTCGTCCTCCCAGTCCTCGTCGTCGTCCTCGAGGTCGTCGTCCTCGTCCTCCAGGAGATCGTCGTCCTCGTCCTCCTCGCCGGCCCAGCGGGGCATCTCCCAGATCGCGTCCACCATGATCCCCTCCTGCTTCGGGCCCTCACAGCACACCGGCCCGCTCCTGTCCATGACCGGCGCAGGCCGCGTCCTCGACTTCCACCGCCTCGTCGATCTCGAAACCGAGCGCGTGAATCATGTCGACCGCTGCGTGCGGCTGCTGGCCGGGGGTCGTCAGGTAGCCCTCGACGAAGATCGAGTTTGCGGGATAGAGCGCGAGCGGCTGCGCATCACCCAAGCATCGTTCGCGACCACCGGCGGCGCGGATCTCGGCCCGCGGGCTCGTCAACCGGAACAACGCGAGCGCGCGCAGGCAGCGACCCACCGGCGGCGGCTCCCGTTCGGCGAGCGGCGTGCCGTCGATCGGGTGAAGGAAGTTGACCGGCAACGACGTCGGACCGAGCCGGCCGAGCTCGACCGCGACGTCGACCAGGTCGTCGTCGGTCTCCCCCATGCCCACGATGACCCCCGAGCAGAGGCGCAGCCCCGCCCGGCGCGCGCTGCGCACCGTGGCCAGGCGCTCGTCGTACGAGTGCGTGGTGCAGATCTCCGGGTAATAGCGTCGGCTCGTGTTGAGGTTGTGGTTCATGAAGTCGACGCCGGCGTCGCGCAGCATCGCCGCCGCGGCGTCGCCGAGAAGCCCGAGCGAGACGCACAGCTCGAGTTCGGGTAGTGCGTCCCGGATGGCGCGTGCGGCCCGTGCGAAGTGCCCGACGTCGTTCGCGCTCGGCCCACGCGCGCTCGTCACCATGCAGTAGCGGCGGGCTCCCGTCGCCGCCGCGGCGTGCGCTGCGGCGAGCAGCTCGGGCACGGACTTGAGCCGGTAGCGCGGGATGTCGGCCGTCGACACCGCCGACTGCGAGCAGTATCCGCAGTCCTCCGGGCAGAGCCCGCTGCGCGCATTGTTGAGTACGCAGAGCTTCACGCGACGACCAAAGGTGTGCGCCCGCACGGCGAACGCGGCCCACAGCAACGCGGCCAGGTCCCCGTCGGCCGCCCGCATGCAGGACCGGGCCTCGTCGGGGGCGAGCCCTTGCCCCGAAAGCGACCGCTCGGCGAGGGCGCGAAACGGGCCCGCCTGGGCGAGCGCCACGGTCACGTCGCACGAGTCGGCCGTCATGGAAGGGCCGTTCCTAGCGGGCGAGCCTGGGTTTGGCAACCAACCGCGGTTGCTCCTTCTCGTCGACGAGGGACACCACGCGGCAACGGGGGTCGTCGAGACCGGCGAGCTCGGAGGCCCACGACCGTGGCCTCGGGGTCGGGGCCGAGATGACCCGGCGCCGGGAAGGGCAGGCCGTTTGCGTAGATTATACGCAAAGGGTATTGGCCCCGCATGCACACGCCCGCCCCCCCCGTCGACGGCACGGAGCTCGAGCACCTCTTCGCCCCGCTCGGCAACGCCCAGTACACGCCCGAGCGCTGCGCGGCCCTCGCCGACACCATCGCGGAGATCCGCGCCCTCAAGCACGCCCACAACGCGGTCGTCCTCGCCCACAACTACCAGCGGCCCGAGATCTTCCAGGTCGCCGACTTCGTCGGCGACTCGCTCGAGCTGGCCCGCCAGGCCACCAAGGTCGACGCCGACGTCATCGTCTTCTGCGGCGTCCACTTCATGGCGGAGACGGCGAAGATCCTGAACCCGTCGCGCCGGGTCGTCCTGCCCGACCTCCGCGCAGGATGCTCGCTCGCCGACAGCGTCACCGCCGAGGACCTCGCGGCCCGTAAGGCGGAGCTGCGCGCCGTCTACCCCGACCTCGCGGTGGTCGGCTACGTCAACACGACCGCCGACGTGAAGGCCGAGTGCGACGCGTGTTGCACGTCGTCCAATGCCGCGCGCGTCGTCGAGGCCCTGCCGAGCCGACACATCCTCTTCGTCCCCGACAAGAACCTCGCCGCCTGGGTCCAATCCCAGACCGACAAGGAGATCATCGCGTGGGACGGCAACTGCTACGTGCACCACCAGATCACAGCCGAACAGATCGAAGCGGTGAAGCAAGCGTTGCCACGGCTGAAGGTCCTCGCCCATCCGGAGTGCCGCCGTGACGTGCTCGAGGTCGCCGACGCCGTCCTCTCGACCAGCGGCATGGTGCGGTTCGCCAAAGAGAACGCGGCGCACGATTTCCTGATCGTCACCGAGTGTGGCCTGTCCGACCGCCTCCTGCTGGAGGTGCCAGAGAAGAAGTTCTACAAGAGCTGCAAGCTGTGCGCGTACATGAAAATGATCACGCTCGAGCAAACGCGGGACGCGCTGCGCGACCTGGGCCCGGAGATCACGCTGCCCGAGGACGTCCGGGTACGGGCGGAGCGGGCGCTGGTACGAATGCTGGAGCTGGGGGCATAGTCCCCACCGCCGCGGTCGCGGTCGACGTCGCGGTGTTCACCGTCCTCGACGGGGCCCTGCACGTGCTTCTCGTCGAAGCGCGCGCGGGCTCGTTCGCGGGCTGGTGGGCGCTGCCTGGCGGGCGACTTCGACCCGACGAGAGCCTCGACGAGGGTGCCGCACGGGAGCTCGCGGCACAGACCGGCGTGGCCGACGTCTACCTCGAGCAACTCTACACGTTCGGCCACCCGCAGCGCGATCCGGGCGGGCGCGTCGTCTCGGTGGCATACGTGGCCCTCATCCCACACCGGGGCACGCTCGCGCCGCCGCCGTCGCCCAAGTACCGACAGACCGCGTGGCGCCCGGTGGCCGACCTCCCGTCCCTGGCCTACGATCATGCCACCGTGGTGGAGGTCGCGGTGGCGCGGCTGCGCGCCAAGCTCACCTATACGAACCTCGTCTACACGCTGCTGCCGCACGCCTTCACGCTCGGCGAGCTGCAGGCGATGTACGAGGCGATCCTCGGCCGGACCCTCGACCGGCGCAACTTCCGCAAGAAGATCCTCTCGCTCGGGCTCCTGTGTCCCCTCGCCCGCGTGCGCCGCGGGCCGCACCGGCCAGCCGCACTCTACGGGTTCCGGCGGCGGCGTCCGATGGCCGTCGAGATGCTCTGACATGCGCGCGGCCCTTCTCGCCGCAACGTTCGTGCTCGCACCCAGGCTCCTCGCGGCAGGGCCCCCCACGTTCAGCGTCGACTACGTCGTCACGATCCGCGACGACGATCCCGCGCATGCCCACGTGCGCTGGCTGCTCGCCGGGATCGACGAGATCGAGTCCCTCCGGCTGGTGTTCCGTGACGAACGGTCCACCGACGTGCACGGGACGGGCCACCTCGCATGGCGCGGCCGAGCGGTCACCTGGACTCCGGGAGGCCCCTACGCTCACCTCGAGTACACCGTCGCCATCGCGCGCGCGCGGCCACCCGCCAGGTACGACAGCTACGCGGGCCGCAACTGGATCGCCACTCGGGCGCTCCATCTCTTTCCCGAGATCAACGTGAGCTTCCGTCCGGGCGCCTCCGACCCGCGCGCGCGGGCGCGACTCGTCTTCCACCTCCCCCATGGTTGGCGGGCGGCCGCGGCGGGCGAGCGGCAAGGTCCCCGCACGTTCGCCGTCGACGAGCCGCACAAGCGCTTCGATCGCCCACGCGGCTGGATCCTGCTCGGCGCGGTCGACCTGCACGTGCGCGACGTCGATGGGATGCGGGTCACCGTGGCCGTGGCGCCCGGGTCCCAGCTCGACCCGCGCAAGCTGCTCGCCCTCCTCGATCGGACGGTACCGCTGCTCACCGCCATCCTCGGTCCGCCGCCACCGCGCCTGCTGGTCGCGAGCGCACCCGATCCGATGTGGCACGGGGGGCTCTCCGGCGAGGAATCGTTCTTCGTGAACGGCCGCATCCCGCTCCGGTCACCCGACCGGACGAGCACCTACCTGCACGAGCTCTTCCACGTGTGGGCGCCGTTTCACCCCGAGGTCGACGGCCGTTGGATCTCGGAGGGCCTCGCCGAGTACTACTCGCTCGAGCTGCCGCATCGCGCCGGTCGCCTCACCGACGAGCAGTTCGCCAAGGGGCTCGAGCTGTTCGCGCGCTACGGCCGCTGGGACGTCGATCTGTCGCGAACACGCGAGCCGGCCGCGCTCAACAACAGCGCGCCGCTCGTGCTGCACCTGCTCGACCGCGCGATCGCCAAGGCCAGCAGCGGCCAAGCCAACCTCGACGACGCCGTGCGCACGCTCGTGCGTCGCGGGGGAACACTCACGACCGCTGGCCTGGTCGACGCGGCGAGCCACGCAGCGGGGCGCGACCTCGGCCCGCTCGTCGATCGTCACGTGCGCCTCGGCGAGCGACCGTCGGGCCCATTCCCTCGAGAATGAGGACGCCGGGCGGGCTTGTTCGGCGGAGAGTCGTGGGGTAGATACTGCGCCCCGGGCGACATCATGGCCACCGCGTCGCGCACCCGCCCTCCTGCCCCTACGAAGCCCCGCACCAGCACACCGCGGGTGGGCACACTGCTCGTGCTGGACGCCTTGCGCACCTGGGTGGTCCCGGCCGTCACGGGCGGGGGGATCGTCGTAGCGGCCGGCCTCTCGGCGGCCGAGATCGTCGCGCCCGCGGTGGCGCTGACGGCCGCCATCTGCTGCGCGTTGATCCTGCTCCTGTATCTCGCGTTGCGCCCGCTGCTCGCTGCGGGGGCCGATCGGCGGGCGATCGGTACGGGTCTCGGTCTGGCGGTCCTGTGGTTCGCCACGTGCCTGTTCCCCTTCGCGACGCGATTGTTCCCGGGTGCCCCGCTGCTCGAGGCCGTGGATATCGCGCCCGGGAGCCCCAAGCTCCCGCTCACGATCCCGGCCGCCGGCCACCGGACACTCGACGTGCTGGTCGAGGGCAAGCTCGGACATGCGGCGACCGGGGCGGCGATCCCCGTCCAGTACACGGTCTCGATCGAGGACACCGCCAAGTCCCCCCTCGGGCTCGCCGGACGGTTCGAGGAGGCGGTCAAGACGCAGCGACTCGGGCGCCGCGGGAGCACCGTGGTCCACCAGGAGCACAGCACCGAGCGCCACACGCTCACGAACCCAGCCCGTGGCGACCTCACCATCACCGGCGTCGCCCTCGAGCCAGCGGACTCACCGCCGTTGACCCTCGTCGTCCACGCCCATCCGCTGCCCGGCCCGCTCGTCCTCGTCCCGACCGTCCTTCTGCTCCTCGCCGCCGTCGTGGCGTTCGACCGCACCGCCGCCATGGATGCGAGCGACGGCGCGCTCACGCTGGCGACAACGTCGGTCGTCGGTGCGGCGGTCGTGTTCTGGACGAGCAACGCCGTCCACCCGAGCTTCTCCACGCTCATCGGATCGGCGATCTTCGGAGGACCGATCGGCTTCGGCGCGGGCGCCCTCCTCTGGTGGATCGCGAAGCGTGTCATTGCCCGCCCGACGAGCCGCTGAGCGCACGCGGCGCTCCCACCGCCTCGTCGTCGCGGGTGCGGTGACCGTCGGGCTGGGCCTGCTCGCCATCCTGTTCGCGGTCGCGGACGGACGCACGCTGCTGCAGACGGCACGCGCCATCCCGCCGGCGATGCTCATCATGCCGATGCTGCTCGCGGTCGCATCGTACGCGGCGATGGCTCGGTCCTACCAGCGCATCGCCGACGCGGCCGGTTCGAGGCTGCCGTTCGGCACCTGGCTGCGCCTCACGTTCGTCTCGAACACGGTGAACTACCTGGTGACCAGCGCGGGGCTGTCGGGCTTCGCCGTCCGGATGTTCCTGCTCAAACAGAACGGCGTGGCGTCGGGCCGCGCGGTGCTGATCTCGCTCGTGCAGACCTTCCTCACCAATGCGACGCTGCTCTGCTTCATCGTCGCGGGCTGGGTGAACCTGTTCCTGCACCAGCAGCTCGCCGGTACGACACTCGCCGCCGCGAGCGCCGTCGTGATCGTGTTCCTCGTCGTCCTCGCCGTGGCGGCCCTCATGGCGGCGCACCGCACGCTGCGCCGGCGGACCCTCCTCTGGCTCGCCAACACCACCCACCGCGTGCTCCGACACGTCGCCCCCAGCCGCGCTCCACGCCGCGTACGACTCTGGCGCTTCCAGCACAATCTGAACGAGGGGTTCGAGTTCCTCCTGCGGCGGAAGCGCCAGATGGTGGCGCCAGCGATCTGGATCATGCTCGACTGGTTCCTCACGCTCGGCATCCTCTGGTGGGCGTTCCGCTCCGTGAACGTCCCCGTCGCATTCGGCCTGGTCCTCGCCGGCTTCGGCGTGGGCGTCCTGCTCTCCCTCGTCTCGCTGGTACCCGGAGGCCTCGGGGTGATGGAGGGATCGATGACCGGCGTGTTCGTGAGCTTCGGGGTCCCCCTCGAGTCGGCTGTGGTGGCCGTGCTGATCTTTCGGGTCGCGTACTACGTGCTTCCGCTCCTCGTCAGTGTCTTCTTCTTCCACGGGCTCCTGCGCCAGGCGACCCACTCCCTGGAGACCGAGACCGACGCCGACGCCTACGTTTGACAGGCCCGGCCTCCGCCCGTTATCCGCCCCGCATGGGCGACGGTCCACATCCGACGCCCGCGCCGGGCGGCGCGAAGCGATGACGGTCACCTGCCCCAAGTGCGGCACCCGCTACCGCGTGCCCGGCGGCAAGCGCCTGGCGGACACCGCATACCGCTGCACACGCTGCCGCCACGTGTTCGAAGCCGACGCGTCCGACGGGAACGACTCGACCGTACCGCTCACGGCCGCGATCGACGACGACGAGGAGCGGTTCACCTTCGACGACGAGCCCACGGACGACGCCGTCGACCAAGAGCCCGAGAAGCCGCCGGCCCCGCGGCGGCGAGCCGAGCACCCGGCGCCGGTGCCGAGCGGGTCGTCGGTCGGGCGCTTCGCCGTCCGGGCGATCGTCGCGGTGACGCTCGTCTATGCCGTGCTCTCGATCTACCTCTTCACGCACCCGACCGCGATCCGCGAGGTCCTGGGCCACGTCCCACTGATCGGGTCCGGGCTGGCCGACACCCGCATGAGCCCAGCGAGCGTACAGCTCACGGACGTGAGGGGCACGTACACGCGCGTCCAGGGGGACCATCTCGTCTTCGTGATCACCGGAACGGCCATCAACAACTCGCCGGTCGTCGTTCGCGGCGTCCAGCTCCAGGGGAAGATCAGCGGATCGCGTGAGGATCGTCAGACGGTCTTCTGCGGCCCACCGCCGCGCGCCGTGGAGGATCTCTCCCTCCAAGAGATCGCGCTCCTCCAGACGCTGGAGGCGCCGCGCGACTGGTCGCTCCCGGCGGGCGGGCAGGCGGGGTTCATGATCGTCTTCCCGCAGCCGGCACACGACGTCCACGAGATGGCGGTCGAGGTCGTGGCGGTGCAGGCGACACGCCGGCACAGCGACGGCCCAGCGGGGCTCGCGGGGCCGTCCGACAGGACCGCGACGCGCTAGCTACTGCGCGTCGCGCTTCTTCGGCGCTTCGGCGTCCTCCGGCGTCACGTCGATCTCGGGCGGTTCCTTCATCCCACGCTTGAAGGACTGAATGCCCTTGCCGAGGCTGCCCATGACCTCCGGCAGCCGGCCGGCCCCGAAGACCACCAGGACGATGACGAGCACCACGAGAAGCTCGCCCATTCCCAAGCCGAACATAATGCGGCGATCATAGGGGAGGCCCCGCATCGGGGCAAGCCGACATTGCGTCGGTAGGGCCCCCTCCCTATACTCGGCCTCCCTCCATGCTCCGGACCTACCGCGCGGAGTACGAACGGCTCCTCCCTCTGGTCGAGAAGCCGGGTCGGTACCTCGGCAACGAGCGCGGCGCGATCCGCAAGTCGTTGGACGACGTGCCGGTGCGCTTCGCCCTCGCCTTTCCCGAGGTCTACGAGATCGCCCAGTCCCACCTCGGCCTCCAGATCCTCTACGACATCCTGAATCGCCGCGCCGACGTGGCCGCCGAGCGGGTCTACGCACCATGGCCCGATCTGGAGGCCGTGCTCCGCGAACACGATCTGCCACTGGCCTCGCTCGAGAGCACGGTCGCGCTGCGGGACTTCCACATCGTCGGGTTCAGCCTCCAGTACGAGCTGACGTACACGAACCTCCTGACGATGCTCGAGCTGGGCGGCATCCCGCTGCGGGCCCACGCCCGCGGGCCAGGGGACCCGCTCGTGATCGCCGGGGGCCCCTGCGCGTTCAACCCGGAGCCGCTGGCGCCCTTTCTCGACGGCGTCCTGCTCGGCGACGGCGAGGAGGCGGTCGGCGCGATCGTCGATGTCTGGCGCGCCTGGGATGGCCGCGACCGCGCGGTGTTGCTGCGCGCGCTCGCGGCGCTGCCGGGCCTCTACGTCCCGGCCTTCTTCGCCCCGCGCCACGATCCCCGCGGCGCGATCGCCGAGATTCTCCCGCTCGACCCCGCTCGGCCGGTCGTCAGCAAGCGCGTCCTCGTCGACCTCGACACCTTCCGCCCACCCCCTCACCCGATCGTCCCGAACGTGAACGTCGTTCACGACCGCGCCAGCGTCGAGGTCATGCGTGGTTGCGTGAAGGGCTGCCGGTTCTGCCAGGCGGGGTATATCTACCGGCCGCTCCGTGAGCGGAACCCGGAGCGCGTCGTCGAGGACACCGCGGCCCTCCTTGCTCGCACCGGGTACGAGGAGGTCTCGCTGCTCTCGCTGTCGACCGGCGACTACAGCGGCGTCAACCCGGTGCTCAAGGCGCTCATGGACCGCCTCACGCCGGAGCGCGTGGCCGTGTCGCTCCCGTCGACCCGCGTCGATGCGCTCTCGCCGCGCATCCTCGAGCAGATCCGACGGGTCCGGAAGACCGGCTTCACGCTCGCGCCCGAGGCCGGGACCCAGCGACTGCGCGACGTGATCCAGAAGGAGTACCGCGAAGAGGACCTGCTCGCGGCCGCGCGTCTGTTCGCCGAGCTCGGCTGGCGCGCGCTCAAGCTCTACTTCCAGATCGGGCTCCCGAGCGAGACCGAGGACGACGTCGTGGGCATCGCCCTGCTCGCCGAGAAGGTGAAGCGCGCGGGCGGCGGACGGCTCAAGGTGACCGCCAGCGTGTCGACGTTCTCGCCCAAGCCGCACACGCCCTTCCAGTGGGCCGCTCAGCTGTCGGTCGAGGAGACGCGCGCGCGCCAGTCGCTGCTGCGCTACGAGCTCGGGCGGCGCGGCATCGAGTTCCGCTGGCACCACCCGGAGCTTTCCGAGATCGAGGGCGTGTTCTCGCGCGGCGACCGCCGGCTCGCCGACGTGATCGAGACCGCCCAACGGCGCGGCGCGCGCTTCGACGGCTGGTCGGAACACTTCCGCGCCGACGTCTGGCACGCGGCGCTCGCCGAGCACGGGCTCGACGTCGGCTCCTACCTGCGCCGCCGATCGCTCGACGAGACGCTGCCGTGGGACCACCTCGACGCCGGCGTGAGCAAGCGCTTCCTGCAGCAGGACCTCGCCCGAGCGGTCGAAGGACGACTCACGCCCGACTGCTCGATCGAGCGCTGCACCTACTGCGGCGCTTGCGATTTCGAGCGCGTGCGCAACGTCGACTACCACTCGAGCGGCGCGAAGGGCACGCAGCACCGCGGCGAAGCCATCTCCCGCTGGGCAGACCTGCTCGTTCCCACCGACGAGGGCGAGCGGCAACCCGCCTGGGAGACGAAGAGCTGGCATCAGACGCAGGCACGGGTGGCCACCCGGCGTGCGACCCACCAGCCGATCGCGCGCAGACCCGCCCCGGCCGTCGACACGCCGCTGCCCGTGCCGCTCGGCCAACGCAACGGGGCCGCCCTGCCGAGCGAGCGGGGCGAGGGAAACGCCGAGGAGTGGCTGGGCGCAGTGCCATCGTCGCTCGCGCCCGAGGTCGAAGCACCCGCTCCCGTCCAACGCCTGCGCGTCCGCTACCGCAAGGTCGGCCCGGCGCGCTTCATCGGCGGCCGGGAGCTCGGCACCGTGTTCCTGCGTGCCACGCGGCGCGCGCGCATGCCGGTCGCGTTCTCGCACGGCCACCACCCGCTGCCCCGGATCGCTTTCGGGCCCGCGCTGCCCCTCGGCTTCTCGAGCGACGACGAATACCTCGACATCGAGCTGCTCGAGCGCTTGGAGCCGGCGCAGGCCGCCGCCCGTCTCGGCGCGGAGCTGCCCGATGGGCTCGACGTCACGGCGGCCGTGGAGATCGCGCGTGACGCCCCCAGCATCGACCGTGCGACCGCGGCGTTCGCCTACGAGGTCGACCTCAGCGCGCTCGAGGCACCGCCCGTGCCGGACACCGTGGCGGCCGCCGTCGGTCGCTTCGCCGCCGCCGAGACCTTTCCCATCCGCAAGCACTCGAAGAACGGCGACCGCACGGTCGACGCCCGCCGATTCGTGTGCTCGCTCCGCGTGGCGGGCCCGGACCGCCTCGCAATCGAGCTGACGACCGGGCCCGAAGGCACCCTCAAGCCCGAGGTGCTGGTGGGCGATCTGCTGGCGCTGCCCCAGACGGCCCGGCCGACGCTCCGGGTCCACAAGGTCTCGACGCGTTTTCGCGGCGGGCCGGACCAGAGCCTGGGCGTGTAGGGGGACCGTGGGAAGGCATATCCTCATCAACGTCGCGCCCTGGGAAGCCCGCGTCGCGGTGCTCGAGGACGCGACGCTCGCCGAGCTGCACATCGAGCGCCATGCCGAGCAGGGCGTCGCCGGAAACGTCTACCGCGGCAAGGTCGTGCGCGTGCTGCCGGGCATGCAGGCCGCCTTCCTCGACATCGGGCTCGAGAAGGCGGCGTTCATCCACGTTTCGGACCTGGCATCGCCCGACGTGGTCCCTCCCGACGTCGCGGAGGACGTGAGCGACGCGGAGCAGCTCGAGGCCGCGCTCGAGCCCGTGCGGCCGCGCCGCGCGCCACGGGACCCGCGCCCGATCGAGGAGCGCCTGCAGCGCGGGGACGAGCTGATCGTCCAGGTGTCGAAAGAGCCCATTGGCACCAAGGGCGCGCGTGTGACCGCGCAGATCTCACTGCCGGGCCGCTTCCTCGTCTACATGCCTGGGACGCGGCACATCGGCCTGTCGCGCCGCCTCGAGGACCCCACGGAACGCGACCGGTTGCGCACGATCGTGGAGGCCGTGCGGCCCGCCGAAGGCGGGCTCATCGTGCGCACGGCGTGCGAGGGCGCCACCGAGCGCGAGCTGCAGGACGACGTTCAGTTCCTCACGCGACTCTGGGAGAACGTCCGCGACCGCGCCACCACCACCCCCGCCCCCGCGCTCCTCCACCAGGACCTCGACGTCGTGCTGCGAACGGTCCGGGATCTGTTCACCACCGACGTCGAGGTGCTCACGGTCGACACCCCGAACGACCACGCGCGGGTGCTCGAGTTCGTGCAGGCGCTCATGCCACGCCTGGCCGACCGGGTGCAGCTCTACACCGGGACGACGCCCCTCTTCGACGCGTACGGCATCGAACCCAAGATCGCACGTGCACTCGAACGCCGTGTTTGGCTCAAGTCGGGCGGCTACCTCATCTTCGACCAGACCGAGTCGCTCACCACGGTCGACGTGAACACGGGTCGCTACGTCGGCAAACACGATCAAGAAGAGACCATCCTCCGCACCAATCTCGAGGCGGCGCAGCAGGTCGTGCAGCAGCTCCGCCTGCGCAACATCGGCGGCATCATCGTCATCGACTTCATCGACATGGAGAGCCTCGAGAACCGCCAGAAGGTGCTCGACGTGCTCCAGGAGGCCACGCGCCGGGACAAGGCGCGCTCGACGGTGCTGCGCATCTCCGAGCTCGGGCTCGTGCAGATGACGCGCAAGCGCACGCGCGAGAGCCTCGAGCAGCTCCTCACCAGCCCGTGCCCCCATTGCCGCGGCACCGGGCGGGAGCGGTCGACGGAGGCACTCGCGTACGAGGCCCTCCGTCGCGTCCAGCGCGAGGTCGTCGGCACGAATGCCGGCACGGCCGTCCGCCTCCGTGTTCCGCGGGACGTCGTCACGTTCCTCGTGCAGCATCAGCCGCGCCACGTCCAGGCGCTCGCGCGGCTCGTCGGCCGCACCATCGAGGTCGTGCCCGACGACGGGCTCCCGCGCCTCGACGCGATGGTCCAGCTCGTCGAGTAAGCCCCACCCCTCCCGTGGGCCCACCGCCAGCGCCTCAAGATCCCCGCGGACCCGGTCGATATCCGTCGGGGACGACTCATGCGCGCGACGGCGAACCCCATCGGAGAGACGGCGACAGGCCCCACGGGTCGCGACCCGAACACCCTGGAGGCCCCGGACCTCGAGGCCACCTACTGGACGGAGACCGAATTCGTGCTGCGGCACCGTCTCCGACTGGCGGTCCTGCTCTTCCTCCCCTTCCTGCTCACCGGCGTCGTGGTCGAGGTCATCCGCCGCCCCCAGCACGCCACCGTCACGCTGTTGACGCTCGCGGCGGAGATGCTGGCGTGCGGCGCCATCCTCCTGGCGCTCAACGTCGCAGGGCCGCGGCGCTGTGCCACCGCCCTGTCCGTGCTCCTCGGCCTCTTGGTCGTGCTCTTGCTGAGCGTGAACACGGCGCTCACCCGGGGACCGATCGAGCGCCTCGGGATGGCGGAGATCACGCTGCTGTCGAGCCTCGTCGTGCTACTGCCGTGGGGCTGGCGACCGCAGCTCGTGGTGGTGGTCGGCGCGCTCGTCGGCTTCGCCGTCGCCGCGCCCGTCGCGGTGAGTGTCGGCGGGCTGGCGCTCCCCGGGCTGACGCTGCTCGCCGGCGCGACCGTGTCCGTGTTCGGCGCCCGCTACCTTCACGGCTACCGCTACGAGGCCTTCGTGCGCACGAACCTGCTCGCGCACGCGTCCGCGGTGAAGCAGGAGGAAGCCGAGGTGTCCGAGGTCCTGCTCCACGTCGGCGAGACGCTGAGCGCGGGCGTCCCCGAGGCCAATCTGCCCGCGCGCGTCACCGAGGTCGCGGTCACGACCCTCGGTTGCGACTGGAGCGCCATCTACACGTTCGACGCCGAGCGCCAGGCGTATCGCCCGAGCGCCGCGTCGGGCATGAGCGCGCCGGTGCTCGCCGAGTTCCGGCAGGTCGAGTTCGCGCGGACGAGCTTCCCCCTTCTCCAGGCGTTCCGCCCCGGCCGGCTGATCGAGCTCGCCGACACGCGGCATCAGGCCCTCATGCCGCCGGAGCTGCTCGCCCGGATCGAGGCGGCGTCGGTTCTCTACGCGCCGATCTCTCGGGGCGAGACGATCCTCGGCTTCCTGGCCGCCGCCTACCGCGCGCGGACGGGGACCTTCAGCCCGCGCCAGCGTCGGCTCGGTCTCGGTATCGCGCACGCCGCCGCGATCGCGCTCGAGAATGCGCGCCTGATCACCGATCTGCAGACCGCGAGCCGGCTCAAGTCCGAGTTCGTCGCGACCATGTCCCACGAGCTGCGCACACCCATCAACGTGATCCTGGGCTACGCCGACCTGCTGCGGGACGGCACGTTCGGTGGGCTCGGCGATGCCCAGGACGAAACCCTCGGCCGCCTGCGGCGCGCTGCCGTCGAGCTGCTCGAGCTGGTCAACGCGACGCTCGACGTGGGCCGGCTCGACGCCGGCCGCGAGCGCATCATGCTGGGACCGGTGTCCCTCGAGGGGCTCTTCAAGGAGGTCGGCCGGGAGCTCGAGCCGCTCGTCCAGCCCGCGGTCAAACTCACCTGGGCGAACACGCTCGGCAGCCAGCCGATCCTGGCCGACCGCACCAAACTGAAGACCATCGTCAAGAACCTGATCGCGAACGCGCTCAAGTTCACGCCGACCGGCGTCGTCGAGGTGACCGCCCGGGCCGGCGGCCTGCGCCAGCTCGTGATCCGCGTCCGCGACACGGGCGTGGGAATCCGCGAGGAGCACCTCCCGGTGATCTTCGAGATGTTCCGGCAGGGGGACGCCTCGCCGACGCGGCGCTTCGGCGGGGTCGGGCTCGGCCTCCACATCGTCAAGCGGCTGGTCGACCTGACCGGCGGCACGATCACCGTGGAGAGCACGCTCGGGCAGGGCTCGACCTTCACCGTGACGCTGCCCGCCGCCGGGCTGACTCAGGGGCAGGCCGCCGCCTGATCAGAGCCCGCGCGCCTGGTAGCGCTGCCACTCCGCCAGGAAGGCAAGCGAGTCCATCGACCGCATCCGATCGACGTAGACCGTGCCGTCGAGGTGATCGCACTCGTGCTGGACGACGCGGGCGTGGAAGTCCTCGGCGACGAAGCGGAGCTTGCGCCCGTCGCGCCCCCAGGCGTCGACGCGCACGCGCGTGTGCCGCGGCACCATGCCGCGCAGATCCGGGAGGCTGAGGCACCCCTCCCAGTCCTCGACCTGGTCCTTGGTGAGCGCGGTGATGCGCGGGTTCACGAGCACCGTCAGCGGGATATCTTCGGCGTCGGGGTAGCGCGGATTCTCGCGTACGCCGTAGATCACGATCCGCTTCGCGACGTGCACCTGTGGCGCGGCGAGCCCCGCCCCGTCGTACTCGTCCATGGTCTCCAGCATGTCGTCGACCAGCTGCTGGATCTCCGGCGCACCGATCGCCTCGAGCGGCACCGGCTCCGCGACCTGGCGCAGCACCGGGTGGCCGAGACGGGCCACCTTGCGAATCGCCATGGCTCCCCGTCTGGCAGATCACCCCGACGCTCGCAAGCCGCCGGACGGCCGTGTATGCGTCCCGCAGTGCGCCACGCGCTCGTCATCGACGCGACGCTGATCGCCGCCTGGTTCGCACTCGCGGTCGACGGCGCACGGCAGAGCCGCGCCGAGCGCGCCGCGCGCGCCGGCCACGGGGCGATCGTCGCCGGACGCCCGCGTCCCTCGCTCGCACTGCGCGCCGCGATCGTCGCGCTCCCGCTCGCCGCCGGGGTGGTGCTCGAACGCCGCGTCGGCCGGTGGCCGGCGTACCCGATGCTCGAAGCGGCAGGGCTCGCGCTGGTCGGCGCCGGGCTGGTGCTCCACCACCGCGCGCGGCAGACGCTCGGGCCGCAGTGGGAGCCCACGGTCACGGTGCGCGTCGGCCACGACCTCGTCACGCGCGGCCCGTACGCGGTCGTCCGCCATCCACTCTACGCCGCCGTGCTGCTGGCGGCGGCCGGCACCCTGCTCGCCCACCCCTCCCTCGCCATCGCCTGCGCAGCCGTCGGGCTCGCCACGGGGACCGGGCTCAAGATCCGCGCCGAAGAGACCGCGCTCCACCGCGTGCTCGGGGAACGCTGGACGCGCTACGCGACGTGCGTCCCCGCGCTGATCCCGCGCCTCAGCCGCGCGAAGCGCGAATGACCTCGCGCCAGACCTCGGGCGAGCCGACCGGCTTGCCGGGGACGTAGAACGACAGCCGGTCGATGAGCCCCACGTACTTCTTCCGAACGAGACCGGGGAGCTCGTCGAACGTGCCCTCGACCGCGTACTCGGCCAGCATCTCGTCGGTGATGAGCGCCGCCATCCCCGCCCAGTCGCCCTTGGCGGCCTTCTCGTTGAGGCGCAGGCAGGTCTCTCCCCAGCCGTGCATCTCGAGCACCGCGCCGTACGTGCGGGTGGATGCGTAGAACGCCATCTGCTGCCGCACCGACTCCCTCGAGCGCGCGATCTCGTCCCGGTCCTTCCCGACGATCACGAACCCGGCCGTCGCGAGCAGGATGTCGGCGCGGGTGCGCCCGCCCTTCTGGAGCCCGGCCTCGACGTTCGGGAGCACCGTCTCGCGAATGTAGCGCACCGAGTGGAAGGGGTGCAGGAGGAACCCCTCGCACAGCTCGCCGGCCAGTCGGCACATGAGCGGGTTCACCCCCGCGACGTAGATCGGGATCTTGGGCCAGTCGATCGGCCGCGGCGAGAAGAACGGGCTCATCAGACTGAACTGGTAGTGTGTGCCTTGGAAGCCCGGTTTGGTGCCGTTCTGCCACACGTCCCAGATGTGCCGGATGAGCAGGATCATCTCGCGCAGCCGCGGCACCGGCGCCGTCCACGGCGTCGAGTACCGGCGTTCGATGTGCCCCTTCACCTGCGTGCCCAGGCCGAGGATGAACCGTCCGCACGATGCGGCCTGCAGGTCCCACGCGACCTGCGCGTGCACGAGTGGGCTGCGCGGGAACGCCACCGCGATGTTCGTGCCGACGGTGGCCCGTTGGGTCGCCGTGACCGCGAGCGTCGCGGCACAATAGGGATCGTGACCCGCCTCCGCAGTCCAGAGACCGTCGTAGCCGAGCTCCTCGGACTCGCGCGCGTGGGCCGCCACCTCCCGGAGGTCGGGGTTGAGCATACCGCTGTCGATCAGCATGCCGCTCCCCTACTGACCCGGACGTGCCGGGTCAAGGCGAGGGACCGGCTTGGCGAGCGCCTCGAGCGCGGTGAGCAGGGCCTGCGTCCCGAGCGCCCCGCCGCCGTGCGCCTCGACCGCCACGAGGAGCTGATGGACGAGCGCCGTCGTCGGCAGCGCGACGCCGAGGTCGGCCGCGGCCCCGAGCGCCATGCGGAGATCCTTCTGCTGGAGGCGCACCATGAAACCCGGGGCGAAGTCACGCGCCAGCATGCGCGGAGCCTGATTCAGGAACTGCCACGACGAGGCGGCCCCGCCGCCGATCGCCTCCACGACCGCGTCGGGATCGAGCCCGGCCCGCCGCGCGACCAGCACCCCCTCGGCGACCGCCGCCAGCGTCACCACACCGACGACCTGGTTCACGAGCTTCGTCATCTGCCCCTGACCCGACGGCCCCATGTAGGTCGCCTGGCGCCCCAGCGCTGCGAACAGGGGCCGCGCCCGCTCGAACGTCGCACGCGCGCCGCCGACCATGATCGAGAGCGTGCCCGCGATCGCGCCGCTCTCGCCACCCGACACCGGCGCATCGAGGAGATCGACTCCCACCGCGGCCGCACGGCCGGCGAGCCGCTGCGCCGCAGCCGGCGCGATCGTACTCGTGTCGATCACGAGGAGCCCCGGGCGCGCACCGGCGAGCACGCCGTCGGGTCCGGCAACGACGGCCTCCACGTCCGGCGTGTCGGGAAGGCAGGTGACCACCACCTCGACGCGCGCGGCGATCTCCGCCGGCGAGTCGGCGGCGAGCGCGCCCTCCGCGACGAGCGCGTCGGCGCGCGCGCGCGACCGGCGCCCGACGACGAGGCGGTTCCCGGCGCGCAGGAGGTTGCGCGCCATCGGAGCGCCCATGATGCCGAGGCCGATGAAACCCACGTCCACGGCGCGTGCTCTACGCGAACAGACGAAACGGCAGGTAGATCGCCGCCGCGATCAGCGCGCTCCCCGGGATCGTGAGCAGCCAGGCGACGACGACGTTGCGCGCCACGCCCCACCGCACCGCCGAGAGTCGGCGGGTGCTGCCGACGCCGATGATCGCGCCGGTGATCGTGTGCGTCGTGCTCACCGGGATGCCGAAGCTCGCCGAACCGATCAGGGCGATCGCCCCGGCCGCCTCGGCACAGAACCCGCCGATCGGCTCCAGCGCGGTGAGTCGCATGCCCATCGTGCGCACGATCCGCCAGCCACCGAAGAGCGTGCCGAGGCCGATCGTCGCATGGCAGAGGAGGATCACCCACATCGGCACGTGGAACTCGGCTCCCAGGTAGCCCGCGTTGAACAGCAGCACCGCGATGATCCCCATCGTCTTCTGCGCGTCGTTGGTGCCGTGCCCGAGGCTGTACGCCGCGGCCGAGACGAGCTGCAGCCGGCGGAACCTGCGGTCGACCGTCACCGGATGCGAACGGGCCACGAGGTGCAGCATGCCGACCATGAACAGTCCGCCCAGCAGCATCCCGACCAACGGCGAGACCACGATGAAGACGAGCACCTTCATGAGCCCGGCCGCCTCGACGGCGGCAAGGCCGCCCTTCGCGACCCCGGCCCCGGCGAACCCGGCGATCAGCGCGTGCGAGCTGCTGGTCGGCAGCCCGAAGTACCAGGTGATGACGTCCCACAAGAACGCGGCCGAGAGCCCGGCAAAGATCACCTGCTGGTCGATCATGCCGGGCTTGACGATCCCCTTGCCGATCGTCGTCGCCACCGCGACACCGAACCCGAACGCGGCCACGAAGTTGAAGAACGCGGCCCAGGCCACGGCCATGCGCGGCGTGAGCACGCGCGTCGACACGACGGTGGCGATGGCGTTCGCCGCGTCGTGGAAGCCGTTCATGAAGTCGAAGGCCAGCGCGACCAGGATCAGCAGGACGAGGGTCAGCATCGGTGGCGATGGGGTGGGCTCAGGTGTACTCGAGCGCGACGCCTTCGATCACGTTGGCCACGTCCTCACAGCGGTCGATCGCGTCCTCGAGGTATTCGTAGATCTCCTTCCACTTGATGACGTGGATGGGATCGGCACTGTGTTCGAAGAGCCGCGCCACCGCCCGGCGCAGGAGCTGGTCGCCCTCGTTCTCGAGTCGGTTGATCTCCGTGCAGTGCGCCTTCAACCGCTGGCTGTTCTTGAGGTCGCGCAGCTCGCGGATGGCCGCACCGACCTCCTCGACCGCCTTGAGCAGCACGTCGGCCAGCTCCTGGGCCCCCGGCTCCATCGCCCGGATGCCGTAGAGCCAGATGCGTTCGGAGGAGGCGTAGACGAGGTCGAGCACGTCGTCGAGACGCGAGATGATCTCGTGGATGTCCTCGCGGTCGAGGGGCGTGATGAAGGTTTGGTGGAGCTTCTCCATCACGCGGTGCGTGATCTCGTCGCCCTGGTGCTCGACGTCCTTCACGCGCTCGGCGTGCACCTGCGGATCCCCGCCCTCCCGCACCATGGCGGCGAGCAACGCGGCTGCCTCGCGCGTACACGCGGCGTGTTGCTCGAAGAGATCGAAAAACAGCCCCGAGTCGCCCCCCGGAAGGAGTCGCGCCAGAAAGCCGCGCCGCGCCGTGGTCGTCATACGCCCGCGGCCCATATCACAGGGCCGCGGGCGGTAAAACCGGACCGCGGGACGGACTCAGAACTTGACCATCGCGTCGAGCAGAACGCGGATCTGCGTCGGGTTCGTGGAGCCGGCCGGGCGCTCGAGATAGTTCGTGAAGGTGCCCCGTGCACTCACCGTGAGCGGGTCGAGGAGCTGATAGTAGAGCCCGAGCCCGGGGCCTTCGAGGTTCGTCCCGCCGGTCCCGAAGTCGCTGAACGCGAACGCGGAGATCGCTGCCTCGCGCTCGATCTGCTCGTAGAAGCCGTTCGCCATCCAGTCGCCGCGCTTCTTGACGTCGCCGAGCCGGGCCCCGACCAGCCAGCCGTGCGCCGCATCCGTCGGCGCGAGCCAGTTGTAGACGTAGTTGCCGTAGACCCGAAGCGGCTGTGCGGGGACGACGTCTGGGAACGTGGCCTGGAGCGTCGCGTTGCTCTGGTTGAACGCCCCGCGGTAGCCGACGACCTTGCCGGTCGAGTCCTTCTCGATCTCGTTCGTCATCACCAGCGCCTTGTTCGAGCTGGCCGCCTGGGCGATCGCATCGGAATCGAGCCAGAAGTACTGCCCGAGACCGGCCTCGACCTGCGTCGTGCCGAAGTGGAGCTGGGGATTCACCTGGCCACCGATCATCCAGCCGTCCTCGTGGTTCGCGATCTCGTTGAAGCTCCACTGGAGAAAATGGATCTTCACTTGATCGAGGTCGCGCCAGAACGGCTTGTCGAGGAGCGCCACCGTCTCGGTCATGCCCTCCGGGGCGAGGTCTTCGTCGAAGACCATCTCGTCGGTGCGGAAGATCGGGTTCGGGAACTTGCCGCCGTTGATGGTCAGCAGGCCTGGGCGCATCCCGAACGTCTGGCCGGGGGCGAAGGTGAGGTATGCCCAGTCCAGGTGCACGAGCTTGCCGGAGAAGGCCCCCGAGAGCGTCTGGTTCGTGGAGATCGGGTCGTCCGGGTTGCCGGTCGCGATGCGAATGGTGGCCGAGAGCTCGTCGCTGTAGGTGTACTTGAGCCCCACGCGCCCGCGGATCCGCTCGCGGTTGCGCGCGGTGACCGCGGTCCCCGCGACCGATGGCTGGTGGAAGATGCCGTCGTACCGCAGGCGGAAGTCACCGAAGAGCGAGATCGCCTTGGTCCAATCGGGCAGCTTGAAGGCCTTCGCGGTCTCGACGGTCTTCGCCTGGTCCTTCTGCACCTGCTCGGCCTGCTGCTGGGCCTGCTCCGCCTGGCGCTGCGTCGCTTGGCCGATCGCCTTCTGCTGATCGACCTCGCCGCGCAGGCGCTTGATTTCGCGCTGCGCGTCGCGGAGCTGCTCCTCGAGCACCCGCAGACGCTGCTCCACGGGCGTGTCCGCGTGTGCGGTTCTCGCGAGGGGAACCACGAGCATGGCGGAGACAACGATCGCAGTGACGACGCGCATGAGCCCTCCTTGGCTGACAGTGCGCTCCCTCTGCCGGATGACCATCGGGTTGTCCAGGGACGGCGCCCGCCACTCGGCGTTCTTCATCGACATGTAACAGGGCGGACCGTCGCGTTTCCCAGTGTTCACGTCGCCGTAACATTCGGGTAACATCCGGTCGCTATCGTCGGGCCACGTCCCACTGGTGTCTTGTCGAAGGAGGCGCGATGCACAGGCGATGGTTCCGGTTCGCCGGGCTCCTGATCCTCACCCTGAGCGCGAGCGGCCTGGCTCGGGCAGCGACGCTCGTGAATGGCGCGGGGGCGACGTTCCCCTACCCGCTCTATTCGAAGTGGTTCGACGAGTTCCACAAACAGAAGCCCGACGTACAGATCAACTACCAGTCGATCGGCAGCGGTGGCGGAATCCGCCAAGTGCTCGAGGGCACGGTCGACTTCGGCGCCACCGACGGGCCGATGACCGACGAGCAACTCGCCCAGGCGAAGCTGCCGATCCTCCACCTCCCGACGGTGCTGGGTGCCGTGGTCGTGACCTACAACCTGGAGGGAACGAACCAGCGCCTCGTGTTCTCGTCCGAGGCGGTCGCCGGCATCTTCAGCGGAAGGATCACGCACTGGAACGACCCGACGCTGGCGCGCGACAATCCCGGCGTCGCCCTGCCCGCAAGGTCGATCGTCCCCGTCCACCGCTCCGATGGAAGCGGCACCACCTACGTCTTCACCGACTACCTCTCCAAGGTCGACGCCGGATGGGCGAAGGCCGTGGGCAAGGGCACGTCCGTCAACTGGCCGGTCGGCCTCGGCGGCAAGGGCAACGAGGGCGTCTCGGGCTTGGTGAAGCAGACACCCAACGCGATCGGCTACGTCGAGCTCGTGTACGCGCTCCAGACCAAGCTGGCGTATGGCGCCATCCGCAACCGCGCCGGCAACGCCGTCGAGCCCACCCTGGTGAGCGTGACGGCCGCCGCGGCGGCCGCCGCGGCGAAGATGCCGGCGGACTTCCGCGTCTCGATCACCGATGCGGCCGCCGCCGACGCGTACCCGATTGCGAGCTTCACGTGGCTCCTCGTCCCCGCCCGCATCGCGGACCCCGACAAGGGCGAGGCGATCGTGCGGTTCCTGCGCTGGATGCTCGGTGACGGCCAGGGCTTCGCCGCCGCGCTCGACTACGCCCCGCTGCCGCCGCAGGTGATCGAGCTCGAACGCAAGGCGCTCGAGCAGATCCAGGTAGGCAGGTGATCCGCCAGCACGTGGGTGCCCTCGCGCAGCCGGAGCTGCCCCCGCTGGCGGTTCGCGGTCGACCGGCCGTGCACGGGCGAACGCTCCGCGGCCGCCATCGCCTCGGCGACCCGCTCTTTCATCTCGGCTCGCTCGCGCTCGCCCTGCTCGTCCCCCTCTCGGCGCTGCTGATCGGCGTCGCGCTCTGGATGCTCGCCGCGCCGGCGCGGCAGGCGTTCGGGTGGGCGTTCCTGTGGACGTCGATCTGGGATCCGGTCGCCCTGCACTTCGGCGCCCTGCCCTTCATCTACGGCACGCTCGCGACGTCGGCCCTTGCCCTGATGATCGCCGTTCCGTTGGGGCTCGGGGCGGCGATCTGCCTCGCCGAGCTGCTTCCGCGCCGCCTCGCCGACACGTTCACCTTCCTGATCGAGCTGCTGGTCGCGGTCCCGAGCGTCGTCTACGGCCTGGTCGGCGTGTTCGTCCTCGTGCCGTTCGTGCGCGACGTCGGGGCGCCGATCGCGGAGCACCTGGGCTTCATCCCGCTCCTCGCGGGTCCCGTGTATGGCATCGGGCTGCTCACGGCCGGGGTCCTGCTCGCGATCATGATCGTACCGTTCATCGTCGCCGTGTCGCGCGAGGTCCTCCTCGCGGTGCCCCAGAGCCAGCGCGACGCCGCGCTCGCCCTGGGCGCGACGCGTTGGGAGACGATCCGGCAGGTCGTGCTGCCGTACGCCCGCTCCGGCGTCCTCGGATCGGTGTTCCTCGCCCTCGCCCGAGCGCTCGGCGAGACGATGGCGGTCACGATGGTGATCGGAAACCGGCCGGAGATCGCGACCTCGCTGTTCGCTCCGGCGCACACGATGGCCGCCGTCCTCGCCAACGAGTTCACCGAGGCCACCGGCGATCTCTACTTGGCCGCGCTCGTCGACGTCGCCCTCGTGCTCTTCGGAATCACCCTGGTCGCCAACGGTGGAGCGCGCCTCCTCATCGCCGCGACCAAAGCCCCGGCCACCGCACGGGGATGAACGCGCGCTACCGTCACCGCCGCCGCGTCGAGCGGCTCATGTTCGGGGCGACCGCGCTGGCCACGGTCGCGACGCTCAGCCCGCTCTTCTTCCTCCTCGGCTTCCTCGCGTGGCAGGGCATCTCGGTGTTGTCGTGGGGATTCTTCACCCACCTGCCCGCCCCCGTCGGCGAGACCGGCGGGGGCATGGGCAACGCCATCGTGGGAAGCGCCAAGCTGATGGTGCTCGCGGCCCTGCTGGGTGTTCCCGTCGGCTTCCTCGGCGGGATATACCTGGCGGAGTACGGTCGCGGATGGCTCGCGACCGCGATTCGGTACACGGCGGACGTGCTGAATGGCGTGCCGTCGATCGTGATCGGCATCGTCGTCTATGCGCTGGTGGTGCTCCCGATGAAGCATTTCTCGACGCTCGCCGGCGGGCTCGCGCTCGGGCTCATGATGATCCCCGTCGCCCTGCGGACCACCGACGAGTTCATCCGACTCGTTCCCGACTCGATGCGCGACGCGGCACTCGCCCTCGGCGCGCCGCGATGGGTCGTGATCGTCCGGGTCGTCATCCCCGCGGGGATCCGCGGGATCACGGCCGGGCTGCTGCTGTCCCTCGCCCGCGTCGCGGGCGAGACCGCCCCGCTCCTCTTCACGGCGTTCGGCAACCGGTTCTGGAGCGAAGGGTGGCTGCAGCCGACCGCGTCCCTGCCGGTGATGATCTTCACCTACGCCGTCGCCCCCTACGAGGACTGGCACCGCCAGGCGTGGGCCGCCGCGCTCGTTCTGCTCGCCATGGTCCTCGGCGCGAACGTCCTCGCGCGACTGCTCCTGCGCAATCCGCACGGTCGGAGTGCCGCGTGACCGACCCCGCGCCGAAGATCACCATCCGCGACCTCTCACTCCACTATGGGTCGAAGCTCGCCCTCGACGGGGTGTCGCTCGACGTCCCCGCGCGGCAGGTGACCGCGCTCATCGGTCCGTCCGGATGCGGCAAGTCGACGTTCCTGCGCTGCCTCAACCGCATGAACGACACGATCCCGGGCGTGCGCGTGACCGGGGACATCCGCATCGACGGCGAAGCGATCTACGCCCCCGACATCGACCCGGTCGAGGTCCGGCGCCGCGTCGGCATGGTGTTCCAGAAGTCGAACCCCTTCCCCAAGTCGATCTTCGAGAACGTCGCCTTCGGCCCGCGCGTACACGGCATGCGCGACCGCGTCCGCCTGCGTGAGGTCGTCGAGCGGAGCCTCGTGCAGGCCGCGCTCTGGGACGAGGTGCGGGACCGTCTCGACACCTCGGCCTTCGACCTCTCCGGCGGGCAGCAGCAGCGCCTCTGCATCGCGCGGGCGCTCGCGGTCGAACCCGACGTCCTGTTGATGGACGAGCCCGCCTCCGCCCTCGACCCGATCGCCACCGCCAAGATCGAGGAGTTGATCCACGAGCTCCGCGAGCGGTACACGATCGTCATCGTCACCCACAACATGCAGCAAGCAGCCCGCGTGTCGGACCTGACGGCGTACTTCTACCTCGGCCGCCTCGTCGAGTTCGGGCCAACCGAGCGCTTGTTCACGAACCCCTCGCGTCCCGAGACCGAGGACTACATCACGGGACGGTTCGGCTGATGCGCCAGCACACGGATCGACAATACGAGCAGCAGCTCGGGAAGCTCCGCAGCTCCGTGCTCGAGATGGGCGGACTGGTCGAGCACCAGATCGGACAGGCGACGCGGGCGCTCGTCGAACGGGACGCCGAGCTCGGGCGGGCCACGGTGGCGCGCGACCACACGGTCAACCGCCTCGATGTCGAGGTCGACGAACTCTGCATCACGCTCCTCGCCCTGCACCAGCCCGCCGGACGCGACCTGCGCCTCATCACGACCGCCCTCAAGGTCACGACCGACTTGGAGCGCATCGGCGATCTCGCCACCAGCATCGCCGAACGCGCGGTCGAGCTCGCCGCCGAGCCGCCGCTCAAGCCGTACATCGACCTGCCCCGCATGGCCGACCTCTCGCGGGACATGGTACGCCGGAGCCTCGACGCCTTCGTGCGCGAGGACGCCGAGTTGGCGCTCGCCGTCTGCGCCGCCGACGATGCGATCGACAAGCTCCACGACCAGCTCTTCCGCGAGCTGCTCTCCTTCATGGTCGAGAACCCGCAGACCATCACCCGCGCGATGCGGCTGCTCTTCATCTCCAAGTCCCTCGAGCGGGTCGCCGATCATGCCACGAACATCGCCGAGATGGTGATCTTCATGGTGAAGGGCCGCTCGATCCGCCACCTCGATCAGGTGCCGCGGACGCTCTGAGTCGCAGCCGCCGCCGGGAGCAGCACCCGGACCACCGTCCCCTGCCCCTGTACACTCGTGATCGCCAGCGTCCCGCCGTGCAGCTGCACGATGTGCTTGACGATCGCGAGCCCGAGGCCCGTGCCCCCGAGCTCGCGCGAGCGCGCCTTGTCGACGCGGAAGAAGCGCTCGGTGAGCCGCGGCAGGTCGCGTGCCGGGATGCCGACGCCGGTGTCCGCGACCACGAGCTCGACCATGCCCGCGTGCACCGGGGAGGCGGCCGTCGCCGCTTCGATCGTCACGCGGCCTCCGGCCGGCGTGAACTTGATCGCGTTGTCGACCAGGTTGATGAGCACCTGGCGGATGCGGTCCCCATCGCCGTGGAGCGCGGGGGTCCCTGGCGCCACCTGCGTCACGACGTCGACACCGGCCTGCGCGCCGCGCGCGGCGAGAATCTGGAGCACGTCGTCGATCGCGGTCGCAACCGACACCGTGCCGAGCCGGAGCCGCGTCCGTCCGAGCTCCAGGTTCGACAGCGTGAGGAGGTCGTCGATCAGGCGGCCGAGGCGCTCCGAGTGCCGGTCGATGACGGCGAGGAATCGCCGCGCCGTCTCCCGATCGTCGCCCACCGGACCGAGCAGCGTTTCGGCGTAGCCCTTGATCGCGGTGAGCGGGGTACGCAGCTCGTGCGAGACGTTGGCCACGAAATCGCGCCGGACGACCTCGAGCCGGCGGAGCTCGGTGACGTCGTGCAGCACGAGCACGACACCGAAGGGCTCCCCCGTGACGCCGCGCAGACGGGCGCCGTTCACCTGCAGCGTGCGCCCCGTCCCCGCCGCCAGGGTGACGTCTCGGGACACGGTCTCGGCACCCTGCGCGAGATCACGCGCCACCTCGGCGAGCGCCGGGTCCCGCGACAGCTCGACCAGCGGGCGACCGCGCCCCTCGACGTCCGCGCGCAGCTCGAGCACCTCACGCGCACGACCGTTCATGAGGACGACCGCGCCGGCGAGGTCGGTCACGAGAACGCCCTCGACCATGCCGCGCAGGATCGCCTCGAGCCGCTCCTGCTCGACACGGAGCGCTTCGATGGTGGTCTCGATCCGGCCGGCCATCGCCCCGAGATGCGCCTCGAGCAGCCCGAGGGCGTCGTCGCGTTCGGAATCGAGGTACGGCGCCGGCGCGCCCGTCGCCACCTGCCCGGTGAAGGCGATGAGACGCTCGATCCGCCGCCGCACGCGCCCCGACAGCCCCACCGCCGCCGCCACGCCGAGCAGGCCGGCGAGCGTGAGCCCGGAGAGCAGCCGCCAACGGAGGTGTTCGAGGCTCTCGTCGACCCGCGTGAGCGGCAGCGCCACGCGCACGACCCGCGCCTCGGACGCCCGCTGGTCGAGCGATGCGACGTACAGGAGCCGCTCACCGACCGTGCCGCTGTCTCGCACGGCGCGCCCGCTCCCGGTGGCGAGCGCAGCGCGCACCTCGGGGCGATCGGCGTGATTGTCGAGGGACACCGACGGCCGGGTGGACTCGCCGAGGACCCGTCCGTCGCGGGCGATCACCGTGAGCCGCGCCCCGAGATCGGCCGCGAGGACCGCGCACGCGCCGTCGAGCGCCTCGCCCGCCAGCCCCCGCGGCAGCGCCGCGGCGACCACTCGGCTGTCGGCGAGCAGCCGCGCCTCGAGGGTCTCGACCTGGTGCTGCTCCAGCGCACCCAGCGCCCACGGGACCGCCGCTGCCAGCACCGCCACGAACCCGAGGACCGGGATCAGGAACTGGACGACGAGCCAGGCACGCGGCCTGCTAGAGGACGTCGGGGTTGAACTTGTACCCGACCCCACGGACGGTGACGATGAGCTCTGGCTCGGCATCATTCCGCTCGATGCGCTTGCGCAGGCGCCGGATGTGCACGTCCACGGTGCGCGGCTCGACGTGGACGTCCTGGCCCCATACGAGGTCCAGGAGCTGGAGTCGGTCATACACCCGGTAGGGGTGGGTCGCGAAGAACTTGAGCAGCTCGAACTCGCGGAGCGAGAGGCTCGCAAGGGTCCCGTCGATGAACACCTCGTAGGTGTCGAAGTCGAGCCGCAGCCGGCCGCGCTCGTAGATCTCGTGCGGGATCGGAAGCTCCTCGCCGTGGGTGCGGCGGAGCACCGCTCGGACACGCGCCACGAACTCCCGCGGGCTGAAGGGCTTGGTCACGTAGTCGTCGGCTCCGATCTCGAGCCCCAGCACCCGATCGAGCTCCTCGGCCCGGGCGGTGAGCATGATGATCGGCAGCGAACGCGTGGCCTCGACGGCGCGCAGACGGCGGCAGACCTCGAGCCCATCGGTCTCGGGCAGCATCAGGTCCAGCACGACCAGGGCCGGGCGCTCGGCCGCGACCTGCTCGAGTGCCGCCTCGCCCGTGTCGGCCTCACGAACGGCGTAGCCTTCCTGCTCGAGATGGAAACGGAGGAGCTCGCGGATGTCCCGCTCGTCCTCGACCACCAGGATGGATCGTTTGACGGCCACGTCCCTCTCGCTTCGTATCCTATGCCGCGTCGGTTACCACACGGTTACGGGCGTGCGAACTCGCGAAGACGCGAACCCGGCCTCGAGCGTGCTCTGCCTTGACTGTAGCGCCTGCATCGAGGAAAGAACGTGCCATGCCACGTCGGGAAGAGGAGGAGTCCGCGGAGGGAGCCTCGTGGTTGGTGTTCCGCCACACGGCGGCCGAGGGGTTGGGGCTGATCCAGAACGTGCTCCGCGACCTCGGGGTCCAACACCGCTACCTGGATCTGCCCCGGGGCGAGCCCCTTCCGAGGGACCTGCGCGGAGTCGGTGGGTTGATCGTCCTGGGCGGCCCGATGGCGGCCTACGAAATGGACCAGCATCCCTTTCTCCTGGCCGAGGCGGGCTTCGTGGAGAAAGCGATGGCAGCGGGCCGGCCCGTGCTGGGCATCTGCCTCGGCGCGCAGCTCATCGCGGCGGTCCTCGGCGCACGCGTCTACGCCGGCGCGCGTCGCGAGGTCGGCTGGGCCCCGGTCACCCTCACCGACGACGGCCGAGACGACCCCCTGTTCGCCGGCGCGGAGCCCGAGCTCACGGTCTTCCACCTCCACGGCGACACCTACGAGCTGCCGCCAGACGGCCGCAACCTCGCGTCCTCCGCCCTGTACGAGCAGCAGGCGTTTCGCGTCGGCGATCTGGTCTACGGGTTCCAGTTCCACCTCGAGTTCACCGAGACGATCATCAGCCGCCTCGCCACCGAGCCCGACTCCCGCAAGTACATCGAAGAGGCCGGCGCCGACCCCGTGAAGCTCGCGGCCGAGAGCCCGGCGTTCGTGCGCACCCTCGCCGAACCGGCGCGGCGCATCCTCACCGAGTACTTTCGCGGCTGCGGTCTCTGATCGCGTCGTCGGCGAGCACTGCCCGTATCGGTCGTCCGACCAGGTCCTCCGGCACCTCGCCACCGTCCACTCGACGCGGCGCGCGCAGGCCGAGCAGCAATGCGATCGTCGGCGCCACGTCGGCCGCGCTCGGCGACGGGGTCCCCGGCGCGGCGTCCCGCAGACCCGGCCATCCACCCAGCACGACGAGCGGAATGCGACGTTCGTCCGGCCCACCGTGATTACCACGCAGCACCGCCTCACCGACCCCCGCGCGCTCGACGAACTGCCATCCCCGCGCCGACACGAGCAGCAGCTCGCCCGTGCGCGGATGGTCGATCTTCCAATCGGGATGCACGCTCGCGAGCAGCGGAACCCCCGCCACCGGGACCCGCGCGAGCGTCTCCGCGATTCCCGGCATGCCGCGCACCGTTTCGGCCACGCGCGCCAGCGCACCCGCGTCACGCGCGGGGTCGCCATAGACGTGCGCCACGCCCCCGTCGGCGGCCACGTGCACCCCCGTCACGCCCGCGTCCGCGAGACGCTCCGCCAGGACGATCGTGGGGTCTGGACGCGCGCCGGTCGGGGCGACCGCCGCGAAGCCGTGGTCGGCCGTGACGATCACGACCGACCGCTCCCAGCGCCCGCGCGCGCGGAGGTCATCGATCAGGCGGCCGAGCGCCCGGTCGGCGCGCTGCACCGCCGCGCGCGTCTCGACCGTGTCCGGTCCGGCACCGTGCGCGGCGCCATCGACGTCCGCGAGGTTCACGACGGCGAGGTCCGGCTCGCGGTCAGCAGCCGCGTCGAGGAGCGCGGCGATCGTCGCGGCATCGCGGCCGTAGCCCGTGACCGGGTCGCGGTCGGCCCGCGCCGCCTGGTCCGCAGACCACAACACGGTCGGCGCGCGCTGGCGACCGGGAGCCGCGGCAAAGAGCCGCCCGAGCTTCGGCTTGCCGAACACGCCCATCGTCACCAGCTCGGGGCGGGTCGCGCCGGCCACGGTGTAGAGCGTCTCGACCTCGATCAACGCCGCGTCGTCGAGCTTCTGCGTCGCCGAGCCGGCGCGCCGATCCCACCAAGCGTTGCCCGTGATGCCGTGGGCACCGGCATACGCGCCGGTGAGCAGCGTCGCATGGTTCGGGTTCGTCCGCGCCGGCATGACCGCGCACGCGTCGAGGAACATCGCATGTCGGGCGAGCTTCGTGTCGTACAGGCGTGGCATGCTCGCCGGCGACACGAAGGCCGCGTCGAGCCCATCGACGATGACCAGATAAACGTGCGGGCGTTCGGCCGCGTCGGCACTGGCGAGAAGCCCGGCGACGAGGAGCAGCACGAGAGCGCGCAGATGCGACATGGCCCCGCATGTAGACCGCCGATGGGGGGAAGGCCAGAAGCCCGCCGTCGTGCACGAGCGCGTCGACCGTGCACCCGTGCGAGGGATAGGATGCGCCGGCTCTCGGCTCCCGTGGCACCCGCATTGCTGCCCCAGGGAAGGCCTCTCCGCATGCCCCGTCGGTCATCGCTTCTACTCTTGCTCTGCCTCGCGCTCGCGAGCGCGGGCGCGGGGTCCGCCCGCGGCGCCTCGACGACCAAGGTCGTCGCCATCGGGGACCGCGCGCCGGGCGGAGGGGTGTTCGCCGGACCGAGCTTCACCACCTGGCCGGCGGCGGGCGGCGAGGGCTGGATCGCGGTCCGCTCTCGGGTCGAGGGCGGTCAGACCAGCGAGGCGTTGATCCTCGCTCGGATGAAATCGCCGACCACGCGCGTCGAGGTCGCCCGCATCGGCGGCAGGACGCCCGACGGGGGCACGTTCCGTCAGTTCCTCGGTCGGCCCGCCGTGAACGCGAACGGCGACGTGGCGTTCCTGGCGCTCGTGACCTCCCCCGGCGGACAGGAGACCGCCAGCGACCAGCCCGCACCGGCCGGGGTCTTCCTGTTCCACCAGACGGTCGCGCCGGGTGAGAGACAGGTTGCCGTCGTCGCGAGCTCGGGCGACACGACCGGCTTCGGCACGCTCGACCTGGCGGCGTCGCCCGACCCCCTCGACGATCGCGGGGGCACCGACGTCCTGCAGCGCGGACCCGCGCTCAACGACCGGGGCGACGTCGCGTTCCTTTCGGCGATCCACAACGCCACGACCGCCGGCGGCGTGCTCTTCGTCCGCCGCGCCGGAGCGGTGCTCGCCCCGCTGCTCGCGCCCGGCACCCACACCGCGAACGGCACCTTCTTCCGCATCGGCCCGCCCGCGATGAACAACGCGGGCGCCATTGCCTTCCACGGCACCCTCATCGAGGGCGGCGGAACCGAGGCCGTCTTCCGCATCGGCGGCGGGGCACCGCTCAGCCTGCTCGTCCAGAGCGGCGTCGAGGTCCAGGAGGAAGACCCAGCCCCGAACCGTCAGGCCGTCACCGACTTCGGCGATCTCCTCGACATCGACGAGGCGGGCAACGTGGCCTTCACCGGCGGACCGCTGCTGGACAAGAACCGCACCGATGGCCGCGGCCGCCCGGGGGCGTTGCTCTACGAGGCGGCGTCGGGCTCGGTCCGCCTGATTGCCTATCCCGGCCAGGAGATCGAGCCCCACGGGACACGCATCCGCAGCATCGAGCTCGGGCCCGCCGGGCGCTACGCCACGGTTCCGCCCGTGATCGCACCGGACGGCAGCCTCGTGCTGGCGGTGTCCCTCAACGGCGGCAGCTCCGAAGCGCTGATGCGGGTGGACGGGCCGAACCTGCAACGTTTCACGCGGCTCGTGACCACCGCGGGAGTCGACGCGGAGGCGAGCCCCGCGGCGGGGATCCTTGGCGGGCTCGAGGGCGGGCCGACCATCGACGGCGTCGGTGGCGTGGGATTCCTCGCGCACGTCGCCGGAGGGCTCACGCCGGAGGCCGTCGTCTACTACGGGCCGACCGGCGAACACACGGCCGTGACCGTCGGCGAGGGCTCGCCGACTCAGGGCTACCTCGCCGGGAACCCCTTCTCGGCACCGCGCATGAACGACGCGGGCGACATCGTCTTTCGCGGCTTCATCGCGCGTGGTCAGAGCAGCACCGCGATCGTCCGCGCGCGCCCGGGCCACGCGGACATCCTGACGGCAGCCGGGCAGCCGTCGCCACCCGGCTCGGACTACCCGTTCGTCGACTTCCCTGGCGTCCCATCGATCAACACGGCGGGAACCGTCGTCTTCACCGCGCAGGTGCTCGACCGCGGCCGTGGCATCTACGTCGTCGACGGGGGAGACCTGCGCGCGGTGGTCGAGGCAGGCGACCCCGTTCCCGGCGTGAGCGACGCGACGTTCCGCACCGTCGGTGCCAACCCAGCGATCGACGACACCGGGAGAATCGCGTTCCGTGCCACCTACCGCGTGCACGACCCCGACGGCGGCCAAGACGTGAGCTACGAGGGTCTCTTCCTGGTCGACGGGGGCTACGTGGGCCTCCTGGCACGCAGCGGCGACCCCTCTCCCGCGAGCGGCCAGCCATTCGTCGAGCTCCGAGATCCCGTGCTGGCGGGGCCGCGCCGCCTCGTGTTCCCCGCGGTCGTCGGCTCGGCGACGTCCACGCTGGACGGCATCTTCGCCGCTGGCGAGGCTGGCGTCTCCACGCTGGCGCTCGCGCAGCAGGATCTGGGCAGCGGTCTTCGGCTCACCGGGTTTTCCGGCTCGCCGGTCGTGGACGGCGCGGGCAATGCGATCTTCCTCGCCAAACGCACGAGTGACACGCGCGACGTCGGGCCCGCGCTCCTCCGCCGCAGCGACGCCCGTCTCGAGCTGCTCGCTGCGCGGGGCACGAGCGGCCCCGTCGGCGGGAAGCTCCGCTCGTTCGGGCAGCCGGCGGTGAACACGGCAGGCGACGTCACCTTCCTCGCCTCCTTCCTGCCGGACTCCGGCGGCACCCGCGGATTCCTCCTGCGCTCGACCGACGGGACCATGCGACCGATCGTGAGCATCGGCGACACCTCGCCCCTGGGTGGTACCTTCACGGCGTTCGGCGCCCGGGCAGCGCTCGGCACCAACGGGACCCTCGCCTTCACGGCCGACGTCAGCGGCGCCGCGGCACCGCTCGGGCTGTTCCTGGCCTCGCCTACGACACTCCGCGTCCCCGAGCTCACGTTGCGACTCTCCGGCGGTCGGCGGCGCGATCGCCTCCGCCTTCGCCTCGCGCTCGAGCCCGGCGTATCCAGCGACGGCGTCGACGCCGGCCGCGAGGCGATCGTCGTCACGCTCGCCGATGCCACCGGGGCGCTCTGGGAGCAGCGCATCCCCGGCGATGCACTGCGCGCCCGCAATCAGGCCTTCGTTCTGCCCCGCCGCAAAGGACTCCGGCACGTGAAGGCCGTGCGACTCGTCACCGGCCTTCAGGGCACCATCGGGCTGGAAGTGCAGACGCGGAACCTCGACCTCACGCAGTTCGGGTTCCGGCCGATCGTCCCACCGTTCCACGTGGGTCTCGCCATCGGCGACGACAGCGGCGACGCCCGCGTGTCGTGCGAGCTCGGCCCCCGCGGCGGAACCTGCAGCGCGCCCTAGGACGCCGGACGAACGGGCGGCAAGCGCCTCACAGCCACCTCCAGCGCCGGAACCCGACGTAGAGCGCCGCCGCGCCCCCGATCATCGTCGCCCAGGCCAGCGCGTACCCGTACCGCCAGTGGTACTCGGGAACGTTCTCGAAGTTCATCCCATAGATCCCGGCGATCAACGTGGGCACGGCAAAGATCGCCGCCCAGCCGGCGAGGCGCTTCATGATCTCGTTCTGGCGGACCGACACCAGCGAGAGGTTCGCCTCGAGGGCGCTGGTGAGCAGCTCGCGCATCGTGTCCGCCGCCTCGTTCACCCGGACGACGTGGTCGTACACGTCGCGGAAGTACGGTCGGACGTCGGGGTGAATGAACCCGACGTCATGGCGGAGGAGGCGATTGCACACCTCGATGAGCGGCACGACCGCCCGCTTGAGGGAGACGAGCTCGCGGCGCAGGGCATAGATCTTCCGGGTCGTCTCGCGCCGCAGCGTGTCCGTGAAGAGCGCCTCCTCCATGCTTCCGATCTCCTCCTCGAGGCCCTGGACGACCGGGAAGAAGTGATCGACGACGAAGTCCATGATCGCATAGAGGGGGAACCCGGGGCCCTTGGCGAGAAGCCCGGGCGTCGCCTCGCAACGCGTGCGAACCTCGGCGTACGAGCTGGACGCCCCGTGTCGGATCGAGAGCAGGTAGCGCTCGCCGACGAAGAGATGCGTCTCGCCGAGGTGCAGCCCCTCATGGTCGGAGCGCACCGTGCGAAGCACGACGAAGAGGCCATTGCCATACTCCTCGAGCTTCGGCCGCTGGTGGGCGCGAAACGCGTCCTCGACCGCGAGGTCGTGCAGCTGGAAGATCCCCTGCAGGCGCCGCAGCAGCGCTTCGTCCGGTTCGAGCACCCCGAGCCACACGAACTGGCCTTCGCGGCGAAGCGCGTCCGGCAGCTCGTCGAGCGTCAGGTCCGCGATGCGCCGTCCATCGACGTACGCCGCACAGCCCACCACCATCCCCATGTCGCGCTCCTAGCACGCACGCCCCATCTGGGGCCACGATCGGGCGCCAGAAACAGGACGACCCGGTCCGCCACACGGCGGACCGGGTCGTGTACCGACGAAAGCGCCGGAGCCGAGCTCAGGACTTCTTCATCTCCCAGGAGACCTTGGTCTCCTCCTTGGCCTTGATCGACGCCTTCTGCGTCGCCTTCCCGAGCGTCTCGTGCCAGACCTCGACCTCGTAGTCCCCGGCCGGCAGGTCCGCGATCTTGAACGAGCCATCCTCGCCGGTCACGGCGAAGTACGGCTGATCCATCGCGAGCCAGTAGGCGGACATCCAGCCGTGCGCGTCGCACACGACCTTGATCGGCCACTCGGCCTTCTCGACCTTGAGCTGGATCTTCGGCTTGAACTTCGGCTGCGCCTGGTTGGTCGCCGGGTTGGTCGTGCTGAAGGTGTGGATGTTGTGCAGGATGCCGTCGCTGTTCGTGACGTCGATCGTGCTGCCCGCGGGAAACGCCAACACGTGCGGATGGAACTCGCACGCCTTCTGATCGAAGACGGGGTTGGTCGCCGGGGCCTCGAGCTTCTTGCCCTTGGTCGCCTTCACGACCACGACCGCGTTGGCGAGGCCGCCGCCCGAGCCCACGATCAGATCCGGCTTGACCTTGTCCTTGCCACAGACCTCGGGGTCCTTGGTCACTTCGATCTTCCCCGCCGCGGGAGGCGTCCCCGCGAACTTGACGGTCCCGGAGAGGGTCCCGCCGTCCGTCACCGCGACCGCCTCGTACGCAGCCGCGCGACCGGCGACGGCAACCGTCGCCGCCAGGACGAGCGCCGTCAGCACAATGGTCCTCCGCATCGTCGTGTCCTCCTTACAGTGTGGCCCCAGGGCCAGCGCTGGTAACGCCCGCCGCCTGCGATGGTGACGGCGGGGTGATGTTGGGCAGCCCGATCGAGATGACGTAGTCGCGGAGCGCTCGCATCTGCGCCTCGGCATCGCCGCCCAGAACGTCGTCCGGACCACCGCCGAGCTTCCCGTCGGCATCCGGCGTGTAGAACGAAGGCATCTTGGTCCCCGGCATCACCTTCTGCGGGTCGCGCAGCCACTTGACGATCCATTGCGGTCCGAGACGCGCCGCGGCCATACCGAGGTCGGGCGCCCAGCCCTCGGGCGGTCCCTCCGGCTTCTCGGCGCCACGCTGGTGACAGGAGAAGCAGGCGAAGTAGTCCTTCGTGGCGAGCAGCTTCCCTGCCTCGACGGAATCGGCCCGGAACTCCGCCCGGTCGATGTGGACGAACGGCACCGTCACCTTGTCGAGCGCCCCGAAGTAGCTGACGATCCCGTGCGTCGTGACGTCGTCGAGGCCGAAGGTCGGCATCCGCAGCTTGAGCCACGGGCGAATGGGGGACGGGGCCTTCAGGAAGTTGAAGAACCAGGACGCCTGCACCTTCTCGCCCTCGCCGTTGAGGATCGGCGGTGCCATGTTGGGCGCATCCTCGTAGAGGCGACGGATGTCGCCGCCATGCCCCTCGATCACGTGGCAACCGGTACAGTTGTAACGCGCGACGAGCCGCCGCCCGTCGACGATCTGCTTGTCGCCGACACCCTTGTAGACGTACTTCGCCGGCACTCTGGTGTCGGTACGACTCGCGAGGAACACGCGCAACGCCTTGACGTCTTCGTCGGCGAGGTCGAACTGCGGCATCGCCTGCTCGATCCACTTCGTCGCGTACGTCCGCGGGGTGAGCAGCTTGTTGTACGTCCAGGTGTCCCAGTCTTCTTGGAGGTCGGTGCGATCACCGAAGAACAACTCCTCCTTGGTCTTCTGGCCGAAGGACGAGAGCTCCGCGCCGACGCGCGGCTCGCTTTCCCACCCGGGGATGTCGTGGCAGCCCGCGCAGCCGTACTTGCGAGCGAGCTTCTCGCCCGCCGCAACGTTCGCCGGGTCGGCCAGGCTGGCTTCGAGACCGGCCGGCACGGGCTTCTTCGTGCCGAGCGTCGAGAGATACGCGACGATCGCCCGCGCCTCGTCGTCGGACACCCGTAGACTGGGCATGCGCGCCACGGACGACCACCCCCGCGGGTTGCGGATCCAGTGGTACATCCAGCGCGCATCGGTCTTCTCCGCGATCGACGACAGGTTCGGAGCGATGTCCTTGTTGGCGCCGATCTGGCCGGCGACCTCGTCGGGCGACAGCGCGTGACATGCACGGCAGCCGATCGACTCGACCAGCTCCTTGCCGCGAGCGACGTCCCCGAGGCTCGCCGGGGCCGCGTGCTCCCCGGCCCAAGCGTCGCTGGGCTCCTTGGTCTGCGCGAGCAACCAGGCAGCGACCTGCGTCGCCTGCTGTTCGTCGAACATGAAGTTCGGCATCCGCGTGCGCGCACGGAACTGGTGCGGATTCGTGATCCAGCGCACGAGCCACCCGCGGTCGACCTTGGCGCCGATCCGCCGCAGCGACGGCCCGATCGCGGTGAAGCCGTCTTCCTTGGCCAGCTCCTCGTAGCCATCGACGAGATGGCAGCCGTGGCATCCGAGCTCGACGAAGAGCCGTTCGCCGCGAGCCGAGACCTCGGCTCCCTCCAGGTTCTGGACGCTGGCATGGCACTTGATGCAATTGACTTGCATCTTCTCGGCCCGGAACATCGGCCGGTCCTGGAATTCGACGGTCTCGAGCCGCTTCTCGTGGCCCTCGCCCTCGGCGACGTAGAAGTTCCCGTGCGCCCGCTCGGGACCGTTGACGTCGGGGCCCTCGCCCTCGTGGCACGGGGTGCACCCGAACTTGTCGGGGTCGTGCTTACCGAGCAACAGGTCGCGCCTCGGGTGGGTCCTGAAGGGGTTCGGCTGCTCCTCGAAGCCGGCCTTGTTGATCCCCAGATGGCAGGTGGTACAGCGGTCGACCCGGGCGATCGGCTGGTTGAAGTTGTTGCGGTCGAACTCCTCGAGCACGATCTGCTGGATCTTCGGGATCTTCGGCTGCCAGTCGTAGCCGAAGAACGGCGGCGTCGCCTTGGGACCAGGGAAGTACCCGAGGGCGATGTTCTCGAGCTTCTGCTGCAGCTCGTCGCGTCCCGTGGTGAGCTTGGCCAGTGCCTCGTCGGCCTTCTTGAGCGCGCTGCGCTTCTCCTTGATCTGGCTCTCGATCGCCTCGATGCCGGCCTGCGATGCCCCATAGGCCGCCTGCCGTTCGGCGCGCTGCACCTCTTTCTCGTCGATCTTCGCCTGGATCTCGCTGGTGGGACGACCGGCGTGGTGCGCATCGTCGTACTGGAAGCGCAGCTCTTCGAGCTCGGCCTTGACGAAGCGCAGGTTGAGGTCCTTGTTCTGGTCGGCCTCGCGGGCGAGCTGGATCTCACGCTCGAGGCGGGCGATCTCCCGCGAGGTCCCGCCCGACTCGACGTCCGCGCGGGCCGCGTCGGCCGTCTTCTTCGCTTCCTGGTACTCCGGGAGTGCGTCGAGACGCTTCTGCTCCTCGGCGATCTGGTCTTTCACCCGCTGGATGTCGAGGTGGTTGAACTCGGTCTGGAATTTCTTCCACGGCCGGCGGAAGACGTTGTCGTCCGCGACCGCCCAGAGTCCGCTCACGAACAGGAAGAGCGAGAGGACGAGCCAGACGGCCCCATAGGACCGCTTCTCGTCGTCGATGTTGGTGTCGGTTCGCCGTGCCATCCTAGGTGCTCAACTCCATCGCTCGAGAAGCCGCCCCGCGCCGAAGAAACCCACCCCCGCGAGAGTCAGGTACAGCTCCTGCCACATGTCCTGATACGCGATACCGCGGTAGAGGCCGAAACCCACGTCCGCGAACCCGATCGCCTGCAGCACTTTCGCGAAGAGGAACACGCCCGACGTCCACCCGCGACGTGCGTCAGATGTTGATGCTGAAATACGGCGTCTTCAGCACCATGATGTACTTGATGTTGAAGAGGTGGCGCATGAGCATCTTCACGACCACCGCCATCATGTTGAGGAACAGGAATCCCGTGAGCCCGAAACGCGCCCACCCCCACCGCTCCATGAAGCTGTCGAACTCGTCGCCCTTCACCGCCTTGCAGAACCGGTAGAAGCCGACGAAGCCGACGACAAAGAACGCCAGGACGAGCACGGCCCCGACGATCGTCGCCGTGATCTCGTTCCGCACTCCCATGAGGTACGGGAGATCGACGTTCGTGAGCGCCTCGACCTTGTGCGGGTCCCACTTCTCCCAGAACCAGAACCAGTTCCACCCCGGACCACGCACGAAGGTCCCGATGATGATCAGCGAGATCCAGAGGATGTGGAAGCCCAGGAAGAAGGTCAGGAGCTCCCACTTCCGATATTTGAAGGTGTAGTACCCGTTCCCCATGGGATTGATGTCGATGTAGGGAATCACCATCAGCCCGAGGATGATGAAGCTCGGCAGCACGACTCCCGCATGCCAGGGGTCGAAGAAGACGAGCATCTCCTGGAGGCCCAGGAAGTACCACGGCGCCTTCGACGGGTTCGGAGTCCGCGTGGGGTTGGCCGGCTCCTCGAGCGGCGCGTCCACGAGCAGCGACCACACGACCAACACCAGGACCGTGACGATCGCGATCAGGAACTCGAGCCGGACCAGGTGCGGCCAGGTGTGTATCTTGTCGTCGCCCGGGCCGGTCGCCTTCTTGATCGGGACCTCGACCCGCTTGCCGGCGGCCGCCGGCGCCTTGGCCTCTGGCATCGCCATCAGATCACTGCTCCTCGTCCTGCTGCTCGCGCCGCTCCTCACGGTCGACCGACACCCGCGCCCACCAGTAGGTCCAGATCAGGAGGAGGACGAAGACCAGGGGAATGGTGAGCACACGCCCTCCCGGCACGATGAACGACAGAACCGTGAAGGCCAGCGCGATGATGGTGCCTTTGAGCTCGCTCGACATGATCGGCCGCCCGCCTACAGCGCCGGGCCCGAGAACCCGTCGCGCCGAATCCGCCAGAAGTGGACGGCGAGAAAGAGGCTCGTGACCAGCGGGATGAAGATGCAGTGGAGAATGTAGAACCGCAGCAGCGTGTGCGGCCCGATCTCGCCGCCCCCGAACAGGAACGCCCGCGCGTCGTACACGTTGTTCAGTCCGGGGATGAGCTCGTGGCCCGGGCCCTCGTGACCCAGGACCGGCGTGGCGCGGCCCATGTTCGAGCCGACGGTCACCGCCCAGATCGAGAGCTGGTCCCATGGCAACAGGTAGCCGGTGAACGAGAGGAGAAGCGTCAACACGAGCAACAGCACGCCCACGATCCAGTTGAACTCGCGTGGTGGCTTGTACGACCCCGTCAAGAAGACCCGGAACATGTGGAGCCAGACCGCGATCACCATCGCGTGCGCGGCCCAGCGGTGCATGTTCCGCATGAACATCCCGAACGGCATGTCGAACTCGAGGTACTTCATGTCCGCGTAGGCGTACTCCGCGGTCGGACGGTAGTAGAACATGAGGTACACACCGGTCACCGCCGTCACCAGGAACATGAGGAACGTGATGCCGCCCATGCACCACGTGAACCGGAGGCGCACCGCATGGCGTCGAATCTTCGAGGGATGGAGGTGCAGCCAGATGTTCCCCGAGATCATCAGGACGCGGTTGCGGGGGGTGTCGTCGTAGCCGTGACGGAAGATCGAGGTCCAGACCTGCGACTCCGTCACCTGCCGCTTGATCTCTTCCCACTTCGACATCGTCTCACACCTTCAGGAAGGCGCCGGGCTTGTCCCACTGCCCCTTCTCGTAGAGGTACTTCACGCCCTTGTCGACGACGAGCTGGCCGTCCTCGGCCCGCGTGATCCGCAGGCGCTCGAGCGGCCGCGGCGCGGGCCCCTCGAAGTTGACCCCGGTCTTGTAGAAGCCGCTCCCGTGGCACGGGCACTTGAACTTGTTCTCCGCCGTGAGCCAGCGCGGCGTGCAGCCGAGGTGCGTGCACTTGGCGAACAGCGCGTAGATGCCCTCCTCGGTCCGGATGATCCAGACGCGCTGGTCCTTCTTGAACTTCTCACTGACCTCGCCGATCGTGTAGTCGCTCACGCGGCCGGCCTTGAAGGTCGACGGCGGCTGGAACAGGACGCGTGGGAATGCGGAGCGGAGGAAGGCCAGCAGGGACATGGCCGAGAACGCCCCGAACATTCCCCATCCGAACCGTCCGAAGACGTCGCGGCGCGACCACAGGCTGCCGAGCTGCGCCTTCTGGCGGACGCGCTTCTCGCGCTCCAGCTGCTGCTCGCCCCGGCGCTGCTCGGCCTGGGCGGCTTTCTGCTCGGCGGGCAATGGTTTAGCCATCGGTCTCGAGGTCTCCCTTAGGCAACACGAACCGGGGAATCACGGGGTACCGGAGCGCACACGCCGGGGGGCTCCACCCACCAAGGGCCGGAGCAACGACGCGGCCACACCCCAGAATGCCATCACTGCCGCGATCCCCAAGAGGAGGAGACCGACGGGAGCGAAGAGGAGGAGCAGCAACGCGCCCGGCAGCGCGAGCACGAGGGCCATCGCGAGGGGACTCGCGCTCGATGGGCTGCTGGTCTGAGGCTGCCCCGGTTGGGCATCCACGATCTCCGTCTCGTCTCGAATCAACCCGAGGGCGTACTCGCGAAGCGTCTGCCGGTGCTCGGGCCCCGCACCGTTGATCACGTCGGCGAGCTGTCGCACGAGGTCCTCGACCTTCGTGTCGAAATCCCCCTGCCGACGTCCCTCCGACTCCGGCGTACGCCGATCTTCCTTCAAAATCCGCCGCCTTCTAGGACGACGTCTGGGCCTTGTCAAACCCACGGCTCAAGTTGCCGCGCGGCACCGCCGAGATCCCAGCGGGAAGCCACGATGCGCACGGAACCCAATTGGCCTCCCCGGCGAGCGCTCACCCTCGCCGGCGGCGGGATCACGGGCGGCCTCTACGAGGTCGGGGTTCTGCTCGCGCTCGATACCGTCTTCGAAGACTTCTCGACGCTCGATTTCGACCTCTACGTCGGGGCGAGCGCCGGCGCCTTCGTCGCAGCACTGCTCGCCAACGGGCTCGCGCCCGAGTGGCTGTGGGAGGCCGTCGAAACCCATCGCAGCACGCTGCCCCGGCTCGCCGGCTCGCAGTTCCTCTCGATCCCGTGGCACGATTACCTTCGCTCGATCGTCGACCTGGGCGTGGCCGTTCCGCGCATGGCCTGGAATCTCTGGAAGAACTGGAACGATGCCCTCGTGCTCGACACGGTCGCGTCCCTCGGCCAGCACCTGCCGCGCGGGATATTCTCGCTCGACGGCCTCGAGGCCTACGTCCGCAAGGTCCTGAACGCCGGCGGGCGCACCGACGACTTCCGACGACTCCGGCGCCGCCTGCTCATCCCGGCCACCGCCCTCGACACCGGGGCGATCGAGGTGTTCGGCAACCGGCCGCAGGACCCGACCCCGATCTCGCGCGCCGTGTCCGCCTCCGCCGCGATCCCACTCGTGTTCGCGCCGGTGCGGATCGACGGCGTCGACTACGTCGATGCCTGCGTCACGAAATCCGCCCACGCCGGCCTCGCGGTGTCCCATGGCGCCCGGCTCGTCGTGGTCGTGAACCCCATCCGTCCGCTCGTGCTCCAGGCCGAGGACGCCGGCCGCCTCGCGCGGGCCGGCGCCCTCGCCATCGCCGGGCAGTCCTTCCGCGTCGCCATCCAGCGCCGCCTCCACGACGGCCTGCGCCGACACGCCTACGAGCACCCGGAGACCGACATCGTCCTGATCGAGCCGTACGAGCGCGACCTGGAGCTCTTCGATCTCCCGCTCATGACCTACACGCTCCAGACCGAGGTGATCCGCCGCGGCTACCGCACCACGATCAAGAAATTCCTCGCCGACTGGAATCACCATCTGACGGTCTTCGCCCGCCACGGCATCACCCTCGCCCCACGCGCCCGGGTCGAATCGCTCGCCGAGCGCTGGAGTAGCGCCGCCGCGCGCGCGGCGGCGTGAGATTCGTCGCCGGCGCTCGCCCGGCCACCCCCCATTGCCGGCCGCACCGCGGCTACAGTATTGGTCTCGGCCGTCCCCATGCGGCGCGTGCGGCCATATCGGCTCGCGCTCGAGATCGGCCTGGTCGCCCTCGTGGGAGGCCTGGCGGCCCTCGGCGTGAGCACCGGCCTCTGGGCGTCGCTCGACGACGTCCCGGCGACGGCGAACGCCCCGACCGCCGGCCCCTCGCCGCCGCCCCTCGGCCCACTCGCGGCGTACGAGCCGATCGCGACGCGCGACCTCTTCAACCCCGGTGATCGGCCCAGCGCACCGACCCGCTCGGGCCTACGGCTCTGGGGCGTCGGCATGCACGGCGGCGAGGCCCGCGCGGTGATCGAGGACGCCGGTTCGCATCGCCAGGAGCTCTACCGCGTGGGCGACGACGTCGGCGGCGCGCGCATCACGGCGATCGAGTGGAACCGCGTGACGCTCGCGCGTGCCGGAGCCGAGGAGACGCTCGAGATCGCGCCCACACCGGCCGACGCGGCCTCCGACGATCCGCCCGCGGCGGTCGACGGCGCGCGCGAGCGGCCCGCCCCGCCCCCGGGCATCCGCCGCACGGGCACGAACGGCTTCATCGTCGATCGGCGCGAGCTCGCCGGCGCAATCGACAACATGAGCGGTCTGCTCACGCAGCTTCGCGCGGTCGCCGAAATCGCCGACGGCCGCCCGGCCGGCTTCCGGCTCTTCCAGATTCGCGACGACAGCCTCTTCCGCCGCCTCGGCATCGAGAACGGCGACGTCGTCCAGCGCGTGAACGGCACGGCAATCGGCGACCCGGCGGCGCTGCTCGCGTTCCTCGCCAAGCTCCGCAGCGAGCCGCGCGTGGCGCTGGACATCGTCCGCGAGGGCCAGTCGCGCACGCTGGTATACGACCTGCGATGACTACCTTCGCCCGCCTCGCACTCCTGTTCGCCCTCGCCGTCACGCCCGTGCAGGCAGCGGAGAACGCCACCGTCGCACTCAACTTCCAGGAGGTCGAGCTCCCCGTCCTCGCGCGCTTCATCGCGGAGGTGACGGGACGGAACTTCATCGTCGACGACCGCGTGCGCGGCAAGGTCACGATCATCTCGCCGACCCGGCTCACCCCCGACGAGGCCTACCTCGTCTTCCAGTCGGTCCTCCAGGTGAAGGGCTACAGCACGGTGCCGAGCGGGGCGGTGACGAAGATCGTGCCGGTACGCGACGCCCGCGAGAGCGGCGGGCCCGGCCCGCACGCCACCGACGAGGTGGTGACGCGCCTCCTGCCGCTCCAGCACGCGGACGCCAGCGCGCTCGTCCCCGTCCTGCAGCCGCTCGTCTCGAAGGAGGGCATCCTGACGCCCTACCCCGCCACCAATCACCTCGTCGTGGTCGATGCGGGGGCCAACGTCGAGCGCGTCGCACGCCTGGTCGCCGAGCTCGACGTCCCGCCGAACGAGCGCACCGCGCAGGCCGTCCCCCTCCGCTGGGCGGCCGCTCCCGACCTCGCCGGACGGGTGCGCGACGCGCTCGGCGACGCGCCGGGCGGCCGCGGCCTGCGCGTCGTCGCCGAGCCGCGCACGAACACGCTCGTGCTCGCCGGCACACCCGAGGACGTGCGGCGGGCGCGCGGTCTGGTCGACCGGCTCGACACGCGGCCGCTCCCGGGGACGGCGAACGTGCACGTCCACCGCCTGCAGTACGCCGATGCGGACGGCCTCGTCCGCGTGCTGGCGCAGCTGCTCGGCCTGCCGCCACCCCCGCCGCCCCCGGCGCGTTCGCACGGCAGCTCCCTCGCCCACCGCGACCGGGACGTGACACCGCCCGCGCTCGGCTACGACGGCACGATGGGCGAGCCCGCGGCGGCCGCGCCGCGGACCATCGTGACGCCCTCCGGCACCGGCACGGCGCCGACCATCCCCCTCGAGGCGCCGGTCCGCATCACCGCCGACCCGGCGACCAACGCGCTCATCGTGAGTGCCATCCCGCAGGACTGGGCGACGCTGCGTCAGGTGATCACCGAGCTCGATGTCCGCCGGCGACAGGTGTTCGTCGAGGCGATCATCCTCGAGGCCTCGGCGGACAAGACCCGCCAGCTCGGGATCGAGTTCGCGGCGACCGGCAGCACCGGCGGCTTCGGCGGGCTCGCCCTCGGCAACCTGGGCTCGCTCACGAGCGCGCTCGACAACCCGGCCTCGCTGCCCGGCCTCATCCTCGCGGCGGCGAGCGACCAGCTGGTGCGGATGCCCGGCGGGCGCGAGGTTCCAGCGCAGACCGTCCTGCTCACCGCGCTCCAGGAGGACGGCGACCTCCACGTGCTCTCGGCACCCAACCTGGTCACGACCGACAACGAGGAGGCGGAGATCGTGGTCGGGAAGAACGTCCCGTTCGTCGCCAGCCGCGCCACCAGCTCCTCGAACCTCTCGAACCTCTTCACCACGATCGAGCGGCACGACGTCGGCATCACGCTCCGGCTCACGCCGCAGATCACCGCCGACGACTGGGTGCGGCTCACGCTGTTCGAGGAGGTGTCCGACATCGACCCGACCGTCGTCGCGGCCGTCGGCGACCCGACGCTCGTCGGTCCGACGACCACGATCCGGTCGGCCAGCACCGTCGTCGCGGCGCGTGACGGGCAGACGGTGGTGATCGGCGGCCTGCTCGCGGATGCGATCCGCGACCGCGACCGCAGCGTGCCGTTCCTCGGCCGCATCCCGGTTCTGGGCCACCTCTTCCGCAACGAGTCTCGCCAGCGCGCGCAGACGAACCTGCTCGTGTTCCTCACGCCGCACGTGATCGCGACCGACGCACAGGCCCACGAGACCGCCGTCCGCCAGCGCGACCGGCTGCCACGGCGCGTGCGCGAGAGCCCGGCCGCGCACGGTCCCGGCTGGGAGGCGCCGCCGGCCCCATGAGCGTCGTCACGTCCCGCGACCTCGACCCGATCGCAATCGCTCGCGCGGCAGCAACGGCCGCCGGGCTCCCTTTCGCGGCCGCACCGCCGTGCCTCCCGCCACGCGAGCTCCTCGCGCCGCTGCCGATGCCCTATGCGCGCCGGCATCTCGTGCTGCCGCTGGCGACCGAGCCCGACGGCGTCACCGTCGCGGTCGCGGATCCCACCGCGCTGGCACCCCTCGACGATCTGCGCTTCCTCTACGGGCGCCCGATGCATCCGCTCGTCGTCCCCGCCACCGTGCTCGGCGCCGCAATCGCCCGCGCCTACGACGCCGCCGCCGACTCGGCGGCCGACGCGATGGAGACGAGCCTCCGGGAGGAGGTCGACGGCCAGCTCGAGCAGGTAGCCCGCGAGCTCGACGAGCCGGTCGACCTGCTCGAGGCCGGTGCCGAGGCGCCGGTCATCCGGCTCGTCCACGCGCTTCTCTGCCAGGCCGCGAAGGACGGTGCCTCCGACGTGCACGTCGAGCCGCACGAGCGGCGCCTCGTCGTGCGCTTTCGCATCGACGGCATCCTGCACGACGTGCTCGCCCCGCCCGCGCGCTGGCTCCCGGCAATCGCGTCGCGCATCAAGATCATGGCACGCCTCGACATCGCCGAGCGCCGCCTGCCGCAGGACGGGCGCATCCGCATGCGCGTGGGCGGCCGCGACGTCGACGTGCGCGTGTCGCTCGTCCCCACGGCGTTCGGCGAGCGCATCGTGCTGCGTCTCCTCGACCGCGCGCAGACGCTGCACGACCTCGCCACGCTCGGGCTCGCCCCGGACGTCGCCGTGGGCCTCGAGCGGCTGCTCGGCCTCGCGCACGGCATCGTGCTGGTGACCGGCCCGACCGGCAGCGGCAAGACCACGACGCTCTACGCGGCCCTGCGCCGCCTGCTCACCGGCGAGCGCAACATCCTCACGATCGAGGATCCGGTCGAGTACCAGCTCGACGGCGTCGGCCAGATGCAGGTGCACCCACGCATCGGCCTCACGTTCGCAGCCGGCCTGCGCGCCGTCCTGCGGCAGGATCCGGACGTCATCCTCGTCGGCGAGATCCGCGACCGCGAGACGGTCGAGATCGCGATGCAGGCGGCCCTCACGGGTCACCTGGTCTTCTCCACGCTGCACACGAACGACGCCGCGAGCGCCGTGACGCGGCTGCTCGACATGGGCGTCGAGCCGTACCTGATCGCGTCCTCGGTCGCCGGCATCGTCGCCCAGCGCCTCGTCCGGCGACTGTGCACGGCTTGCGCAGGCTTGGGATGTCCGGCGTGTCGCCAGACGGGGCTCCGCGGCCGCACCGGCATCTACGAGCTGCTGCGCATGGACGACGCGCTGCGCGCCCTCGTCATGACGCGCGCCGACGCGACCACGATTCGCCGGCACGCGACCGAGGCGGGCATGCGGCCGCTCCTCGAGGACGGGCTCGCCAAAGCCCGCGCCGGCGTCACCACGGAGGCCGAGGTGCTGCGCGTCACGCGCGACGCGGGCTGACGGGAGCGGGATGCCGGTCTTCACCTTCCACGCGCTCACCGCAGGGGGTCGCACCGAGCACGGCGTGGTCGACGCCGACAGCCCGCGCAGCGCCTGGCAGGCGCTGCGCGCGCGCGGGCTGTACCCGACCGACGTGCGCGCCGCGGACGGCGGGGCCGCGGGTCGTGCGCGACCTCGGCCGACGGCTGCCGATCTCGCGAGCGCGCTGCGCCAGCTCGCGACGCTCGTCCAGGCCGGCGTACCGGTGGCCGATGCGCTCGACGCGGTGGTCGAGGCCGGCGTGCCCGCGGTCCTGGCCGGGGCGTTGGTGGCCGCCCGCGCGCGCGTTCGCGAGGGAGCATCCCTCGCCGACGCGCTCGGCGCCGTTCCCGGGGTCTTTCCGCCGCTGCACCGCGCGCTGGTCCGCGCCGCCGAGGCGAGCGGAGCCCTCGGCCCCGTCCTGGTCCGGCTCGCCGAGCACGCCGAGGCGAGTGCCGCGCTCGGCGCCCGCCTGCGCGCGGCCACCACCTATCCCGCGATCATGCTCGGCGTCACCACCATCGTGTTCGCGTTCCTCCTCGCGCGCGTCGTGCCGGAGATCGCGCGGTTGTTCGCGGAGACGGGCACGCCGCTGCCACTGGCGACGCGCGCACTGCTCGCGCTCGTCGACGTCGTTCGCGCCACCTGGTGGGCGTGGGTGCTGGCGCTGGCCGGAGCCGCCGCGGCCGGACGATCCTGGCTCGCCACGCCGGCCGGGCGGGCCCGCTGGGATGCCGCGCTCCTCGCCCTCCCGCTCGCGGGCCGCCTCGTCCGGCACGCGGCGACGGCGCGTCTCGCCCGCACGCTGGCAACCGTGCTCGGCAGCGGTGTCCCACTCGAGAGCGGGCTCGCGCTCGCCGCCGACACCGCCGGGAACGCGGCGGTCGCCGCCGCCGTGCACGCGGCGCGGGAGGCCGTCCGGGGCGGCGAGCCGCTCGCCCGCGCCCTCGCGACCACGGCCGTGCTCCCGCCGCTGCTCGTACGCCTGGTCGCCATCGGCGAAGTCGGCGGCACGCTCGTCCCGGCGCTCGAGCGCGCCGCCGACAGCTACGAGCACGAGGTCGCGGCCGCGCTCGACACCGTGACGCGCGTACTCGAGCCCGCGCTGGTCGTGGTCGCGGGCGCTGCGGTGCTCGTCCTCGTGCTCGGTATCCTCGTCCCCGTGCTCACGCTCGATCCCGTGGGGGCCCGGTGAAACACGCGCGCGCCGCAGGGTTCACGCTGCTCGAGATCATGGTCGTGGTGTTCATCCTCGGCCTGCTCGCCACGATCGTCGCCCCCAGGATTCTCGGCCGCAGCGACGACGCCCGCCGCACGAAGACCATCGCCGACTTGAAGGGCATCGAGCAGGCGCTCAACCTCTACCGCCTCGACACGGGCGGTTATCCGACCACGGCGCAGGGCCTCGAGGCGCTGGTGCACCGGCCCGACATTCCTCCCGTTCCGCGCACGTGGAATTCCAACGGCTATCTCGAGCGCGTTCCCGTCGATCCCTGGGGCAACCCGTACGCCTACGTGAGCGACGGCACCCGCTACACGCTCAAGTCCTTCGGCGCCGACGGCACCGAAGGCGGCGAGGGGAAATTTGCGGACCTCGACAGCCACGAGTTCTAGCCCGGCGCCGAGGCGCCGGGCCGGCGCCGGTACGCTGGGCCTCACGCTGCTCGAGACGTTGCTCGCGCTCGCCGTCGTGGCGCTGGCCGCGCGCATCGTGCTGCCGCGCGTCGCCGCGCCGTCCGGCGTCGCCGTGGACGTGGCGGCACGGCGGCTCGCCGACACGCTGACGCTCGCCCGCGAGCGGGCAGTGCTCGGCGGGCGGCCCGGTCGCGTGCGGCTCGACCTCGACGCCGGGCGGTGGACCGATGGCGACATGGCCACGGTGCTCCCGGCCGGCCTCCGGCTGCGTGCCGTCGACACGGGAGCCGACCGCGACGCCCGCACGGGCACGGTCGACGTCGCGTTCGACCCGGCGGGCGATGCACGACCAGTCACGGTCGACCTCGCTGACGAGCGGGGCCGGACCGCGCGTGTCGTGCTCGCCACCGGTGCCGGCCGAGCGCGCGTCGTGAACGCAGCGGGGCCGCCGTGACCCGGCGCGGCTTCCTGCTCGTCGAGACGCTGCTCGCGCTCGCGCTCACCGCCCTCGTCCTCACCGCGGCGTACGCCGCCGTCGTGCGCACCGCGGACGCACGCACGCGGGCGACGGCGCGCGCCGAGCGCCTCGGTGCCGCGCGCGCGGTGCTCGTCGTGCTCGTCCGAGAGCTCGAGGCGGCACTCGCGCCGCACGGCGCCGGCACTCCCGTCCCCCTCGTGGTGGCCGCTTCGCCGGACGGCGGTGGGAGCCGCCTGCGCTTCGTCACCGTCGCCCCGAGCGGCCCGGACGTCATGCCCGGCGGCGACGAGCGCATGGTCAGCTACACGCTCGAGCCGGCAGCGGGGCGACTCGTGCGCCGCGAGGCACTACCGTTTACGCCCCCGGACGCGCCAGAACCGCGGGGCACGGTCCTCCTCGACGGCGTCCGCGGCTTCGTCGTCCGCTGCCGCGATGGCCGAGGCTGGCACGCGGACTGGACCGCCGAGAACCTTCCCCGCGCGGCGGAGGTCACGCTCCTGCTCGACGGCGAGGCGCCGCTGGCGGCCACCGCCGTGCTCGCGCTCGCGGAGAACCGCTCATGAGCCACGTCGTCGGCATCGAGCTCACCGACGACGAGATCCGCTTCGCGCACGCGGCGCGCGCCCGGCTCATCTCGGTCGAGCGCCATCCGCTCTCCGACGCGAGCCTCCGCGACCTCGCCGCACGGATCCGGACCTTCGGGCCGACGCTCGTCCGCACGGTGCTGCCGGCGCACGCCACGACCCACCGGCTCCTCTCTCTCCCCTTCCGGGATCGCGCCCGACAGGCCCAGGTCGTCCCACTCGAGCTCGCGGGCCAGCTGCCCGCCGAGGCGAGCGACGCGGTCACTGCGTTCGCCCCGGTCGGGTCCGACGGCGCCGTCCTCGCCGCGATCGCGCGCCGCCTCGACGTCGAGACCGTGCGTTCCCACCTCGCCAGGGCGGGCGTCGCCTGCGACGGGGTCACCCTCGCACCGCTGCCGGTCCTCGACCTCGTGCCGCCGGCGTACGGCGACGTCGCGGTGATCGTCGCCGACGGGCCACGGAGCGCGGTCGTCGTGCGGCGCGGCGGGACGATCGCCGGGCTGCGGGCACTGGCCGCGCCCGGCTCCGACCTCGCGACGTTCGCGCGCGAGGTCCGTTGGTCGCTCACCGGGCTGGGCGGCCCCCCGGCCGTCGTCCTCATGGCGGGCAGCGACGCGACCGCCGGGCTCGAGGACGCCCTCGCGGCGGCGCTCGCCGTCCGTGTCGAGCCCTTGCCGTTTCGCGGCTGGCTTCCCGCCCGCACGGCGGCACCTGCCGCGGTCGATCTCGCCGTCTGTGCCGTCGCGATCGGGCTCGCGCTGGGGTCGGGTGTGGGCCCCGACTTCGCCCCGAGCCCGGACGGGGCGGGCGTCACGCGGCGACGCGTACGGACGCTCGCTGCCGCAGCGCTCGTGCTCACCGTGCTCGACCTCGGCCTCGTGCGCCACGGCCTGGTCCGGCGCGACGCCGTGCTGGCCCGTACCATCACCGCCGAAGCCGCGGCGGCCCTGCCCGGCGTGCGCATCGTCGCCGCGCGGACGCAGCTCGAGTCGGCGGTCGCGACGGCCGAGCGACGGCGCGGGCAGCTCGGCGGCTCGCTCTCCGTTCTCGAGCTCCTGCGCGACGTGAGCGAGCGGCTGCCCGCGACGCTGCGCCTCGACCTCGAGGAGATCGCCGTCGGGCCGGACGCGTTCCGCCTGCACGGTCGCGCCGAGAGCTTCGACGCCGTCGACGCGCTCCGCCGGGCGCTGATGGCCTCGCCGCTCCTCGACGACGTCACCGCCGACGAAACCCGCACCACGGTGGACGGCACGCGGATCGCCTTTCGGCTGCACGCGACGCGCCGCACGACGCCGGGAGCACCGTCGTGACGATCGCAACGATCCGCACCTGGCTCGGAGACCGGTCGCCCCGCGAGCGCCGGCTCCTCGGGCTCGCGGGGGCGGCTACGGCCCTCCTGCTCGGGCTCCTCGCCGTGCGGGTGGTCGGCGACGATCTCGGCGGGCTTCGCGCCCGCATCGACGCGCGCGAGCGGGAGCTCGCCCAGGTGCGCAGCCTCGCCGCCCGTCTCGCCCGCGCCGGCGTTGTGGGGACGGCACCCGGCGACGCCTCCCTGCTCCTGCGCCTCGAGATCGCGGCAACGACGGTGCTCCAGCGAGACCGGATCGCGAGCATCACGACCGGCGCGATCGACGCCGACACCGAGCACGCCATCCTGCGGATCAGCGACGCATCGTTGCTCGAGACCGTGCGTCTGCTGCACGCGCTCGAGAGCACGACGCCGCCGCTCCACGTCGCACGGCTCGAGATGCGCAAGCACCCCGACGCCTCGGACCGTCTCGCCACGACCGTGGAGGTCGCGAGCCCGCGGACGGCCCCATGAGCGCCGCGCGGACGCTCGTCGCAGCCGTGGCGTTCGTCGTCGTGCTGGTCGCGACGTTTCCCACCGGCCCGCTCGTCGACCGCGTGCTGCGCACCGTTGCGCCGGGGAGCGTCCTCACGCACGGCACCGTGGCACTCCGGCCCTGGGGCCTGGTACTCGCCGACGTGCGCGTGTGGACGACGCTCGATGCGCCCCCGATTCTCGTCGAGCGTCTCGAGATCGTCCCGTCCCTCACGGGGTGGCTGGCCAGCCGGGGCGGGCGACCCTGGCGCGTGACCGCGCATGCCTGCGGCGGCGAGGCCACCGCCGTCGTCGATGGCGGCATCACGGCGACGCAGATCGCGCTCGGGTGGCGGGAGCTGGACCTCGGACGCTGCGCGCTCCCGCCGCTCGCGGGCGGCGCGGTGGCCGGGCACGCCGAGGGCACTGCCAGCCTCAGCCGCGACGACGACGGTCGCCTCGTGGGCGATGGTCGGCTCGTGGTGACGGGCGCGAGCTGGCCCGGCGCCGCGGGGGCCGGGGTCGGCGATCTCACCGCGGACCGGGCCACCATCCATTGGCGGCTCGCCGGGAGGCACCTCGCCCTCGACGCGATCGATCTGTACGGGCCAGCCCTCCACGCCCACGGGGGCGGCGAGGTCGAGCTGGCACCGGGGCTCAGCGGCGGCCGCGTCGCATTGCGTCTCGCGCTCGGTGGCGACGGCGGTCTCCCCGAACGCTTCGTGGTCGTCGACGGAACGCTCGCCCAGCCGCGGGTAGCCATCCCGTGAGGCGGCACGGATTCACGCTGGTGGAGGTCGCCGTCGCCGTCGCCGTGCTGGCGCTCGCGGGCGTCGCCCTCCAGGGGCTCGCCGCGCGCAGCACCCGTGCCCTCGCCATCGACGCCGACGTCACGCGCGCCATGCTGTTGGCGCAGCGGCTGCTGGCCGAGGCGACGCTCGCCCCTCCCGAGCCCGGCACGACCCGCGGCGAGCGCGACGGCCTCCGCTTCGAGCGCGACGTCGCCCGAACGCCGCAGCCGACGTTGCGCGAGGTCCACGTGCGCGTGCTCACCCGCGACGCGCACCCGGTCGAGCTGGTGGAGCTGATCCATGTCCCGCCGGCGTGAGCGCGGGGTTGCCCTGCTGGCGACCGTGGTCGCGATCGCCGCGCTCGGGACGCTCGCCCTCGGCCTGGCATCCACCGCCGCCGTCGACCAACGGCTCACACAAGGCGCCCTCGCCGCGCTCCAGGCCGACGCGCTGGCGCGCTCGGGCGTCGCCGTCGCGCGCGCACTGCTCGGCGACCGCGGCGACGACGGGACGCCCGACACCCTCGACGCGGTCTGGATGCGACCGTCCGGCCGCCAGCCGCTCGGCCCGGGCTGGGTGGAAGCCGTGGTCGAGGACGAGGCCCGCCACGTCGACCTGAACGCGGCGCTGCTCGCCGACGCGGTACCACCCCTGCTCGCCACGCTCGGCCTCGATCCGGGCCTGGCCGACGCGATCGCCGACTGGACCGATACCGACCAGGTCCCCCGCCCGCACGGGGCCGAGGGCGCCGCCTACCTCGGCCTCGCACCGCCGCGGCTCCCGCCCGATCGACCGCTCGCCACGGTCGGGGAGCTGGCGCTCGTGCGCGGCCTCGACGCGCGGGCGGTCACGCGCCTCCGGCCGTTCGTGACGGTCGCGGGCGAGTCGACGGTCAACCCGAACACCGCGCCGCGCGAGGTGCTGCTCGCGGTGCTCGCGGACCCGGCGCTCGTCGAGCACATTCTCGATGCACGACGCCACGGCCCGCTCGCGCCTGCCGACGTCCCCGACCCGCAGCACCGCCTCTCGGGGCGATCGCAGCACTACACGGTGCGCGTCACGGCCGGGGTTGGCGACGTCCGCCGCGTGCTCGAGGCGACGCTCTGGTCGCCGGGAACCGGCGACCCGGCCGTCACCGCGTGGCGCACGGTGGTGCCGTAGCCACGAGCGGCGGCTCCCTACGCGCTCGGGAGCCCCGGAATGCCGAACCGCCGCCGCAGCTCGCGCATGAGTGCGGCGTTGTCGGAATGGCCGCTCATGCGGGCGTGAACGTGCCCTCGGATCGGGCGGCCGAGCAGGTAGAAGTCGCCGAGCAGGTCGAGGATCTTGTGGCGGGCGAATTCGTCCTCGAAACGCAGTGGCGCGTTCACCACGCCCTCGTCGCCCACGAGGATGAAGTTGTTGAGCCGCCCGCCGTTGGCCAGGCCCATCTGCTCGAGCGTCTCGATCTCGCGCACGAAGCCGAAGGTGCGCGCCGGCGCGATCTCGCGTCGGAACGACTCCGGACCATCGAGGCGAAAGTGCATCTCCTGGCGCCCGATGGGCGCCGGGTAGTCGAGCACGTAGGTCGCCTCGAACGCGTCCGAGGGCTCGATCGCCACGCCCTTCTTCGCGGGGTCGTCCGAGCCGACGGCATAGCGGCGGTCGATCACCAGCTCCTCGAGCGTATCGCCCTGGTCGGCCACGCCCCCCTCGTCGATCAGGGCGCAGAAGTCGGCCGCCGAGCCGTCGAGGATCGGCACCTCACCCTGCATCTTCACGAGCAAGTTCGTGATGCCGTAGGCGTGCAGCGTCGCCATCAGGTGCTCGACCGTCCGGGCGACCATCCCACCGCGGGCGAGCGTGGTCGCGTAACCGGTCTGGTCGACGTAGTCGATGAGCGCGGGCACGGTCTCGTGGGAGAGGATGCTGCCGAACACGATGCCGCTGCCAGGCGGAAGCGGTTGGAGGATGAGCCCGGTGCGCTGGCCGGAGTGGAGCCCCTGCCCGTTCACCACCACCCCGCGCTCGAGCGTGCGCTGTGGAATGCGGCGCGGGGGAGCGATCGCGGGATCGCCTTTCGCCCGCGCCTGACCGAGAACGACCTCGGTCTCGTCGAGCGCGCGGCTCACGACCTTCAACAGCGCGTCGAGCTGAAACGGCTTCTCGAGGAAGTCGGACGCTCCGAGCCGGATCGCGCGCACGGCGGTCTCGATGGTGCCGTGGCCGGACATCACGACGATCGGCACCTCGGGCGCCTGCTCCTTCATGCGCTGGACGAGCTCGATGCCGTCCATCTCGGGCATCCAGATGTCGACCAGCGCGAGACGCGGGATCTCCCGGCCCAGCGACGCCAGCGCGGCACGGCCGTCGGCCGCCTCCACCACGTCGAAGCCCTCGTCCACGAGGACGCCACGCAGCGTGTGACGGATGTTCTCCTCGTCGTCGACGACCAGGATCGTTTCGCCCATGTGAATCCTCCCCTCCTCCGATGCTACGCGGCCCCGTAGACCCCGCGGCGCGCCTGCTCGGCGAGCTGACCCGCCTGGCGCCGGACGGGGAACTCGAGCACGAATCGGGTGCCACGCGGCACGTTGTCGCGCACGCGGACGAACCCGTGATGGTCGGCCACGACGGCCGACACGATGGCGAGCCCGAGCCCGGTCCCCTCGGGCTTGGTCGAGAAGTAGGGCTCGAACAGGCGCGCCTTCACCTCGGGCGAGACGCCAGCACCCGTGTCCGCGATCTCGAGCCGCACGACGCCCAGGCCCACGTCGTACGCGGTGCGCAGCTCGACCCGGTGGCGCTCGCCGATGTGCAGATCGGCGCACGCGAGGCAGGCGGCCACGGCGTTGTCGACGACGTTGATGACCGCGCGCTTGACGCCCTCGGGGTCGAGCTCGAGCACCGGCAGCGCCGCAGCCGCGTCGAACGCGAAGTCGAGCGTCGGGTGTCCCTCGCGGAAGAGCACGAGGACCTCTTCGACGAGCTGATTCAGGTTGTGCGGCGTGTGCTCCCCGGCCGGCATGCGCGCAAACGTCGCGAACTCGTTGACGAGCGTCTTCAGGTCGTCGACCTGCTGCACGATCGTGCGCGTACACTCCTCGAGCACCCCGCCGTCGTCGCCGAGTCGGTCGGCATAGCGCCGGCGCAGCCGCTGCGCCGCGAGCTGGATCGGCGTGAGCGGGTTCTTGATCTCGTGCGCGATCCGACGCGCGACCTCCCGCCACGCCTCCATGCGCTGCACGCGCAGGAGATGGGTCACGTCCTCCAGAAACAACACCAGGCCTTGCGGCCCGCCGGTCTCGTCATAGAGCCGCGTGCCGGTGGCGAGCACCGCGATCTCCTGACCATCGCGCGTGACGGTGAGCTGGCCCTCGACCACGGCACGACCGTCGATCGCACAGGCGGGCCCCCCGACGGTGAGCGCCGCGGGCGGCGCACCGGTCTGGTCCCGCAGGAGCTCGTCGGTGAGGCGCCGCACCTCGGCGAACTCCGCCCCGCCGCACACCGCGTCGACCCGGCGTCCGAGCGCCCCCGGTGCGGTCGTCCCGAGGAGCGCCGCCGCCGCCTGGTTGATCGTGGTCACACGCCCCGAGGCGTCGGCCGACACCACGCCGGCCGTGATGTTCGCGAGCACGATCTCGAGGTAGCGCCGGCGGGCGTCGAGCTCGGTGCGACTGGTCTTCAGGTCCTGGATCATGGCGTTGAACGCCGTCACCAGCGTCCCGAGCTCGTCGTTGCCCTCCCCGGCGATGCGATGGTCGAGGTCGCCCTGCGCCACGGCGCGCGCCCCGTCGGCCAGACGCTGGATCGGCACCGTGATCCCGCGCGCGACGAAGAACCCGATCCAGGTCGCCGAGAACAACACGACCAGGGTCACGAGCGCGAGCGTGATCGTGTACGCCGTCTGGATCGGGCGGCGCTGAATCTTCAGGCGGAGGAACTCACGGAACGAGCCCTCGATCGCCTCGCGGCGCTTGACGACGCTGTTCGGGACGAACGAGTCCGCCACCACGACGCCTGCGACCGCGCCGTCGGCGGTGAGCACGGGGACGGCAGCGCGGATCATGTCCGCCGTGCCGACGGGATCGACCGCCGTCGACTCCTGGCCGGCCATCGCGCGCCGCACCAGCTCCGACCATGGCTCCACGCCGAGCTTGTCGGCCGGGAGGTCGGAGCGACGACTGCGCGCGAGCGCATGTCCCCCCACGAACACCTCGACGAGGTCGAGCTGGTACTCGTCGCGCCGCGCCGAGAGGAACGCCCGGAGTTGGTCCTTGCGGGTCGCGTCGAGGAGCCCGTCGGCGAGGAGGCGCGCCCCGGTCTGGCGCGCGAATCCGAGCGCCGTCTGGGCAAGGTCCTCGTAGTACGCGTGTGCGACCTCGACCGATCCCTGCAGCGCGTCCTCGACCTGTCCCGAGAACCACTTCTCGATGGAGTTGCCGACGAACGAGAGCGCCACGATGAGGAGCAGCGTGGCGGGCAGAAGCGCGATGCCGACGAACGCCGTGACGAGCCGGGTCCGGAGGTGGGATCCCATGATCCGCCTCCGCCGGTCCCAGACCAGCTTCACGATGTTCCGGCCGACGAGGAACACCAGCAGGACCAGCAGGATCAGGTTGAGGTTGATCAACGCGACCAGGATCGCGTCCGTCCCGATCGAGCCGCGCTCCCCGACCTGGGGCAGTCGAATCTCGAAGAGGGCGAACACGACCACCGCCAGCGCGGTGGCGACGATGATCCAGCCCTCCCGCCGACGGCGGCGCACCTCTGGCGAGGGCGCCCCGGGGGGCGTCACGTCCGACCCTGAGGGCATGAACCGGGCGATGATAGGGGTTGACGGGGGCGAAGGCAAGGTAAGCTCCCGGCCGCTAACCCGCTGAAATCACGAGGTCATCGCCGGAAGAACCAGTTGAGGAGCAGGGTCAGCACCACGCTCACGACGATCGACGTTCCGATCGGGAAGCAGAACGTGACGTTGTCCTTGCGGATGAGGATGTCGCCCGGCAGCCGACCCAGCCAGGGAATCCGTGGCCCGGCGACGAGCCCCACCCCGACCGCGATGGCGAGGACGCCCACGAGGATCAGCATGCGGCCGATGTCCTGCATCCCGCTCCCGAATGCCCCGGGGCCCGCCGCTACAGCAGCTTACCCTGCGTCACCGGCTCGCCCACCCGCCGGCCGAAGTGCGCATACGCGAGCGCCGTCGCCACTCGCCCCTTCGGCGTACGCGCGAGAAAGCCCTCCTGCAGGAGGTAGGGCTCGTACACGTCCTCGATCGTGTCGCGCTCCTCGCCGACCGCCGCCGCCAGCGTGTCGAGCCCGACCGGCCCGCCACTGAACCGATCGATGATGGTGAGCAACAGCGCCCGGTCCATCCGATCGAAGCCGGCCTCGTCGACCTCGAGGAGCTCGAGGGCGGCGCGCGCGACGGCCCGGGTGATCCGTCCGGCCGCGCGCACCTGTGCGAAGTCGCGCACGCGCCGGAGCAGGCGGTTCGCGATGCGTGGCGTGCCGCGGGCACGGCGGGCGATCTCGGCCGCGCCATCGGCGTCCGTCGGCACGTCGAGAATGCGCGCCGAGCGGGCGAGTATCCGCTCCAGGTCTTCGACACCGTAGAACTCGAGCCGGAACGTCGCGCCGAAGCGATCGCGCAGCGGCGAGGTGAGCAGCCCCGCCCGCGTCGTCGCGCCCACGAGGGTGAAGGGCTTCAGCGGCAGCTTGAGCGAGCGCGCCGTCGGTCCCTGTCCCACCACGATGTCGAGCTGGAAATCCTCCATCGCCGGGTAGAGCGTCTCCTCGACGACCGAGTTGAGGCGGTGGATCTCGTCGATGAAGAACACCTGCCCGCGCTCGAGGTTGGTGAGGATGGCGGCAAGGTCACCCGGGCGCTCGAGCGCGGGGCCGGACGTCTGGCGGATGGTCACGCCGAGCTCGTTGGCGATCACGTGCGCGAGCGACGTCTTGCCGAGCCCCGGTGGTCCGCAGACGAGCACGTGGTCGAGCACGTCGCCCCGACCCCGTGCCGCCGCGATCTGCACGCCGAGGTTCTCCCGCACCGGCACTTGGCCGACGTAGTCGGCGAGCGTTCGCGGGCGCAGCGGCGTCTCGACGACGATCTCGTCGTCGAGGGGCTCGCCGTCGAGCGGGCTGTCGGACAGGCGCGACATCAGCTGGCCAGCCCCTGCAAGGCGCCGCGAATGAGCTCCTCGAGCGGCCGGCCCGGATCGACCTCACGCAGCGCGCGCTCGGCCTCGGCGCGCCGGTAGCCGAGGTTCACGAGCGCCGACACCGCCTCCTCGAGGGAACCTTCGGCCGCGGCGACGAGCCGCACCTGCGGCACGCCGTCCTGCGCCAGCAGGGCGGCCCTCTCGCGACACTCGACCACGATCCGCTCGGCGAGCTTGCGCCCGACGCCCGGGATGCCCTGCAACCGGGTGGCGTCACCCGCCGCGACCGTCGCCGCCAGCTCGGCCGCGGGCATGCCGGAGAGGACGGCGAGGCACGTGCGCGGCCCGAGGCCCTTCACCTTGCGCAGCAGATGGAACAGGCCGCGTTCGAGCGGCTTGAGGAAGCCGAACAGGTCGATCGCGTCCTCCCGCACCTCGGTGTGCACGAGGAGCCGCACGCTCGCGCCAGCAGGCGGGAGGTCGGCAAACGTCTGCAACGACACGTGCACCGCATAGCCCACGCCGCCGACGTCGACGGTGAGGCGGTCGGGACTCTTCTCGGCGAGCACGCCGGCGAGGCTCGCGATCATGCCCGCGTCCCTTCGGCCCGCGCCAGCGCCGCCTCGAGCGGCGCGTGCTGGAGGTGGCAGAGCGCGAGGGCCAGCGCGTCCGCCGCGTCGGTCACCGGCCGCACGCCGAGGCCGAGCAGCAGCGTCACCCCGCGAACGACCGTGTCCTTGTCGGCCCGGCCGTGCCCGACGGCCGCGAGCTTCACGGCCGCCGGCGTGTACTCGTGCAGGGGCGTGGTGGTGGCCCCCACCGCCGCGAGCACTGCACCGCGTGCCTCGCCGAGTCGGAGCGCGCTCTGCACGTTGCGCGCGACGAACGCGCGCTCGAGCGCCACCGCCATCGGCTCCCAGGCGGCGACGAGGCGGCCGACCTCGCGCCCGAGGCGCGCCAGCCGCTCCGCGAGCGGTGCGGCGCCGCCGAGCACGATCGTACCGCTGGCGACGTGCCGGACCGCACCCCGCGCGCCCTCGACCACCCCCCAGCCCGTCACCCGACTTCCCGGGTCGATGCCCAGCGCCCGCACAGCCCCCCGATCTCCGCCCGCCTGCGCACGCCCGTCCCGCACCCGGGCCCCCTTCGACGCGCGGTCCGCGCACTCACGCGGACAGTCGCTCCAGCTCCTCCGCCGCGATGTCCATGTTCGACGACACGCTCTGCACGTCGTCGTGGTCTTCGAGCAGGTCCAGCATCTTGACCATGGACTCGGCGTGCTTGCCCGTGATGCTGACGGTCGACGCCGGCATCATCGTGACCTCGGCGGACGCCATTGCCACCTTTCCCTGCTCGAGCGCGTCGCGCACGGCCTCGAAGGTTTCGGGCGCGGTGAGAACCTCGAGAATGTCGCCCGCCTCGCGGACGTCGTCGGCGCCGGCCTCGAGCGCCAGTTCCATCACCCGATCCTCGTCGGCTCCGGCACGCTCGACGGCGATGAGCCCGCGCTTCTGGAACAGGTAGGCGACGCTGCCGGTGCTGCCGAGGCTGCCGCCGAACTTGGTGAAGATGCTGCGGATCTCCGCCACCGTGCGGTTGCGGTTGTCGGTGAGCACCTGCACCAGGATGGCCACCCCGCCGGGTCCGTAACCCTCGTAGGTGATCTCGTCGTAGGTGACGCCCTCGAGCTCACCGGTCCCCTTCTTGATGGCGCGGTCGATGTTGTCCGCCGGCATGCTGTTCTGCCGGGCCGCCAACACCGCCGTGCGCAGGCGCGGGTTGGCGTTGATGTCCCCGCCGCCCATGCGCGCCGCGACCGTGATCTCCTTGATGAGCTTGGTGAACAGCTTGCCGCGCCGGGCGTCCTTGGCGGCCTTCTTGTGCTTGATCGTGCTCCACTTGGAATGACCCGACATATACGAGCAGCCTCCCGGGCGATCGACGAGAACGTTGCGCTGTTAGCACATCGTGCGTCGCTAGCCCAACCGTGATACAGACCACGCCGGATGCGGTGGGGAGGGCTGGCGGCGGTCGCCCTGCTGGCGGCGGGGCTCGACGGGTGTGGGCTGTTCGAGCACAAACCGCCACCCGTCGTGGGCGGGGTCCAGACCGGCACGGCCTCCTGGTACGGTCCCGGCTTCCACGGCAAGCGCACCGCCAACGGCGAGGTGTTCGACCAGTACGAGCTCACCGCCGCGCACCCGTCGCTGCCGCTCGGTACCCGCGCGGTCGTGACGAATCTCGACAACGGCCGCTCCGTCGAGGTGCGGATCAACGACCGCGGACCGTTCGTCGGGGGGCGCGTGATCGACCTCTCGTACGCCGCCGCACGCGTGATCGGCATGGTCGGACCCGGAACGGGCCCGGTTCGGATCGAGGTGCTCGAGTCGGGTCCCGTTCCGATGCCCCGCCGCGAGCGCGTGCGCGTCGCGAGCCGGGAGCCGTCGGTGGCGGCGCCGCCCGCGCCGCCACCTGTGGCGCCGGCGTCCCCCGTGCCGACGATCGTCCCGGCGCCGGAGCCGGTGGCGACGACCCAGTGGATCGTGGAGATCGCGTCGTTCGGCGACGCCGCCAAGGCGGAGCACCTGCGCCGCGTGCTCGCCGGACGCTTCCCCGACGCCGCGGTCACGGTGCTCGACGGCGCGGAGCGGCGCTACTACCGGGTGTCGATCGGCCCGTACCCGTTCCGTACCGTCGCGCTCGCCCGCGCCGAGTTGGTGACGCGCCTCGGGTACCCCGCCGTGCTCGCCGAGGAGGCGATACCCTGACCGACGCCGCCCCGCGGCCCCTTGCGGTCAGCGAAGCCTGAAGCGATCGCGCGGCTCCTCGACGACGACGCCCTCGGCTACGAGCTTCACGAGGTGGGCGCGCACCGTCGCCGCCGCGGCGCCGTGGAGGATCGCCGGCACGTCGGCATAGAGGCGCGCGACGATGGGCGGGATCACGTCGAGCCCGCGTGCCAGCGCATCGACGATCTGCCGCTCGCGCAGGAGGCGGTGCGCGAGGTACTCGGCGATCTTCTCATGCGGGCGGGGGATCGCCGGCCCGTGCCCCGGGAAGATGCATTCCAGATCGAGCGAATCGAGGCGCCGCAGGGACGCGAAATAGGCCGTCATGTTCCCGTCCGGCGGCGGGATCACCACGGTCCCGGTGCCGAGAATCGTGTCGCCCGTGAACAACCACCGCCGGTCGGGATCGTAGAGACAGCAGTGCCCGGACTCGTGCCCCGGCGTGTGGACGACCCGGAGCCGTCCCGTCGCATGGGCGATCTCGAGGCCGTCCTCGAGGAGCACGTCCGGCGCCAGCGGGTCGCCGCCGTACACGAAGTCGCGGCGGCTCTCGTGCACCGCGACCGAGAGCTCGCCCCGCTCCCGCAGCGCCGCCACGCCGCCGACGTGGTCCGGGTGCACGTGCGTCAACAGCAGTTGGACGAGCCGCGCACCGGTCCCGTCGAGGCGCCGTGCGTTCTCCGCCGACATCGCCGCCGCGTCGATCAGCACGGCCGCGGTGTCCCCGAGCAGGTACTGGTTGGTGCCCGGGCCGGTCATGAAGCCGGGGTTGGGCGCGAGCACGACCCGCAGCCCGGGCAGGAGCTCGCGAACCGCGTCGCTCACGGCCGCGGCTCGCTTCCGCTGCCGCGGGGACGTGCACCAGCCGTCTCGCGCTCGGCGAGCAGCTCCGCCGCGCGGCAGATCATCTTGCGCTCGTTCTCGAAGGCCACGACAACCGCCGCCCGGGCGAGATCATACCAGCGCACCTCGTCCAGCTCGTCGTCACGATCCGCGAAGTCCCCGCCACGGTAGCGCATGAGAAACAATCGTACGCGCTTCGACATCCGGACGACCCGGCCGCCGCGATCCCGGCGCGCGTACCAGTAGGTGAGGTCCCCGAGCGGTGCTTCGATCGCCGCCTCGAGGCCGGTCTCCTCGCGGACCTCGCGCACCGCGGCATCGGCCGAGCGCTCGCCCGCCTCGAGGTGCCCCTTCGGGATGGTCCACACGAGGACGCCCGTCTCGGGATGGCGGCGAGCGCCGAGGACGACCTTCCACCGGCCACGCGCGCGCCGAAAGACGAGCCCGCCAGCCGAGAACTCGCGCTCGACTCGCGGACGCTCCCCGGGCTCGCTCAGCGCCGGGCGGTCGACTCGCCGAGCCACTCGAGATACGGCTCCGAGCCTGCCACGATCGGCAGGGCCAGCACTTCCGGGACGTCGTAGCTGTGCAGCGCCCGTACACGGGCACTCAGCTCCTCCACCGCATCCCGGCGTGCCTTGAGCAGCAGCAGGTGCTCACTCGCCTCTTCGACCGCTCCCTGCCACCGGAAGATCGAACGAATCGGCCCTAGGAGGTTGGCGCAGGCAGCGAGCCGCTCCTCGACCAGCGTGTAGGCGAGTCGCTCGGCCTCCTCCTCGTTGGCCACCGTAACCAACACGATGACGAACGCGCCGCTGTCGACCATCACGTGACGCTCGCTTTCCCCACGTCCGGTTCGCGCTGCGCGTGGCGCCGGTCCAGGATCGCATCGAAATCGAGCGGCCCGGCCAGCGGCGCCGCGACCGTGCGCCACCCGCCCTGGCGGCGCCGCGGCGCCGCGCGACGACCCGCCGCCACCACTCCCGCCAGCCCCGCGGCGCCTCTGGCAGGAAGCCCTCCCGACGCGCGACCGCCGCCAACGGCACGGCCGCCGCCCCCGCGACCAGCCCACGCCGCACGAGGTCGGCGAGGGAATTCTCGAGCCGGCGCGGGGTGTACCCCGACCGCTCGACGAGCCCGCGCGCCACGGCCGCGACGTCCGCGGGCTCGAGGAAGCCGTCGGCCGCCAGCACGACCGCCGCCTGGAAGTAGTTGAACGTCGGCGCCAACCGGGACCCGTAGAGCCGGAAGTCGGCCGGCGGCGTGCGCCGTGCGAGGTTGATGACGATGCGCGCGACGCGGCCTCGCCCCACCGCCTGCCGCGCCAGCGCCAGTATCTCCGGAATCCCGCCAGGGTCGACGCCGATGCGCGCGACCAGCGCAGCCAGCCGATCGGGGGCCACGAGCCCCGCCAGCACGTCGGCATAGAGCGAGTACGTGAGCGAATCGGATTCCCAGTCGTCGCCGAACAGGAGTTCCTGCGCGCCCTCGGCGGCGGCGAGGCGGCCGCGCAGCAGCTCCGTGAGCTTGAAGCCGACGTGCTCCCGCAGGTTGCGGAACTTGCCGCGCTTGATCTGCTCGAGCTGGTCCTTGAACACGATCCCGTCGTACGGCACGCCGTCGAGGGCGAGCTTGTCGCGAATCGCCTTGCCGATCTGCGGCGGGCTCGCCGAGATGAAGAACACCTGCGCCGGGCGCCCGCGCCGGTCGGCCGCCGCGCGGATCGCCTTCATGAGCTCGGCGACGCCGGGGACCTCGACCTTGTCCTCACCCCGCTCGCGCGCCGTCCGCCAGAGCTGCCGGAGGGTGTCGAACTCGCTCCGCAGGTAGGTCTTGTCGAGGTCCCAGCGGCAGAGCAATCCCGGCTCGGCACCCAGGACGCGGCGGTGGAGCCCGAACCGCGTCATCGCGCCGTCCGCAGCGCGTCCGCGATCTCCGCGGGCACGCGATCACGCACGGCCTTGGCCGCGACCTTGACCGCGTTGGCCACCGCGCTCGCGCGCGAGCGACCGTGGCACTTGAGAGCGAGCTGTTCGAAGCCGAGGATCGGCGCGCCACCGTACTGCGTGTAGTCGGTGAGCTCGCGCACCCGTTCCATGCCGCGCGCCAGGAGCGAGAGCCCGACGCGCCAGGTGAGCCGGCGCTCGGCGGCGCTCCGCGTGACGTCGGCGAACACGTCGCCGACGCCCTCGATCAGCTTGAGGGCCACGTTCCCGACGAAACCCTCGCAGACGATCACGTCGGCGGCCCCGCGCACGAGGTCGTTGCCCTCGACGTTGCCGATGAAGTGGAGCGAGGGCTGCGCGGCGAGGCGCCGGTGGGCCTCGACCAGCACCTCACCGCCTTTGGTCGGCTCGGTGCCCATGTTGAGCAGGCCGACGCGCGGGCTCGGCACCTTCGATATCCGCCGGGCGTAGGCGCTGCCCATGAGGCCGAACTGCACGAGCTCCTCGACGCCGCAGCGCACGGTCGCACCGACGTCGACGAGCAGCGCGAAGCGATCCTGCCCTTGGTGCTCGGTCTGGCGCGGGTAGACGCTCGCCAGCGCGGCGCGGCGAATGCCGGGCAGCAACGTGAAGTGCTTCGCACACGCGAGCACGCACGCGCCGGTGTTGCCCGCCGAGACGAACGCCTGTGCGCGCCCCTCGGTCACGGCGCGCAGACCGACGATGAGCGACGCGTCCTTCTTCGTGCGCACCGCCTCGGCGGGATCGTCGTCCATGGCAATCGCCTCACGGGCGTGCAGGACCTGGAGGCGCTCGGGATTGTACGGCACGGTCTCGAGCACCTCCTGGATGCGGTGCTCGTCGCCGACGACCAGGCACTCGATGTCGGTCGCGAGCGAGACCTGCCCGATCCCCCTCACGATCTCGACCGGGGCATGGTCCCCGCCCATGGCGTCGACGGCAATGATCGGCATGCGATCGGCTCAGGACGTCTCGCGCGAGAGGCGCAGGCGCAACGAACTCTCGTCGACGCGGTACTTGAACGCCCTGCGCCCGTTCACGCACAGGACGGGAACCTCGTCCCCATACGCAGCCACCAGAGCGGGATCGCCGTCCACGTCCACCTCCTCCACTTCCAGCGGGACGTCACGCGCCACCGCGTCCACCACGGCGCGCATCTCGTGGCAGAGATGACACTCCGCCCGCCCGTACAGCGTAACCCGGATGATGCGCTCCGCCGCGGTTGACACCCCGCCACCCCTCAAGTACAGACCATGGTCCGGCGCGGCAAGCCCTGCCGCCCCGTCACCTGGGCATCATAATGTCTTACGCTGTCATCCGCACCGGAGGAAAGCAGTACCGCGCCGAGCCCGGCAAGCTTCTGCGGGTCGAGCGGCTCGACGGCGACGTCGGGGGCACGGTCGAGTTCGACCAAGTGCTCCTCGCGGAGGCCGAGGGCGCGGTTCGGATCGGCACCCCCTTGGTGGACGGCATCCGCGTGCGGGCCACCATCATCGAGCAGGGCCGCGCCCGCAAGGTGCTGGTCTACAAGAAGAAGCGCCGAAAGAACTACCGCCGGCGCCGCGGCCACCGCCAGCAGGTCACCACGGTCCGCGTCACCGAGATCGCCTAGGAGGCCGGCAGGATGGCACACAAAAAGGGCCAGGGCTCCAGCCGCAACGGTCGCGACTCCCAGGGCCAACGGCGCGGCATCAAGGTGTTCGGCGGGCAGCGCGTTCTGGCGGGCAACATCCTGGTGCGCCAGGTCGGAACCCGCATCCATCCTGGTCCCAACGTCGGCGTGGGTCGTGACTGGACGCTTTTCGCGCTGGTCGAGGGCACCGTCCAGTACGAGCGCTTCGGCAAGGACCGCCGCCGCGTCCGCATCCTGCCGGTTGCGACGGCGCAGCCCGCCGCCCAGGCGTAGGGCGCCGAGCGCGGCCATGCAGCGTCTCCCCGCCCAATCGAGCGGGGCGTACGGCACCGCCCGTGCGGGTGGGACGGCCACGCGCGGTGCGAGGGCCGGGCGGCGGGACGCTCGACTTCCGCGCCGCGCAGAGCGCCAGGACCCCGAGCGGAGACGCCGGCCCCGCCCCAGCGAGCAGCGACGATGAAGTTCGTCGACGAGGTCCGAATCCGGGTCGAGGCCGGCGATGGCGGAGACGGGTGCGTCAGCTTCCGGCGTGAGAAATACATCCCGCGCGGTGGGCCGAACGGCGGCGACGGCGGCAACGGCGGCAGCGTCATCCTACGCGTCGACCCCGGCTTCTCCACCCTGCTCGACCTCTCCTATCCGCAGCAGCTCCGCGCCCGGAAGGGCGAGCATGGCCGCGGCAAGGACCAGTACGGGGCGTGCGGCGAAGACCTCGTCCTGCGGGTGCCGCCCGGCACCCTCGTCTTCGACGCCGAGACCGACGAGCTGCTCGCCGACCTGCGGGCGCCCGACCAGGAGTACGTCGCGGCCCGCGGCGGCCATGGCGGGCGTGGCAACATGCACTTCGCGACGCCGACGAATCGTGCCCCACGGCGCACCGAGCCCGGCAGGCCGGGCGAGCGCCGCTCCCTGCGGCTCGAGCTCCGCGTGCTCGCCGACGCCGGGCTGCTCGGGTTCCCGAACGCCGGCAAGTCGACGCTCATCCGCGCGGTGTCGGCGGCGCGCCCGCGCGTGGCCGACTATCCGTTCACGACGCTGGTCCCGCACCTGGGCGTCGTGCGCGTCGACGAGGAGACGACCTTCGTGCTCGCCGACATTCCGGGGCTCATCGAAGGCGCACACGAGGGCCACGGCCTCGGCTCGCGTTTCCTGCGGCACCTCTCACGCACGGCCGTGCTGGTCCACCTGCTCGACGTCTCGGGGCTCACCGGCCGCGATCCGATCGCCGACTTCGATGCGATCAACCGCGAGCTCGCGCTCGCCAGCCCGGAGCTGGGGACCAAGCCCCAGATCGTGGTCGCGAGCAAGCTCGACCTCGCCGAGACGCGGGCCGCCCTGCCCGAGGTGGCAGCGCGCTTCGCCGAGCGCGGCATTCGGCTGCACGCGGCGTCGGGCGCTACCGGCGAGGGGACACGCGAGCTCGTGCGCCTGATCGCAGCCGCCGTCCACACGGCGCGCGCGCGTGCCGCCGTCGAAGAGGCCACCGCCCCCGCATGAGCCCGACCACCTCTCAGCGCACCCACAAGGCCCGGCTCGTCCGACGGGTCAAGCGTGTCGTCGTCAAGGTCGGCAGCAACGTCCTCGCCGGGCCGAAGGGCCTGCGACGCGCGCGCATCCGCGCGCTGGCGCAGGAGATCACGGGGCTGGTCGCCGCCGGCCGGCAGATCGTGGTCGTCACCTCGGGCGCGGTGGCAGCCGGAGCAACCCGTCTTGGCGGCCGCCGCCCGGGCCTCGAGTGGCGCCAGGCGGCGGCCGCGGTCGGACAGCCGAGCCTCATGGCCGCCTACGAGCGGGCCTTCGCCCGCTACGACCGCCACGTCGCCCAGGTCCTGCTCACGCACGCCGACCTCGCCGACCGGCGGCGCTGGCTGAACGCCCGCCACACGCTGCGCGCGCTGCTCGCGCTCGGCTGCGTCCCGATCGTCAACGAGAACGACACGGTCGCGGTCGAGGAGCTCAAGTTCGGCGACAACGACGACCTCTCGGCACTCACCGCCGCGCTCGTCGAGGCCGAGCTGCTCGTGATCCTCACCGACGTCGACGGGCTCTTCACGGCCGACCCGCGCGTCGACCGGCACGCCATGCGCGTGCACGTCGTGCACGCCGACGATGCGCACGCGACCCGCGGGGCCGGCCCGTCCCGCTCCGACGTCGGGACCGGCGGTATGGCCTCCAAGCTGGCGGCCGCGCGCAAGGCCGCCGCGGCCGGCATCGCGACCGTGATCACGAACGGCACGCGCCGCGGTGCCCTCGCGGCGGTGTTCGACCCGGACGTCGAGGCCGGCACGCTGCTGCTCGCCGACGGCGATCCCCTCGCGCGGCGCAAGCACTGGATCGCCTACACGCTCAAGCCCGCCGGGACGCTGCACCTCGACGCCGGCGCCGAGCGCGCGCTGCGCCAGGGCGGCCGCAGTCTGCTCCCCTCCGGCGTGCGCGCCGTGGAGGGCCGCTTCGGGGTCGGCGACTGCGTGCGCTGCGTCGGCCCCGACGGGCGGGAGTTCGCGCGCGGGCTCGTGAGCTACGCCGCTGCCGAGATCGAGAAGCTCAAGGGGGCGCACACGCGCGACATCGAGAAGCGGCTCGGTTGGAAGGGCAGCGACGAGGTGGTCCACTGCGACGACCTCGTCGTCCTCGGCGGAGCGGCCACCTGATCGGGGAGCCTGCCGCGCCCGGTCAGAGCGACGCCGGGACCTCGGCGCGGCCCGCGGCGAGCTCGGCCGCCCACCAGGCGTGGAAGCCGTTGGCGAACAGCCACTCCAGCCGGTCGCCGCGCCAGACGATCCGCTCGCCCTCGTAGGGCGACGGGCCCGGACCGGCGAACTTCTCCGCCGCCGCGCGCCGCACGTACGCGAGGTCGCGCGCGACGAACGGCAGCACCCGCATGCGCGCAAGCCAGGCGCACACGCGCGGGTGACTCGCGGGCTCCGGCGGAAGCCCGAGGAGACGGAAGGACGAGACGTGCGGGAAGAGCGCCACGTCCGCGATCGAAAGATCGCCGCCGAGGAAGTCCGCATCCGCGAGCGCCGCCTCCGCGCGAGCCAGCACCGCACGCAGATCGCGATGGCCCACCTCGATGAGCCCCGCCGGCGGCGCATCCTCCCGGCGGTGCGTCGGCCAGGTCCAGATCGAGATGTCGTGCACCACCGCGTCGACGACGCCGTCGGCCAGACGCTCCCACGCACGCGCCACGACCCGCCGCGCTGGGTCCGCCGGCAGCAGCAACGGCTCGCCGTAGCGGTGGTCGAGGTAGGCGACGATGTCGGCCGAGTTGACGACGGTCACGTCGTCGTCGACCAGCACCGGCACCTCCCGGCGCGAGTTCACGCGCCCCAGGTCCGCCAAGTGGGCCAGCGCCAGGGCGTCGACCGCCGTGAACGGGAGCCCCTTGTGGTCGAGCGCCATCCGGACCTTGCGCGCGAACGGGCTGAAGGGGTTGTCGTACAGCGTGATCATCGGCCCTCCTGCTGCGCGGGTCTTCATCATCCGTGTGGAGGCGATTCAAGCCCGCCGGTGGCAGCCCGTCTTCCGAGCCGCTAGACTCCGAGCCCCATGCAGCCCCTCCCCGCCGACGTCGAGCACGCCGTCGAGGCGCTCACCGCCGAGGCGCGTGCCGCGGCACGGGCGCTCGCGGGGGCCTCGACGCACGCCAAGGACGGCGCGCTGCGGGCCGCCGCCGCGGGGCTTCGACGCGCCGAGCGCGTCGTCCTGGCCGCCAACCGGGAGGACGTCGAGCGCACGCGCACCGCGGGCGAGAGCGCCGCGTTTCTCGACCGCCTGACGCTCACGCCCGAACGGATCGAGATCATGGCGCAGGGCCTCGAGCAGATCGCGCAGCTCCCTGATCCCGTCGGGGAGACCATGGCCGCCTGGCGGCGCCCGAACGGGCTCGAGATCGCGCAGGTCCGCGTGCCGATCGGCGTCGTGCTCTCGATCTACGAATCGCGCCCGAACGTCACCGCCGACTCGGCCGGGCTCTGCCTCAAGACCGCGAACGCCGTGCTGCTCAAGGGCGGCTCGGAGTCGCAGGCCACGAACGCCGCGCTCGCCGACGTCTTCCGCGCGGCGATCGCAGCCGAGGGCCTGCCGCGGGCCACCGTGCAGCTCGTCGAGGGCGGCCGCGACGTGACCCGCGGCCTGCTCCGACGCGACGACCGCATCGACGTCGTCATCGCGCGCGGCGGCGAAGCCCTCAAGCGCACGATCATCGCGGAGAGCCGGATCCCGGTGATCAAGCACTTCGAGGGCATCTGCCACCTCTACGTCGACGCGACCGCCGACCTCGACATGGCCGAGCGCATCTGCCTCAACGGCAAGGTCCAGCGCCCGGGCGTGTGCAACGCGATCGAGAATCTCCTCGTGCACGAGGCGATCGCGCCGCGGGCACTGCCACGGCTCGTCCGGGCGCTGCGGGCCCACGGCTGCGAGGTGCGTGGCGACACCACGGTCGTGCGGCTGGTCCCCGAGGTGACGCCCGCCACCGACGCCGACTGGGACACCGAGTACCTGGACCTCGTCCTCAGCGCCGCGGTGGTCCCGTCGCTCGATGCGGCGATCGCCTTCATCGCGCGCCACTCGACCGGGCTCGCCGAAGCGATCGTCACCGAGAGCCACCGCGCCGCCGAGCGCTTCCTCCGCGACGTCGACTCGGCGGCGGTCTACGTGAACGCCTCGACGCGCTTCACCGACGGCTTCGAGTTCGGCTTCGGGGCCGAGGTCGGCATCAGCACGAATCGCCTGCACGCCCGCGGCCCCATGGGGCTGCGCGAGCTCACCACCTACAAGTACCTCGTGCGCGGCGACGGACAGGTGCGCGCCTAGCGGATGCCCGGCATCGGCATCCTCGGCGGCACCTTCGACCCGATCCACCTGGCCCATCTGCGCGCTGCCGAGGAGCTGCGCGAGGCCTACGCGCTCGACGAGGTCCGCCTCGTGCCGGCCGCGATCCCGCCGCACAAGCAGACGATTCCGCTCGCGGCCGCCGCACAGCGGCTGCGCATGGTGGAGCTGGCGACGGCCGGGGCGCCGGGGCTGCGCCCGTGGAGCATCGAGCTCGAACGAACCGGGCCGTCCTACTCGGTGGACACGGTGCGCGCCCTGCGTGCGGAGGTCGGGCCTGCGACCCGCATCGTCTTCGCGCTCGGGCGGGACGCCTTCGCGGACTTCCACACCTGGCACGAACCCGAGGGCATCGTCGCGCTCGCCGACGTCGCGGTCCTCACGCGTCCGCCCTGGCCGGAGACGTTGGTGCTCGACGACCTTCCCGTTGCCACCCGCGGGGCCCTCTGTTACGATTTCACCAGTGAGTCGTTCCGCCATGCGTCGGGGCACGAGGTGAAGCTGCTGCGCATCACCGGCCTCGACATCTCGGCCACCGCCATCCGGGCTCGCGTGGCCGCCGGGCGATCGATCCGCTTCCTCGTTCCCGCCGCCGTCGAAGACCACATCGCGCGGCACCGGCTCTACCGTGCGGAGGGCGACGCGCGCTGATGCCTCTGGCCGGCTGGGAACGGGCTCTCGAGTGCACCCGCGCCGCCCTGGACCGCAAGGCCTACGATCTCGTCGTCCTCGAGACCGGCCGGATCAGCAGCGTCGCCGACTACTTCGTCATCTGCAGCGGCCGGTCGGACACGCAGGTGCAGGCGATCGCCGACGGGATCGAGGACCACCTGCGCAAGGAGGGGGTCCGCCCGCTCGCGGTCGAGGGCCGGCAGCGCGGCCAGTGGGTCCTGCTCGACTTCGGCGACGTGGTCGTCCACGTCTTCTACGTCCCGGTGCGCGAGTTCTACGACCTCGAACGGCTGTGGGCACGCGCGCCGCGGGTCGAGCTGCCGGAGCCGTTCCAGTCGCAGGCACGCGACCAGAAGACGGGCACCGAGCACCGCTGACGTGCGGTGAACCGGGGCGCAGGTGATGCGCGGGCTCGTCGCGGTTCTGGCGCTGCTGGTCGTGATCGCGGCCGGCTGGCTGTTCCTGCTGAACGGTGATCCGGTGGCCGTCCGCCTCCTGCCCGGGCGCACGGCCAATCCCCCGCTCGCGGGCGCCTTGCTGGTGGCATTTGGCGCCGGAGCCGTGGCCGCAGGACTGCTCGTCGCGGCGCGTGGCGCGAGCAGATGGGGCGAACGGCGCCGCGCGCGCTGGGCTGCGCGTTCTGCCGAGCGCACCGCCGCGGCACGCGACCTGCTCTGGACCGGCGCACCGGCCCGTGCTCGCGCGACGCTGCTGCGCGCCGCGAGCGGCGTCCCAGCCGACGTGGACCGCCTGACGCTCTTGGCCGAGACGTACCTCCAGGAGGGCGACGCCGACGGCGCCCGCGCGCTGCTCGAGGACGGGATCGGGCGTCTCGGATACGCCCCGCGTCTGCTCGATCTCCTCGCCGAAGCCGCCCAACGCAGCGGCGACCTGCGGGCCGCCGTCGATGCGCTCGAGCGTGCGCGGCTCGTCGAGCCCGAGAGCCCGAGGCTCGCGCGCCGCCTCCGCGACGTGCTCGTCGCGAGCGCGCGCTGGGAGGCGGCCCTCGCGCTCCAGGGCGAGTTGCTCCTCGGGCGCGCAACCGGGACTGCGGCCGCCGACGTGGCGCTCGAGCGCGGCCTCCGATACGAAGCCGCCCGCGCGGAGACCGAGACGGACCCGCGACGCGCGGTGCGCCGCCTGCTCGCGCTCGCGCGCGAAGCGCCGACGTTCGTGCCCGCGTGGGTGAGTGCCGGCGACGTCTACGCCCGCGAGGGTCGCACGTTTCTCGCGCGACGGGCGTGGGAGCGGGGGCTCAAGCGGCGACCGGCGCTGGTGCTCGTCGAGCGGCTCACCGACCTCCACACGCGTGCCGGCCGGCCCGAACGCATGACCCGGCTGCTGCGCCGGCTGCGGCGCCGCCATCCCGACGACGCGATGCTGGCGCTCGCCCTCGCGCGCCAGCTACTCGCGCAGGGAGCGCTCGACGAGGCGATGGCGGCGCTCGGCGACGCGGGCGCGAGCCCGGCGGCCGATCTCCTCCGCGGCGAGCTCGAGCGGCGGCGCGGCAACGCCGTGCAGGCGGCCGAGCTGCACGCCCGGGCCGCCGCCGGCGCGCTCGGCGAGACTGCCTGGCGCTGCACGGCCTGCCGCCGTCCGGCCGCCGCGTGGACGGCGCAGTGCCCGGTCTGTCGGGCCTGGGACACGATGGCCGCGACGATCGAGCGCGACGGATCCGCGTGAGCACCCCGGCCCGCGCCGCGGCGCCGCTCGACGACGGGGCGGCCGCCTCGCAACTCGATCGCTGGCGCCAACGCAGCGGGCTGGTGCTCGCTCCGCTCGCCTTCGGATTCTCCTGGATCGCGTTCCCGACCCTGCCAGGCCCCGCGCACCGGCTGGCGGCCGTCCTCGCGGCGGTGGTCGTCTTGTGGGTGACCGAGGCCATCCCGATGGCGATGACCGCGTTCCTCGGCGTGGCTGGAGCCGTCGTGCTCGGCGTCGCCCCCGTGCAGGAGGCGTTCGCGCCATTCGCCGACCCGCTGATCTTCGTCTTCGTCGGCACGTTCATGCTCGCGCAGGCGATCTTCTTCCACGGCCTCGACCGCCGCTTCGCCTTCGCCATCCTCGGGCTCCCGGGCGTGGGAAACCGACCGGGACGCGTGCTGATCGCGTACGCGACGGCGTCGTGCGCGATCTCGATGTGGATCAGCAACACGGCGACGGTCGCGATGCTGCTGCCGATCGGGCTCTCGCTGCTCGCCGTGCTCGAACGCCACGCGGGCCGTGCCGAGCCGCGCTGGGCGGCGGCGCTGCTGGCGTCGAACGCGTTCGCGGCGTCGATCGGCGGCCTCGCCACCCCGGTCGGGACGCCGCCCAACCTGATCGGCATCGGCTTCATCCGCCGCGAGACCGGCATCGACCTGCCGTTCTTCTCGTGGATGGCGCTCGGCCTGCCCGTGGTCGCCCTCCTGCTCCTCTGGATGCTCTTCCTGCTCCGCCACGCGAGCCGCGCCCGCGGCACCACGACCGACGGACACGGCGTCGCCGGCGCGATCGCCGCGGAACGCGCGGCGCTCGGGCCATGGACGCGCGGGCAAGCGAACGCGCTCGCCGCCTTCGCCGTCACCGTCGCGCTGTGGGTGTTTCCGGGCGTCGTCGCGCTGGTCGGTGGTCAGGATCACCCGGTGTACCGGACGTTCACCGCGACGGTCCCGGAGCCGGTGGCCGCGCTGCTCGGCGCCGGGCTCCTCTTCGTCCTGCCGACCGACCTGCGGCGCCACGAGTTCACGCTGCCCTGGGCCGAGGCAGTGAAGATCGACTGGTGGATCGTGTTCCTCTACGGCGGCGGGATCGCGCTCGGGACGCTCTCCTTCCGAACCGGCCTGGCCGAGGCGATGGGCCGCGGCCTGACGAGCCTGCTCGACGTGCACAGCCCGACCGCGCTGCTCGTCGTCGCGACCGCGCTGGCCACCGTGCTCTCGGAGACGACCAGCAACACCGCGGCCGCGAACATGGTCGTCCCCGTCGTGATCGCCCTCGCCCGCGCGACCGGCCTCGATCCGGTGATCCCGGCGGTCGGTGCGACCATGGGCGCGTCGCTCGGCTTCATGCTGCCGGTGTCGACCCCGTGCAACGCCATGGTCTACGCCACCGGCCGCGTGCCGCTGCCGACGCTCATGCGCTGGGGCATCGGCCTCGACGTGATGGGCGTCGCGCTGATCGTCGCGGTCCTCACGCTCCTCGGCCCGGTCGTGCTCGGTCCCGCGGCCCGCTGAGCCCGAGACCGCCGACACATGGCGCAGCGCTGGCACAGCGCCCGGGCGCTGGCGACACGGGACGGGCGGCCGCCCCGGGCGGCCCCGTGTCCCGGCACGTCCCTTGCGGACGTCCGGTCCTCGTGAGGGGCCACACACGCCGCGCCCGCGAGGGACGCGCGGGACGCATCGTCGCATCGGTCGCGGTCGCCGCCGCGTTGCTGCTGGCGCGGACCGCCGGCGCGCAGCCGGACACTGCGCGCATCGTGAACGGCGCGCTCACCGGCGAGTTCCCGGCCGCGGGCGCGCTGCTCGTGGGGAACGACCCGGCGACGGCGACGGCGTGGTGCTCGGGCGTGTTGATCGGCTGCCAGACGTTCCTCACCGCGGCGCATTGCGTGTGCGACACGAGCGGGAGCCGCTGCCAGGGCGCGGGCGCTCCCAGCCCGGCGGGCCGCCTGGTCTTCCTGCAGCACGCCGGCTTCTTCCACGTCGCCCGCATCCGCGTCCATCCGGACTTCCGCTTCCCGGTCGGCGACGTCGCCGTGGTGACGCTCACGACGCCGGTGACGGGAGTCACGCCGCTCCCGCTCGCTCCCACCGCCCCCGACGTCGGGCAGGTCATGACGACCGTGGGCTTCGGCCGCACGAGCGGGACGCGGCGGGACTACGGCCTCAAGCGCGCGGGCGACGTCACCCGCACCCACTGCACGGACGGCGTCTCCGACGCGACGTCGGTGTGCTGGGAGTTCACCGGGACCGGCGCCGACACCTGCCACGGCGACTCGGGCGGTCCGTTGCTCGTCGAGACGAACGCCGGCCTCGCGGTTGCCGGCGTGACGTCCGGCGGTACGAGCGACGACTGCACCCCCGACGACCTCGCCTACGACGCCAGCATCGCGCCCTACCGGACGTGGATCGCCCAAGTGGCGGGCGCGGACCTCGGAGCACACGCCTGCGGCGCCGTCCCGCCCGTGGGCGGCGCCGACACGACGGCCGTGCCGCTCGCGGGCACGCTCTCCGCGGCGCACGTCGTCGAAGCGCACGAGATCGTCGTTGCGCCCGGCACGCGCGCGTTGCGCGTCACGCTCAACGGCACCGACGACGGCGTCGCCGACGTCGACCTCCTCGTGAAGGCGGGCGGCACGGCCTCGCCCGCCGACTACGACTGCCGTGCCGCCGGCGGCAGCCCGTATGGCGGCTGCGAGTTCGTGGCCCCGGTCGCCGGCCCGTGGTCGCTGGTCGTGCGCCGCACCGCGGGCTCGCCTGCCTACCAGCTCACCGCCACGCTCATCGGCGGGGCGCCGCCCGTCTGTGGCAACGGCTTGCTCGACGTCGGCGAGGAGTGCGACGGCACCGACGCCGGTGCCTGCCCCGAGGCGTGCACCACCGCCTGCACCTGCGCCGAGCAGTGCCGGCCCGGCGACCTCGCGCTGACGGGCGTGCACCTCGGCCGGCACGTGCGGCTGCGCGCCGCGCTCCGCAACCCGACGGGGCTCTATGACGCGCTCGATCCCCGCGGCGCCGACTTCCGCCTCACCCTGGGCGGCGCCGCCACGCCAGTGCGAATCACGATCCCCGCTGGCGATGCCGGCTGGGCGCACTCGAACGCCCGCCGCGGCGTCTACCGCTGGCGCGGGCGGATCGGCGGGCTGCGCCGGATCGTGCTGCGCGACCGCAGCGCCGCGCGCGGCGGCTGGGAGATCACGGTCTGGGGCCGCGACGTCCCGGGGACGCGCGATCTTCCACCGAGCACCGTGAGCGTCACGCTGTCGTTCGGCGGCACCTGCGTCGGCGCGTAGGACCGATCACTGCGCCGCGGCGGCCGCGCCGAACAGATGCGGGTGCATCGCCGCCAGCGTCGCCAGGTCATGAATGTCGCGGGCGAAGTTCGGCACGATCACGAGGGGGACCCGCCGCGGGAGCCCCTGCCGGAACTGCTCGACGCGCAGCGACTCCCCGCGCGCGAGCGCCTGGTAGTCGGCGAAGTTCTGCGCCAGCTCGCGCGCCTCGGGGACCGCACCGCCGAGCGCACGTTCGAGCACCGGGAGCACGTCCGCGACGTCCTCCGGACCGCAGTCGCCGCGCCCCGGCGGCCGGTACTCGGGATGGACGCGGTTCACGATCACGCCCCGCAGCGGCATGCGCAGCTCGCTCATCTTCGTCGATAGATATTCCGCGTCACCCAGCACCTGCTCCTCGGGACTCGTGACCACGAGGAACGCGGTCGCCGGTCCGCGCAGCACTTCGTAGGCGCGCTCGACCCGTTCGTGGAAGTTCTCGAGCAGCCCGCTCATGCTCGTGAAGAAGTCGGAGATCTCCGCGAGCGTCGAGATGCCGGTCGCCTGCTCGAGGCGCCGGAGCAGGAAGCCCGCGGTGCGGTTCACGGCGCGCAGCGCCGACCAGCCCGCGGAGAAGTAGGGGCGGACGAACCAGCGGATCACCCGGCGATCGAGGAAGTCGTCGATCCGGCGGGGCGCCTCGAGAAAGTCGAGCGCGTGGCGCGTTGGCGGCGTGTCGACCACGATGAGATCCCACTGGCCGCTGTCGGCGAGCACGCAGAGCTGCTCGATGGCGACGTACTCGTGCGAGCCCGCGAACGTCTGCGACAGATGCTGATAGAAGGGATTGGCAAGGATGCGCGGGCGCGCCTCGGGCGGCGCGTGGCGCTCGACGAGCGCGTCCCAGGCGCCCTTCTGGTCGAGCATCATCGCGGCCAGGCTGCCGGCGGGCGCGAGCTGCTGCGCGGCGAGCACGTCGGCCGGGATCTCGTGCGGCTCGCTGCCGAGCGCGGCGAGCCCGAGCGAGGTCGCGAGCCGGCGGGCCGGGTCGATCGTCATGACGATCGTGCGCCGGCCCATGAGCGCGCCCCACAGGCCGATCGCCGCCGCCACGGTGGTCTTGCCGACCCCGCCGCTCCCGGCTGCGATCACGACCCGATGCCCGGTGACCAGCTCGGCGAGCGTCACGGCCGCCGCCTCGCCTGCACCGCCGCCGGCGGGCCGAGTGCCTGCTCGAGCACCCCGGCGAGCTGTCCGAGCGCCCGCGCGTCGAACTCCTCGACGAAGAGAAACGGCAGCTCGACGATCTCGGTCGCTCCGAGCTCGCCGCGCAGGCGCTCGAGGTGCTGGCGATTGATCTCCGCCCAGCTGCTCTCCTCGGCGGCGCGCGCCACCACCGCCGCGACGAGCGGCTGCTCACGCGCGGGAAGCCGCCCCTGTGCCCCACGCAGCCGCTCCACCAGCGCCGGCGAGAACCGCCGCCCGTGGAGACGATTGACGACCACGTAGCCGAGCGGCAGGCCCAGGTGTCCCGTCAGCTCCGCCCGCGCCTCAAGCGCCTCGGCCACGGGCATCTCCTCGGCGAGCGTGACCAGGTGCACGGCCGTGGTGCGCGCGTCCTGGAGAAACTCGACCACGCGGGCCGCCTCGCGCTGCACCAGCCCCGCGCCAAACGTGTCCCGCGCGGACTGCGGCATGCGCAGCACCTGTAGGCTGTGCCCCGTCGCCGGCGCGTCGACGACGATCGCGTCCCACGCCAGCCGCCCCTCCTCGGTGCGGGTCGCCTCGTACCAGATCTTGCCGACCGTCATGAGCTCCTTGAGCCCCGGGGCGGCGGCGACGAAGTACTGGTAGACGCGGCTCTGGAAGATCGTCTGCAGGAGGCGCCGCACCGGGATGATGAGCCCGAGGTACTCCTCGAGCGCCGCACGGCCCTCGACCGTGAGCACGAACAGCCCCGGCTGGACCTCCGTCGGCTGCGTGGCGGCGCCGTGGCCGCCGAGCAGCCCCGGCAGCCGGCCCGCGGCATCCATCTCGACCGCCAGCACGCGCCGCCCCTGGCGCGCGAGCATCATCGCCAGCGCCGCCGCGACGGTGGTCTTGCCGACGCCGCCCTTCCCGACGACGAAGTGCAGCCGCCGGTCCACCGGCCTGGCCAGCCCGTCAGCCGGCACGGCGGAACGCGAGCGAGACGTTGGTACCCCCGAAGCCGAACGAGTTGGAGAGCGCGGCCTCGGCCCGCTGCGACCGCGGGTGGTTGGGGACGTAATCGAGATCGCACGCGGGGTCGGGGTCGTCCAGGTTGATCGTCGGCGGCAGTACCTCGCGCTCGAGCGCGAGGACGGTGAAGGCCGCCTCGACGGCGCCGGCGGCCCCGAGCAGGTGGCCCGTCATGGACTTCGTCGAGCTCACCGCGAGGTGCGCCGCGTGCCCGCCGAACACGCGCTTGATCGCCTTCGTCTCCGCCTCGTCGTTGTAGGGCGTCCCCGTTCCGTGGGCGTTGACGTAGCCGATGTGGTCGGGCGAGAGGCTGCCGTCGGCGAGCGCCAGCGCCATGCACTCGGCCGCCCCGGCGCCCTCGGGTGCGGGTTGCGTCATGTGGTACGCGTCGCAGTTGGCGCCGTAGCCGACGATCTCGGCGTAGACGTGCGCGCCCCGCCGCCGCGCGTGCTCGCTCTCCTCGAGCACGAGCATGCCGGCGCCCTCGCCCATCACGAAGCCCTCGCGCTTCGCGTCGAAAGGACGGCTGGCCCGCGTAGGATCGTCGTTCCAGCCGGTCGCGAGTGCCCGCATCGCGGCGAAGCCCGCCATCGAGAGCCAGCAGAGCGGGGCCTCGGCGCCGCCCGTCAGCATCGCGTCCTGGCGGCCGTCGCGAATCAGCATGAACGCCTCGCCGAGCGCGTGCGCTCCCGATGCGCAGGCGCTGGTGGTCGCGTAGCTCGGGCCGCGCGCGCCGAAGCGCAGCGCGATCTGCCCCGCGGCCATGTTCGGAATGAGCCGCGGGACGAGGAACGGCGAGATGCGCCGGTCGCCCTCCGCGAAGATCTGCCGGCACGCCGATTCGAGCGTGTTGATGCCGCCGATGCCGACGCCCACGATCACCCCGCACCGCTCGGGCACGGCGAGCGGCAGCGCGAGGCCGGCGTCCTCCACCGCCATCTGGGCCGACGCGATCGCGAAGTGGATGAAGGGGTCCATCTTCTTCACGTCCTTGCGCTCGACGAAGCGTTCGGGCGCGAAGTCGCGCACCTCGCCCGCCACACGCGCCGGCAGCGACGACGCGTCGAAGCGCGTGATCGCGCCGATCCCGGAACGCCCCGTCATGAGGGCTTCCCAGTTCGCCTCCGTGCCGGTACCGAGCGGGGTGACGAGCCCGAGCCCGGTGACCACGACACGACGACGTCTGCCGTCCGTCCCGCTCAAGGCGGCGCAATGCTAGGGGCGCCCCCTCGGGGAGTCAAGGCAGGCGCGGCCCGAGCAGCCCCGTTCCACGCGCCCAGAGCGCGACGTATCCACTCGCCACGCCCGCCGCCACGATCGCAGCCGCGAGGTCGGCGCGCCCGGCCTCCGCGCGCAGGTACGTCGTGCGCGGTCGACCGGAGTTGAAACCGCGCAGCTCGAGCGCCATCGCCATCCGGTCGGCACGCCGGAGCGCACCCACGAACACGGGCACGAGCACGGGCACGTACCGCGACAGCCGCGTCCAGACGCCGCCCCGCCCGAACTCGAGCCCGCGGCACCGCTGCGCCTGCACGATCGTGAGCGCCGCATCGAAGAACACCGGGACCAGCCGGAACGCCAACGTGAGCGTGAAGCCCACCGTGTAGGGGACGCCGAGTCGACCGAGCGCGTACGCCACTTCCTCGACGCGCGTCGTGGTGAGGAACAGGATGCCCGCGGCGAGGAACGTCTCCAGTCGGATCGCCGTCGAGAGACCAAAGAGCAGACCGGCCCGGGTCGGGTAGAGCGTACTGCGGAAGAAGAAGGTCCAGATCACGACCGTGAAGACGAACACGATCACGAACATGACCCGGAACCGGCGCAGGTTCGCGACCCCCTGCCCGGCGACGACCAGCGCCAGCACGAGCGCGGCCAGCGGGAGCTGGCCCAGCGGGTGGTCCACGACGAACGCCGCCACGACGAACGCCACGAACACGAAGAGCTTCGTCACCGGGTGGAGCCGGTGCAGCACGGTCGGCGCCGGCACGTAGAGCGCGAGAGTCACGCGGCGGCCTCCTACCACGCGGCTCCTGCCGGAACGAGAGGCAAGCTCCGTTGGACGGCGCACCGGCGCTCGGGTAGGCCCGGACCCCCATGACGATCTTCCTCGTCCGGCACGGCGAGACGCGCGAGAACGCCGCGCGCGTGGTCCAGCTCCCCGACGTGCCTCTCGACTCGCACGGCGCCATCCAGGCCGAGCGCCTCGCCCGCCGTCTCGCCGGGGCGGGGATCACCGCCATCCTGTCGAGCGACCTCACCCGCGCCGTCATGACCGCCGAACGGCTCGCCGCCGCGATCGCCACGCCCGTCACGCTGGACGCGCTGCTCCGCGAGCGCGACTACGGCGACATCCGCGGGCTCCCGTACGCGGAGGTCGGCGCGGACATCTTCGCACCCGACTACGCCCCCCCGGGAGGCGAAACCTGGGCGACGTTCCACGCGCGAGTCGATCGGGCGT
>JAXLXP010000037.1:0-5914 GCA_046327955.1 Binatia bacterium | reverse complement strand
CGCGCGCCAGCTCGTCGAGCGCGCGCACCTGCCGCTCGCGCAGCGCGCCGTGCTCGAAACGCCAGGCGAGGTGCGTGCAGACGAACGGAATGCGCCCGCACGGGGCCTCGGCGAGGGCGCAGCGCCGCTCGTCGAGCTCGTCGCCGGGCAGGGTGCGCCGCTCCCAGGCGACGATCGGCCTGCGGCTGGCGATCAGGTTGCCGAAGGCGTCGCCGTCGGCGTCCAACCCCACGTGACCGTGCTCGGTCCAGCGGAAGGCCGGCGCGTAGACGATGTGGTAGCCGAGCCCGCCGAGGACGTCGGCGGCCTGGTCGAGCCCGTCGCGCCGCACCACCACCTCCTGCAGGCCGATGAGGTCGGGCGCCAGCCTCTCGACCGCGGCGCGGGCGATCGCCATGCGCGCCGCGTACGGCTCGGCGACGTTCCAGCAGTTCAGGGTGAGGACGCGCAGCGCGGTCGGCATGCGCGCATCATATGCCAGGTACGGAGTCCCGCTGAAGCGGGGCCGCCGCGGGCGCCGACAGGACGTCCGCGGCGGCGCGCGGTCAGACTCTGCACTTCTGGGTGTTGCCGGTGCCCGTGCACGGCTGGGTGACGCCGTCGTAGCAGGTGCCGGCGCCCAGGCCGTCGTAGATCTCCACCATCGCGTGCACCGCCACGCCCGGCGGCACCGGCGCGTTGCCGATGTTGGCGTTGGCGCCGAAGAACTTGTCGACGATGTAGATACCGCCGGGATAGGCGAGCACGCGCGCCTTCTTGACGCCGTAGGTGACGGCCGGATCGGTGAACGTCCAGCGCACCACACCGCTGGGCAGCGTCACCGACGCCCACAGGCCGCTCGCGGCGGGAATCGTCGCGCTCCACATCACCGGCCCGACGCCCGAGCCGAGACGGATCGTCACCGCAATCGAGTGCACGTTCGCCAGGTCAAGGCCGACGAAGGACGGGTTGTTCGACGCCGACTTGTGCAGCTGCGGCTTGTCGTCGCCGCCACCCGGGCCAGTGCTCAGGTACTTCAGAAAGACCGCATTGGCGGCATACACCTCAGGCGTCGGCGCCGGGCTGCCGCTCAGGTTCGTACACAGTTGGGCGTGCGCGACGAACGGCACCATCATCGCGAGCGCCCCGACACAGACGGACAGACGCAGATCCGACATGGCTCCCCCCATGACCAGCAATGATACAGCCCGGTTAGCATACCGCGAGGGTGGGGAGTCACCCGAAGTCACCCGCTCGAAATCACCCGCTCGTGCGCGATGCGTCGCGCCGTCACGAGCCGGACCCAGAACGCACGACGCGCCAGCGCCTTGCGCGGGGGCGGTGCGGCCGATCGCGCGGCGCGGCTGACGTCAGGCGATCCGGCGCGCCGTCTCCTGCACCCGGTCCATCCAGATTCTGAGCCCCGGGGCGTAGGCGCGCGGGACGCACTCGCCGCAGATCTCCTCGGCGAGCCGCGCCATGCGGCGGCGCGCGGCGTCGAGCGTCGGCGACCGACTCCAGGCCGCCGGGATGCAGGTGAGCAGGATGGCCAGCTGGTTGAGTGCGGCGGCGAGGCCCGCGAGGATCGCCTCGAGCACCGCCTCGTCGGGCATCTGCTGCGGGCGGTAGAGCAGGTCGTGCACGGCTCGGAGCTCGCCGGCGAAGACGAGCGCGCCACTCTCGAGCCGTGCCATCACCGCCTCGGGTCGGGCGGTCGGCTCCTCGCACATCGTCGCGATCACCTGGAGCTCGGAGAGCACGAGGTGGAGACTCGTCTGCACCCGGTCGAGACGCTCCTCGAACGTCACCCGGTGGATCTCGCGCACGATCTCGTCCTGTCGCCGCGACACGAACTTCGAGACGACGGCGCCGAAGGCGAGCAGGCCGGCAATCGCCTCCGCGATCGCGAGAATGCGGACCGCCCCCATGGGGACGACGTCGCCGTAGCCGACCGTGGCCGCGGTGACGAAGCTGAAGTAGATCGCCGTCCCCAGTCCACCGAGTGTGCGGGTGACCGGCGTGCCGTTGGCGACGAGTCCCTGGCCGGGCAGGACGCTCGCGAGCCAGTACACGACGCCGCACAGCACGATCATCGCCAGCCAGAGGCGGAGCAGTGGGCCGGTGGGCCAGCTCTCGATCGCCATGAGCGCGACGTTCGCCCAGTGCTGCCGGCGGGTCCCCTGTGCGGTCGGCGTGCGGCGCAACGGCACGACGAGTGGAGGCTCGGATGCCGGCGGGCCACCGCCCTCGAGCGCGCCGCCCGACTCCTGCCAGTCCGCCAGGCCACCGCGGTAGTGGCGCACCCGGGTGTACCCGAGCTCTCGTAGCAGGCGCCCGGCCCGCTCTCCCGCCGGTCACGTGGGCCCGGCGCAGTAGATTGCGATGTCCGCCGACCGGTCGGGGAGGACGTCGCCGCACGCTCCGACACCTCCGCGAGCGGCAGGCTGGTGGCCCGCGGGAGGTGCCCGTCGTCGTAGCTCTCGCGCGCGAGCACGTCGACGAGCACGAGCGCCGGATCGTTCAGGGCGACGGCGAATCTCGTCCTGAGATCTCGGGTACGCTCACTCTCGGAGTCCACCGGGTCCGGATAGCACAGCCGCAAGCAGACGCCACGTCGATGGGGAACGATGCCGCGACCCGTGCCCGGCCGCACAACTCCTCGAGTTGCGTCATCGGATCATGCCGATGGTCGACGCCGGTCATGACGCGCTTGCGGCAACGGCATCCGAGGATCGCGGGCGCGAGCGGGTATGACCGCCGGCGCCGGCCGGTCAGGGCGCCCGCGGTGGCGGCCGGGGTGTGGACGTAGAGCATCTCGCGCACCGGGCGGACGCCGGCCGCGGGCGTCGCGGGGGGCGCATCTCGTACGGCACGAGGCGCTGGTAGTTCGGCGACCAGGCGGTCGACGTTGTAGACGCTGCCGAACTTCCAGAGCATGCGCAGGAAATTGGTCTGGCCACGCGCCAGCAGCCGGACCGGGCGATGCCGAACACGTCGTAGAGGGCCTGCACGCCGAGGTGCTTCGTTGAGGATGTCCTGCGTCTTGACGAACTCGCCGTAGAAGTCGGCGAGTGGCAGCCGGGTGGGCAGGACGGCGGTTGCACGTCGAACAGCCGGTAGTCCCGGGTGGTGAAGCGGCGCGACTCGGTGTGCCAGGTCTCGGTGCCCGGGTACGGCGTGTTGACCGTCATGTTGACGATCTCCGGCACCGAGAGCGCCCAGTCGCGCACCACCTGGAAGCGCTCGGCGTCCTGTCCGGGTCGGCGATGATGTTGATCGCCACCACCAGCCCGAGCTTGCGCGCGATCTCCAGCGCCCGCTCGTTCTCGCCCATGCGCACTTGCTTGCGGTGCAGCCCAGCCCTCCGCGTCGATGGCCTTGATGCCGAGGAACATGTAGCGCAGGCCCATGCGCGTCCACCGCGCGAACACCTCCTCGTTGCGGATCAGCACGTCGGCGCGCGTCTCGGCGCGTAGTCGGTGAGCTGGCGATTTCACATCACCGGCAGGTAGTCGACGTTCGCATCGGCTGTCGGCTCCCCAACAGAGGCCGACGCAGCTGGAGGCCCACCAGACCGGAAGATCGCAAAGGGGAGAGGGGCTTGTCGAGCCGCCGCGCCTGCGCCGGGCCCGACGCAGAGCGCACGGGGGCGGCGACGCGGCGCCGTGACCGGCCAGGTGACAATGAACAACGAGGGCGGGACGTTGAGGCGTTTCGGACAGATCTGGTGCAGATCTGTCCGAAACGCCGCAACGTCCCCCTTTCGTCCCGAACGCCTGCTCCCTCCCTCGGCCATCCTAGCGCTCCTGCCTCAGCCCGATCCCGCCGCCGCGGGCGCCCGGGTGAATGCGATCGTGCCGGAGCGGGGCTTTTCGTTGAAGCATTGCAGCTTCTTGGTGTAATAGTTCATCCGTGCCGCTGAACATCAAGAACAGCGAAGTGGAAAGGCTGGTGGCGGAAATCGCCGCCACCACGGGCGAAAGCAAAGCGGAGGCAATACGAAAGGCGCTGTTGGAGCGACAGCAGCGCCTCGCGCTGCGCCTGTCCGAGCAGGATCGTGGGGCGCGGTTGCAACGCCTCCTCGCTGCCGAGATCTGGCCGACGATTCCCGCACGAGAGCTCGGGCGGCGCCTTTCCCGGCAAGAGGAAGACGCCATCCTCGGTTACGGCCCTGACGGCGTATGATTCTCGACTCGTCGGCGATCGCCGCAATCGTCTTCAAGGAACCCGGCTTCGAGTCTCTGCTCGACCGCATGCGCGCGGCGCGGCAACTGGCCATCGGCGCGCCGACGCTGACCGAGACCGGCATCGTTCTCTCCGCGCGCCTGGAGCGCGATGCCCGAGGGCTCACCGCCCGTCTGGTTCAAGAGGCGATGGTGATGGTCGTTCCCTTCGGGGAAGCCCACTATGCCACCGCGGTCGATGCGTGGTTGAGGTTCGGACGGGGCCGGCATCCCGCCGCGCTCAACTTCGGCGATTGCATGAGTTACGCGGTGTCGCGGTTGGCGGCGCAGCCATTGCTCTGTGTCGGAGACGATTTTCGCCTGACGGATCTGCTGCTGGCCTGACGCGCTCACGCCGGCTCGAGGCTGATCGCGCGGCGACGGCGCACCGCATGCGGCGCATCCGGCTCTGATGGCGTTTCTCGTCGACGCCAACGTTCCTTCGGAGCTGCGCAAGGGTGGAGCGCTGCCACCCGTCCGTTCGTCAGTGGTTCTCCACCGCCGCCGCCGATGAGCTCTATGTGAGCGGACTCGTTGCCGGTGAGATCTGCCGCGTCTGGGGCGGGATGAGCCTCGCGCGCCCCCTGCCGCCCATCGACGGCCTGATGGCCGCAGCGGCCGTGCACCACGGGACGACGTCGGTCACGCACGATATCGACGGCGTTGAAAGACCTGGCGCCGACGTGCTGGATCCGGCTCGTCACCGACCAGCAGGGTCCGCGTGACCCGCGGAGGGACCGACGCCACGTCGACGATGCTGACGCTGTCCGACAGGTGGTTCACCACCCACACTTCGCCGTTCGAGCGCGCCGCGACCGCCACCGGCTCGAGCCCGACGGGCACCGAGTCGACATGGACGAGCGTTCCCCCCTGAATGTCGAAGAGCTCGAGGCGGTTGTCCGGCGTGTTCACCGCGAACAGGCGGCTGCCGTCCGGCGACATCGCCAGCGGCCGCACCGGACCGCTCTCGAAGGCGACGAAGGACTGCGACCCCAGGGCCGTCGTCGCGAGCGCGCTGGCACAGGCTGCGAACATCCCGAGGACGGCTCCGCGGACGGCTCTCATGCCGGGCACGCCTGCTCCCTCCCTCGGTCGATCCTATCCCGCAGGGGTGTCGCGAGTGCAAGAAGCGACGACAGCATGCGTTCTGCCTCGGCCCGATCCCGCCGGGCGTGGATCATCCTGCGGTACCGCGCACCAGGCTCCTCCCGCACCGGCGTCGCGGGCTCGGCCCATACCGCGCTCGTCTGAGATCCGCTGAGCGCCTGCCCACCGGCCCGGGACCACGTCCGCCGGGCACTCGCCCACCGATACGCCGCCCGCCGACGCTCCTCCCGGCGCGCGATGCGCTCGTACGCGGCCACGCGGGCGAGCCGCCCAGATCGCCAGCGACCGCTCAGCGGTGGCAACGACGCCACGTCCGGCAACGGGTGTGTGTGAAATCGCCAGCTCATACAGGCTATCCGCCGGACGTCAGGCAGGTCGCCGTGTCGACGGCCCATCGCCATGGGAAACGTGACAGGGTTGCCCAATGGCGATGGATTCGCTCGCCGAGCGTGCCAGTTCGGGGGCGAGTCGAGCCGGCTGCGCTGACAGCCGCACTGCACGGTCTCGTCCTGTGCGAGCCCGGCCCGGCACCGAGGGCTCTACACGCGTCTCGGCGCGTAGTCGGTATGAGCTGGCGATTTCACATCGAAGAGGTCAGCAAGGAG
>JAXLXP010000036.1:0-1532 GCA_046327955.1 Binatia bacterium | reverse complement strand
TCACGATCAGTCACCGCAAACACCACATAGAAATCCGCGATCCCCGCATTCGTAATCCAGTTCTTCGCCCCATTGATCACCCACTCATCCCCATCCAGCACCGCGCTCGTACGCATCGCCCCCGGATCAGAACCCGCCTCAGGCTCCGACAACGCAAACGCCGGCGACCACTCCCCCGACGCGCAACGCGGCAACAACCGCGCCCTCAGCTCATCCGACCCATACAACGCGATCGGCAACGTCCCCAACTCCTGAATCATCAAGATCAACGCACACGACGCACACCCCTTAGCGATCTCCTCCACCGCCATCTGCAACATCAACGTCCCCGTCCCCGTGCCGCCGTACTCCTCGGAGAACGGCAACCCAAGGATGTCCTGCTCGGCCAGCAGCCGCCGCACATCCCACGGATACTCGCCGCTCCGATCGATCTCCGCCGCCCGCGGCACGATCCGCTCGACCACGATCCGGCGGATCGTGTCACGAAAATCCAACAACTCCTGAGGAACCGCGTACACGTCCGCAGCCGTCGGCATCGACCTGATGCTAGTGGCCAGTCCCGCAACCTTCGACCCGAGATGACGCCCGTCGATCACCGCCAGGCGGCGTCCTCGACCACTCGAGTTCCTTCGCGTCTGCGTCTTGCCTGGCGGCGGCGCTCGACGCGCTTTCGAGCCGACGGTTACGAGATCGACCCCGATCGGGTAGACGCTGTCTATGGGCATCGGAACCTCCATCTTCCTCATCGCCGTCGGCGCGATCCTGAAGTTCGCGGTGACCGCTTCGGTCTCGGGCATCGAGCTGGCGACGGTCGGCGTGATCCTGATGATCGTCGGCGGCATCGGCCTGCTCATCTCGCTGTTCCTCGTCGTGCAGGCACGCGATCGCACCGTGGTGCGCGACCGGCGCACCGACCCCTACGTGTAGAGCGCATCCGCGCACCCGGTCGTCGGCGCTGAGGCCCGGTCCGTCCGGCTCGTCACGCCCGCGCCGCCACGCGTCCGGTCGCCGGTAGGCGGGCCCGCGCGAGTAACCTCGCGGGCCGCATGAGCATCGAGGTCCGCCCTGTTCGCGCCGCGGAGATCGACCTGGCGGTGGCGGTCCTGCGCGGGGCCGGGCTGGGCGCGAACGTCGCGCGGCTGCTGGAGTTCCCGCTCCGCCACGACTGCGGCGAGGTGCTCGTCGCGGTCATGGCCGGCGAGATCGTCGGCGGGGCGGCGGTGGTGTGGTTCGGCGCGACAGGCTGGATCGGCGCGCTCGGCGTCGCCGCCGGGGCGCGCCGTCGCGGGGTCGGCACCGCCCTCACCAGCGGCTGCGTGCGCCATCTGCGCGACCGCGGCGCGCGGACCGTCCTGCTCTTCGCCACGTCCGCCGGGCGCCCGGTCTACGAGCGGGTCGGGTTCGTCTCCGAGGGCGCCGTGCAGGCGTGGCGCGATCTGACGCCGCCCCGCGGCCGCGCGCGCGGCGACGGCGTGCGGGCGATCGAGACCGGCGACCTGGCAACGGTGGTCGCGCTGGACGCCGCCGCGACC
>JAXLXP010000035.1:0-1566 GCA_046327955.1 Binatia bacterium | reverse complement strand
TCCAGAACCTCGCCCCGGGCGCCGCCCGCCGGCTGGACCTGGACGCCGACCGCCTGACCGCCCGCCATCCCACGCTCATCGCCTGCGACGTATCGGGCTACGGATCCACGGGCCCCTACGCGGAGAAGAAGGCCTACGACCTGCTCATCCAGTGCGAGACCGGCCTCGTCTCGATCACGGGAACCCCCGAAGCACCGGCCAAGGCGGGCATCTCGGTGGCCGACATCGCCGGCGGCATGTACGCGTTCAGCGGCATCCTCGCCGCGCTGTACGACCGCGAGCGCACGGGCCTCGGCACGGCACTGGAGGTGTCGCTGTTCGACAGCCTGGCCGAGTGGATGACCCAGCCGTGGTACCTCGCGCGCTACGACGGCGATCCACCGCCCCGGTCGGGCGCCGACCACGCGACGATCGCGCCGTACGGCCCGTTCGGGACCGCCGACGGCCAGCGGGTCAACCTCGGCATCCAGAACGAGCCCGAGTGGCAGGCCTTCTGCCGGACGGTCCTGCGGCGGGAGGACCTGGCCGGCGATCCTCGCTTCGCGGGCAACGCGAGCCGCGTCGCGCATCGGGCCGAGCTGCACGAGGAGATCGACGCGGTGCTGTCAGGCCTGGACGCGGAGGAGCTCCTGCGCCGGCTCGACGAGGCGAGCATCGCCTACGGGCTCATGCGCGAGCCCGGCGACATCGTGGGTCATCCACAGATGCTCGCCCGCGACCGCTGGCGGACCGTCGACAGCCCTGGCGGCCCGGTGCTCACGATGCTGCCGCCGATCACGCTGCGGGGCCGCGACCCCCGGATGGGCCCGATCCCCGCGATCGGCCAGCACACCGGCGCGATCCGGCGCTGGCTGCGGCAGTCGGAGGTTCCGGCCTGAAGCCCGACGGGCTATCGGCCGGCGGCGTCGACGATGGACGCCGCGGCCCCGGTGTAGTTCGCGGGATCCAGCGCGGCTGCGACCTCGTCGCGGTTCAGATGCTCCGTCACCCGGGGATCGGATGCGGCGACCTCGGAGAACGGCCGGTCGGCAGCGTCCGCGGCTCGCGTCAGCTCCACGAGGAGATCGTGGGCCCGGTCGCGGCCGATGGCCGGATCGAGGCGCATCATGAGCGCTTCCGCGGCGATCTGCCCGCCGGTGAGATCGAGGTTGGCCCGCATGCGCTCCGGGTGGACCTCGAGGCCGTCGAGCATGCGCCGGAGGTCGGCGGCGATGGCGCCGGAGATGACCATGAGCTCCGGCACCGCGACCCACTCGACCGCCCATGCGCCCATGTCGCGCTCATGCTGGTGCGCGCCGTTGCGCATCAGCGTGCTGGCCAGGCCGTGGCCCAGCCGCGCCTTGGCGACGAGCGCTTCCGACAGGTGGGGATTGCGCTTCTGCGGCATCGTCGAGGAGCCGATGTGACCGGGCTGAAGCGGCTCGGCGATCTCGCCGAGCTCGGTGGCCTGCAAGCGCGCCACCTCGGCGGCGATCCGTTCAGCCACCCCCGCCAAGAGGGACATGAGGGCGGCGAGCTCCGCGATGCGGTCGCGGGTCGCGTGCCATGGCGTCACCGGGTTCCCGA
>JAXLXP010000034.1:0-1770 GCA_046327955.1 Binatia bacterium | reverse complement strand
GCCGTGCTCGGCGAGCAGCCGTTGCTGGACGCGCGGGCCGTTGTCGTCGGCCGGCACCCGCACGGCGGCCATGTGCGGAAGCTGATGGGCGGGATCGGCGATCAGCTCGAGGCCGCGCTCGCGCAGCCCGGACTGCACGTGCTGCCCCACCTCCGCATGGCGCGCCCAGCGCGTCTCGATCCCCTCGTCGAGCACCACGCGCAGCGCCTCGTGGAGGGCGTAGATGTGGAGGATCGGAGCGGTGTGGTGATACGCGGGCGGCCGGCGAATCCAGTAGTCCAGGAGCAGGCCGATGTCGAAGCTGAACGGGACCGTGTCCGACCGCGTGCGGGCGCGCGCGAGCGCACGCTCCGAGAAGGCGATCGGCGACATGCCGGGGGGCGCGGCGAGCGCCTTCTGGGTGCACGAGTAGGCGAAGTCGACCCCCCATTCGCTGAAGGCCAGCGGGATCGCCGACAGCGACGTGACGCAGTCGGCGAACAGCAGCGTCTCGCGGCCGCGCATCGCCTGCGCGAGCTCCTCCAGCGGGTGCTGGGCCCCGGTCGACGTCTCGGCATGGACGACCGCCAGCAGGCGGGCGTCCGGATGCTGGTCGAGCGCATCGATCAGCGCGTCGTTGGGGACGACCTGCCCCCAGGGACGGGCGACCTCCACGACGTTCGCGCCGTAGCGGACGGCCATCGCCGCGATGCGCGCGCCGAAGAAGCCGGCGTGCCCGACGATCACCGTGTCGCCGGGCGCGACCAGGTTGGCGATGCCGGCCTCCATCCCGGACATGCCCGTGGACTGCAGCGGGATGCAGACGTCATCGCCCGCGACGCCGTAGACGGCGCGCAGCATCGCGACGACTTCGTCCATCCGGTCATGGAAGGTCGGGTCGAGGTGCCCGAGCATCGGTTGGCGCATGGCGTCGAGCACGGACGGCTCCACGTTGGACGGTCCCGGGCCCGTGAGCAGACGCGGCGGTGCCACGAGCGGCGGTGCGGGCGAGATGGGCGCAGGGGATGGCATTGGGGCTCCTCGCGTCGAGCTGACCTCTCGGCTCGCAATTTTCGTTCTACGAAAACGCAATTGCGAAGTGCGCAACACGCTACCACGATCCTGACCGACAGGGAACGTCGGCTGACGCGGATGCGGGGGCGAGGACGCCCGCCGCCCCGGCGCACCCGCGACGCGCCGACGATCACATGAACTCGGAGGCCCCCGTCGCCGGCGGGTCCTCGTTCCACCACTCCCGGAACAGGCGGCAGCGCCCGTCGTCGTCCAGGGTGATCAGGAACACCCCCTCCATGCGCATCGGCTGGCCCGACGGCATCGCGTTCATCGAAGCCCACCACCGCGCGACGCCGCGCCCGTCCTCGGTCGTGGTCAGGACCTCCGAGCCGAACCGGATGTCGGTCTGGTGCTGCTGCGTGGCGATCCGCCACGCGCGGTCGATCGCCTCCCGGCCGCGGATCGGCTCGCTGAACGGACCCCAGGCGTACACGCCGTCGTCGGTGAAGAGCGCCGCCGCCGCCGTCGCGTCCTGGTGCTCCCACGCATCGCCATAGGCCTCAAGCCACTTGCGGACGTCGTCCCTTGTCGCCACTGCCCGCCTCCTCGGTAGGATTATGGGTCCAAACTAGAGGCTTCATTCGGCGTGGTCAAGGCGCCGCGACGAGGGCGGCGAGCGCGCTGTGGCCGTGACCGGTCTCCGGCAGCGTGGCCTTGCGTCTCCGGCGGCTGTCCGGCACGGACGCCGCGATGCGGATTGCGCGCAGGCGCTTGACA
>JAXLXP010000033.1:0-2297 GCA_046327955.1 Binatia bacterium | reverse complement strand
GGAGACGTGCAGCGGCGGGTGCAGGATGCCCATGTCCACGAGCGGCGCGAGCGAGCCGACGTGCCCGACGTCGAAGCACTCGTGCTCGGGCTTGATGCCGTGCTCGTTCATTGCCCGCAGCAGCTCGATGATCTCGTCGAACGGGTTGGCGAACACGGTGTGGAAGACGAAGTCCTTGCGCCGCGACGAGTACTTCGCGTAGTTCATCGAGCCCATGTTCAGCGCAGCGACGTCGGGGCGCAGCTCGCGCAGGTAGGCGATGCGCTTGTCCACCGGCACGCCGAGCGCCCCAGTCGAGTAGTTGATGATCACGTCCGGCGTCTGCGCCCGGATGGCCTCGGTGATCGCGCGGAAGTCCTCGATCTCGTAGCTCGGCGTCCCGTCCGGGCTGCGGGCGTGGATGTGGATCATCACCCCGCCCTCGTCGACGATGCGCCGGGCTTCGGCCGCGTACTCGGCCGGCGTGTACGGGATCGCCGGGCACTGCTCGCGGTTCGCGAGGGCGCCCGAGATCGAGCAGGTGATGATGACCGGGTCGTCTAGGCTCAACGTGGCAGCGCTCCGTGGCAAGTGGGAAGTTCTACTTCTCACTTTTGCGGACGCCCGGCGCGTGGTCAAGCCTTGCTCAGCACGAACGAGAAGCGGCCCTGCCACGGCGGGCGGCCGCCGCGCACGCGCATGAGCAGCGCGTCGTCGAAGATGCCGTCCGTCCGGTTGCGCGCCTGGGGTTGTCGGCCGCGACGACCCCGGCCAGCTTGGCGTGGAGGTCGGCGGCGTGCGCCTGCGCGGTATCGAGGTGCTCGATCGACTCCTTGGCATCCACGCGAGCCGCGCAGTGTGCCAGAAGACGGCGTCAAGCCGCCGGCGCTACCGGCAGGCGGGATCCGTCGCGCCCGCCATGCAGAGGACGACGATCTTCTCCTGCCGGGATGCCGGGTTGCTGATCGTCGCCCGGCCGGTGACGAAGAGCGCCACGCGCAGCCGTCCGGCGCCGTTGCGGAAGGAGCCGGTGTTGACGCGCATCCCGAGCAGGAGCGGGACCGTCGCGGTGGCGCCGGGGAGGAACTCGGTGTAGTCGCACGTCATCTCCCGGTTGCCGATGGGGGCGACGACGCAGTTCTCGAACGGCGGACTGGGAAGGCCCGCCACCGTCGAGAGCACCGTCTCGCCGTCGCCGCTGACGTTGACGAAGAGCTGGCCCGCGTACGCGGCCGCGGGGCCGAGGTTGTTGACCCGCGCCTGGCCCTGGAGCGAGACGATCTGCCCATTCGTCACGTTGCGCATGATCTCCGTCGGCAGCTGCGGCGGGTCGATCGTCAGCTGGCTACCGAACTTCAGCACGAGGGCGCCGAGCACGCCGACGTAGTGGAAGACCGACTGGTCATGGCAGCGCTGACCCCGCTTGAGCCGCCCCTTCGTCGCTCGGAGCGTGATCGTGTTCGGGCCGTACCGGAACGCGGCCAGGGCCTCGGGCGTGAGCTGACCTGACGTGGAGATCCCGGCCGTGTTGCCGAGCCGTCCGACCTCCACTCCGTTGACCGCCAGCACCGCGCGCTTGACTGGCCGGGCCCGCCCGCCCCGGTAGGCCAGCTGGAACTCCCCGCTGACCGGTGCCCCCGGCAGGTCGTAGACCTGCGTGAACGTCCGCCGCTCGACCGCGCGGCCGCACCTCGGCGACCAGATGTAGTTGCGCGTCGCGGCGATGTCTGAGTAGGAGAAGCTCACGGGCGCCGTGTAGGGCGTCACGCGCGCGCCCGCCCACGTGCCGTCGGTGCCGAGGTACGCCTCCCCGCGACCCCAGGAGAAATACGGCAGGTTCTTCCAGTCGGCGGCCTCCGCGGATCCCGCCGAGGAGAACAGCACGATCAGACCGACGAGGACTCCATTCCTCCATCGCACGGGGTGACCCTACCCGACCCGAGCATGCGCGCGCCACTGCTCAGCCGCGCGCACGCCGCCCCGCGCCGCCCGCGTGCGACGGGCCGCCCCGCCCCGCGCCCTACACCGGCACCACCCCGTTGCGCTTCCATGGCCGCTGCACGCGCTTGCCCTCGGCCATCTCCAGCGCACCGATGATCGTCGGACGCGTCTCGCGCGGATCGATCACGTCGTCGATCATCGCGTTGCGCGCCGGGATGTAGACGTCGATGATCTTGCGGTAGTCGTCGATGAGCTGCTGCTTGGCCGCCGCCGGGTCTTCGGCCGCCTCGACCTGCTTGCGGAAGACGATCTCGACGGCGCCCTCCGCTCCCATGACGCTGATCTCGGCGCTCGGCCACGCGACGATGAGGTCGGGC
>JAXLXP010000032.1:0-3251 GCA_046327955.1 Binatia bacterium | reverse complement strand
CGGCGATGGCGTGCCGCACGAGGTACAGGACGTGGCCGCCCGAGCTCACACGCGGCATGACCCGGCTCGCCTCGCCGGCGCGGGAACGAGCGCTGCGGACGGCGCCAAGGCCGCCGCGCTCAAGGCCGGCACCACGCGGTCGGCCACCATGTCGGCTACGGCCTCGATGCCGGACCGGGTAGCGAGATAGTCGGCGTGGAGGCGACGAGCTTCGAGGTCGAGCTGCTGGACGAGTCGCCTGATACCAGGGGCTGGCGTCGGCGCCCCGGCGCGTGGCCCCGGCGAGGGCGCATGGCCCCGCCCGTCCCGACGGAGGATGCTGCGGCCGACGATCGCCGCGAGCACGTCCACATCGTGGAGTTCGCCCAGCGTGTCTTGCGCGCGCTTCAACGTCGTGAGCGCCCGACCGAGTCGCATCACCGTTCGCGTCTCCGCGGCCAGCTCGACCGCGTACCGGAGCTTCTTCACGGCGATGCGGACGTCGTGGAGGCCCGACGCGGAGTAGAGCGCGCCGGCCGCGCGCGTGGCCTCCCGAACGTCGGCGGCTCGCCGGTCGAGGCGGAGCGCCAGGACACCCAGCCACATCCGCGCCGCGCCGTCCTCGCGAATCGATGCGCCCAGCTCGTCGAGGGCGGCGAGGAGGCGTTTCGGCCGCGCGCCGCGCATCCGATGCGCGAGCGTGTCACGTCTCGCGGATCGCTCTCGGGCGAGCTCGCCGGCCAGTTTGGCGTGGACCCGAGCGGACACGAACCCGCGCGACTGCCAGCTGCCCAATGACGTCAAGGCCACGTCGAGCTCGCGGACGGGGCCGAGCGCGCGAGTCAGGCGGCGGAGGGCACGCCGGGCATCGGCGACGACATGCGGCGCACCGCTCGGCACCGCCAAGGGCAGGAGCTCGCGCAGCCGGCGACTGGCCACGCGCGCCTGGTGAACCGCCACGGCGTCGCCCTCGAGTGCTCGGGCGAGATGTCGCGCGAGCGCGAGGCGTCGGCGTCGCAGGAGGCGGTCGAAGCACAGAGAATCGCTGACCATGGGTGTGGAGCGCCGCGCGCGGCCTCGATGGGAGAAAGAAATACTACCACTCCTCTTCCGACCACTCCCCCTCCGAGGGTGTGGAAACGGAAGCGCTCGCAGCGGGCCCGCGCGTGGGCTCGCCGCGAGGCGGGCATTGCCGACGGCCGGTCAACGGGCGGGCCACCGAACGGGCGCGCCGGCCGGCCGCGATCGTTGATACGCTGGAGCCATGCGCCTCGCCGCCATCGACATCGGCACCAACTCGGTCCACATGATCGTGGTCCAGGTGCGGCCCGATCGGTCGTTCGAGGTGATCGACCGCGAGAAGGAGATGGTGCGCCTGGGCGCGGGCGGTCTGGACGGCAAGGCCCTCACACCCGGTGCGATGAGCGCGGCGCTCCAGGCGTTGTCGAAGTTCAAGCGTCTCGCCGACGCGCACCGCGTCGACGAGATCCTGGCCGGCGCGACGAGTGCCACACGCGAGGCCGAGAACGGCGGCGACTTCCTGGCGGCGATTGCCGCGCAGACGGGCATCCGGGCGCGGGTCATCTCGGCGAAGGACGAAGCTCGCCTCATTCACACGGCGGCGGCCTACGGGGCGGACACCGGGCGACGACCGGTGGCGGCGATCGACATCGGCGGCGGCAGCGTCGAGGTCACCTACGGCACGAGCACACGCGCCCAGCTGGCCGACTCCTTCAAGCTCGGGGTGATTCGGCTCACCGAACGCTTCGTCAGAAGCGATCCTCTGACGAAGCGCGACGAGCAGCGGCTCGTCAAGTTCATCGAGCATGCAGCCGGCGACCATCTCGACGCCATCGGCCGCCGGGGCGTCGACCGCGTCATCGGCACCTCCGGCACGATTTTGAGCCTGGGCACGCTCGCCGCGCGGGAGGCCGGTCAGTCGGTCGAGGACGTCCGCAACTTGCGCGTCCCGGTCAAGGCCATCCATCGGCTGCGACGACGCTTGCTTTCGCTCGACCTGCGAGAGCGCCTGCAGCTCTCCGGCCTCGACCCTCGGCGCGCGGACCTCGCCCCGGCGGGCATCGTGCTCCTCGACACCCTGCTGTCGCGGCTCGGCGTCTCCGAGCTCGTGCTGAGCGACTTCGCCCTGCGCGAAGGCCTCGTCCTCGACTACATGCGCCGAAATCGGTCGCGCATCGCCGCGATCGATCGATATCCCGACGCGCGGCGGCGCAGCGTGATGGAGCTCGGCGAGCGATGCCACTACTGGTCCGACCACACGCGACACGTCGCCCACCTCGCGCTCGGGCTCTTCGACGCCAGCCGTCAGCTGCACGCACTCGGCGATCGCGAGCGCGAATGGCTCGAGTACGGCGCCCTCCTCCACGACGTCGGCGTCCACATCAGCTACAAGGGACACCATCGGCATTCGTACTACCTGGTGCGCCACGGCGACTTGCGCGGCTTCGAGCCCGAGGAGATCGAGATAGTCGCGCTCATCGCGCGCTACCACCGCCGCTCGCCTCCCAGGAAGTCGCACGAGGCCTTCCGCGCGCTCCCGGCGCCGGCCCGGCGCGCGGTCAAGGTCCTCGCGGCCTTCGTCCGGCTGGCAGAGGCGCTCGACCGCAGCCATGCGCAACTGGTAGCGGGCGTCGAATTGTTCGATGGCGGCGACCACGTGATCGTGCGTCTGACGTGCCGAGGCGACGCGGAGCTCGAGCTCTGGGCGGCCCACCGACAGCTGCGCGCGCTCGAGGACGTCCTCGGCCGTGTCGTGCGGCTCGAGCTCACCCGAGCGGGCGCGCCGTCTGCGCTTGGCGCGCCCGACGGGCGCCCGACAACGAAGGACGATGAGGAGCCGCCAGACTCGCCGCCGGCGCGACGCCGGGGCCGCATGGTGGGCGCGTAACACGAAATTTACGACTCGGAAACAGGTGCGACATGCGCGCTGACTACTGTGGGCATCATGCCTCGCACAGCACGTTACGTCGCACCCACTCCCGTCCCCTCGATCGGGCGGCGCTCGACAACGGTCCCCAGCCACCGTGCGTGGCTGTCGCTCCGTCGGCATCTGCTTGGTCTCGTGCCGGTCGCCGCGGCGCTCTCGCTCTCGGCGGCGTGCGGGTCCGGCGCACCCACCGGCGCGGCCCCGGGCTCGCAGAGCGGAGGCTCGGTCATCCGGGTCGACGGGTCGAGTACTGTCTTCCCGATCACGGAGGCCGTCGCCGAGGATTTCCAGCGCAGCACGCCAGGGACGAAGGTCACCGTCGGCA
>JAXLXP010000031.1:0-5818 GCA_046327955.1 Binatia bacterium | reverse complement strand
AGCAGATGGTCTCCCGCGTGGCGGGGACGATCGCCGACTGGGGTCGTTCGCGCGGCTACTTCGCCTCGGCCGAGGACGGCGACGCCTTCGAGGCCGAGCTGACCTACATCCTCCTGCACCAAATGGCGGCGTTCAACTCGCCCGTCTGGTTCAACGTCGGGTTCGAGGAGAACCCTCAGTGCTCAGCATGCTTCATCCTGTCCGTGGACGACACGATGGAGTCGATCCTCGAGTGGAACACCAAGGAGGGCAAGATCTTCCGCGGCGGGTCGGGCTCGGGCATCAACCTGTCGAAGATCCGCGGGTCGATGGAGCCGCTGAGCAAGGGCGGCACCGCCTCCGGCCCCGTCTCGTTCATGCGCGGCGCCGACGCCTGGGCCGGCACGATCAAGTCCGGCGGCAAGACCCGCCGCGCGGCGAAGATGGTCGTCCTCGACGTCGACCACCCCGACATCGTCGACTTCATCGAGTGCAAGGCGCGCGAGGAGGAGAAGGCCGAGGCGCTCGCGCGCGCCGGCTTCGACATGTCGATCGACGGCGACGGCTTCACGTCGATCCAGTACCAGAACGCCAACAACTCGGTCCGCGTGACCGAGGAGTTCATGCAGGCTGTCGAGAGCGACGGCGAGTGGAGCACGCGCGCGCGCCAGACCGGCGAGGTGGTGGAGACCATGCCGGCGCGCAACGTGATGGCGAAGATCGCCGAGGCCGCCTGGCGCTGCGCCGACCCGGGCGTCCAGTACGACACGACGATCAACCAGTGGCACACCTGCCCGAACTCGGGCCGCATCAACGCGTCGAACCCGTGCTTCCCGGGTGACACGCGCGTCCATACGACGAAGGGCCTGATGCCGTTCGGCGAGCTCTATGAGCGCTGGCAGGCGGGCGAGACCGGCATCCAGGTCTACACGCACCGCGCCACGGCAGGCGAGAACGGCTCGGCGCCGCGTCCCAAGGGCGAGGGCGTAGTCGCGTCGCGGCCCGCGCGTGTGATGCAGAGCGGGATCAAGCCGATCGTCCGCCTCCACTTCGCCAACGGCCAGGAGCTGCGGTGCACCCCGAACCACAAGGTGTGGACGGTGAACCGCGGGTACGTCGCGGCCGAGGACCTCACGACGTCCGACCGTGTGCTGTTCTCCGATGCGGCCACGCCGGCATCCGCCGCGGCCTGGGAGCTGCCCGTGGCGATCACGGCTCGTGCGCGGTCGTTCGCGCGCGGTGGCACCGTGATCGAGCGCGAGCTTCCACGCATGTGGACCGAGGGACTGGGTGAGCTGCTCGGTCACCTCGTGGGCGACGGCGCAATGACCAACTCGTCGACCGTGTGGGTGTACGGCGGCGACGACATCGCCGACGGCCTCGACGACACGCACGCCGGGCTGTTGGGGGATCTCGTCGGCGGGACGTCGCCGGAGATGGAGAACGGAACGGTACAGCTGCGTGTGGGCAGCAGCGTCGTACGGCGGCTGCTAAGCGGGCTCGGCGTCACGACGGGGCGCGCACACAGCAAGCGCGTGCCGGGAGGCATCTTCCGCGCACCGGTGGAGGTGCAAGAAGCGTTCTGCGCGGGCTGTTCGGCGCCGATGGCTGCGTCGCGCGGATCGAGAGCGGCGGCAAGGCCACGCGCTACGTGGGCCTGAGCAGCCGTTCGCGGGGATGCTGCTGCTGACGTTGCGCAGCTGCTGTCCGCCTTCGGCATTCGCTCGACGACCTACCGCACGACGGATGCCGGCAAAGTCAGCTTCACCCCTGTCGCGCGGTGATGGGACGGTGGCGGAGTACGCGTCCCGCGAAGGCTTCGATCACCGTATCTCCGGCACCGACATGGAGCGGTTCGCTGGGGCTTGATCGGCTTCTCCACTCCCCGCAAGGACGCGGCGTTGGCCACCCTGCTGGGCACCACACGGCGCTACCGGACGAAGGCCGGGCTCCGCGTTCGTGCGCAGCGGGCCGATGGCCAGGAGGTCGTCTACGAGCACGACCGAGCCGCTCCATCACTCCTACATCGTCGACGGCGTGGTCGTCGCGAACTGCAGTGAGTACATGCACGTCGACGACTCGACGCGCGCAACCTGAAGTGGCCTGAACCTCATGAAGTTCCGCCGACCCGATGGCTCGTTCGATGTCGAGCGCTTCGACACCGCACCGTGAGCGTCATGTTCCTGGCGCAGGAGATCATCGTCGGGCCGTCGAGCTGCCCGACCGAGGAGATCGGCGCCAACGCCCGCGCGTTCCGCCAGCTCGGGCTGAGCTGCGAACCTCGGCGCGTACCAGTGAGCAACGGCATGCCCTGGCCTCGACGAGGTCGCGGCTTGTGCCGCCATCGGCGCTGATGACCGAGCGCGTACCTGGGCTCGGCGCGGATCGCGGCGGCGATCCGGGCCGTACGAGCTACGACGAGAGCCGCGGGCGCACAACGGCGTCATGCGGATGCCGCGGCGGCATCGTACGCGATCCCGGCCCGCTTCTGCGGCGACGGCGACGACCCTCGCCGACGGCCGCGCGCCGGTCGTGGGACGAGGCGGTCGCAGCCGGCGACGCGCACGGCTACCCGCAACGCGCAGGCCCGATGCAACAGCGCCGACCGGCACGATCTCTTTCTCATGGATTGCGACGACGAGTTGGCCGACTTCTCGCTGGTGAAGTACAAGAGCTTTCGTCGGCGGCGGAGCAGATGACGATCGTCAGCCGCACGATCCGATGGCTGCGGACCCTCGGCTACGACGACGAGGCGATCGAGCGGGCCCGAGGCCTACATCAACGAGCACCGGCACGATCGTCGGCGCGACCTGGACGCACCTGGTGTTCGACGTGGCCATCGGCGAGCGCGCATCTCGCACATGGGCCACATCAAGATGATGGGCGCGGTGCAACCGACCATCTCCGAGGCGCGATCTCCAAGACGGTGAACATGCCCAACACGGCGTGGTAGCCGACGACGCTATGACGCCCACCATCCAGGCGTGGAAGCTCGGCGTCAAGGCGCTGGCGATCTATCGCGACGGATCGAAGACCGCGCAGGCGCCTGCCACCACGTTTCCCAGCCGAGCGCCGAGGACAACCGGTCGTCGTCGAGGGCTACACGCAGGAGCAGCTCGACGAGGCGGTCTCCGCCGCGAGTCGCGAGCACCGGACCGAGCTGGGCCCGGCCCGGCGCAAGATGCCGCGCACCAGGCGCAAGTCGATCACGCACAAGTTCTCGCTCGGGCCACGGGGCTATCCGCCGCCGGCATGTACGAGGACGGCACGGTGGGCGAGATCTTCCTGACCGACATCGGCAAGGAGGCTCGGCGCTGCGGGGATGATGAACTCCTTCGCCTGCGATCTCGATCGCGCTGCAGTACGGCGTGCCGCTCGAGACGCTCGTCGAGAAGTTCGCCTACATGCGCTTCGAGCCGGAGGGGATCACCCAGAACGGGGATCCCGTTCGCCGAAGTCGATGCCGACTACATCATGCGCTGGCTTGCCTCGCGGTTCTGCGACACCGACATCCAGGAGGACCTCGGCATCCTCACCCCGGCCGTCCGCGCCCGCAAGTCCGCGCAGGACGCCGCGCTGAGCGTGGGCGCCGACACCGCCGGGCCGAACAGCGGCGCGGGCGCGCAGGCGGCCGACTCGTCCGCACCAGGCGGCGGCGCGTCCGCCCCATCCGCCGCGGGCGGCGCCACCGCCCCCGGCACCGCGGCGAGCAGCGGCCCTCCGGCCCAGCCCGCGGCGAGCGCGATGACGGACACCCCGCCGGTCGTCCCCGCCCGCCTGATGGGCCTGGACCTCGGCCCGGCCTGCAGCCAGTGCGGCGGGATGATGCAGCGCACGGGCTCGTGCTACACGTGCTCGAGCTGCGGCAACAACACCGGCTGCGGCTGAGTGTGACGTTTCCTCTGGACGCCACTCCCTGGGAACCGAGAAGCTCAGTCGGAGGATCTGAGAAGCTCAGCACTGGGGGGCCGAATTCGGCCTCGCTCCCGGTCGACAACCGCGTCAGCGCGGGAGCGATGAGCCAGCACGCGAGCCCGTCCCGTGAGAGGTCTCGACGTCCGCTCCGCTCAGTTGGGCGGCATCAAATCGAGCAGTCGATGGAGGTGCCGCCGTCGGCGAGGAGGCCCCGAGATCGAACGGCGCCTGGTCGTCGCGGCAGACGGTGCCGCGCGCGGGGGTGACGAGATCGACGAGATACCGGACCCGAGCCGCGTCGGTGCAAGCGCTCGGCAGCTGGTAGCTCGGATGCCCGTATCCGGCCACGGTGAGGAGCACCGCGTTGCCCAGCGCCTTCTCGGCGTTCTGGGCGCCGGAGTACGACGTGGCCGGGTCGTACACGTTGCCGATCAGCAGCACGGGGTTCGGGGTCCTGGCGTTCCACGGTCCGGTGTAGCTGCCGGTGCTCGAGGGCCAGTTCGCCGCGCACGGCGCCCACAGCCACCACCCGAGGACCGGGCCCCAGAGCTCACCGGCGTCGGTGAAGCGCCTCGTCACCTTCGGCCAGGCGCTCAACGGCCGCTTGGCCGGGGCGTCCGCGCACTGGATCGCTGCCGATGTGGTGGCCTTGTTGAACGCGTACGCCGTTCGTCCCTGGCGGGCCGCCGTCTCGAGCGCGGACGCGTCGCCGTTCGCAGCGGCGTCGAGATCCCGTGCGTACTGCGGCCAGGTGTTCGGGTCTCGCAGCGGCGAGAACGTCGACAGCAGGAGGTCGCTGTACGTGAGCCGCCCGGGCGGATCGGCGTGCGGCGCCGGGATCGGCGTGCGGCGGGCTCTCTCGAACAGCCGAGCCACGCGGGTCCTGACCGTCTCCGGGTAGCGGGCGAGCGCGCAGCCGTCGGGTCCGGCGCCCTGACACAACGCGAGGAACTGCTCGAACACGTCGTCGGTGCCCGACGCCCCGCTGATGACCCTCGCCTCCGCGCTGCGGAAGTACTCGTCCTGGTTGCCGAGCGAGTCGAGCATCATGGCCCGGACGTTCTTCGGGAACATGTTGGCGTAGACGCGACCGAGCATCGTGCCGTAGGACAGTCCGATGTAGGTGAGTGCCTTGTCGCCCACGCCCTGGCGCAGCGCCTCGAGGTCGCGAGCGGTGTCGGCGGTCGAGATGTGGCGCAGGAGATCGCCACTGACCTGCCGGCATCGGCGGGCGAGCTGCGCCATCTTCTTCGCGTATGAGCGCGACGCCGCGCGCGTCGTCGGGATCTGCATGCCCTTCCAGAACCTCTCCTCGCTCGCAGAGGTGGTGAAGCACCGCACGGGCGCGCTGGCGTTCGTCCCGCGGGGATCCCAACCGACGATGTCGAAGCGGCCCGCGCCCCACTCGTCGAGCAGATCGCCGTTGTCGCGCACGATCTCGACGCCGCTCTCACCGGGTCCGCCCGGGTTGACGAAGATCGAGCCGAGGCGCGTGTCCGGGTTGCTCGCGAGGTGGCGGATCACGGCCAGGTCGATCTTCTTGCCGTTCGGCTTGGCCCAGTCCAGCGGGACCGGGACCGTGGCGCACTCCAGGCGCTCACCGCACGCGGTCCACGAGATCGCCGCGGCGGGCACCGTCTCGGCCGCACGCGCCGGCGCGGCGCCCGTCACAGCAAGTGCCGCAGCGCTCACGACCAGGGCCGCAGTCCATGCGCGCAACGTGATGAGACGGGACGTCATGGCTTGCTCCTTTGCGAGGGGGGATCGGGGCGCAGCGCGCGGGTGGTCCGCTCGAACCAGTTCGGGTCGACGATCTCGTCCTCGGGGCGCATGGTTGATGGGCGGTAGGTCGGGTCGAGGCAGTTGATCTCGCCTTCGAGGCCTTCGGGATCGTGGAAGCGGACGGAGAGCATCGGGCCGAGAC
>JAXLXP010000030.1:0-2120 GCA_046327955.1 Binatia bacterium | reverse complement strand
GAGATCGACCTGATCCGCCACTACACGGCGCTGTCGCAACAGAACTACGGCGTCGACACCGGCGTCTACCCGCTGGGCTCCTGCACGATGAAGTACAACCCCAAGGTCGCCGAGGAGGTCGCGGCGATGCCGGGCTTCCGCCGGCTGCACCCGCGCCAGCCCGATCACACTGCTCAGGGCGCCCTGGAGCTCCTGTGGCGCCTCGAGGCGGCGCTGTGCGAGATCACCGGGATGGCGCGCGCCACCGTGCAGCCCCCGGCCGGGGCGTGCGGCGAGATGACCGGCCTGCTGATGATGCGTGCGTACCATCGCGACCGAGGCGACGCGCGGACGAAGGTGATCATCCCGGACTCGGCCCACGGGACGAACCCGGCGAGCGTCCGCCTGGCCGGCTTCCAGGCGGTGCCGGTCCCCTCGGACGCGCGGGGCTTCGTCGACGTCTCGGCGCTCGAGAAGCTGATCGACGACGAGGTCGCCGGCCTGATGCTCACGAACCCGAACACGCTCGGCCTCTTCGAGCAGGAGATCGTCGAGATCACCAGGACCGTCCACGACGCGGGCGGCCTCGTGTACTACGACGGCGCGAACCTGAACGCGATCCTCGGCCGATGCCGGCCGGGCGACATGGGGTTCGACATCGTCCACATCAACACCCACAAGACGTTCGCGACGCCCCACGGTGGGGGAGGGCCGGGCGCCGGTCCCGTGGGCGTCGTCGATGCGCTCGTGCCGTACCTGCCCTCGCCGCTGCTCGAGCGGGACGACGATGGACGGCTCCGGTGGGACGCCGACCGGCCGCGCTCGATCGGTCGGCTGCACGGCTTCAACGGCAACTTCGGCGTGCTCGTGCGCGCGTACGCCTACGTGTTCCTGCACGGCGCCGACGGCCTGAAGGCCGTGAGCGAGCTCGCCGCCCTGAACGCGAACTACCTGGCCGCCCTGATCGCCGACGACTTCCCGCTCGCGTACCCGGGGGAGCGCCCCATGCACGAGTTCGTGGCGACCGCCAAGCCGCTGAAGGACGTCACGGGCGTGCGCGCCCTCGACGTCGCCAAGCGAGTGATCGACCTCGGGTTCCACCCCTCGACCGTGTACTTCCCGCTCGTCGTCGAGGAGGCCATGATGGTCGAGCCCACGGAGACCGAGACCGTCGAGACCCTCGAGGCGTTCGCGGCCGCCCTGCGCCGGGCCGCCGCGGAGGCGCGCACCGATCCCGAGCCGCTGCACGAGGCACCCGTGACCACCCCCGTGCGCCGCCTGGACGAGGCCCGTGCGGCCCGCCACCTGAAGCTCCGCTGGTGAGCGGCGCGGTAGACCCGGCGTTCGCCTACCGGATCTCGAAGGACGGGTCCGTGCGCATCTCCCGCGCCGGCGCCGTGGTCTCCGTGGTCGCCGGCGAGCGCGCCCGGCGCCTCGTGTCGAAGCTCCACGGCGCCGATCCAGACGAGACCCAGCAGCTGCTCGCGCGCGCGACCGGGAACTACCGGCGGGGGAACGAGCGCGGCGATGAACGCGGGGTGGGTCCGTCCCGGTCAAGGTGACATAATCTCCGTTATCGGGATTGAGCTGGAACGAGCGCCCTATCGGCCCGTCCCAGCTCCGGTGCCGCTCGTCAGCGCGCCGCCTTCTTCACGAGCGCGGCGATCTTCTTCTCCTCGGCCGGCGTCATCGCGGTGAGCGCCCAGGACGTCGGCCACATCACGCCGGCGTCGAGGTTCGCCGTGTCGTTGAAGCCGAACCCCGCGTAGCGGGCGTCGAACTTGGCCGCGGGCTGGAAGAAGCACAGGATCTTGCCGTCCTTGGCCCACGCGGGCATCCCGTACCACGTCTTCGGCATCAGCTCGGGCGCGGTCTCGGTCACGATCGCGTGGATCCGCTCGGCCAGACCCTTATCGGGCTGGGGCATCTCGGCGATCTTCTCGAGTAGGTCGGCCTCCCCCGCCGCCCGGTCCTTCCCGCGACGAGCCTCGGCCTTCAGCTCGCGCGCCCGCTCCTTCATCGCGGCCCGCTCCTCGGCGGTGAACCCGGATGCCGAGCTCGATGTCCGGCTCTGCTTCGTGGTCTTCGTTGCCATGCGGAGCACCTCCTGGGTGTCAGGCGCGCTGCTGGATGCGGATCAG
>JAXLXP010000003.1:0-1970 GCA_046327955.1 Binatia bacterium | reverse complement strand
TGCTCGGCGAGCAGCCGTTGCTGGACGCGCGGGCCGTTGTCGTCGGCCGGCACCCGCACGGCGGCCATGTGCGGAAGCTGATGGGCGGGATCGGCGATCAGCTCGAGGCCGCGCTCGCGCAGCCCGGACTGCACGTGCTGCCCCACCTCCGCATGGCGCGCCCAGCGCGTCTCGATCCCCTCGTCGAGCACCACGCGCAGCGCCTCGTGGAGGGCGTAGATGTGGAGGATCGGAGCGGTGTGGTGATACGCGGGCGGCCGGCGAATCCAGTAGTCCAGGAGCAGGCCGATGTCGAAGCTGAACGGGACCGTGTCCGACCGCGTGCGGGCGCGCGCGAGCGCACGCTCCGAGAAGGCGATCGGCGACATGCCGGGGGGCGCGGCGAGCGCCTTCTGGGTGCACGAGTAGGCGAAGTCGACCCCCCATTCGCTGAAGGCCAGCGGGATCGCCGACAGCGACGTGACGCAGTCGGCGAACAGCAGCGTCTCGCGGCCGCGCATCGCCTGCGCGAGCTCCTCCAGCGGGTGCTGGGCCCCGGTCGACGTCTCGGCATGGACGACCGCCAGCAGGCGGGCGTCCGGATGCTGGTCGAGCGCATCGATCAGCGCGTCGTTGGGGACGACCTGCCCCCAGGGACGGGCGACCTCCACGACGTTCGCGCCGTAGCGGACGGCCATCGCCGCGATGCGCGCGCCGAAGAAGCCGGCGTGCCCGACGATCACCGTGTCGCCGGGCGCGACCAGGTTGGCGATGCCGGCCTCCATCCCGGACATGCCCGTGGACTGCAGCGGGATGCAGACGTCATCGCCCGCGACGCCGTAGACGGCGCGCAGCATCGCGACGACTTCGTCCATCCGGTCATGGAAGGTCGGGTCGAGGTGCCCGAGCATCGGTTGGCGCATGGCGTCGAGCACGGACGGCTCCACGTTGGACGGTCCCGGGCCCGTGAGCAGACGCGGCGGTGCCACGAGCGGCGGTGCGGGCGAGATGGGCGCAGGGGATGGCATTGGGGCTCCTCGCGTCGAGCTGACCTCTCGGCTCGCAATTTTCGTTCTACGAAAACGCAATTGCGAAGTGCGCAACACGCTACCACGATCCTGACCGACAGGGAACGTCGGCTGACGCGGATGCGGGGGCGAGGACGCCCGCCGCCCCGGCGCACCCGCGACGCGCCGACGATCACATGAACTCGGAGGCCCCCGTCGCCGGCGGGTCCTCGTTCCACCACTCCCGGAACAGGCGGCAGCGCCCGTCGTCGTCCAGGGTGATCAGGAACACCCCCTCCATGCGCATCGGCTGGCCCGACGGCATCGCGTTCATCGAAGCCCACCACCGCGCGACGCCGCGCCCGTCCTCGGTCGTGGTCAGGACCTCCGAGCCGAACCGGATGTCGGTCTGGTGCTGCTGCGTGGCGATCCGCCACGCGCGGTCGATCGCCTCCCGGCCGCGGATCGGCTCGCTGAACGGACCCCAGGCGTACACGCCGTCGTCGGTGAAGAGCGCCGCCGCCGCCGTCGCGTCCTGGTGCTCCCACGCATCGCCATAGGCCTCAAGCCACTTGCGGACGTCGTCCCTTGTCGCCACTGCCCGCCTCCTCGGTAGGATTATGGGTCCAAACTAGAGGCTTCATTCGGCGTGGTCAAGGCGCCGCGACGAGGGCGGCGAGCGCGCTGTGGCCGTGACCGGTCTCCGGCAGCGTGGCCTTGCGTCTCCGGCGGCTGTCCGGCACGGACGCCGCGATGCGGATTGCGCGCAGGCGCTTGACATCGCATTTGCATCTGGGTACTTTGGTCCCAATATCCTACCGAAGCCGAGGGGAGGAGCGTTCGCCTCATGAGGGTGTTCGTGTCGGTTGACATGGAGGGGACCAGCGGCCTGGAGCGCCTCGAGGAGATCTTTCGCGGTCTCCCGGGCTACGAGCGCTTCCGCCAGCTGATGGCCGGAGACGCAAATGCGGTCGTCGCAGGCGC
>JAXLXP010000029.1:0-3828 GCA_046327955.1 Binatia bacterium | reverse complement strand
CACGGTGACGTGGGCCGAGCTCGACCACCGCTCCAGCCGGGTGGCACAGGGCCTGCTCGCCGAAGGCGTCGAGCCCGGCGATCGGGTCGCCTATCTGGACAAGAACGGGCCGAGCTCCTTCGAGGTGCTGTTCGGCACCGCGAAGGGCAACGCGGTCCACGTGCCGGTGAACTGGCGGCTGAGCCCGAACGAGATCGCCACGATCCTCAACGACGCCGGCGTCCGCGTGCTCTTCGTGGGAACGGAGTTCGCCGGGGTGCTCGAGCGCTTCGAGGCAGCGCTGACCTCGGTCTCGCGGATCGTGATGGTTGGGGGAGCCCACGATCGCCACCCCGACCTGGAGGCCTGGCTGAGCGGACGTCCGGCCCACGATCCGGGGGTCCTCGCGTCCGCGGACGACCACGCCATGCTGCTCTACACCTCTGGTACGACGGGGCGGCCGAAGGGCGCGATGCTCACCAACCGCAGCCTGGCCGGGCTGCGGGCCCTCGCGGATCGACTCGGTTGCGACGACCGGACCGTCAGCCTCGTGGCCATGCCGATGTTCCACATCGGCGGCGGCGGATGGGCGCTGGTCGCCCTCGACCGCGGTGGGACGGACGTGGTGCTCCGCGAGGTGGAGCCGGCCCGGATCGTCGAGGTGATCGAGCGACATCGCGTGACGCAGGCGTTCCTCGTTCCGACGGTGATCGGGATGGTGCTCGCAGAGGTCGACGGCAGGCAGGTCGACTTCTCGAGCCTCACCACGCTGGCCTACGGTGCGTCGCCGATCAGCGAGACCGTGCTGCGCCGTTCGCTGCACGCGTTCGGCTGCGGCTTCGTGCAGCTCTACGGGCTCACGGAGACGACGGGTGGGATCGTCATGCTCGCGCCCGAGGACCACGACCCCTCGCGTCCGGGCCTCCTGCAGTCCTGCGGGCGGCCGATGCCCGGCGTCGAGGTCCGCGTCGTCGATCCGGAGACGGGCGAGGACCTGCCCGACGGCCTGGTCGGCGAGCTCTGGGTTCGCAGCGGACAGAACATGGTCGGCTACTGGGAGCGCGAGGCCGAGACCCGTCAGACGCTGACGCCCGACGCCTGGCTGCGCACGGGGGACGCGGGCTATCGCGACGGCGACGGGTACCTGTTTCTCCACGACCGCATCAAGGACATGATCCTGTCGGGGGGCGAGAACGTGTACCCGGCCGAGGTGGAGAACGTGCTCATGGCGCATCCCTCCGTCGCGGACGTCGCCGTCATCGGGGTCCCGCACGAGGTGTGGGGGGAGGCGGTCACGGCGCTGGTGGTCTTGACGCCCGGCGCCGACGCGACCGCGGACGAGCTGATCGGCTTCGCCCGCGAGCAGCTCGCCGGCTACAAGTGCCCCAAGTCCGTCGACTTCGTGGCGGCGCTGCCGCGCAACGCGTCGGGCAAGCTGCTCAAGCGAGAGCTGCGCGACCGCTACCGCGACGCCGCCGCTCGTCCGGTCTGAGTCGCGCCGGGGCGGGGCCGGTCAGAGCGCCCGGCTCAGACGATCGCCCCGGCGTCGCGCAGCCGGGCGATCTGCGTCGCCTCGAGCCCCCAGTCGGCGAGCACCTCGTCGGTGTGCTCGCCGGGCGCCGCAGGAGGCCGGCTGATCTGCGGCGGCGTCCGGCTGAACCGGGGGGCCGGCGCCGGCTGGGGCACGCCGTCGACCGCGGTGAACGTGCCGCGGTGGACCATGTGGGGATGGTCCATGGCCTCGGGCATCGACAGCACGGGGGCGAAGCAGGCGTCGCTGTGCTCCAGCAGCTCGCACCACTGCGCGCGCGTCTTCGTGCGAAAGAGCGCTGCCATCCGCTCGCGCGTCTGCGGCCAGCTCGCCTTGTCCAGGCGATCCTGCTCGCTGAGCGGCTCGGCGCCGGCCAGCCGGACCAGCTCGGCGTAGAACGCCGGCTCGATCGCCCCGACGGAGACGTGCTCGCCGTCCGCGGTCTCGTAGGCCCGGTAGAAGGGTGCCCCGCCGTCGAGCAGGTTCGCGCCCCGCTCATCGGACCATTCGCCCATGGCGCGCAGCTGGTGGATCATCGTCATCAGCAGCGCCGACCCGTCGATCATGGCGGCGTCGACGACCTGCCCCTCACCGGAGCGCGAAGCCTCGAGAATGCCGCAGACCACGCCGAAGGCGAGGAGCATGCCGCCCCCGCCGAAGTCGCCGGCGAGGTTCAGCGGCGGCACGGGTCCGCTGTCGGGGGCGCCGATCGGATGCAGGGCGCCCGACAGTGCGATGTAGTTGATGTCGTGGCCGGCCGCGGCCGCGTAGGGCCCGTCCTGGCCCCAGCCGGTCATGCGTCCGTAGGTCAGCCGCGGGTTGCGCGCGAGGCATGTCTCGGGCGAGAGGCCCAGGCGCTCCATGACGCCGGGCCGGAACCCCTCGATGAGCGCGTCGGCGGATGCGACGAGCCCGAGCACCACCTCGGGGCCCTCGGGGTGCTTGAGGTCGACGGCCACCGAGCGCCGGTTGCGCCCCAGCAGCGCGGCGATGGGGTCGACCGGCATCCGGGCGGCCGCGGCGCGGTCCACCCGCACGACGTCGGCGCCCATGTCGGAGAGGACCATGCCCGCGAACGGGGCAGGACCCATCCCGGCGATCTCCACGATGCGTATGCCTGCCAGCGGTCCTGCCACGCCATCCTCCCGATCGTCGCCCGTATAGGACGATTGATGGTACACTGCGACAAATTGATGCATATGTGGTTTTGGGAGGAGCGCGAACGGCATCCCGCCACGCGGTAGTGAGGAGAGCGATGAACGAGCCGCACAAGTCGCGACTGCACATGCTGAAGGTGCGAGGGATGGTGCCCGCCGACGGCGACGAGGTGACCGAGCAGCTGATCGCCGACGGTCTGGCCCGGCGCTGCGGCTCGCTGGTCACCGTGACGGACATGGGGGCGCAGACCGCTCGGCGCAACGCCGAGCTGCCGGCCGACGCTCCGGAGCGCGCGGCGCTCGGCAGGGGCTACGACGCGTTCATGCCGCTCAACGCCGAGTTCCTCGACATCTGCTCGGCATGGCAGGTTCGCCCGGACGGCGTGCCCAACGACCACGACGACGCGACGTACGACTGGGAGGTGCGCGAGCGGCTGGAGTCGGTCCACGAGCGCATCGTGCCGGTGCTGGGGCACCTGGCCAGCGCGGCCCCGCGGTTCGGCGAGTACGCCGAGCGCTTCGGCCAGGCGCTCGAGGCGCTGGACGACGGCGACCGGCGGTGGTTCGCCTCACCGCGCATCGAGTCCTACCACACCGTCTGGATGCAGCTCCACGAGGAGCTGCGGCTCGCCCTGGGCGTGGATGTCGCTCGGGAGGCCGCACAGCCGCTGAAGGCGGCCGGGTAGCCCGGTCGAGCCATGGAGGTCCTCCTGATCAGACACGGCGAGCCCGGATCGGTAGCAGGGGTTGCCACCACCGACCCGCCCCTGAGCGACTGCGGACGGCGGCAGGCCGCGCTGCTGGCCGAGTGGATCGGCGACGAGGCGATCGACGCCGTGTGCACCAGCCCCATGCAGCGTGCGCGCGAGACGGCCGAGCCGCTGACCCGCGCCACGGGGGCGGAGCTGGAGGTCGTCCCGGGACTGGCCGAGCTGAACACCGGCGAGGCCGCGTACGTCAAGGTCGAGGACCTGTGGCGCACCGATCAGGCGCGGATGCGCGCCCTGGCCGAGGGGCGCTGGGCGGACCTCGGGCTGAGTGAGATCTACGCCCGGTTCTCGGAGACGGTGCTGACGACCTTCGAGGAGCTGATCGGCGGCAATCCCGGCCGGCGCATCGCGGCGATCTGCCATGGCGGAGTGATCAACACCATCGTGTCCA
>JAXLXP010000028.1:0-1765 GCA_046327955.1 Binatia bacterium | reverse complement strand
CGCGCCGGACGCGCTCGCTCGCGGCCTGACCAGCGCACGCCGGGCCCCGTCGTTCAGTGGCGGGCGGTTCCCGGACGGGATCTCCGCCGGCGATCCGACGCCGAGCGGGATCACGCTGTGGACGCGTCTGGACGGCGTCGGCGGCAAGGGCAGCGTCGAGCTCGAGATCGCCCGCGATCGCGGCTTCCGCCGCGTCGTGGCACGCACCAACATCGGCACCGGCGACGACCTCGGGCACGTCGCCAAGGCGCGGATCGGGCGCCTGCGGCCCCACGAGCAGTACTGGTACCGCTTCTCGACGCGCACCGCTGACTCGGCGGTCGGGCGGTTCCGCACCGCGCTGCCCGCCGACTCGCGCCAGCCGGTGAAGCTCGCCTACTTCTCCTGCCAGGAGTACACCTTCGGCTTCTACAACGCGCACGCGCTGCTCGCCGACGAGGACGTGGACTTCGTCGTGAACCTCGGCGACTTCATCTACGAGATCAGCTCGTCTCCGCCGACCGCCGTGCGCCCGGGCAACTACACGAGCGGGCCCGAGGGTCCCCTGGACCTGGAGCACTACCGCGAGCGCTACCGCACGGTTCGGAGCGACGCGAACCTTCGTCGCATGGCGGCCCGGCACGCGATGATCTCGCTCTGGGACGACCACGAGGTCCAGAACAACTACGCCGGAGCCGAGCCGACCGGCGGCGACGTCCTGGGCGGGTACTCGCTGGCGCGGCGAAACGCCGCCTACCGCGCGTGGATCGAGAACATGCCGACCTACTTCGTGCGCGGCGGCCGATACCGGCTCTACCACAAGGCGAGCTTCGGACGGCTGGTCGACCTGTTCGTGCTCGACGAGCGTCAGTACCGCCAGGGCCAGCCGTGCGACGACAGCGGCAGGGTCTGCGCCGACTGGGATCGGGAGCGGGCGTTCCTCGGCCGCCAGCAGGCGGCGTTCGCGAAGGGCGGGCTGGCGAGATCGCGCGCGGCCTGGAAGCTGATCGCCAACGGCGTGATGATCATGCCGATCAAGATCGACGCGAGCGACTACACCACGTTCGACACCTGGATCGGCTACCCGCGCGAGCGCGAGGCCCTGCTGCGCACGATCCAGCACAACCGGATCAAGGACGTCGTCTTCCTCACCGGCGACTACCACGCCTTCGCGGCCGGCAACGTGCAGACCGCGGCCGGCCGGACGGTCGCCACCGAGTTCGTCGGCGGGTCGATCACGTCCGCCAGCGACACCGAGGTCGCCGCGATCCTGAAGAAGCCCGGCTACGGGACGCCCGACGACCCGAAGCAGCCGCGCGCGGAGCTCGCCGCTCAGCGCCGATCGAGCCCGTGGCTGCGTGAGCTCGACTACCTGCACCACGGCTACGTCGTCTGCCACGCGACCGCCAAGGAGCTGAAGGTCACGATGAAGAAGCTGCAGACGGTCCGCCGGCGCACCACGAAGCTGCACGGCACGCGGACCTTCCGACTGCGCCGCGGGCAGGTGGGGATCTAGGACGACCCTCCGGAGCCCTCAGAGCTCGACGCGCGGGGCCGCCACCCGCCCCGCGCGCCACGCGTCGAGCACGGCGAGCGCGACGGCGAGATCCTGGATCGCGAGCCCGCTCGAGTCGAACAGCGTGACCTCCTCCGGCGAGGTGCGCCCCGGTGCCTCGCCGGCCAGCACCGCGCCCAGCTCCTCCACGTCCGCGCGGGAGATCCTCCCCGCCCGGGCGGCGCCGGTCAGCTCGCCGCCGTGTGAGGCCTGCTCCCACTCGTCGCAGAA
>JAXLXP010000027.1:0-1901 GCA_046327955.1 Binatia bacterium | reverse complement strand
GCCATCGGGTCGCTGCGGGGTCGAGGGTGCACGGTTTCGTGGCCGGGCCGGCCGGCACGGTGAAGACGCGCACGTTCACGATCCGCCTCGTGCCAGAGCTGAGCTACCTGCAAGGGCGGCTCACGAGCGATCAGATCGCGGCGTTCGTGAAGCAGGGCTGGCGCGGGCTCCTCGGTGCCGCGGGGCGCGCGCTGGCCTTCCCCGACAGCGCGTTCGACCCGGCCGTGGTCAAGATCGAGTACGCGTTCGATTTCGATGCCGAGGTGCCGCCGGACACGTCGGGCACGGACGTCGGCGCGCTCGTGCACCTGTTTCGCGGCGTGCCGGACGTCGTCACCGACCCGGACAGCGGCCGGCCAGCGATCAGGTACCAGGATCGCGCCGAGCTGTACGGCCCGACCGCGCTCGAGTTCAACCAGGCGAGCGACGGTTACCTCGCGCCCAAGGACATCCGTTCGCTGTCGCGCCTGCTCGACGACCTCAATCCGCCGCCCGGCCAGAGCCTGCCGAAGGACACGACCGCGCCGCCGCTCACCCCCTTCAACGGCGTGTTCGGGGCACGCTTCCAGCACGTGTACCCGCCGGACCACGCGTTGCCGAGCGCCGACCTCGCCGGCTCGACCCTCGATCTGGTGCGCCTTTGCTGGTCGCCGTTCGATGCGAGCAAGCTGGTCGCCAACCCACCCGACGTCTACGAGGACGTCTCGGTCTATGCCGCGGACTCCGCGATCGTGCCGAGCTTCGCCGACTCCCACTCGGGCCTGGGCTCGGCGTTCGACCGCGACAGCTACGAGCTCGGGCGCTGCGTCACCGACCAGGAGGCACCGCACTACCGCGACCAGCTGGCGGCGGTGGTCGATCACGCGCCGTACGTGATCGATCCGGCAAGGCTGATCAAGCTCCCCGGCAACCCGAATCGCTACTTGCCCTGGCCCGACTTCCGCGACTCGTTCACCTGGGACAGCTCGAGCAGCCTGCTGCTCGAGTACCGCGTGCGGCCGCAGCAGACGGCGGTGTCGTTCCAGGCGCGCTTCGCCGCGTCGAGCTCTCCGGCGACCTTCCCGTGGCCGCGGTTTCGCGTGTTCAGCTACGGCACCGACGCGTTGAACCCGATCGATCCCGACAGCCGCACCGATGTGCGGGCGCTGTGCGCCGCCGGACCCGACCCCGGCTCGGACTACGGCGACAACGTCCGGTACTTCGCTGCGTTCGACTTCCTCACCACCACCGCTCGCCTGGAGTCGGCATTCGTCGGCGTGAGCGGCACGAACTCGCCCGACTACCTTGGTGTGCTCGTGGATCCATCGCCGAGCGAGCTGGCGCAGAGCGTCGAGGTCACGATCGAGTTCCGCGGGGCGCAGACCAGCAGCGGCGGCAATGCGACGTCCTGGTCGCCCAGCATCGATGTCGCCGACGGCGATCCGTACCTGCAGTTCCGGGTGACCACGCGCGGCTCGCGCGCGACCCGCGAGACCGCGGCGCTCGACGCGGTCTTTGTGTTCTACCGCCGCTGAGGGCGGACGGGCGCCGCGTCATGGCGGCAGGACGCGCACGCGGCCGCCTTCGATGCGTAGCCGGTCCTGCGCGAACAGCCGCACCGCCTCCGGGTAGGCGAGCAGCTCCTGCTCGAACACCTTGTGGGCGATGGTATCGGGCGTGTCCTGGTCGTCGATGGCCACCGCGCGCTGGACGATGATCGGGCCGTGATCGTAGTGATCGTCGGCAAAGTGCACCGTGCAGCCGGTGATCTTCACGCCCGCCCTGTGCACCGCCTCGTGCACGCGCATCCCGTAGAGGCCGGGCCCGCCGAAGCTGGGCAGCAGCGCGGGATGGATGTTCATGACCTTGCCGGCGAGCGCGTGCGGGATCAGGAACAGATGCACGAATCCGGCGAGCAGCAC
>JAXLXP010000026.1:0-1989 GCA_046327955.1 Binatia bacterium | reverse complement strand
AGCAGGTCTCGCTTCAGTCGGGTCGGATGCCGGGCGATCGTCGCGACCGCGGCGTGCAGCGCGCCCGGACGCGCGGGCAGCACCGCCCGTGAGCCCGCGGGCTCGGTCCTGCGCGCGCGGGCGGTGGTGCCGAGCGTCAGCATCTTCGCCATCGCGCGCGCCGGGCGGCGCATCAGCTCCGAGGTCGAGATCCCGGCCGCGTCGACGAGCACCAGGCGCTCGACGCGATCCGGATGGCGGATCGCCGCCTCCGCCGAGGTGAAGCCGCCCATCGAGTTGCCCACGAGCGCGACCGGACCGAGGTCCAGGTGGTCGCACAGCGCCTCGACGGCGTCGGCGAAGCCCGAGATGGAGATGTTCCCGGCGGGCGGCTCGGACCAGCCGAAGCCCGGCAGGTCGACCGCGATCGCCCGGCGCGTCCGCGCCACCGCGGGCACGTTCTCGAGCCAGTTCTGCCACGAGCCGCCGAGCCCGTGGACGAAGACGACGGGCGCCTCGTCGCCGCTCTCGCCCAGGTCCACGTAATGGACCTTCGCCCCCATGATCTCGGCGTCGTGCTGGCGCGAGCGCCAGTCGACCGTCCGCCAGTCCGGCTCCGCGCTCGCGCCGTAGTCGGCGCTCGCCTTCGCCGCGTCGCGGCGCCGCGCGGGCCTGGCCTTGGAGATCAGGATCTTGGCCACGGCCACGGACGATAACGGGGCGCGAACGCACACGGGCGGGCGCGAACCGGCCGCCTCATCCCGAACGGATGATGCGCGCGACCCGGCGCGGCCCTAGCTTCGACCGCTGGCCCGTCCCCGAACCCGGAGCGTCAATGGTCCTCGCCGCCTCGACCACCGCCGTCGTGCTGCTCGGCGTCCTCTACGTGGTCCTGCTCATCACCCTCGGCATCACCTCGATCCGCAAGGGTCACTGGATCATGTTCATCATCGGGATCTTCATCCCGATCTTCTGGATCATCGGCGCGCTCCTTCCGCCCAAGCGGTAGTCGCGCGCCGCCGACGCGCGCCGGCCTAGCCGATCGTGGCGTCGCCTGCGAAGAGGCAGCCCGCGAAGCCGCCGAGCGTCCCGCTGTCGTCGACGACCATCGCGATGCGGACCTCGGGCGCGCCGTCGCGCAGGTAGGTCGCGAGGACGTCGCCGCGGCGACCCGTCGTGATCGCATTGTCGACGAGAGTGACCGTCTCGTTCGTGTCGAAGTCGGAGTTGCCGAAGCTCTGCACGATCTTGGTGTCGGCGCTGCCGGTGGCGGTCGCCTCCGTGAGGAAGTGGCCGCGCATCCACGCGTTGTCGACCGCCGTGTTCGCGCTGAGCGTCGGGCGGCCGCCCGGGCACGCACCCGTGAGCGTCACACCCCCGAGCGACAGGACCGTCGTGGCCGCCCCGCCCGTGGCCACCTTGACCAGGAAGCGCTTGGTCGCCACCCCGCCGACGCTCGAAGCGTTGACCGCGTTCTGCGCGGTCGTGGCGTTGGTCGCCCGCGCCGCGGTGTCCGCCGCCTTCGCCTTCGGCACGGTCCCGAGCCGCGCGACGTTCACCTGGGTCCCGGTCAACGTGCGCCGCGCGATCCGGTCGCCCTTGACGGTCCCGCGCTTGAGCCGGTCGCCCGGGAGGGTGCCGCGCTTGATCGAGGTGCCGTTGATGAGACGTGAGATCTGCCCCGACGCCGCGACGGCGGACCCGCCGAGCGCGACGAAGAGGGCAACCAGGGCGACGGCCATCGCAGGCGACGGCCGGGACGGGCGAAGACGACGCACGGCTTTCCTCCTCGAGCAGGCGACGGGATGCGCGCACCCTATGCGCTCGAGGACGAGCACGCCAGCCATTGGACTCGACGCCGGGCCCGGCCCGCGCGGCGGCCGAGCCATGCCCGAGGGATGTGGGTGCCTTCTCCCGCCTCGGCGCGCTGCTTCCGCCCAAGAGGTAGTCGCCGGCACCGTCACGCGGAAGGCTCACCGTGGTCCAAGACCATGGAGCGGATGCCGTGGG
>JAXLXP010000025.1:0-2513 GCA_046327955.1 Binatia bacterium | reverse complement strand
GGGACTGGATCAGGTCAGGTCGTCATGCCCTGCGGCACCTGGGGCGGATACTTATGCAGGGTCGGCGGCGGCATCGGACGCGTTCCGTCGGTCTCCCGCGAATCACGGAACACGCACAGGACGAGGAACCTGGGTCTCGCCGCCGACGGCGCGAGGATGCCCGCCCATCCGTCGTGATACAGCCGCTCCCCCACATCTTGGAACATCGGCCACTGAAGCTGGCCGGGCTTGGGGACCGGGAGTCCGACGCGGGCCAGACGCGCAGGATCGGACAGATCGGCGACCTCGAGCTCGATGTTCCACCGCCATAGGTCGCGAGGCAGTGCGGCCATCGGAGGTATGCCTGCCTCGGCGAGGAAGCGGTACCACTCAGCCCATACCGTGGCGGCTTCGTCGCCGAGGTACAAGGCGTCCACGGTGGATCCTCGCTGCCAACGGTTGTCGGCAGGGTCGTCGGGCTCATAGAACACGTCACCACCTGCCGGGATGTGTCGCCACCACATCCCGTGGATCTCGACGGGATCGACGTCCAAGTGATTCCCGGAGCGCTATGAGATAGCGGTGGCCTCGAGTGCGGCGATGACCTTGGAGACCTTGCGGTAGTCGGCCGTCGCCACGAGGTCGATCGGCTTCTCGTGATCGAGCAGCGCGTTGGGCTTGCGTAGCCAGACCGGGACATACGCGGGCTCCATGACGTGCACGAGTCGCTCGACGAGCGATGAGAGCTCCGCCAGCCTTTCAGCGCGCTCGCCTGACGGGGAGCGCGTTTCGTTCAGCCACGCGCGGACAGTGGAATCGTCGACCCCTGTGGCGCGGGCGATGTCCGCCGTCGTCAGGTGGCCAGTCTCCCGGACGTGGGCCGCTTCGCTGGCGAATCCAAGGGGCACGGTCCCGTATTGTAGCGAGATTGTCGTGACAATCAAGCGAGATTGTCGCCAAACCTCAGTAAAGATGTCGCGCGACGCCCTGGAGAATGGACTCGGCGATGCGCCTGGGTGATTCCGGCTCGCCCGCTGTTCTGGACGATGCCGTCGCTGCACGGAGGATCTACCGGCTTACCCGTTGACGAGCGCCGATCGATGCTGGCGCAGGAAGGCCAGGGCGGCGTCGCGCTGATCGGCGGCGCCGTGCAGCGCGGCGAACGGAAGCAAGGCGCCGGTGGATCCGGAGGCGTTCCGGAGTGCGGGGTCGGCGGCCGACGCCGTCAAGGGCGAGACGTACGCGCCGATCCGGCGCGATGCGGCGTGGTCGACGGTCAGCGCCGCGTCGTCGGCGTGCTCGATGCCGGTGAGCGCCGCGGCGTTGCGCAGGGTGGTGAGACGTGCGCGGTCGGTCGGCGCGTGGCCGATCTCCGCGCGAACGAGCTCGTCACCTCGACGCGCAGCTGGATGCCAACTGCGAAGGACGGTGCCGAAGCCCCAAGCGTCCAGCGCAGGCCAATCTTGTTGCTGCCGGCGCCGCGATGGGCCGGCCGTTGCGGTGCCGCGCGCGGACGCGACCGCGGAGGCGCTCGTCGGCTTCGCTGCGCGGATCGCGGACCACGCCGGGATTGAAGCAGGGGATGCTCTCTCACGCGGCGCGTGCGCGTCCCGGTTGCGGGGCGCTCGCCAGCGCGCGCGCCACATGCCCCGCCACCCATTGTGGCTCACGGGTGATCTGGCGCCAGGTGAAGCGGTAGACCGTGTAGCCCAGGGCGCGCAGCTCGACGTCGCGCCGGCGATCCTGCTCGAAGGCCGCCGGCGACGTATGGAAGGCGTGGCTGTCGAGCTCGACCACAAGGCGCTCGGTCGGCCACAGGAGATCGACCTCGCGGCCAGCCACCCAGACATTGGCCTCGGGAGGCGGGATCCGGCGGTCAGCGGCCAGAACGAGCATGAGTCGCTCCAGCCACGATCGCGTCGCACCCTGCTCTGGGCGGATGCGCGCAAGTGCCGCGGCGAGAGGCCGAATCCCGTGGCGACCGTGGGCACGAGCGATGGTCGCGTCGATCGCCGGTCCGTCGTAGCGGCGCAACTGCACTGCGCGATCGAGCTGGCGTTCGAGCTCACGCGGCGGTTCGACCTCCGCGACGTCGAGAAGGGTCCGCTCGAGCGTGGTGATCGGGATGACGCCATACATGAGCATGACGTCGTCCCCGGTCAGCCGCCCCTCGTGCACGACGAGCCCGCGGCGCCCGCGCCCACGACCGCGCGGTGATGTCACCTCGACGAACGGCGGGTCCGCGTGGCGGACGCCGGCGGCACGGGCGGCCGACCGGTGGGAGAGGACAGCATCTGGCCCGCACGCGAGGACGGCCGCCAACCATCGTCCCTCCCGGCGCAGCGCGGTGTGGCCGACGGCGTAGACGCCCCGGTGGAGCGGGACAAGCAGCCCGGACGCGATGCGGCGGTCGATGGCGCCCGCTCGAAGGCCGGCGGCGGCCAGGTCGCGCCGCGACACGACGCCGAACTGACGCGACGCGAGCTCGACGATGGACCGGGTCGGAGCGGTCGGACCGCGCATGTCGTCGAGAC
>JAXLXP010000024.1:0-5841 GCA_046327955.1 Binatia bacterium | reverse complement strand
CGGGACCTCTCCCACGAGCGCGAGGTCGATCCGCTCGCTCCGGCCGCGGCCCTCGCAGGTCGCGGTCGTGCCCTCGACGGCGACGACCTGCATGGGGATGCCGATGCACATCGTCAGCGCTCCCTCGCGCCCGCGAGCACGCGGGGGTCGCCGATGCGGCACGCGTCGGCTTCGGAGGTCCGACCCGACTCGTAGTCGGCGAGCGCGAGCGCGCCGGCGTGCAGGGGCTCGAAACGGGCGCCTGCGGGCCGCGCGACGCCGGGGAATCCCCAGGAGGCCAGTTCGCCCGCGGCGAGCGCCACGACCTCGGGAAGGCGGTTCCTGACGGGTTCCGAGAGGCTTCCGCCGAAGTCCTCGAGCACGAGCGGCTGGACGCCGATCGCCGCGATCGTCTCCGGCGCGCGGCCGTTCAGCTGCAGGAGCGCGAGGACGTCGTTGAAGCCGGTCTGGTGCGGCGAGATCTTCGCGCGCCCCCAGGCCGGGACTTCGTCGCCGCGCAGGACCTTGACCGTCCCCGGCGCGAGCGCGAAGTCGATCGCGTCGAGAACGAGCACGCGCCGCGCGAGGGCGACCGGCTCGTAGAGCCCGAGGCCCAGGGTGCCGCCGTCGACGAGCAGGACGTCTTCCGGGAATGCGTACGCGGCGTGGAGCGCCTCGACGGCGCGCACGCCGAAGCCTTCGTCGGCCCACAGCACGTTGCCGATTCCGAGGACCAGCGCTTCGCGGCGTGCGTCCATGGCGTTTGTAACGTGTCGCGTAACACGGTGGAGCCTACCGGGCGGGGCGGGGCGCGTATTGCCCTAGGTCAATGTGCGTGGCGGGCGCCGGGCGGAGGATGGCCCGGACGAGGCGGCGTTCGCGGTCCCGGAATCCGCGGCCCGTTCGCAGCCGCACCTCGGACGCGCGCGGCGTCACCGCGACGGGAGATCCACGCAATGAGAACGAATCCGATTCGCTGGCTGCGGGCGGCGCTCGTCGTCCTCGCGACATCGCTGCCGCCGGGCGCGGGCGCGACCGCGTTCTCGACGAACTACAGCGACCTCTGGTGGGTTCCGACGGAGTCCGGGTGGGGCGCGAACGTCTCGCAGCAGGCCGCCACGATGTTCGTGACGATGTTCGTCTACGGGCCCTCGGGCCAGCCTGCCTGGTACGTCGCGACGCTGGACTACATCGGCACCAACGTCGCCGGCGAGGCGGTCTTCCGCGGCGATCTCCTCGCGACGGTCGGGCCCTGGTTCGGCGGCCCCTGGATCCCGGCGCAGTACCAGTGGCGCAAGGTCGGGACGATGACGTTCCAGTCGGCCTTCGTCGCGCAGGCGACGCTCTCCTACACGGTCGACGGGACGAGCGTCGTCAAGCCGATCGAGCGGCAGACGCTGCGCAACAACGACATGACCGGCACCTACTACGGCGGCACGATCGACACGACGTACGGGTGCGGGAATCCGTTCCTCAACGGCATCACGACGCGCGACTCGGGGGCAATGGTCGTGACCCAGAACGGCCCGCTGATCCAGATCCAGACGCCGACCTGCCGGTTCAGCGGCACCTACACGCAGCAAGGCCAGATCGGGCGCGCCGACACGACCTACGTCTGCACGAGCGGCGCCGTCGGCAGCGTCACGTTCTTCGACATGGTCGTCGAGACGAGCGGCGTGCTCGGTCGCTACACGGGCACGACAACGTCTGCAGCTTCGACGGGAGCTTCGGCGGCGTGCGGTGGTAGGGGTCCGTCGCGGTCTGACCGCGGGACCGCTTGGCCGGACGAACGGCGCCGACCGGGTTCCCGGCTCAGGCCCCGGTGCGGCGGCGCCGCGCCTTCGTCACGACGACCTCGCGCACCGCGGCGTGCATGTCCCAGGCGACCTGGAGGTGCATCCAGAACGCGGCGTCGTTGCCGAAGTACATCGCGAGGCGCACCGCCGTGTCCGGGGTGATCGCCCGGCGGCCGTTGACGAGCTCGTTGACGCGCCGCCGCGAGATCCCGAGCGCGCTCGCGAGCTCGGTCTGCGAGATCGCGAGCGGCTTCAGGTAGCGCGACTCGAGGAACTCGCCCGGGTGCGGCGGACGCCGCGAGGCGAGCGAGAGCCGCGCCGGCCTGCCGCCCCGGGGGCCCATCGCCCGAGCGCTCTCGAACCGCGCGAGCACCGGTCGTCCGCCTTCAGCCGCGCGGCTCCCGCTTCCACATGCGGATGCCGTTCACCATCGTGCTGACGACGGTCTGGCCGCTCATGATGTCCTCGCGGAAGACCATGTACATGTGGACGAGCGCGAACAGCAGCACGTACCACATCGCGAGGTGGTGCCACGTCCGGACCGTCTGCGGATCGCCCAGGAGCACGACGACCCAGCCGAACCAGCGCATCCAGCCGGTGCCCCAGCCCCACTGCTGGGCGAACAGCGCGAGCCCGGTGACGCACAGGAACAGCGTCCCGAGCGTGAACATGAAGAACATCGCGGCCTGGGCGACCGGGTTGTGCCCGACCCACAGGTCGGACTCCTTCTTCAGGAACAGGTAGTAGCCGATCTGGCTCCAGAAGCCCCGCCACCACTCGCCGCTCCAGAACGGCACGTAGAAGATGCTGCGCGCGCTCCGGTTGCCGACGATCGCCCAGTAGATCCGGACCAGCATCGCGACGACGAGGATCATCCCCGCCACTTCGTGGACCATCCGGATCCAGCCGAAGAAGAAGCTGTCGACCGCCTCGCCGCCGATGGCCGGCGGCGGGCTGCCGATCAGGTAGCCGGTTCCGGCGAGCACGAAGATGCACAGCATCGTGACCCAGTGCCACAGCCGCACCGGCGCCTCGTACACGTACACCGGCTCGTACGGGCCCGCGAGGACCCGGCCGGACACACGCTCGACGCGCATCGCCGCCTCCCTACCGCACCTTGACCGACACGAGCTCCTCGCCGTCGGGCCCCAGCACGTGCGACGCGCAGGCGAGGCACGGGTCGAAGCTGTGGATCGTGCGCAGGATCTCGACCGGCTGCTCGGGCTTCGCCATCGGCGTGTTCAGGAGCGCCGCCTCGAAGGCGCCGATCTGCCCCTTGGCGTCGCGCGGCCCCCCGTTCCACGTCGTCGGCACCACGCACTGGTACGAATCGATCTTGCCGCCCTTGATCTTGATCCAGTGCCCGAGCGCGCCCCGCGGCGCCTCGCACGGTCCGGCGCCCTTGGCCTCCGCGGGCCAGGTCGACGGCTCCCACTTCTCGACGTTGGCGGTCGCGAGGTCGCCCGCCTTGATGTTGGCGATGAGCTCGTTGTAGTACTCCTTCATCTTGTGCGCCGCCCACTGGCACTCGAGGCCGCGCGCCGCCGTGCGACCGAGCGTCGAGAACAGCGCCGTGATCGGCACGTCGAGCGTCTTCAGCACCGCGTCGACCTGCTCCTTCACGTCCTTGCGGCCGCGGGCGTACGCCACGACGTAGCGCGCGAGCGGCCCGACCTCGACGGCGTTGCCCTTCCAGCGCGGCGCCTTGACCCACGAGTACTTCGCCGACTCGTCGATCTCCTTGATCCTCGGTGCGGCTGCCCTTGCGCGTCCTTGCCGAGCACGAAGTTCGCTCGGTGACGCCGTCGAACGGGTGCAGACCGTTCTCTTCCTGCGCGTACTTGTACCAGGAGTGCGTGACCCATTCCTGGATCTGGCCCGGATCCTTGAGGTCGACGTCGTGCACCTTGGAGAGGTCGCCGTCGAGGATCACCCCGAGGGGAGCCCGAGGCTCGCGTTCGAGTAGTCGTTCGGCTTCGGGGAAGTCGCCGTAGGCGAGCATCAGCCCTTGCCGGACAGGCCGCCGCCCCACTGCGCCCAGTCCTGTAGAAGCCGGCCACCGCGATCAGGCTGTCCGGGATGTAGACCTGGTCGACGAACTCGATCGTCCGGTCGCAAGATGTCGCCGACCATGCTGAGGCGGTCATGTTGACCGCGCCGACGGCGCCCGTGCCGTCGACGTTGATCGGGCTCGGCACGCCGACCAGCCAGTTCGGGTGGGGTTCTTCCCGCCGAAGATCGTCTGGATCCTGACGATGTCCTTCTGGAAGTCGAGCGCCTCGAGGTAGTGCGTGGTCGCGAGCAGGTCTACCTCGGCGGCAGCTTGTACGCGGGATGGCCCCAGTAGGCGTTGGCGAAGATGCCGAGCTGGCCGCTCGACGAACTTCTTGAGCCGGTTCTGCACGTCGCGGAAGTAGGCGGGCGAGGAAAGCGGCCACGGCGAGATCGACTGCTGGATCTCCGAGGTCTTCTTCGGGTCGGCCTTGAGCGCCGACATCGACGTCGACCCAGTCGAGCGCGTGCAGGTGGTAGAAGTGGACGAGGTGATCCTGCGCGTACAGCGTCGCGTGCATCAGGTTGCGGATCGTGTTCTCGCGTTCTTCGGGATCTTGATCCCGAGCGTCTCGCCGACCGCGCGCACCGAGGCGAGCGCGTGCACGCCGGTGCGCCGTCGCGCCGGATCTGCTCGGTGAAGGCCCACGGCCGCGCGGATCGCGGCCCTTGAGGATCACCTTCGAGGCCGCGCCACATCGTGCCGGTGGACACCGCGTTGCGGATCACGTTCTGCTTGTCGACGTTGACCTCGATGCGCAGGTGTCCCTCGATCCGCGAGATCGGATCGACGACGATGCGCTTGCCGCTGTTGTCGAGCGTGAAGCCCTGGGTCTGGAGCGTCGCCATGATCACTTCTCCGTGTCGGCCAGCTTGTCGTTGGCGGACCTGCTGCGCGCCTGCTTGATGGCGCTCACCGCGGCGTGCGCGGCCACCGCCGCGCCCGCGGCCGCGAGCGCCGTGACGCCGATCCGGTCCGCCGTGCCCTCGACGCCGGCGATGCCCGGCACCTTGACCGTCGTCAGGTGGTCGTAGAAGCCGCCCTTGTCCCAGAACGCGTCTTCGGAGCAGCCGATGCAGCCGTGGCCCGACTGGATCGGGAACGACAGCCCGCCGTTCCAGCGCAGCGCCGAGCAGGCGTTGTAGGTGACCGGCCCCCGGCAGCCCACCTTGTACAGGCAGTAGCCCATGCGGGCTCCCGCGTCGTCGAAGCGCTCGGCGAACTGCCCCGCGTCGAAGTGCGGCCGCCGGTAGCACTTGTCGTGCACGCGCTGGCCGTAGAACATCTTCGGCCGTCCCTGGAGGTCGAGGTCGGGCAGCCGGTCGAAGGTCAGGACGTACGACAGCACGCCGGTCATCACCTCGGCGATCGGCGGACAGCCCGGAATCTTGACGATCGGTTTGTCGGTGATCACCTTGTCGATCGGCGTCGCGCGCGTCGGATTGGGCTTCGCGGCCTGGACGCAGCCCCACGACGCGCAGCTGCCCCAGGCGACGATCGCCTTCGCGTCCTTCGCGTACTCGCGCAGCACCTCGACGAACGGCCTGCCGTAGTAAAGGCAGTAGACGCCGTCGTCGGCGAGCGGCGGGTTGCCTTCGCAGGCGAGGATGTAGTTGCCCTTGTGCTTCGCCATGATCTCGTGCGCGAGCGTGCGCATCTGCTCGCCCGCCGCGGCCTGCAGCGTCATGTGGTAGTCGAGCGAGATCATCGACAGCACGACGTCCTTGGCGAGCGGGTGCGCCGAGCGGATGAACGACTCGCTGCAGCACGTGCACTCGAGACCCTCGATCCAGATCACCGGCGTGCGCGGCTTGGTCTCCATCGCCTTCGCGATCTGCTGCGCGCCGGCGTCGCCCAGGCCGAGCGAGGCGGCGGTCAGGCTGCAGAACTTGAGGAAGCTCCGGCGCGAGATCCCCTGCCGGCGCATCGACTCGTAATAGGTTTCGAACATGTCGCCCCTCCTGGAGCTTGCACCACGCCCGGCGCGAATGCGGCGCGCGCCGGACACCGTTC
>JAXLXP010000023.1:0-8894 GCA_046327955.1 Binatia bacterium | reverse complement strand
GGCGAACCTGCGCGCGATGGACGATCCCGGCAACGTCGCGCTCCTCGCGAGGGTCGGCGCCGCGGCCGCCGAGAAGCAGATCGCCGGCGCGCACTTCCCGCACGCGTTCGATCTCCCCGCCCGCGCCGCGAGCGCGGGCTCGTAGCCGGGAACGCGCATGCGAGCCTTCATCGTCCGGCCGTTCGGGCTCAAGGAGGGCATCGATTTCGATCGTGTCGAGGCCGAGTTGATCCAGCCTGCGCTCGAGCGGCTGAGGGCGCTCGGCATCGCCATCGACGGCGGCACCACGGGAGAGATCAGCCGGGCCGGCAACATCCGCGAGGACATGTTCCGGCTGCTCGTCGTGGCCGACCTGGTGATCGCCGACGTGTCGATCCACAACGCGAACGCGTTCTACGAGCTGGGCGTCCGGCACGCGCTGCGCCCGAAGCACACGTTCGTGATTCGCAGCGAGACCCCGGACAAGTACCCGTTCGACCTGCAGACGGATCGCTACTTCCTCTACGACGCGGCGGACCCGGCGGGCGCGGACGGCGCGACTGTGACGGCGCTCGCGCAGGCACTGCGGTCGACGCTGGCCTCCCAGGGACCGAGCAGTCCGATCTTCCAGCTCCTTCCCCGGCTGCAGCCGCACGGCCGCGCGCAGCTCGTGACGGTGCCGCAGGGATTCGCGGACGACGTGGAGCGGGCGCGACGCGATCACCAGCGCGGCGATCTCCGCCTGTGCGCCGAGGAGGCGCAGGGCTTCGAGTGGGATCAGGAGGGGCTGCGGCTCGTCGGCGAGGCGCAGTTCAAGCTGCGCGCGTACGAAGGAGCCCGCGAGACCTTCGAGGCGCTCGTGGCGGCGGGCGCCGACGACTCGCGCGTGTTCCAGCGGCTCGGCACGATCTACCAGCGGCTCGCGTTCGCCCAGCCGCCCGACCGGCGGGAGCCGCTTCTGACGCGATCCGATCAGGCGATCCAGCGGGCGCTCGACCTGGCGCGCGACGCGGCGGATCGGGCCGAGGTCACGGCGCTCCTCGCGAGCAACGTGAAGTCGCGCTGGATGGACGAGTACCGCGCGGCGCCACCGGACCAGCGGCGTGCGGCGGCGCTCCGCTCGGCGCACTTCACGCGCATGCTGGAGCTGTACGTCCAGGCGGCCAACGCGGATCTGAACGCGCACTATCCGGGCGTGAACGCGCTCGCCATGCTGCAGGCGCAGACGACGCTCGCGCGCGATCTGCCCGACGTCTGGGCGCAGGCGTTCGACGACGAGGCGTCCGCGACGTCGGCGCTCGCCGCGCGCGATCGACTCGCCACGCGGCTCGTGGGCTCGCTCGCGCTGGCGCTCGAAATGGACGAGGTCGCGGGCAGGCGCACGGGTCCGGCGGACCCGTGGAGCGCCAGCAGCCGCGCCGATCTGCTGCTCCTCACGCAGAAGAACCGGCCCGACCGCATCGCGCAGGTCTACCGGCAGGTCGTCGCCGACGCGGACTGGTTCTCGCTCGACGCGATGCGTCGCAACCTCGGCGTCTTCCAGGAGCTGCAGCTGTTCGAGCCGAACGTCTCCGCCGCGCTGACCGTCGTCGAAGCGGCTGCGGCCGTGATCGGCCAGCCACCACCGCGCCTCGATCAGGTCGTCCTCTTCACCGGATACATGGTGGATGGGCCGGATCGTGCCGGAGCTCCCGCGAGGATTCCCTCCGACCGCCGCAGCCGAGGCGACGGCGCGCCGGCTGATCGAGGCGGCGATCCGCGCGGAGCTCGAGCTGCCGTGGCCATCGGGATCGCGGGAAGGCGCGTGCGGCGGCGACATCCTGTTCCACGAGGTCTGCGCCGAGCTCGGCTTGCCGACCCGACTCCTGCTCGCGCTACCGGAAGCCCAGTTCGGTGGAATCGGTGCAGCGCGGCGGCCCAACTTGGGTGGATCCGCTACCGCGACCTGTGCGAGCGCCTCCCTCCGCGCGTGCTCGAGGAATCGAAGGCGCTTCCGGGCTGGCTGGTGGACAGGCCCGGATACGACCTCTGGGAGCTGGCTTCTGGCTGCTCTTCAATGCGCTCGGCACCGGGGCGCGCCGGCCCGTGCTCCTCGCTGTGCCGTCGAGCGTGAAGCGGACGAGAGCGGCGGCACCGAGCACCTGCTGCGGCAGGCGCGTCAGTGGGGGAGTCGGTGCGTGGAGATCGACGCCGGTCACTTCTCGACAGCGAAGCGCGCACCACGGGCGGCTGAGGCCGGCCATCCTTCCCGTTCGGGCGCCAGCGGGTTCGACAGACGGTGGCGGCGTCAGCCCAGACCGAGAAGCGCCGCCACGTTCTCGCCGAGATCTTCGTTTCATGCTCGTCGGGAAGGCCCGCGATGGTCGTCGAGCGGAATGCGCTTGCCGATCTGGTGCGGATGGTCGCTCCCGGCGAAGACGGTCAGGCCCGGCGAAGTCGAGCGCAGGGCGGCGGCGAGGGCGTCGAAGTTGACCGTGTCGATGCAGAACTTCGACAATGCTCGCTCGGCAGGCGCTCGATGTGCGGCAGTCGGCGAACGCGCGCCAGCCGCGGTCCAGCCGCTCGGCGAGGAGGTGAGGATGGCGCCGCCCATGCAGGTGAGCACCCAGCCAGTTCGCGGATGCCGCTCGACGACGCCGCTGAAGACTTCGAGGCGGCGAGCGTCGTGTCCATCCAGGAACCCGGGCGGCATCAGCCAGTAGTCGAGCATCGCCTCGACGCCCAGCGGGTGCGTCGGATGGATGTAGATGACCGCCCCCAGATCGTCGGCCTTCTTCCAGGCGGCTCGAACCGCTCGTCGCTGAGCACGTGGTTCACGTTGCTGAACACCATGGCGCCGGGCAGGCCGAGCGCGGTGCATCGCGCGATCGAGCTCCGTCACCGACGCGGCGGGGTCGTTCAGCGGCAGCGTGGCCAGGTGCCGCCGCGCCGCTCGCGGACGACGCGCGCCGTGACGTCGCGCGCCAGCGCCGCGCTGGCCTCGGCGGCGGACGCCGGGCGTGGTGAAGGTCAACACCTGCGTATCCACGCGGTGGTCGTCGAGCACCCGTTGCCGATGATCGATGTCGCGGTGTCCGGGGACCAGGATGTTGATCGCCCGGAAGTGGATAGGCGGGTTGCCGTCCGCGTCGTAGGTCACCCGCACCGACGATGCCGACGCCTTCCAGGTTCTCGACGTAGGCCGGCGGGTAGTAGTGATTGGCGGAGGCCAACGATGCGCATGGCGCCAATGGTAGACCGGCACGCCAAGCGCGACCATCCCGGAGTCCGATCGCGGCGTCGAGCGGCTCGCTCACCACCTGATTGACGACGATGGCCAGCGACGCTGCGATGAAGACGAGCGGCACGAGCAGGTAGCCCCACGCCGAAATGCGCCGGCCAGTGTAGGACGTCTTCTCGGCACGAACGCTCCGGCGGCCAGGCGCACGAAGAGCAGCCACTCGGTGTAGACGACGCGCGGGTGAAGAGAGCCCGGTAGGCGCCGGTCGCGGCGAGAATCCCCGACCAGATGGCCTGTGCGACGATTGCGCGGGAGGGGCGTCCGTGCCACCAGCGCGTGCGCCAGCCAGCGAACGCCAGGCCGTCCTCGCCAACTGGCGGGGTAGACGCCAGGGGCCGAGCAGAGCACGGTGACCAGGCGCGCCCCAGCAGACGACAGCAGCACCAGCGCGGCGAGCAGGCTTGAGCCGCCGCCCGACGAGCGCATCGGCGGCGTCGACGGCGATCACGCCAGGCGCGCACCGCGTCGATCGGAGGATGCGGAGATACCACGTTGAGAGCGACGTAACACGCGGTGACGCCGACACCGACCCCGGTGACGAGCGCGATCGGAACGGTTCGCGAGGCCATCGGAGTCTCGCCGGCCGTGTAGGTCACCATGTGCCAACCGCCGTAGGCGAATACCGCCATCGCCAGCAGGGGCAACCCGCGGCCGGTCGTCGCGTCCGCGCCGGCGACGCCGGTAGGCGCAGGCGTTGGCGCCGCGGGTGCGAGTGCCAGACCGACCGCCACGAGGCCGGCGATCGTCGCGACCTTGGCGATCGTCAGCCATGTCTGGACCCGGCTGCCGGCGCGCGCCACGCCAGTTCAGGGCCAGAGCGCGAGATCACCAGCACCGCGACGACGCGCACGCCTCGCCCGGGCGGGAACACCGCCAGTATCTCGCGAAGACCACAGCGATGGCGGCGACGATGCCCGAGTGCATGACCCAGAACGCCCACCCCACAGGAACCCGGCGAGCGGCGAGAACGTGTCGCGGAGGACGACATGCTGCCGCCGGTCTCGGCGAACGCCGAGGAGAAACTCGGCAGACCAGCGCCCCGAGCGTGAGGATGCCGCAGGCCAGCCAGACGCCCATCACCTGCGCGGGAGTCTGCAGGTGGCGCGCGATCTCCGACGGCTGCACGAAGATCGAGGCGCCGATGATGGTTCCCGCCGCATCGCGGTGGCATTCAGCGGGGTGAGCGTGCGAGCGGTTTCCGCCGGCGAGGTAACGATCTCCAGGCGCCGCCAAGGCCCAGCGCGGGGCCGCGAGGTCGGCGACGCGCGCGGTCGACCGCTCCGTGCGGCAACACGAATACCGGCGCAGTTGACCGCGCGCTTCGCCAGTTCATCTCCTCCGCCTACGAGTGCACCGATTCGGTGAACCTCGTTGGGCAGCTCGTGTCCGGCGCCTTCCCATACGGCCTTCTCGAGGAGCAGCGATCCGAGCGCGGCGGCAGGCAGGCCCAGCCCGACGTTACGTTGTTCACACGAAGCACGCGACCCCCGATCGTCGCGCTCGCACAGCCAGCAGGCGGCCGACACCGAGCGCCGGAAGATCGGGATACGCGTCGGTGCCGCCCTCGCGCGCGCGTTCCACCACCCGTCGCCAGCTCCTTCGACAGGTTCGGCGTGCCGAGCATCGACGAGTTCAGGCGAAGCGCCTTGTCGTGCGCGTGCACGAGACCCGGTCGCACCGGCGAGCACGTCGTTGTCCACCTCGGCCGACCCGATCGTGCTCAGGTGGACGCCGGGCCACGCGGGATCGACCGTCCGCACCATGGACGACGTGGCGGAGAGGATGATGTCGGCACCGCAGGCGCATTGGCGGCGCTCGCGGCGGCGTTGCGGGACGCCGCGCGCGGGCGTCGGCGACGAACGCGTCGCGACAGGCGGCGTTCGGGCTGAAGACGCGGACGTCGGCAAGCTCCCTGACGGCGCGGATCGCCATCAGCTGGGCGCCCGCCTGCCAACCGGTAACGATGAGCGCCACGGTCCGCGCGTCGCGCCTCGCGAGGTGATGCCCGCGCCGCAGCCCGTTCGCCGCGCCGACGCGCAGCCGCTGCGCGACGCCGTCGGGGAAGAGCGCGAGGAGCTCGCGTGTCGGTGCTGAAGGCGCCACCAGCCCGACCCAGCGTCCGTCGGCGGCGGGCGCAGCACGCGACGCGGCTTGCCGTCCACCACCGGGTGCGTGATGACGTCGGAGTTGAGGCGCAGCGCCTGCATCCCTCGCGACGGCCACGTGCCGCCCATCTGCTTGAAGGCGTAGTAGGCGCCCTCGTGGCGGCTCGGCGTGATGCTGTCCATCCGCGGTGACGCGAGGGCGCGATCGTCGGCGAGGTCACGGTACATGGCTTCGAGCGCGTCCATGCACTCGGGCATGGTGACCAGCCGCTCGACGTCGTCGTTGCTCAGCACCCGCATCTCGATCCTCCGTGCCGGAGTCCTCCGGCGGTCGGAGCATAGCGCACCCGGGGTCAGGCCTCACTTCGACGCCTCAAAACCATGACCGAGGCCTTGACCCCACTCGACGCGCGCTGCATTCGATGACCGCCCTTCATCGCACGTGACGATGGGAGACTTGCGTTTACATTCACGCTCTGCTCTAATGCGCGCCATCGATCCCAGTTGAATACCGCGACGGCTTGCGGGGAGCCCTCACCTTCGCGCCGTCAAGGCGGGGTCTATCGTCACCGCGAGGCTGGCGTCATCTTCATGACGGTCGGGCGTGCCCGACCTCATGGGCACGTGCGTTCGCCCGCTGCGGCTGCCGGTGTCGCGGAACGCCCCGCGGCAATCGGCACGATGGGTGCCGCGCCGCCGGCGCGCCGGCAGCGGCCGGTTCACGAGGAGTTGAGCGATGCGATTCGGCAGAGGGTTCCCTGGGGTGTGTTCGACCGTCGTCCTCGCGGTGGCCGCCGTGCTCGCGTCCGCGAGCGGCGCGCGGGCGCAGTCGTCGAAAGTGGCCGCGATGCTGGGCTACCCCGAGACGATTGTCCACAACGCCAAGATCGTCACCGTCGACGATCACTCGTTCGAGTCCAAGGTCGGCACCGTCGCCAAGGCGATGGCCGTGCGCGACGGGAAGATCCTGGCGCTCGGCACCGACGAGGACATCAAGGCGCTCGCAGGCCCGAAGACGAAGGTGATCAATCTCGGGGGCCGCACCGTCGTGCCCGGTTTCATCGCCGTCCACAACCATCCGATGGACTGGGCGCCCGTGGTGCCCGAGATCATCGACGACGTGCTGCCGCCGGAGATCCTCATCAACCGCAACCTCACGGGCACGCCGAAGGACCAGCTCGCGCAGTTCCCGGCGGTGCTGAAGGAGATGGCGGCGAAGGCGAAGCCGGGCGCCTGGATCCAGATCATCTTCGTGTGGGACTTCAGCGTCGATCCGCTGGACCCGAATCTCGACTTCTGGAACGTCGTCACGAAGGAGCAACTCGATCGCGAGGTGCCGAACAACCCGATCATCGTGCGGTCGCGCGAGATCCTCCAACGCACGGGCCGGAACTCCGTCCTGAACCAGAAGGCGATCGACGAGACCAAGCGCCTCGCGCCGCCCGACTTCCTGAAAGACCTGCGGTTCGACAGGCTGGAGAAGACGGGCATCGGCGATCTCATCTACCGCCTGATCTGGCCGCAGGTGATCCTGCGCGATCGTCCCGACCTCTTCACGGAGATGGTGCGGCGCGATCTCGAGTGGTGGGCGGCCGAGGGCCAGACCTCATTCGGCACGTTCCTCTATCACTACCCGAACGTCCTCAAGGCGTTCCGCACGCTCGATCAGCGCGGGCAGATGGCCTCGCGGCTCGGGTGGGGCTACGGGATGATGCCCGATCCCTCCTGGGATCGACTCGGCGAGGACCCGTTCGTCGTGATGGACCTCGCGACGCGCGTGGGCGAGGGCTCGGACTCCATGTGGTACATGGGCACGGCCGCTGAGGGGCAGCCGGGCAGCTGCCTCAGTCTCCAGCCGCTCAACGGCCGCAACCCGAAGGATCCGGACCTGCTGCTCCAGGGCGGCGGGTGCGGCGTGCCGTTCAAGCCCGGCACCACCGCGTGGAACCTCCTCAAGAACGGCAGCCGCCTCATGGCGGGCCACATCTTCGGCGACGTCGCCATCGACAACCTCCTCACGCTCGTCGAGCAGGCGAGCAAGGACGGCGGCATCTCGCCCGAGGACGTGAAGGCGAAGCGCCACATCATCGGCGACCACATGAACGGCTGGCCGCGGCCCGACCAGATTCCCCGCATGAAGAACATCGGCGCCGTCGCCGGCGGCACGAACATCTACATCCTCGACGGGCACATCTGGCTGAAGGACTACGGCGAGAAGGCGCTCGACATGAACGTGCCGCGCGCGTCGCTCTTCGAGAACGGCGTGATGAACGGCATCGAGGTGGACAAGCCGCTCGAGCTCACCGATCAGACGCTGTTCGAGTACCTGAACTTCGCGATCACGCGGAAGGCGAAGAACGGTCGCGTGTTCCCGAAGCAGAAGCTGACGCGCGAGCAGGCGCTCAAGGCGGCCACGATCTTCGGCGCGTACTACCTGATGAAGGAGAACAAGCTCGGGTCGCTCGAGGCCGGGAAGCTCGCCGATTTCCTGGTGCTCAACAACGACTACATGACGGTGCCCGAGGCCGACATCGACAAGATCAAGCCGCTCATGTCGGTGGTCGGCGGGAAGGTCGTGCACCTCACGCCGGAGCTCGCCGCGGAACTGAAGATGGAGCCAGCCGGCGACATGGTGCTGTCGCAGCTGAGGAAGGCCCCGAAGAAGTGATGGTGGCGCGGTCCACGCGCGCCGCGGGTCTCGTCGCCAGCATGCTCCTGCTGGCGGCGGCGACCGGCGTCACGCAGGAGAACCCCACGGGCGTGACGGTGTCCTCGACGGCGGGCGTCCCCGGCGCCGAGGCCAGCACGCCTGTCTATCTCGCGTCGGCGTCGGGCGTCCTGCCCGGCGCCATGACGCTCACGCTGTCGTTTCCGTCGGACCTGCTCACCTTCAAGAAGGTCGAGAGCGACTTCACCGACGCGTTCGGGTTCCTCATCACCACGACGCAGAAGACGAAGGACGACGGCCGGACGACGGTGGTGGAATTCGACATTCGCTACAAGGAGCCGGCGAAGGACAAGGTGCTCCCCGACGGACCGATCGTCCGCGTCACCTTCGGCATCGCGCAGACCGCGACGATGAACACCGAGATTCCCGTGCAGGCGAGCGCCGTGGTGCTGACGGCGGGCAAGGAGCCGATGCCGGTCTCTCCGGTGAAGGCGTACGACGGCAAGGTCGAGGTCACCGGAGAAGCCGTGTTCGCGTGCTTCTTCTACATGCACTGATTCCGCGGACCCCAACCGCACGAGGGATGCATCGATGAAGAGACCAGGGCTTCTGTGCTGGCTCGTGGCGGCGGTACTCGCCGTCGCCGCGGCCGTCCAGGCGCAAACGACGGCCACGATCTCCGGCACGGTGAAGGACGAGAGCGGCAGCGTGCTGCCAGGCGTCTCCGTCACGGTGACCGAGCTCGGGACCGCCGCCGCACGCACGGTCGTGAGCGAGCACGACGGACGCTTCCGCGCGCCGCAGCTCCCGATCGGCAACTACGAGGTGAAGGCCGAGCTCGTCGGCTTCCAGACCACGATCC
>JAXLXP010000022.1:0-22541 GCA_046327955.1 Binatia bacterium | reverse complement strand
CCCCTCGCGGCCGAGCGCGGCATCGGCGAGCGCGGCGAGCTCGCGAAGGCTCGGCGGCGGGCCGGCCTCGGAGCGGTGCAGGAGCGCCACCGAGGCGCTCGCCCAGGCCGCGAAGCGCTCGTAGGCGCTGCCCTCGCGCGGTCCCGCGAGCTCGGCGATGCCGGCAACCGTCCGCTCGAGGGAGCTGTGGAACGCGACCGCGGTGCCGTCGTCGCACGGTCCCAGCGTGGTCTCGTCACGCAGGTGGAAGCGGAGCCCGAAGCGGGATTCGAGCTCGAGATCGCCGACGACGCCGCTCCCCCTGATGCCGGCGTGCTCGTAGGCGCCGATCTCGAGCCGCCCGCGACCGCCGTCGAGCTCTCGTGTGTCGATGCACCCTCCGGGGGTGTCGGAGGCCTCCAGCACGGTGACCCCCAGGCCCGCGCGCGCGAGGTAGCAGGCGCAGACGAGGCCGTTGTGGCCGGCACCGACCACGACGACGTCGGTGCGAGCGCTCACGTGGCTTCGCCCGCGGGCTCGAGCGCAGCGATCTCCGTGTCGCCCGGGTCCTCGAGGCGGCCCGGCCCCGCGTAGACCGACTCCGTGCCGAGGTTCGCGCGCCGGGCCAGATCGCGCCCAAGCTCGCGCGCCTCGCGGGCGAGCCGGGCGACGTCCTGGTCCACGAGCGCGCCGGCTCGCAGACGCGCGCGCCCGTCGACCCAGACGTCGGTCACGCAGCGTGCCGTGGCGCAGTAGACGACCTGCTGCCACGGGTCGTGGATCGTGGCCAGCTCAGGTGTGTCCCCGGCCAGCACGACCACGTCGGCGCGCTTGCCCGGCTCGAGCGAGCCGACCTGCGTGCCGAGACCGAGCGCCCGGGCGCCTTCCAGCGTCGCCATGCGCATGACCTCGCGGCCGGTGATCGCGTCGGCACGGAGTGTCGCGAGCTTGTGCATCAGGCCCGTGGCCTTCAGAACCCCGAACATGTCCTGGTTGTCGTTGGACGCGGCGCCGTCGGTCCCCAGCCCGACCAGCACCCCCTCGACGTGATCGCGGTACGGGACACACGCCGGAGGCGAGGATCATGTTGGCCACGGGGTTGTGGGCCACCGCCACGTCGCGCGAGGCGAGCAGGCCGATCTCGCGCTCTCCGCACCAGATGCAGTGACCGGCGATGACGGGGTGCTCCAGCAGCCCGGCCCGGTCGCTGTGCTCGATCGTGTTCACTCCGAACCGGACCCGGCCCTCGGTCATCTCCTCGCGAACCTCGGCGAGGTGCGTGTGGACGCCCCAGCCGTTCTCGCCGCAGGCCGCGATCGTGCGGGCGAACAGCTCGTCCGAGACCCCGAGGACGGTCCCGATCCCCGCCCGGAACCCGAGCAGCGGCTCGTCGGCGACGCGGTCCGCGAGAGCCTCGTGCTCCGCCATGAACGTCGCCGCGTCCGGCGCGCCGTCGTAGAGGTCCTCCGCACCGAACGACACGACGCCGCGCATCCCGGCCTCCGCTAGGCCGTCGGCGCCGCCCAGCGACGCGAGCGATCCGAGGTTGCGGTGACAGGACATGTCGTTGACCGTGGTGATGCCGGAGCGCAGCATCTCGGCGGCCTTGAGGCGGGTGCCGACCCGGACGTCCTCCCGCGTCGTGACCGCCCCGGCCGGACCGACGACTCTTGTGAACCACTCCCACAGGGTCGCGGTCTCCCCCATGCCCGGGATCAGGCACTCCGTGAGATGGGTGTGGGCGTTGACGAAGCCGGGCAGCACGAGGTCGTGCTCACCGCCCGCGACCTGGGCCGACGGGTGTTCGCGGAGCACCCGCTCGGCATCGCCGACCGCGAGGATGGCGCCGCTTCCCTCGTCGAAGGCGACGGCGCCGTCGCGTATCAGCTCGTTGCCGGACGCCATGGCCAGCACCCAGGCCCCACGCGCCACGGTGACGTTCACGCGTCGGCTCCCGCGTCCTGCCCCGCGCGGCGACCCTCGTGGTACCAGGGGAGCAGGATGCGCTCGAGGACCCCGACCAGCGCGAACAGCGCGATGCCGATCAGCGCGAGCACGATGATCGCGGCGAACATCTCGGTGGTCGCCGTCTGGTTGTTGAGGGTGAGGATCAGATAGCCGAGACCCTCCGAGGCCCCCACCCACTCCGCGAACACGGCACCGATCACCGACAGCGCGGCGCCGACGCGCAGCCCGGAGAAGATGAACGGCAGCGCCGCCGGCACCTCGGCGGTTCGGAAGCGTCGCCACCGCTTCGCCCCGAGCGTGCGCAGCAGGTTGCCCATCTCGGGGTCGGCGGACTTGAGGCCGTCGATCGTGTTCACCGCGATCGGGAAGAAGCTGACGAGCGCGATCACGATCACCTTCGGCCGCAGGTCGAATCCGGTCCAGATCACGATGATCGGCGCGATCGCGGGAATCGGCACCATCTGCGAGGTCACCAGCCACGGGTAGATCGCGCGCTCGGCGAGCTTGGAGGTGCAGATCAACACACCGAGGCCGATCCCCAGCGCGATCGCCGCGAGATACCCGAGCAGGATCTCCTTGACCGTTACCCATGCGTTGTCGAGGAGCAGCGTCCGGTTCTCCCAGAGGGAGCTGGCCACCTGCGTCGGCTTGGGCAGGGAAGACTCCTTGATCCCGCCGACCGTCGCGTACAGCTGCCAGACGGCGAGCACGAGCAGCGCGAAGGCGAGCGGCGGCCCGACGCGCTTGGCGAATCGCACGATCCGCGACGGGCGCCGCGGCGGCGGCGAGTCGGCGGCCAGCCGCTCGGCCGGGAGCGAGGGAGCGGCGGTGGACATCAGGCGGCGGTCTCCATCTGGCTGAGGGAGGCGGCGTGCAGCGGCGTGAGCAGGCGCTGCTTGAGCGCGACGAACTCCGGCGTCGCGGTCAGCTCGAACGTGCGTGGCCGCGGCAGGTCGACATCGACGCACATCTGCATCCGGCCCGGCCTGCCGGACATCACGTAGACGCGGTCGGAGAGGTAGACGGCCTCCTCGACGTCGTGGGTCACGAACAGCACCGTCTTGCGGTCCTCGGCCCAGATCTTGAGGAGCCACTCCTGCATCGCCTGCCGCGTGAGCGCGTCGAGCGCGCCGAACGGCTCGTCGAGCAGCATCACGTCCCGGCCGGCCAGGAAGGTGCGAAGCAGCGCGGCGCGCTGGCGCATGCCGCCCGAGAGACTCGCCGGCCAGCGATCCTCGAAGCCGGCCAGCCCGAAGCGCGGCAGCTCCTCACGAGCACGCTGGCGAGCCTCGCGCCGACCGACCCCGTCGATCTCCATTCCGAGCGTGACGTTGGCGAGCACGGTGCGCCACGGCATCAGCAGGTCCTTCCTGAGGCATGTAGCCGACTCGCCCCAGCAGTTGGTCGGGCTCGTCGCCGTCGAGCCGCACGTGACCGCTCGACGGCCGCGTAGGCCGAAGGATGTTGAACAGCGTCGACATTGCCGCACCCGCTAGGGCCCACGATCGAGACGAAGTCGCCCGCCGCGATCTCGAGCTCGACCCCCTCGAGCGCCACCACCCGGCCGGTGCCTCCACCGGCCGGGAACGCCTTCGAGAGCCCCTCGCAGCGGAGCTTGGCGGCGGTGGCGCTCATCCGCCCGGCAGGAACTGGTTGGTCCCGTAGCGATCCGCGGCGATCGCCTTCTTGATGAGCTTGGCCTTGACGAGATACTCCGACAGCGCCTGGATGTTCGCCGCGTTGAGCTCCCCGTAGCGCTTGGCGTCCGCCTTGAACAGCGGCTCGTAGGCCTTCAGCTGCGCGGCGGTGAGCGAGCGCTTGAGCGTCTTGTTCGCCGCGAGCAGGTCGTTCAGCGACTGGGTCGGGTTCTTGATCGTGTCGTCGTAGCCCTTCACCGTCGCGTCCACGAACGCCTTCATCAGCGCCGCGTCCTTCGCGATCCTCGCCTGGGTCGAGAACACGACGAGGCCCGGATAGCGCGGACCGCCGTTCTCGTCGAACTTGAAGACGTTGATCGGGTTGCCGTCCTGCTCGACCTGGACGCCGTCGGCCGGATAGAAGCCCACGAAGCCCTTCACCTTCTCGTTCTCGAGGTTCTGGACCCCGTTGAACCCGATCGTGATCTTCTTGACCTTGGAGGGGTCGCCTCCCCCGTGGGAAACCACGGTGTTGAGGATCGCCGTGTCCGAGGGCACGCCGGTGATCCCGACGTCCTGGCCCTCGAGCTGCTTGGGCGAGGTGATGTTCGACTTCTTGAGCGTGATCACGCCGCCGAGCGGCCGCTGCACCACGGCCATGATCCCCTTCGCGTCGCGACCCTGGTCGATCTGGTTGGCGACATCGATCCCGTCCGCGATCCCGAAGTCGGCCTTGCCGGCGTCGATCAGCTTCAGCGTGTCCGCGGTCGATGTCGGCTGGATCACCTTGAGGTCGATGTTGTTCGCCTTGTAGTAACCGGCCGCGATCGCCCTGTAGATCCCCGCATGGACCGCGTTGGGCAGGAAGTCGAGGATCAGCGTCGCCTTGGTGTTGCTCGGTAGAGCGGCGGCACCCTTGGCGGCCGTGGTCGTCGTGGTGTCGCTCGACTTGTCCGCGCGGCGAACAGCGCCGCGACGAGCAGGCCTGCGAGCAGCGCCGGCGCAGGCGGGGTCATCCGTCTCATGTCTCCCCTGGGGTCCGTCGTTGTGGGCCGCTCGGGCGAGCGGAAGGTCACTTCGAGCCACGCCCACGCGCGTGACCTCCACCGGGTAATGGCGCGCGCGCGGACTGCTGCTGGGATCGAGCTCGGGGGCGTCCGGCGCGCGGTCGGCGATCGCGCACCGCTCCTCCAGGAAGAAGGCCCGGACCGTCGCATCCGGCAGATCCGGCCCGGAGCAGAGCGCCCCGTTGCCGGCGAGCAGCAGGCAGTCGGCCTCGCCCAAGGTCGCGGGCGGCGGCCCGGCCCGCGGCCTGGTCGGTGACGAGGTCGCTCCCCTGGTGGACCGCGACCCGGCCGGAGAGGCCGCCGAGCCCGTGGAGCAGGGGCGGCGCCTGCCGGCGTGCCGCCCAGCCCGCCGCGTGCTTGGAGTGCGTGCGGCAGATGGCGCCGACGTCCGGGCGCGCCGCGTAGGTGGCCGCGTGCAGCGGCGCCTCCAGCGGGCACGACGCCGCATCGCCCTCGCGAACCTGGCCCGTGTCGTCCAGGATCAGGACCTGCCCGGCGGTCGCGGTGGCCATCGGCGCCGTGGAGGTGAGCGCGAAGCCGCCGTCGTCGAGGCGGGCGGAGACGTGTCCGAAGCCCTCGACCAGACCCATCGGGCGAGCATGCGTGCCACCTCGGCGACCCTCTCCCTCACCGCTCCCGCCACACGCGCAGCGCCATGTCGGTGGGGTTGAAGTCGTTGCAGGGCGTGAGGTCCTGCGGGCACGCCGCGAGGCCGACCACCAGGTCGTCGAGCACCCACAGGTCGAGCGACGCGCCCGGGCCGTGCTCCGGCGTGCGCGTCTCGATGGCGCCTCGTCGTCGAGCACGTTGTTCATGAAAGCGTTCGCCGCGAGCTCGCCACGAAGGCTCCAGTCGGATCCGAACTCGCGCAGCGCTTCCTCCAGCGCGGCGAGGCACGACGGGTGATCACGGATCCCGTAGTCGACCTCGTAGCGCTCGGGATCGCAGCAGGGAACGACGAAGTCGTGCCGGCCGACGTCGTCCGCCTCGACCGACATCAGCTTGGTGCGGTGGTTGGAATAGAGGTGCTCGCCGACCCTGGGCACGAGGTGGGTCAGGCAGGAGCACGTATGCCCGGGCGACATGTACTCCCTCGGATCGGCGGCGCGGTAGGCGACGAAGTCACCGACCTGGCGTCCCTCGAGATCCACGATCTGGAGCAGCTCTCCCGCCGCCACCTCGGCAAAGCGCGCTTCACGTGCGGGGACGTGGATCGGTCGAGCCTCATGCCGTCGGGCTCCCGGCTCACCGCAGCTCCTCCCTCGGCGCCCGGATCCCGCGCAGGACGATCGTCCGCGTACTGGTCAGCTCTGAATCCGTTTGTAGCCGAGCCCCTCGCGCCCGCCGCCCGACAGCCCGGTTCCCGAACGGGATGATCGGCGGAGCGGTAGTTGTCGGTTCCGTTGATCACCACGCCGCCGGCGCGCAGGCGCTCGGCCCGTCGGAGGCGCGAGCCCGAGATCAGCCGTGAAGACGCTCGCCATCAGCCCGTAGCTGGAGGCGTTCGCCAGCGCCACCGCCTGCGACGGCGTCGCGGCCTCGATCGGGGTGAACACAGGACCGAAGATCTCGTCGTCGGTGGCTACACCCGCGTGCGCGGGCGTTCGTCCGAGAACGCAGGGGTCCAGGTACGGACCCCTGGCGCTGCCGCTCCCCACGAGCAGCGTCGCCCCCTCGGCCACCGCCCTGCGCACCTGCGAGCCGACGCGCTGCGCCGCGGCCTGCTGATCAGCGGGCCGACGGTCGTCGCGCGATCGGTCGGCCGTCGCGTCCTCGACGGCCGTCCGGAGCCGTGCGACAAGCGGGTCGTGAAGCTCCGGGTGGACGATGATGCGTTTGCTCGCCGAGCAGGCCTGCCCGTTCATCATCAGGCGCCCCCGGACTATCTCGCGCGCCGCCAGGTCCAGGTCGGCGTCCTGGAGGACGATGCACGCGTTGTTTCCGCCGAGCTCGAGGTGCAGCTTGCGCAGCGATCGGCGCGGCGGCCGTCGCGACGGCGGCCCCGGCCGCGGTCGAGCCGGTCAGCGAGACGGCGTCGACGCCCGGCGCGGAGGCGAGCGCGGCGCCCACGTCGCGGTCGCCGTGTACAGGCCGACGGCATCCGCGGGGACGCCCGCTTCAGGCCAGGGCGGCGCGGAAACGGCTCGACGACGGGTCCTCGAGCAGCGCCTTCGCCACCGCGGCGTTTCCGGCGACCAGCACCGCCGCGCACTTCTCGACGAAGAGCTCGACGGGAAAGTTGAACGGGAGGATCGCCGCGACCCGCCGAGCGGCACCCGTCTCGTCCGCGATGTCGTGCTCGGTTCCCGGCGATCCCTCGGTCGGCAGGACCTCGCATTGAGCCGCCGGCCGACGGCGGCGTTGCCGCGAAAGCAGCCCGATCAGGCGCCCACTTCGAACTCGGCCTGCGCGATCGGCTTGCCCGATTCGGCCGCCAGCAGCTCCCCGAGCCGCGGAGAGTCCGGCTCCAGCAGGTCGGCGGCCGCCTCGGGCGGAGTCGGCGCGCTCGCGCAGCGTACGTCCGGCCCACTCCTCTGCGGCGTCACGCGCCGCGGCGACGGTACTTGACCGCGTCCGGCGCCGTCAACGCCACTTCGCCGAGCGGCTCGGCGGCCAGCGGAGCCCTGCACCGCGTGGTTGCCGTCAGCGCGCTCATGCGAGGAATCCGCTCCAGGACCATCGCCGGCCGACTGGCCGCCGGCGCGTGTTGCGGGAGCGCAGGCAGCGCAACTCGCCGTCGATCACGACGGCCGAGATGCCGGGGATGTCGCCGATCTCGATCGCGCCGAGCGCATCATCCGCCGCCCCGAGCGGGGCCTGGACGAGCGCCAGGTCGGCCGGCCGGCCCGCGTCCAGGACGCCCTCGTCGCGGCGGAGGACCGCCGCGTTGTTGCTGTGGCCAGCGCGATCGCGTCGGCGGCCGGCAGGCGAGCCAGCGGAGACCTCGACGACGGTCTTGATCATCCCGAGCGGCATGACGCCGGTCCCCGTCGGCGTATCGGTTGCCAGGACCACCCGCGACAGCGCGTTCGACGGCAAGCCGAGAATCCGAAGGCTCGAGCGCAGGTTGCCGGCCTGCACCAGCTGGATCGCGCCCGGCGCGTCGAACAGGGCCGGCAGGTCGGCGTCGAGAGCGCCGTGGTGCCGCCGTTCGCGTGACCGATGATGTCGCAGCCGAGCGCGAGCACGTCCTCGACCGTCACCGGCGAGGAGTCCGGTATCGACGCGCCGCCGGTGTGGTTCATGACCACGAAGCCGGCAGCCTGCGCCGCGCACGAGCGGCGCCGCCTCCACCTGGCTCCCGAAGGATCCGAAGCCGACCTTGGCGAGCCGGACCCCCTGCTCCGCAAGCTCCGCGAAGTCGCGTTCCTGGAGGCCCGGCTCGATGATCACCGATCCACCGAGAACCTTCACGCCCCCAGGCCGGAAGGCGTCGAACGCGCGCGCTGCGCGGTGAGCGCGAGCGCCTTCACTCCCGCGGGATCGCGCGGCCGCCCCGGCAGGTGCACCTCGGACGCGGACATCATCATCGTGACGCCCCCGTGCATCGAGCTCTCGATCCATCCCAGGGCCGACTGGCGCGGGGTCCAGTCGCCGAGCACCACGTGAGCGTGCGAGTCGATCAGGCCCGGCACCGCCCATGCGCCGGCGGCGTCCACGATCGTGTCGGCCTCCCCGGTCCGCTCCATCGAGGCGATGCGCCCGTCCCGGACGTGAAGCGCGTCGACTCGCCGAGGCGCGTCGCCCAGGCGCCCGGTCACGACGCCCGCGAGGTTGACGATCTCCAGCGACGACATCGCCTAGTCCCCGGCCAGTGCCTCGGCCTTCGTCTTGCCTCCCAGCCTCGCGCCGAGGCGGCCGCGGGAGGCGACGGCGACGATCACGACGATCTCGTCCGGAAGCGGCGCGTCGTGAATCGCGAGCGTCACGGCGTCGTAGTGGGAGCGCACCCACACCTCGTCCTTGAAGCAGAGCGGGACGTCGACCTGGGCACCGGGGGCGCAGCGTTTGCTGACCGACGGCAGCCAGGCGCTCGCGCCGCCGATCTCGCGGGCGTCGCCGAAGACGCTCGTCTTCACGGCCACCGCGTGCTCCTGCTCGCCCGCGCCGCCGACCAGCGCCGCCTTGCCGTAGCTCGACCAGGCGCCGAGTGCCGCAGCCGCGCGCTCGCCCAGCGGGCGACCGATCTCGTCGCTCGGCTCGACCAGCTCGCTCAGGTCCCGGGACCACTCGCGGCCGGCGTAGGGGTTGTGGATGACGGCCGCCGCGGCGGCCTTGCGAAGCAGCTCGCCGTCGCTGCGGCCACTCCGTGCGGATCTCCTCGGCGACCGAGACGACCTTGCGGACCGAGAGGCTCGCGCGACCGCCTCGGGGGTGTTCGGGTGGCCGGTCGGCGTGTTCGGCCCGCACGGGCGCTGCGGCAGGCCCCTGACGTAGTCGATGACGTCGTCGGTGGTCTTGACGTCGCCGTACTTCATCTGGATGTCGAACAGGTTCACCTTGTGCGTCAGGGTGCCCCTGTCCCACGCGCATTCCTCGGGGACGACCGCGTGGAAGTTGTACTGGGCGGCATCCACCGCGGAAGCGCGCACGCACCCGCTCGTCGTCGTGCCGGTGACGATCACGGTGTCCGCCCCCAGATAGACGAGATGCCCGAGCAGCGGAGTTCCCAGGAAGGCGCTCGGCTTGCGCTTGACGAAGTAGACGTCCTGGGGCTCGGGCGCAACCTCCTTGACGATCTCGTTGCCCTTGGCCCCGACGACGTCGGTGCTCTCCGCCGAGCGCGAGGACTTCCAGTTCCAGGAGCCCTGGTCGAATCCGTCGGGCCGGCGGTCCATGCCGGTGTAGACGATCGGCACCTCGCGCTCCCGGCACGCCGCGATCAGCCGCTCCAGATGGCCGATGCCCTCCCAGCCGCGCTCGCCGCACGAGTAGCGCCAGCGCTTCACGGACTCGAGGATCGGCTCGGGGCGGTCGCCGACGAAGTTGTAGATCACGTCGACGACCAGCAGCACCGGTCGCTCGCCGAAGCCCGCGTCACGGCCCCAGCCCGCGAGCTCGAACACCTTGCGGTCCTCCTCCGGGAGGACGTCGTCCCAGACGGCCACGATCAGACCTCCGCCGGGGTCGCGAAGGGCATCCGCTCGACGCCGGCCTGGCGGCGCAGGTACGCGCCGTCGGCGTCGCCGATGAACTCCGGCCCGGGCGCGCCGTCCTGCCATCGCGACATCTGCTTGCCGCGCAGGAACGTGGCGGTGTTCACACCGTGGATCTCGTGCCCGTCGAGCACGGTCCAGCCGGACCGCGTCAGCACCTGGTCGTTGGCGACGGTGTAGGACCGGTCGAGGTCGAGGACCAGCAGGTCGGCGTCCGCGCCGACCTCGATCGCTCCCTTGCGCGGGTGCACGCCGAAGATGCGCGCGGGGTTCTCGCACGCCACCTCGACCAGGCGCTCGAGCGTGATGTCCCCGCGATGCACGCCCTCCAGCAGCACCGGCAGCAGCATCTCCACGCGGGAGGTGAAGCCGGTCTTCAGCTCCCAGATGTTCTCGTTGAAGGAGGACTCGTAGTCGCTGGGGACCCAGGAGACGACGTGGTCGGACCCGACCGAGTTGATCGTCCCGTCCGCGAGCGCCGCCCAGATGTTGGGGTTGTTGTCCCGCGAGCGCAACGGCACGTTGATGCGCCACGCGTTGTGCTCCCCCTTGCCGAACTGCAGCCAGTGCGGGCCCGTCTGCGCGTGGCAGGTGACGCCGCGGGCGCGCAGCTCGCGGATCTCGCGGTAGCTCTCGGGTGTCGTGGCGTGCTGGATGTAGATCGGGCAGCCGGTGGCCTCCGCGAACGCGCCGTAGCTGCGGATGTGCTGGGACTCGAGCCAGTGCGGCGAGCGATCCGACCACGTGGCCCAATCGGTGCGACCCTCGGCGCGTAGGCGCTGATCGAAGATCCGCGCGACCTCCCAGTTCTCGCAGTGCATGCAGACCACTCCCGGCCTGCCGAGCGCCGCCACCTGCTCCATCGTCACGAACACGACACCGTCGTCGAAGCCGTGGCCCAGGCCCGCGCGCCGCCCGGGCCAGAACGGCTCCGCCTCCGGGCTCATCGCCTGCAGGTAGAGCTTGTAGCTCGTGACGCCGTGGTCCCGGGCGTACTCGCCGATCTCGGACGCCTGCTGGTCGGTCTCCAGCATGTATGTGAGAAAGACGTCCACCGCCGAGTCGCTCTCGATCAGGGCGGTGCAGTCGTCGATCACGTCGTGGAAGGAGCAGACGTCCTCCGGCTGCACGTACTCGACGAAGTCCGGTGCGCCCATCCGAGTCGACGGGGCGTGGATGCCCCACGTGGTCACGCCGGAGGTCACCGCCGCCCGCGACTCGGTGGCAAGGTCGTCCTTCAGCGGCGAGTAGCAGCCGGGATGGGCCTCGGAGTCCACGAGACCGGGAATCACGTGACGGCCCGCGGCGTCGTGGGTGACCCGTGCGGCGGGCAGCAGGTGCTCCTCGGCGATTGCGACGATTCGTCCCGCGTCGACCGCGATCCCCGCGCGGTGGGGACCGCTCGGAGTCACGATCGTTCCGCCGCTGATGACGAGATCGACTTCTCGGGAGTCGCTCATGCGATGCTGGCCTCCTGGGCCCGTGACGGACCGGTTGTGGACTGGTTTGCGGGTGCGTAGGCCTCGGGGCCGCCGGCGGCGGCCGTGACCTCGTCGGCGGCGGCGCGCAGCAGCTCGCCGACCTCCGAGAACCTCTGCTTCGGCAGCTGCCCCGCGAAGCCGAGCGCCACGAGGACCGCCTCGGCGCGCCCCGACGGGCCGAGCACCGGGACCGAGACGGCGTGGTTCTCGTTGAACTCCTGAAGGCTCGCCGCCCACCCGCGAGCGCGCACCGCGTCGACCTCGCGCAACAGCCGTCGCGGGCTGGTGATCGTGGCGCGGGTGTGCTCGGGGATCTCGGCTTCGGCCACGAACTCGGCGGCCTCGGCGGCGGGAAGGTCGGCCAGCAGGCACTTGCCGATCGCGCCGTCGAGGCGACCGAAGCGACTGCCGAGCGTCACGCCCACGTGAACGTCCTCCGGCGGATAGGCGCGGGCCACGATCTGCGCCTCGCCGGCGTCCGTGATCTGGCCGACGGCGATCGACAGGCCCGTCCCGGCGGCAAGCTCCCCGACACGATCGCTCATCAGCGAGACGAGGCGCACGTTGCGCGCCGCGAGGTGTCCCAGCGGGACCAGGGCGGCCCCGAGGCGGAAGCGCCGGGAGTCGGGATCGCGCTGGACGTAGCCGAGCTCCTCGAGGGTCACCAGCAGGTTGTGCGCGCTGCTCTTCGAGAGCTCCAGCTCGTGCGCCAGCTCGGTGAGCGACCGACCGTCGTGCGCGGCCTGACCGATCGCACCGAGGATCCGGGCCGCCGAGACGACGGCGGGGACGAGGTAACGGCGATCGGAAGCCAGTTCGCTCTGAGTCACTCTGTTCGACCCGTTGAACGGATTACAGCAGATCGAACCGCGAAGGTACGCACCCGGGACGTCCGTGTCAAGACCCCGCGATCGCTCTCGGTCCGGAGGGTTGTCACGGCGCCGGCGTGACCATCAGGGTCCGCGTGCGCGTGAAGAACTCGCGCGCGGCGCGTCCCTGTTCGCGTGGGCCGAATCCCGAGTGCCCGTCGCCCCCGAAGGGCGCGAAGTAGTCGACCCCCGTGGTCGGCGCATTCACCCGCTGAAGGCCGCAGTGAAGCCGCTCGGCCAGCTCGGTGGCCCGGGCGAGATCCGAGCCGTGCACCGCGCCCACGAGCCCGAAGCGGGTGCCGTTCGCGATCGCCACCGCGGCCTCGGCGTCGGGCGCGCGCAGGACCGTGAGCAGCGGCCCGAACGTCTCCTCCTGGTTGGCATGAGCAGTCGGGTCGTCCAGTGCGACCACCGCCGGGCGGACGTAGTGCCCCTCGGCCGGCGGGGTCCGGCCGGTGCCCAGCTCGGTTCCTCCGGCGGCCAGCGCGCCCGCGCGCGCCGAGCGTACCTCGGTCGCGGCATCCGCGTCGATCAGCGGCCCGACCACCGTGCGCTCGTCGCGCGGATCGCCCACCGCGAGCGAGGCCAGCCCCTCGGCGAGCGCCTCGCAGAGCGGCGTGTGCGCCGCGCCGACCGCGATCGCCCGCCTGGTCGCCGTGCACTTCTGACCCGCGAACCCCATGGCCCCCGACAGGATCGCCCCCGCCGCGACCTCGATGTTCGCGTCCTCGAGCACGATCGCCGGGTTGTGCCCGCCCATCTCCGCCTGCCCGGGCGCCCCGCGTGCCGCCAGCCGCCCGACGACGGCGAGGCCGACCTCCGTGGAGCCGGTGAAGGTCGCCGCGGCGATCCGCGGATCGTCGAGCATCTCGCCCGCCCGCTGCCCGCTGATGACGGCCATCGAGAGCACGCCGGGCGGCAGCGTCTCGGCGGCGCAGCGCGCCAGCAGCGCGGCGGTGCCGGTGGCGGGGCGGGCCGGCTTCAGCACGACGGTGTTGCCCCACGCCAGAGCGGGTAGCGCCTTCCACACGGGGATGGCGAGCGGGAAGTTCCAAGGGGACACCGCGGCGACGACCCCGAGCGGGACACGCCGGCTCGAGAGCCGCGACCGCCCGTCCGGCGAGGGCATCAGCGAGCCCTCCGGGTCGAGGGCCGCCTGCGCGTAGTAGCGGGCGATCGCGACCGCCCGGGCGGCCTCGCCGCGGGCCTCCGCAACGGGCTTTCCGACCTCCCGGATCATGAGGTCGGCCGCCTCGTCGGCGTGCGCCGCCAGCGAGTCGGCGAAGGCGACCAGCGCCGCGGCGCGCGCGGGCGGGGACGACGCCCAGCCCGGACCGGCTTCGACCGCGGCGGCAAGCATGCGGTCGAGGGCCGACTCGTCCGTGGCGGCCACGGCCGCCACCTCGCGGTCGGGATGGGCAGGGTCGTAGGTACGGACGAGCCCGTCGCTCATTTCGCGCTCCTTGACGGTTTCGGGCGGCTCAGCCGGGCACGTCGGCGGCCCAGGGCAGCCCGGTCTCCGCGTCGCGGCCGCCCTCCTGCTCGAGCAGCAGCAACGCCGTGCTGACCAGGTGGCGCTTCATCGCCGAGCGCGCGCGCTCGGCGTCGCCGGACTCGATCGCGGCCAGGATCTCGCGGTGCTCGTCGACGATCTGGTCGAGCGAGCGACTGCGTCCGCCGGTCGAGATCCCGCGCATCAGCACCAGATCCCGAAGCGAGTCCACGTACTCGGCGAGGCGCCTGTTCCCGGACATCGCGTGGATCGCCTGATGAAACCGGCGGTCGTGCTCCATCAGCGCCGGCTCGTCGTCGCGGGCCGCCGCCTTCTCCATCGCCGCCAGTGCGGCGCGCATCGCAGACACCGCGGTCTTGCTCGCCTGGCCCGCGGCGCGGTGCGCCGACGGCACCTCGAGCAGCAGGCGCAGCGTAAGGATCTCCTCCAGCTCGTGGATCGATGTCTGCAGGATCCGCACGCCGCGGTTGCGTTCGAAGCGCACCATCCCGTGACGCCCGAGGTCGATCAGAGCCTCGCGGACCGGCGTGCGCGATACCCCCAGAACGTCGGCCAGCGCCTGAACCGAGTGCAGGGAGCCGGGCGCCAGCTCCCCGTCGATGATCGCGCTGCGAATCGACTCGCGAACCTGGTCGGTGATGCTGCGGTCGGCCTTGATAGCCCTGAGTGCCTGTCCGGCCACCGTGCCCTCCGGATCGTCGTCTCCGACGCACCCTACGCGTCGTCCTGGTCGGCGCCGAGCGCCACGCGCCGTCCGCTGCGCGCCGACTCGTACGCCGCCGCTATCAGCGCCACGCACTCGCGCCCGGCGAGGCCGTCGACCGGTGGCCGCTCGCCACGGGCGAACGCGCGCAGCGCTGCCTGAACCGAGTCGCGGACGGACTGATCCCAGGCGCCGCCGAGCTTCTCGCTCGTCCAGGCGCCATCGCGCCAGCGCCGGAGCTCGTCCCCGGGCGCGGCGAATCCCTCGAAGAAGGCCTCGCAACCGGCGACCTCCGCCAGCCCGCCGGTGCCGAAGGCCTCGACACGGTCGTCGAAGACACCTTTGGGCCCGTGGTAGGCGGCGTCGATGACGCCGAGCGCCCCGGAGTCGAACTCGAGCGTCACCGAGAAGCGTTCCTCCGCGCCCGGCCGGTCCATGACGGCGGTCACCGAGCGGACGGGCCCTCCGAGCCGCCGCAGCAGGTAGACCCGGTGCGCGCCGGCGTCGATCAGCAGACCGCCGCCGGCCTCGGCCGGGTCGGCTCGCCAGGCGCCGTAGCGCCCACCGATCCCGAGCCTCGCGCGCAGGGTCTGCAGGGTCCCCAGCTCGCCGCCCTCCACCATCTCCGCCAGCCTGCGATGCGCGGGGTAGAACAGCTGGTTGTGCGAGACGGCGACGCGGCGACCCGCCTTCGCCGCGGCGGCGAGTATCTCGTCGCAGTCGTCCACGCTGATCGCCATCGGCTTCTCCAGGAGCACGTCGCACCCCGCCCCGAGCGCCGCGATCGCGACGGGCAGATGCAGGCGATGGGGCAGGCAGACGCTGACCGCGTCCAGGCCGCCCGCGGCGAGCATCGAATCCACGTCGGCGAACGTGGCCGCCCCGGCGGGAGCGCTGCCGCGCGCCACGGAGATGTCGGCGTCGCAGACCGCCGCGAGCCTCGCATCGGGGCTCTTGACGATCCCGTCGAGGTGGTGCCGGCCGACCTCGCCGACCCCGATCAGCCCCACGGCTATCACCGCCGGCCACCGAGCAGCGCGCCGGCCTGGCCGGCCGCGAGCCGCGCGGCGGCGACGGGGTCGGACCCCAGGACCTGCTCGTAGTAGCGGTACGCCTCGAACTCGACCGAGAGGGCACCCGCGTACCCGGCGTCGTCGAGCGCCGTCAGCAACTCGGGCCAGGGAACTCGCCCGTCGCCCAGCAGGCAGAAGTGGAAGTCCTCGCCCTCGCGACCGGGCCGTCCGAACGCGTCCTTGAGGTGCACGTGCGCGATCCGCTCACCCCACTCCGCGACGAACGCCACCAGGTCGTCGGCGCTCAGCGACTGATGGCTCCGGGCTGAAGCAGACCGACAGGTCCACCGCCTCCAGCGCCCGGCGCGCAGTGGGCGTCGTGGGCGAGGAGGTCACAGCACGGCTCCAGAACGCTCTCGCACCCCGAGTGGCTCGGCATGCCGCACAGCGCTTTCGAGCGAGCACCAGGGCGAGCTTCCACGCCCGCCTAATCGTCGCCGCGCGGCTGCGCTCCGGACTCCCAGAGGTTGGGGCCCGTGAGCACGTTCACCACCGGGATCTCGTTCGCGTGCGCGCGCTCGATCGCGGCGAACGTGCGACGCAGCGCGTCGCGCCCGCCGGTCACCAGGTCCTGCTGGGCGGCGAGCGCCACCGAAGGAACCTGGAGCTCGTCGAGGTGGGCCATCGTCCACTCGACGCCGTCGTAGCCGGCCTCCAGCAGCGCCCCGGCGACCTCGCCGGCCGGCTGCCGCTCGAAGTCGAGCGCCGCCAGGAACGCGAGCGGACGCCTCCGGCTCACAGGCCCGACTCGACACGGGCCAGCGCCCGGCCGAACAGCTCGGCGATCTCGACGATCTCGTCCTCGGTGACGTTCACCGCCGGCTTGAACTTGATGACGTTCCCGTTGGAGCCGAAGACGGGGCCGGACTTGCCGACCATCAGGCCCTCCTCCAGGCAGGCCGCCATCACGAGGTCGGCCTCGCGGTTGGCCGGCTCCTTTGTCCGCTTGTCGCGAACCAGCTCCGCCCCGATCATCAGCCCCTGGCCGCGCACGTCGCCGATCAGGCGCGAGTCCCGCGCGATTGACTCGAGGCGATCGGTGAGCAGCGCCCCCATTCGCTCCGAGTTCCCCGGCAGGTCGTCGCGGACCATCACCTCGATCATCGCCAGCGCCGCCGCACAGGCGACCGGGTTGCCCGCCTGCGTGAACCCGTACTCCCACGGCAGCAGCTCGGAGTACTCGGGGACGGCGATCGTGGCCGACAGCGGCAGCCCGCCGCCGAACGCCTTTCCGAGCACGATCATCTCCGGCTCGATCCCGGCGCGCTCGCTTGCGAACATCGGGCCGCAGCGGCAGAAGGCTCCCTGGACCTCGTCGACGATCAGCGGCACGTCGTGGTCGCGGCAGATGCCGTGGACCCTCTCCAGCCAGCCGTCCGGGGCCGGCACCATGCCGCCGTTGGCCTGCAGGGGCTCGACCACCACGCCGGCCGGCCCGTTCACGTGGCCGCGCTCCAGCGCGTAGTCGACGGCGTCGGCGCACGCCAGTCCGCAGGTCTCCCGCTTCAACCCGTACGGACAGCGATAGCAGTTGTAGGTCGGGACGCGCATCTGGCGCGGGATGTAGCGGTCGAGCCCCTGGTTCGAGCCCTCGACCATCCCCGGATGGACGTAGGTGAGACCGATCGTCGCGAACGTGCGCCCGTGGAAGGCGGCATCCAGGCAGACGAAGTCGCTGCCGCCGGTGGTGCGCATCGCGAGGTGCATCGCCCCCTCCACGGCCGCGCCGCCGGAGAGCGCGTAGAGCACCTTCGACAGGGCGCCGGGGGCCAGCTCGGCCACGCGCTTGGCCAGCGCCGTCCGGGCGCGGCTCTCGAAGACGGGCGAGACGTAGTCGATGCGGTCGAGCTCCTCGACGATCGCGGCCTTGACCTCGGGATGGCGGAAGCCGAGGTTCAGCACCCACTCGGCGGAGATCGCGTCGAGATACTCCTTGCCGCCGGCGTCGCGGACACGCACCCCCTGGCCGTCCACCAGCGCCATGTCCACGTCGCCCATGCACTTCAGGACGTGCGCCTCGGACTCGGCGCGCAGCTCCGCGGCCTCGGTGCTCACGGCAGGTAGGCGGGCTTCGGAAGGTCCCAGTGGCCGGCGTTGATCCCCTCCGTGTCGGCCGGGTCCCGGGAGAGGTCGAACTCGACCAGGTAGGGCCCGCCGGCCGCCAGCGCGCGACCCATCGCCCCGGCGACGTCGCCGACCTCCGTGACACGCTCGGCCTCGCAGTTGAACGCCTTCGCGATCGCCACGAAGTCGACCGGCATCAGCCGATCGCCGCGGCGCGCGCGGAACTCGACGGAGAAGGCGCGGTCCTCGCCGAACATCCCGCGCTGGAAGTCGCGGATCGAAAGCCAGCCCGTGTTGTTCAGGCACGCGATCACGACCCCGACGCCCAGCTCGGAGGCGAGCGCGAGTTCCTGGATCGTCTGCTGCAGGTCACCGTCGCCGGCGAACCCGACGACCGGCCGGTCGGGCTGGGCGAGCTTGGCGCCGATCGCCGCGGGCAGGGTGTAGCCCATGGTCGAGTAGCCGCCGGGTGAGAGCCACGTTCGCGGCTCGAAGGTCGCGAACTCCTGGAAGGCCTGGATCTGCGGATGGCCCGCGGAAGCGATCGCGATCGTCTCGCGCGGCGTCGCCTGGCGGACCTCGTGCAGCACGCGGCTCATCGACAGTCTGTCCGTCCAGCGCGCGCGGATCGCCTCGTGCCAGCGCGCGCGCCACTCCGAGATCTCCTCGCGGTAGGCCTCTCGCTCGACGGGCGCCGGACCGCCGCGGTCCACCAGCGCGTCGTGCAGCTCGCTCAGCCCGGAGTGCGCATCGCACACGACGCCGACCTCGGTCGGGTAGTTCTTGCCGATCTCCGTGGGGTCGATGTCGAGGTGCGCGATCCGGGTCGGCGGGATCGTGAACGACTGCCCCGGCTCGTAGGAGGAGCAGGTCTGCTCCGCGAATCGCGTCCCGACGGCGAGAATCACGTCGGCCTCGCGCGTGATGTGATTGCCGCAGAGCGTCCCGTTGGCGCCGGTGTGCTCCGCCGCCAGCGGATGGTCCTCCGGGAAGATCCCCTTGCCCATCATCGTCACCACGACGGCGGCGCCCAGCAACTCGGCCACGGCGCGCAGCGGCTCGGCGGCCCCCGCGTGCAGGCAGCCGCCGCCCGCGAGGATCACGGGGCGCTCGGCTTCGAGGAGCAGCGCCGCGGCGCGGTCGATCTGGTCGGCGTCGGGGCGTACGCGACCGGCTGGCCTGCGCAGCCGCGGCTGGGGAAGATCGGCGTCTATCTCCTGCGCCTGCACGTCCATCGGCAGCTCGAGGTGCACCGGCCCGGGCCTCCCGGTGAGTGCCGTGTTGAAGGCGCGCGGGAGCACGTCGGGCAGCAGGCCCGTGTGCTGGACGTCCCAGCCGCGCTTGACCATCGGCCGCATGATGTCCGGGAAGGCGTTGTCGGTGATGACGCTCGATCTCCTGCAGCACCCCGCGGCCGAGCATGTAGGTCTGCGGGCCGCCCGTGAACGCGATCAGCAGGATCGAGTCGATGCAGGCAGTCGCCAGCCCGGTGGCGATGTTCATCGACCCCGGGCCGATCAGGTCATCATCCGCCAGCGGGCGCCCGCTGGCGCGAAAATGCGCGTCGGCGATGTGCGCCGCGGACTGCTCGTGGCGCGGGGCGATCACGCCGATCCGGTCCTCGCGATCCTTGAACGCGTCGAACAGCGCCATGTCGCCGTGCCCCGGGATTCCGCAGACGTAAGGGATGCCCTCGGCGATCAGGTGCTCCGCGACGATCTCCCCGCCCGTCATCTTCATCGCCCCGCTCCTCCTTGCCTCCGTTTGGACGGCGGACCCGGCAAGTCGCTCCGGGCGCCGATCTCTGCACACTTGCACACCGCCTGTAACATGCTACATACATCCGTAGTGGCCAGCAAGTGACCAGCACCACCGAACCTTTCGGCCCGGGAGCCTCCCCCGAGGAGAGCTGCGTGGACGCGCTCGGCGCGCTCGCGGGGGCGGACAACGTGCTCGACGGTCGCGACGCGGCCACGCGCGAGGACCTGAGCGACGCGACCGCGGCGCGCGGGCTGCACGGCGACGCCCTTGCGGTCGTGCTGCCCGGCCGCGTCGAGGAGGTCGCGGGCGTCGTCGAGTGGTGCTACGCCAACGACGTCGGCGTGGTACCCCGCGGCGGCGGCACAGGGCTGGCCGGTGGCGCCGTTCCGCGCGGCGGGGTCGTCCTCGGGCTCGAGCGCCTGAACGCGATCCGCTCGCTCGATCCGGGGCTGTGGCGCATCGAGGTCGAGGCCGGCGTCCGAACGGAGCGCCTCCAGCGCGTCGCGCGCGAGAACGGGCTGCTCTTCCCTCCCGACCCCGGCGCCGCCGAGCAGTCGACCATCGGGGGCAACATCGCCACCAACGCGGGCGGCCCGCACGCGTTCAAGTACGGAGCGACCGGCGCGTGGGTCACCGGAGTCGAGGTGGTGGTCGCGCCCGGACGGATCGTTCAGCTCGGCGGCCCCGTGCGCAAGGACGTGGCCGGCTACGACCTCGTGCACCTGATGGTCGGGTCCGAGGGGACCCTGGGGATCGTCACCGCCGCGTGGCTCAGGCTGATCCCCGCCCCCGAGTGCGTGCTCCCCGTGATCGCGTTCTATCCGTCGGCGGCGTCGGGCTGCGCCGCCGTCGAGCAGGTGCTCGCCGCCGGAGTCCCGGCGGCCGCGCTCGAGTACCTCGATCCCGGCACCGCGCTTGCCGCGCGCCCCTCCTGGCCCGCGGACTGGCCCGATGGCGGCAGGTTCGTGATTCTCGCGGAGGCCGACGGCGAGCCGGCGGAAGCCGCGCGGGTGGCCGGCGAGTTGGCGGAGGCGCTCGCGCCCGGAGCGGTCGCCATCCAGCGGCCGAGGAGCGCGGGCGCGATTCGGGATCTGTGGCGCTGGCGCGACGGAGTCTCGCTCGCGGTCGCGGCCCGGCGCGGCGGCAAGGTCTCGGAGGACATCGCCGTGCCGGTCGACCGGCTGCTCGAGGCGGTCGAGGGCACGGTCGAGATCGGAGCTGCCAACGGCCTGGAGAGCTGCAGCTGGGGACACGCCGGCGACGGCAACCTGCACGCCTCGTTCCTGGTCGACCCGTCGCGCCCCGAGGAGCTGCACCGGGGCCGCGCGGCCGCGGAGGAGCTGTTCGGGATGGCGATTCGTCTCGGCGGCTCGATCTCCGGCGAGCACGGCCTGGGATTGGTGAAGTCGGGCTGGCTCGAGAACGCGTGGAGCCCCGCCGCGATCGGCCTGCACGAGGCCGTCAAGCGCAGCTTCGACCCGAAGGGCCTGCTGAACCCCGGCAAGGCCGTGCTCCGCGCGGGCTGAGCTAGGAACGGGACCGCCCGCTCACCACGGCGATCGGGCCGCCACCGCGACGCACCTGCACGTCGTCCAGCCCGGCGGCGGACAGCCAGCCCCGCAGCTCGGTCTCGGTGTAGGCCGCGCCGCCCTCGTTCTCCAAGAGCATCATCAGCGCGAACAAGGCCACCGCTGAGGGGGTGTCGCGGTCGTCGTTCAGGACCCACTCGTAGAGGAGCAGCGATCCTCCCGGCGCGAGGAGTCCCGCGGCCTCGGCGACGATCGCGCCCGCCCGCTCCGGCGAGTGGTCGTGCAGGATGTTGGCGAGCAGGACCGTGTCCCACCGCTCGCCCTCCGGGCGCCCGAAGCGCGGCGCCTCGAGGTCGCCGGCGACGAACCGGAGCTCCGGATGGCGCTCGCGAAGGATCGGCTCGACCGCCGGGAGGTCGAGCACGGTCACCTCCACCCCGTCGCCGCCGGCGGCCAACGCCGCCGCGTGCGAGCCGGCGCCGCCGCCCACGTCCAGCACGCGGCCCGCGGCATCCGCGCCGGCCAGGCCGGGAAGCTCGCCGCCGAAGCGAGCGGCGAGATCGTCGAGTGCGAGCAGGAAGGAGCGCGACTGCGCCGGGTCGGTCTCGAGGCGCTCACGCCACGGGCCGATGCGGGCGCGGCCGTCGGCGATCGCCTCGTCCAGGCCCGCCCAGACCCGATAGAAGAACCACTCCTTCTCGACGATCGACGCGATCGATCGGGGATGGGCACGCGCCAGCTCCGCGCCCGAGTCGCTCAGGCGGAAGCGGTCGCCGGCGTCGTGGACGGCCAGGCCGAGCGCCACCATCGCCCCCAGAAGCATGCGCACCGCGCGCTCGTTCAATCCCTTGGCCGCGGCCACGGTCGCGGCATCGGCGGGTCCCTCTGCCAGCGCGTCGGCAACACCGGTGCGAACGGCCGCAGCGACGATCGCCGAGCCCTGATAGGCGGTCAGCAGCTCGAGCGGGTCGACCTCGGCGCGCGGCGAGGACACCGTCGGCGGGCTCACGCGGCGACCTTCGCGAGGCGCGCGAGCAGCACGTCGGTGCACCACGGGCGCTGAAGCACGTCTGCGGGAAGGCGGCCGCCGTGGTGCGCGCGCATTCGCGCGAGCTGCGCGCCGTCCGGCACGAGATCGACGAGCTCCGGCCGGCCCTCTCCCACGCCGATCAGCTCGAGGTTCCCGCCCGCCACCCGGCGGTGCTTTCGCAGGCCCGCGGCCCGGCGCTCGCCGGCGTCGGCCAAGAAGGAGCGGTGCGTGAGGCCGGGAGCGACGTAGGCCAGGATCGCCTCGTAGGCGTCTGCCAGTCTCGCCAGCTCACGACCGATCAGGTCGCTCAGGCGGTTGTGCGTGGCGACGTACGCGCGGCGCTCCTCGTCGCCCCAGCGCCACGCCCCGCGGTGCCGGACGCTGGTCGAGTCGGCCCGCCACGGGCAGCCCAGGCCGCGGTGCTCGAACAGGCCGGGGTCGTCGTATCGAGCGCACGGAGAGAGCTCGCCGCGCCAGCGGTAGATCGCCTCGTACGGCACCACGCCGAACGGCTCCGACATCACCGCGCGGTCGATGCGTATGCCGTGGCCTCGCAGCGGCGCGTTCGAGAGCAGCGGCTCGTCCAGCCGGTCGGCGAGCTCGCGCGGCCAGTCACCGCGACCGGCGGGCAAATAGCCCGCTCCGAGCAGGGCGGAGTTCACCGCCCGGTGCTCGGCGGAGAGCGTGTAGGGCTTGACCTTCTGGCACGGG
>JAXLXP010000021.1:0-23825 GCA_046327955.1 Binatia bacterium | reverse complement strand
GAAGTGACCGAAGCGGACATGAACGGCGGAGACGTCTGGAACGCCTGGGTCGACTACGACAGCACCGCCGGCACGAATGGTCTGCTCGAGGTGCGGCTCACGCGGTCGGCCGCTCGGCCCGCCGCTGCGCTGTTGAACTATGACGTTAACCTGTCGGCCGTGCTCGGCACGACCAACGCCTTCGTAGGGTTTACGTCGGGCACCGGTGCCGCGTTCGCCAACCACGACGTCCTCTCGTGGCAGCTCAACGACAACTTCAGCCCGATCGGAACGACGCCCGAGCCGACCGCCCTTGCCCTGCTCGGCCTCGGCCTCGCCGGTCTAGCCGAACTTCGCGGATTCGCGGGGTCGACGCTCGGTAAGTAGCTGATCTGCCATGAAGTGACCCTCTTAGGTCTGCACTACAGCGGGTGTGCTGAAGCGGCTTGCGCGGCGGTGATTTTCGGCGGTGGCTGGGCGGGCAGCGTGAGCTGCAAACGCTCGAGCAGCAGCGCGAGTTCGGGCTCGGGCTGGGTGTAGCGAGTCAGGCACAGCTCACGACCATCGGTCGTGGGCACGTGCACATCGACCATCTGCATCGCGGCGAACTTCTCCAGCGCACTGCGCGCGGTGAGCCCGGGGGCGAGCGGCTTGAGCCGACGCCCGAGCGTGACGTACAGGCAATAGGCGAGGAAGGCGATGAACACGTGCGCTTCGATCCGCTGCTCGTCCTGGTGGAAGATCGGGCGGATCGCCAGATCGCTCTTCAGCGTGCGGAACGCTTCCTCGACCTGCACGAGCTGGAGATAGTAGTTCCACAGCTTCACCGGATCGGTTTCGGTGAGGTTGGTGCGCAGGAGATACCGCCCCTCGCGCCGGCGCACCTGGCGCAGCTTCTTGCGGTTAATGCGGTAGGTGAACTTCGCTTCCTGTTCTTCGACCTCGAGCTCGACGAGCAGCCAGGCCCCGGGGGCCTTGGTCTTGGCGCTGCCGAGCTTCATCAACAGCTCATCGCGCGTGAGCCGCATGCCCTGCAGCTCCCCCAGTCGTGTCCACAGCCACTTGAGCTGCCGCCGGCGCATCGAGCGTTCCTTGGCGATGCGATCGGTGCTCTCGGCGAAGACGTAGAGCTCCTCCTCCTGGGGCAAGAGCTTCACCTTCACCCCGGGACGCGCCTGGTGCCAGGGTTTGGCCAAGAGCGCCTGCTCGAGCCGGTTCAGCCGCCCCTTGGGCGTGCCCACGAGGTAGCGCACCGGCGGGTCGGCCGCGCGCATCTCCTCCAGCACCACCTCGGTCGGAATCCCCCGATCCATGCACCAGATGCGCTCGGCCTTGCCGTACTGGCGTTCGATTCGTGCGAGGAACCCCCGCAGCGTGCCCGGCTCGCTCGCGTTGCCCGCCAGCACCTCGTAGGCCAGCGGCAGCCCCTCCGGGGTCACGATCAGCGCGATCACGATCTGCACACAGTCGGGCCGATGATCACGGCTGTAGCCGTGGCGACGCTTGTCGTTTTCATCGAGCGGCGGGTCGGACTCGAAGTAGGTACTCGTGAGATCGTAGAGCAGCACCTCGAAGGAGGCATTGAACAGATCGCGCCAGCGATCGACCAGGTGACTGAACAGCGCCTCCTTGTGCTCGAGCAGCTTGTCGTGGCAGCCGTAGAGCACATGCGGATCGGCCAGCGACTCATCGGCCCCGAGCAGATCGGCCAGCCCCGTGCGGCCGTACCACTGCCGGTGCAGCCGCCATTCGCTCCCCGGGGCGATCAGCCGATAGGCCGTCAGCACGAATAGCACCCGATCCCAGCGCGTACCCTTGCGCGAAGGGGCGAGCCGTTCGTCCCAGAAGCGATCCAGATCAAGCCAGCTCCACAGCGTGAGCGCAAGCCAGCACGCCCCCCACTGCCGCGGTCGGCGCAGGCTCAGCTGCGATAGCCGCAGCCGCACCACCGACTCGTCGGCCAGCAGCCCCTCGCAGCGATCCTCCGGGAACAGCGCCAGGGTGCGCGGTGCGCGCCCACCCTCCTCGAGCACCTCGATCGACTTGCGCCAGCCGCGCTCCTGCGAGGAGTTGATCTCCCCGAGATACAGCACGTGCCGCTGCACGACCCGGCCGCCGCGAAGGCGCCGGTTCTCCACCACGCTCCAGTAGCGGTGCTCCTTACCGTCCTTCTTGCGGATCGTCGCGCGCAGAAACATCCCGAGCACCGATTATCCGCACCTCGCGCCGCTTGACCACAACCAAGGTCTTCACTACAACGATTTCCGCGCCACGCGCTCACCTCACCGCGTGGCGAATCAAACGATTACGAAGATGACCCCGCAGAAAAACAGCCGATCGCAGAGCGAATCCGCGAAGTTCGGCTAGCCGCTTTCCGTCGCCGCAAGCACTGATCCGTTCGCGCGAGAAAAAGCCCCGCTACGGCGGGGCTTTCTCTTTGTGCGGGAAGGGCGCTACCTCGGGCGTTCCAGCGGGCTCAATCCGCCCTGACCTTCGAGCCACCACACGACCAGCTCCCCCGAACGCAGGATGTGGTGTGTCATCTCCTTGCGAGCCTCGAGTGCGTCGTGTCGCGTGATCGCGCTCAGGATCGCCTCATGCTGGGACACGTTCTCGCGCATGCGCCGTCCGTCCATCGTCAGGGCCGAGAGCATGACGCTTCTGGTGAAGCCGAGATGCAGATCACGGATCATTTGCCGCAACCGCCTGTTGCCGCTGGCCTCGATCACGACGCCGTGAAATTCGTCGTTCGATTCGACCCAGTTCGGAATGTTCTTGACCGCCGGGACGGTGACCCGCAAGGCGAAGCGCGTTCGCGCCGCCTGAGCGCCCGCGGCACCAAGACAAACGGCGCGCGCCGAGCGGCGCGCGCGTTCTCGTTCGTCCCGCCGCTCAGAACGGGATGTCGTCGTCCATGTCCGCGAGGCTCGTCGCGGGCTTCTTCGCCGCGGCCGGCTTCGCGCCCGCACCCGCCGTCTCGCCGGACTCGCGCGGCGGCGCGTCGCCATCCTCGCGCTTGCCGAGGAGCTGCATGCCGTCCGCGACGATCTCGGTCGAGTAGCGGTCCTGGCCTTCCTTGTCCTGCCACTTGCGGGTGCGGATCCGGCCCTCGACGTAGACCTGCGAGCCCTTCTTCAGGTACTGCCCGGCGATCTCCGCGAGGCGCCGAAGAACGCCACGCGGTGCCACTCGGTGGCCTCCTTCATCTCGCCGCTCGCCTTGTCCTTCCAGCGGTCGGTCGCGATGCGGATGTTGGTGATCGCATCGCCGCTCGGCATGTAGCGCGTCTCCGGATCCGCACCCAGGTTGCCTACGAGAATCGCTTTGTTCACCGAAGCCATCACGTCCTCCCTTCCACCAGTTTCCTCACGCCCGCTTTCGGCACCTTCATCCCGGCCGCCACGGCGGCCCAGACGACCATCAACGCGGCGCAGAGGGCGAAGACGCCGCTCGCGCCGAACCGCGCCGCCGCCGCACCGCCCAGCGCGCCGCCGGCGAAGAGGCCGAGCGCCTGGGTCGTATTGTAGACCCCGAGCGCAGTCGCTCTCGCGCGGGCCGGCGCAACGCGCGTCACCAGCGAGGGGATCGACGCCTCCAGCAGGTTGAAGCCGACGAAGAAGGCGAGCAATCCGAGCACGATGCTACCCAAGTCAGTGGCCCACCCGGTGAGCCACCTGCGCGGCGAAGAGCAGCCCGATCGAGCCCAGGAACAGCGCGCGACCGGCCGCGCCGCTCCGCGGCGAGGAGCGGCGGGATCATCAGGACGAACGAGGCGAGCACCACCGGCAGGTAGACCTTCCAGTGGTCGCCGACCGCGAGCCCGCCCCGCTCGACGAGGAGCCGCGGGACGACCACGAACATCGCGAGCTGGGCGAGGTGCAGCACGAAGATGCCGAAATTGAGCCGCAGCAGCTCCACGTTCCGCAGCACCCCGGAGAGCGATGCGGGTTCGAAACCCGCCGCTGGGCGGCGTGCGCTGCAGGCTCGCGCGGCACGATCAGCAGCGTCACCGGGATGCCGAGGAGCGCGAGCGCGCCGGTCACCGCGAAGATGCCCGCCATGCCGATCGCCAGGTAGAGCGCGGGGGCGGTGACGAGCGACAGCGCGAACATGAGCCCGATCGAGCCGCCGATGATCGCCATCGTCTTGGTGCGATGTTCCTCGCGGGTGAGGTCGGCGGCGAGCGCCATCACCGCCGCGCTGATGGCGCCGGCCCCCTGGATCGCGCGCCCGAGGATGGTGAGATAGATGTCGGTCGCCGCGGCCGCGACGAAGCTGCCGAGCGCGAACACCAGGAGCCCGATCACGATCATGCGCTTGCGCCCGTACCGATCCGCCCCATGCCGTACGGGATCTGGAGCACCGCCTGGGTGAGCCCGTAGGCGCCGAGCGCGATGCCGACGAGAGTCGGTGTGCCCCCGCCGGCGAGCTGCGGGGCGTGCACCGAGACACCGGCAGGATGAGGAAGAGCCCGAGCATCCGCAGCGCGAACGGCGACCCCAGCAAGACGCCGGCGCGAGTTCGACCGGCGACATGCGGCCGGCGGGAGAGGGATGCTGCATGGGAGGCGGGACGAGCAGGCCGAGTGTCAGTTCCGGATGCCCGGGAACGCGCCCGGCGCGATCCGGACAACGCGAGGGTGGCGCCGGGCGGTTCGACTCCCGTACACTAGCGGATTCCCTTCGCCCCACCGGCGGCGGAAGACGCGATGGAAAAATCCGCATCCGCGGTGCCCGCACCCACAACCTCAAGAACCTGAACCTCGATCTGCCGCGGCACCAGCTGATCGTGATCACGGGGCTCTCGGGATCGGGCAAGAGCTCGCTCGCGTTCGACACGCTGTACGCCGAAGGGCAGCGCCGCTACGTCGAGTCGCTGTCGGCGTATGCGCGGCAATTCCTGCAGCTCATGGAGAAGCCCGACGTCGACCTGATCGAGGGCCTGTCGCCCGCGATCTCGATCGAGCAGAAGGCGACCTCGCACAACCCGCGCTCGACCGTGGGCACGGTCACCGAGATCCACGACTACCTGCGCCTCCTGTTCGCGCGCGTCGGCGATCCGTATTGCCCCGATCATCCCGAGCAGAAGCTCGCGGCGCAGACGATCTCGCAGATGGTCGACGCCACGCTCGCGTTGCGCGCGCCCGACGACGCCGAGGGCCCGCGGCTCATGATCCTGTCGCCGGTGATCGTCAATCGCAAGGGCGAGCACCACGAGCTCTTCGTCGAGCTGCGCGCGAAGGGCTTCGTGCGCGTGCGCGTCGACGGCCAGATCCACGACATCGACGCGGTGCCGAAGCTCGCGCGCAACGCGAAGCACACGATCGAGGTTGTGGTCGACCGCCTCAAGGCGCGCGCGGATGCGCAGCAGCGCCTCGCCGAGTCCTTCGAGACCGCGCTGCGCCACGCCGACGGCCGCGCGATCGCGTTCGAGCCCGACAGCGGCCGGGAGCACCTCTTCTCGGCGCGGTTCGCCTGCCCGGCGTGCGGCTACTCGCTGCCCGAGCTCGAGCCGCGGCTCTTCTCCTTCAACAACCCGCTGGGCGCGTGCCCGCAGTGCGACGGGCTCGGTTCGATCGAGTTCTTCGACCCGCGGCGCGTCGTCGCGCACCCCGAGCTCTCGCTCGCCTCGGGCGCGATCAAGGGCTGGGACCGGCGCAACCAGTTCTACTTCCAGATGCTGACCAGCCTCGCGGCGCATTTCCGGTTCGACGTCGACCGCGCATTCGAGAAGCTCGCGCCCGAGGTGCAGGCGGTGGTGCTGTTCGGCAGCAAGGAGACGATCGCGTTCTCCTACCTCAACGAACGCGGCCGGACGGTCGTGCGCGAGCACGACTTCGAGGGCGTGATCCCCAACCTCGAGCGGCGCTACCGCGAGACCGACTCGGTGGTCGTGCGCGAGGAGCTGGCGAAGTACATCAACCGCAAGCCGTGCCCGGAGTGCGAGGGCACGCGGCTGAGGCGCGAGGCGCGGCACGTCAAGGTCGGCCCCGAGGGCGACCAGCGCTCGATCTTCGAGCTGAGCGCGCTGCCGCTGCGCGACGCGCTCGCCTTCTTCCGCGCCCTCGCGCTGCCCGGCCAGAAGGCGCAGATCGCGGAGCGGATCGTCAACGAGATCGCCGCGCGCCTCTCGTTCCTGGTCAACGTCGGGCTGGAGTACCTCGCGCTCGACCGCGCGGCCGAGACGCTCTCCGGCGGCGAGGCGCAGCGCATCCGCCTCGCCTCGCAGATCGGGTCCGGGCTCACCGGGGTGATGTACGTGCTCGACGAGCCGTCGATCGGCCTGCACCAGCGCGACAACGGCCGGCTGCTCGCCACGCTGAAGAGCCTGCGCGACCTCGGCAACACGGTGCTGGTGGTCGAGCACGACGAGGAGGCGATCCGCGCCGCCGACCACGTCGTCGACATGGGGCCGGGCGCGGGCGTGCACGGCGGCGAGATCGTCGCGCAGGGCTCGGCGCGCGACATCGAGCGCGCGGAAGGCTCGCTGACCGGGCAGTACCTCTCCGGCCGGCGCGCGATCGCGGTGCCGCGGCGGCGCAACCGGCCCGATCCCGACCCCGCGCATTCGCTGCGTCTGCGCGGCGCGCGCGGGAACAACCTGAAGGGCGTGGACCTCGCGCTCCCGGTCGGGCTGTTCGTGTGCGTGACCGGGGTGTCGGGCTCGGGCAAGTCCACGCTCGTCAACGACACGCTGTACGCCGCGGTGGCGCGCGAGCTGCACGGGGCCGGCGCGGAGCCCGCGGCGCACGACGCGATCGAGGGCCTGGAGCGCTTCGACAAGGTGATCAGCGTCGACCAGAGCCCGATCGGCCGCACGCCGCGCTCGAACCCCGCCACCTACACCGGCCTCTTCGCGCCGATCCGCGATCTCTTCGCCGGCACGCCGGAGGCGCGCACCCGCGGCTACGGGCCCGGCCGCTTCTCGTTCAACGTCAAGGGCGGGCGCTGCGAGGCGTGCCAGGGCGACGGCGTCATCAAGGTGGAGATGCACTTCCTGCCCGACATCTACGTGCCCTGCGACGCGTGCCACGGCCGGCGCTACAACCGCGAGACGCTGGAGATCCGCTACAAGGGCCGCGGCATCCACGACGTGCTCGAGATGACCGTCGAGCAGGCGCACGAGTTCTTCGACGCGGTGCCCGCCGTGCGCCAGAAGCTCGCGACGCTGGCGGAGGTCGGCCTCGGCTACATCAAGCTCGGCCAGCCGGCGACCACGCTCTCGGGCGGCGAGGCGCAGCGCGTGAAGCTCGCGCTCGAGCTCTCCAAGCGCGACACCGGCCGCACGCTCTACATCCTGGACGAGCCCACCACCGGGCTGCACTTCCACGACATCGATCTGCTGCTGCGCGTGCTGCACCGCCTGCGCGACCACGGCAACACCGTGGTGGTGATCGAGCACAACCTGGACGTGATCAAGACCGCGGACTGGGTGATCGACCTCGGGCCCGAGGGCGGCGACGGCGGCGGGCGCATCGTCGCGCAGGGCACGCCGGAGGAGGTGGCGCAGGCCCCCGGGAGCTACACCGGGCAGTACCTGCGCGCGGCGCTCGCGCGGAAGCCGGCCGCGCCGGCGAAGCGGGCCGTGCCCGCCTAGGGCCCGGTTCTCCCGCTCAAGCGGTCGCTTTGCGCTTGATCGCCGAGCCGGCGAGCAGGGTGCCGAACGCGTCGGCCGGCATCGGCTTCGCGAAGAGGAAGCCCTGCGCCTCGTCGCAGCCGCGGCTCGCGAGGAAGTCGCGCTGCGACTGCGTCTCCACGCCTTCGGCCACCACCGCGAGCCCGAGGCAGTGCGAGAGCGCGATCACCGCGATGACGATCGCGGCGTCGTCCGGGTTGGTGTCCACGTCGGTCACGAACGCGCGGTCGATCTTCAGCTCGTCGATCGGGAAGCGCTTGAGGTAGCTCAAGGACGAGTAGCCGGTGCCGAAGTCGTCGACCGCGAGCGTGATGCCGAGCGCCTTGAGCTCGTGCAGCATGCGCACGTTGCGCTCGGCGTGGTCCATGATCGCGCCCTCGGTGATCTCCAGGGCGAGGTGCGAGGGGTTGACGCCGGTCGCCTTGAGCGCGCCCACCACCGACTGCGTGACGGTGCGCGCCTTGAACTGCTTGCTCGACACGTTCACCGAGATGCGCGGCACGCGCATGCCGGCCGCCTGCCAGGCCTTGATCTGCCGGCACGCTGCGTGCAGCACCCACTCGCCGAGCGGCACCACCAGCCCCGACTCCTCGGCCACCGGGATGAACTCGCCCGGCGGCACCAGGCCGCGCGTCGGGTGCTTCCAGCGCACCAGCGCCTCGGCGCCGGTGCCGCGGCCGTTCTGCACCCGCACCTTGGGCTGGTAGAACAGGCACAGCTCGTCGTTCTCGATTGCGCGCCGCAGTTCGCTCTCGATGCTGAGCCGCGCGATCGAGCCGGCGTTGAGGTTGCGCGCGTAAAAGCACACGCCCTTGCCGCCTTCCTGGCGCGCGTGCCGCATCGCGACGCCGGCGTTCGACAGCAGCGCGCTCGTCTCCATCCCGTCGTCGGGGAAGACGGCGATGCCGACGCTCGAGGGCAGCAGCACGTCCTGCCCCCCGGCGCGGAACGGCGGCTGCATCGCGGCCTGGATGCGCTGCGCGATCGGCGCCGCGAGATCGCCGCTCGGCATGTCGGTGAGCAGGAGCGCGAACTCCTCGCCGTCGAGCTTCGCGACGCTCGGACGGATGCCGGGCTTGCCGTCGCGCGCGATCGACTCGGCGCCGCGCAGCGCGAGGTCGAGCCGCAGCGCGACCGCCTTCATGAGCGAGTCCGCCACGCCGATCCCGAGGGCCTCGGTCACCTCCTCCAGCCGGTCGAAGCCGAGGAGGAGCACCGCGCCGGTGTTGCCGGCGCGCGCGGACTGCCGCAGCGCGCGCTCGACGCGGTCGGCGAACAGCCGCCGGTTGGGCAGCCCGGTGACCGCGTCGTAGTTCGCGAGGCGGTCGCGGTAGGCCTTGGCCGACAGCGTGTTGCGCAGGCGCAGCGCGAGCTCGCTCGAGTCGACCGGCTTGGCGAGAAAGTCGGTGGCGCCGAGCTCGAGCGCCTTCAGCTTGGTCTCGGAGTCGGTGGCCGAGGTGAGCACGATCACCGGGACGTGGCGCAGGCCGTCGTCGGCGCGCATGCGCTCCAGGATCTCGAAGCCGCTCATCTCCGGCATCACCAGGTCGAGCAGCACCACGTCCGGGCGCCGGTCGGCCATCAGCCCGATCGCCTCGCGCGGCGCGGAGGTAGGCACGAACTCGCGGTAGCCGGCCTCCTCGAGGAAGGTCTGCAGGACCTCGATGTTGAGCGGCTCGTCGTCGATCATCATGATGACCGGGTCGCTCGCGGGCTCGCTCTCCCACTCGGCGCCGCCTTGCGCGCGCGCTTCGGGCACGAAGCGCGCGATGCGGTTGGCGAGCGCCGGCTGGCCGGGCAGCCGCAGCTCGGAGGAGGCGCTCTCGAAGGTGATCGCGTTCATGATGGCTCCGTCATCCTAGTCGCGGGGGTCGCGGCGCACGCGCAATTCGTGCCGGATTCGGCTGCTGTCGCCGGGGCACGCGTGAACCACTGCGCATTCCGGGCCGCGCGCCTAGGCGGCGGCCTCTTCTTCCGGCACCACCATGCGCCGGGCGAGCCCGTGCAGCGCGTCGAGGGCCGCCCGCGCACCGTGCCCATCGGCGGCCTTCGCACAGGTCTCGAGCGTCCGGGCCGGCACCGTGAAGGCGTCGTAGCCCACCGTCCCGCCGGCGCCCTTCAGCCAGTGGGCGAGCGCGGCGAGCTCGGGGAACTTGCCCGCCCGCAGCTCGAGCTCCATCGCCGCGAGCTGCTCGTCCAGACGCGCGGCGAACTTGCGCGCCGCCGCGCGCAGCCGCGGGTGGTTCGCGAGCCGCGACACGACCGGCGCGCCGTCGTCGGCGGCCGCCAGTGTGGCGGCCGGCGCCACCGGTTGCTCTTCGACCGGGCTGATCCGGGCCGGGGCCGCGCCCTGGACGCGCCGTCCGCCCAGCTTCTCGGCCAGCGCGCCGAGCAGCACGTCGATGTCGATCGGCTTGGTGACGTAGCCGGTGCAGCCGGCGGCGAGGATCTCCTGCTCGAAGCCCTTCATCGCATGGGCGGTGAGCGCGATGATCGGCACCTTCGACCCGCGCCCGCGCAGCAGCTTGGTGGCGGTGTAGCCGTCCATCACCGGCATCGACATGTCCATGAGAATGGCGTCGTAGGCGGTGCGCGTGGCCTTGTCGACCGCAATCTGGCCGTTCTCGGCCTCGTCGGTGACGAGGCCCGCCTCCGCCAGCACCAGCGTGACGAGCTCGCGGTTCTCCGGCCCGTCGTCCACGACCAGGATCTTCCGCGCCGGGAACTCCCAGCGCGCCTGCGCGTCGGCCGCGGCCTCCTCCTCGACGTGCACCGCCTCGGCCGGGTCGAGCATCCGCACCCCGGCGAGCGCACCGGTGTCGAGCGTCGCGGTGAACGTGCTGCCCTTACCGGCCACGCTCGTCACCGTGATGTCGCCGCCGAGCGCGCGGGCGAAGTTGCGGCTGAGCACCAGGCCGAGGCCGGTGCCGCCGAACTTGCGCGTGACCGAGCTGTCGGCCTGTACGAACGCCTGGAAGAGCTTCCCGATCTTGTCCTCCGGGATGCCGACCCCGGTGTCGATCACCTCGATCGCGAGCTGCGGGCTGCTCCGCGTGCCCTGCATCCGCGCCACCACGCGCACCCCGCCGCGCTCGGTGAACTTGAGCGCGTTGCCCGCGAGGTTGGTGACGATCTGCCGCAGCCGCCCGGGATCGGACTGGATCTTCGCCGGCAGCGGCGTCGCCGCCTCGAATGCGAGCGTCACGCCCTTCTCGCGCGCGCGCGCCTGGAGCACCTTGACCACCTCGCGGATCACCTTGTGCGGCTCGCAGTCGATGCGCTCCACCTCCATGCGGCCGGCCTCGACCTTGGACAGGTCGAGGATGTCGTTGATCAGCTCGATCAGGTGCTTGCCGCTAGAGTGGATGGTGTCGAGATGCTTGCGCGCCTCGCGCTCGCTCTTGCCCCAGCCGCGCTTGAGCACCTCGGTGAAGCCGAGGATGGCGTTCATCGGCGTGCGGATCTCGTGGCTCATGTTGGCGAGGAAGTCGCTCTTCGCGCGGTTCGCCGCCTCGGCCTCCTCCTTCGCCTTGCGCAGCTCGACCTTGTTCTCCTCGAGCTGCGTCACGTCGTCGAAGCTGATCAGCACGCCGCCCGGCTTGCCGTCGCCGCCCGCGACCGGCGAGGCGTTCACCTTGAAGGTGTGCAGCTTCGAGGCGGCGTCGACGAGGTGCAGCATGCAATCGCGCTGCACGACGTTCTCGCGCAGCGCCGCGGTCCACGGCGCGGCGTCCTTGGCGAGCGCCGCGCCGTCGGGCGCGCGCCAGCCGAACTCGGCCGGCTGCCGGCCGAGCAGGTGCTCGGGGGGCGCGCCGACGAGCGTCGCGAACGCCTGGTTGGCGAGCACGATGGTCTGCTTCTTGTCGATCACCAGCAGGCCCTCGGCGAGCGTGTCGAGGGCGGCGCGCACCCGGCCCGGCACCGCCTGCGACGGGTCGAGGTGGCGCAGCATGCGCGCGAGGTAGAAGTAGAACGAGGTGAAGCACGCGAGCAGCATGAACCCGGCGAGGTACAGCCACGGCATCTCCATGCCGAACGCGCTCGGCACGCCGGTGGGCTGGAACGCCATCTCGAGCTGGCCCCAGCGCGCCTTGTTGGCGAAGATCGGCACCACGATCTGCTCGTCGGTGGAGCGGTCGCCGGCAAGCGCCTTCCAGCCATTGGCGTGGTCGCCGGCGGCGACGACCAGCGTCCCGTCGGCGCGGCGCACGCCCGCCGAGCGCAGGTCCTTGTTGCGCTCGAGCATGAAGGTCAGCATCGCCTGCACGCGCGGCGCGGCCTCGGGGTTCACGACCCCGGTGCTCGACGCCGCCGCCAGCTCGGCGAGCGCGGTGCGGCCCTCGCGCAGCGCCCCGGCGCGGTCGGGCACGAGGCCGAAGAACGCCGCGGCGAGCACGATGCTCGCGACCAGGAACGAGAGCCCGATCGAGAGGTAGGTGCGAGTGGTCAGACCCTTCATGCGGTGCTCCTCCTGAACGCCTGCGCGATGCGCGCGATGCCGCGCGGCGCGTCATCCGCGCCGACCGCGTCGCGGTCCGGGCGGTTCTCCACCATCTCCTCGAGCGACTCGTCGTCCTCGTCGTCCGGTCCGCCGACGCGCCCCAGCACCGGCAGCGGGTCGACCAGCCGCCACGCCGGGATCGACGACAGCAGGCTCGCGATCAGCACGCCCCCGCGCAGGAGCCACAGGACGTAGCCGACCGAGAGGCCGGTGCTGACCGCGAAGACGGAGGCCGCGACGCGCGTCTCGACCACCGCGTCCTGCTGGACTTCCTCGCGCAGCTTGTTCAATTCCTGCTGGAACACCTCCTCGCGCACCGCGGCGACCTCGGGCAGGGGCGCCTTGACCTCCGTCTCGATCACCTGCCCGCGCGCCTGCAGCGCGTCGATGTCGCCGGCCATGCGCGGGTCGGCCTGCAGCCCGCCGGAGGAGGCCGTCATGCCGCCGGTCGAACCGCCGATCACGGCGGTCGGCGCGACCGCCACCGCGGCGGCGGTCACCGCGGCGCTCTCGACCGCGGCCGGCGCGTTCTCGGCGAAGACCGGCGCGGGTGCGGTCGGCGCGCCCCCGCCTCCGCCGGCGCCATGCGCGCCACCCGAGGACACCTGACCGGTGCCGGCGCCCGGCTCGGGTGCCGGAGTCGGCCCGGGCACGGGCGGCAGCGGCGGCGGAGGCGGCGGCGGAGGCGGGGGCGGCGGAGGCGGCGGCGGGGGTGGCGGGGGCGGCGGCGCCACCGAGACCACGCCGATCGCCATCGTGTTCCCCGCCGCGGCGTAGACCGTCCCGTCGTGGACGAGGTAGCCGAACGAGTCGGCGCCCGACGTGCCGGTGGGCGCCAGGTACTGCAGGTTGCCGGCGGCGATGTCGGCGGCGGCGACGACCTGGTCGAGCGCAACCGCCGCGCCGCCCAGCGAGAGCGCGCCGAGGGTCGGGAGCGCGGTGATCCGCACGTGGTCGAGCGCGTCGCCGTCCACGTCGACGAAGCCGAAGTCGGCGAGGGTGAAGCTGTAGGCGACCGCGGGGGCGGCGGCGACGCTGCCGTCCGCGGCGCCCGGCGCGTCGTTGACCGGGGTCACCGTGATCGTCACCGTCGCGTCGCCGGAGACCAGCGCGCCGTCGCTCACGTGATAGGTGAAGCTGTCGGCGCCGGCGAAGTCCGCGTTCGGCGTGTACACGAAGCTGCCGTCGGCGTTGAACGCCACCGTGCCGTTCGCGGGGCCGGCGACGAGCGTGGCGGTGATCGGGTTGCCGTCCTCGTCGCCGTCGTTCGCGAGCGCGCCCGCGGCCGCCGGGACCGAGACCGTGCCGTCTTCGGCGACGACGTAGGCGTCACCGGTGACGAACGGCGCGTCGTTCGCGTCGGTCACGGCGATCGAGAACGTCTGCGTGGCGGAGCCGCCGGCGCCGTCGTCCACCCGCACGATCACGTCGTAGAGGTTGTTGCCGAGGACGTCGACCGGGGCCTCGAAGTTGGGCGCCGGGTTGAAGGTCAGCACGCCGCTCGCCGCGTCGATCGAGAAGCACGCCGCGTCGGCGCCGAGCACCGAGAAGACGAGCGGCTGCCCGTCGACGTCCGTCGCGGTCACCGTGGTGACCCCGGTGGTGTTCTCCACCACGGTGAGCGGGACGGCGGCAAGGCCGCCGTGGGAGGTGACGACCGGCAGGTCGTTCACCGGGGTGACGTTGATCGTCATCGTGTTCGGCGCCGGGTCGAACAGCGGGCCCGGCGGGACGCCCGTATCCCGCACGCTGAACGTGAAGCTCGCGTAGCCGGCGCCGTTCGCGTTCGGGACCGGGATGAAGACGAGCGTGCCGATGTTCGCGACCGGAATCACCGTGCCGGCGGCGACCGAGAACCCGGCGAGCGTCAGGGCCGCGCCCGGCGGGAGCGAGATCGAGTCGATCCGCACCTCGGTCATCGCGTCGCCGAAGTCGACGTCGTTGAAGCCGAAGTCGCCGGCGCTGAACGTGTAGCTCGTATCCTCGTTCAGGGTGACGGTCGTGTCGGTCCCGTCGGGCGCGTCGTTGACCGGCAGGACGTCGATCGTGGCCAGGTCGGAATCGACCTGCGCGCCACCCGCGCCCGTTGCGCCGAGGTCGTCCGTCCTCATCGAAATGAACGCCAGCCCGTTGTAGTTCGGGTCAGGCGTGAACACGAGGCCGTTCAACGCCGCGTTGATCGACGCCAGCGTCCCGGTGAAGATCATGCTCGCGTCGGCGGTCCCGTCGCCGGCGGCGAACGTCAGCCCGGCGGTCCCGGCGAGCGTGACCACGCCGTTCGAGCCGGCGAGCCTCACCTCCATCGACGCCCCGCCGACGTCGACGTCGGTGATCGAGATCTGGTTGCCGCCGGCCGCGCTGAAGACGAACGGCGTGTCCTCGAGCGTCGTCGACCCGCCCGGCAGCGTGTTCACCGGGGCGTCGTTGACGGCGGTGATGAAGATCGTCACCGACGCGGAATCGGTCTGCGGATCGATCGGGTGGTTGTCGTTGATCGTGAGCGTGAGCGTGTCGAACGCGGGCGGCGCGTCGGAGCCGACGAAGTAGTTGACCATGCCGCCCGCGAGCAGCGCGTCGATGTCGGCGACCGCGCCGGTGAGCGTGACGAGCGGGGTGCCGGAGCCGGCGACGGCGACCGCCGGCGGGCCGCTCACGACCAGCATCCCGGCGTTCACCGACAGCGTCACGGTCACGCTCGCCGCGCCCGCGTCGGCGTCGGCGACCGCGAGCCCGGTGCCGGCGAGGGCGAGGAAGCTGCCCTCGGTGACCGCATAGCTCGGCTGGGTGATCGTGACGATGGGCGGGGCGTTCGCGTCGAGGTTGGTCACCGACACGTCCGCGGGATCGAGCCCGTTGTAAGCCGGGTCGGCGCTCGCTGCAGGGGCGAGGACGACCGTGTAGGGGATGCTGCCGTCGGGGAGCGCGTCGGCCACGCCGGTCACGGTCACCGTCTGCGCGACGTTCCAGTTTGCGCTGGTGAAGGTGAGCGAGGGCGGTGCGACGGTGCCTTCGGTCGCGTCGCTGGATGCAAGCGTGATGACCACGTCGGCGAGCGGCTGGGAGTTCAGCACCACCGTGAAGGTCGCGGCCGCTCCGGACTCGCTCGTCACCAGGCCCGCGACCGGCGTCACGGTGATGCCTGCCACGCCGGCCGGCGTGACGTCGACGGTGAGCGTGTTCGGGCCGGCGGCGAAGGCGGGCCCGTTCGTGTCCTGCACGCTGAAGGTGAAGCTCGCGTAGCCGGCGCCCGCCATACCCGGTGCCGGGGTGAAGACGAGCGTGCCGAGCTGCGCGGCGGCGATCACCTGCCCCGGGGTCACGTTCGACCCGCCGAGCTGCAGCGTCGCGCCCGGCGGCAGCGCCAGCGTGTCGATCCGCACCGCGCTCAGCGCGTCGCCGGCGTCGGCGTCGCTGAAACCGAAATCGGCCGCGCCGAACGCGCGCGCCGTGTCCTGCGGCATCGACACCGTGTTGTCGGCCCCGGTCGGGGCATCGTTCGCGGGGGTCACGGTGATGGTGACGAGGTCCGGACCGTCGGCGAGCGGGCCGCCCAGGCCGCTGTTCCCGAGGTCGTTCACGACGAGCGACAGGAACCCGGGCCCGGTGTAGTTCAGCGGCGCGGCGAACACCAGGCCGTCGAGCGCGGTGTTGATCGCCGCGACCGTGCCGGTGAAGGACATCGAGGCCGTGCCGTTCGCGCCGCCGGTGAAGGTGAGCCCGCCCGTGCCCGCGAGGATGACGACCCCGTTCGTCGCGTTGAGGGTGAGCTCGACCGGCGCGCCGGCGGCATCGACGTCGGTGATCGAGATCTGGTTGCCGGCGCCCGCGCTGAAGACGAGCGGCGTGTCCTCCGGCGTCGACACCGCGCCCGGCGTCGTGATCAGCGGCGCGTCGTTCACCGCGGTGAGGTTGACGGTGACCGAGGCCCAGTCCCATTGGGCCCCGCCCGCGCCGGTCGCCCCCATGTCGTCGATCGCGAGGTCGAGCGTGTCGGTCGGCGCGGGCGAATCCGAGCCGACGGTGTAGGTGACGGTGCCGGTGCTCGCCCCGCCGAGCAGCGCGTTGATCTGCGCGACCGTTCCGGTAAGGGTCAGGGTCGGTGTGCCTGAGCCCGCGACCGTCACGCCGCTCGAACCGGCGGTCCCGCCCAGGAGGCCGGAGATCGAGGACAGGTACACGGTGACGACCGACGCCGGCAGGGCGTCGATGTCGGCGACCGACATCCCGGTCCCGTGCAGCGCGAGCGGGGCGGCGTTCTCGACCGCGCTGTAGCTCGCCGCGGTGATGGTCGCGGTCGGCGCGTCGTTGACCGCGGCGATCGTCACGGTGGTGGTGCCGACGTTGCTCGCGCTGCCGCCGTCGCTCGCGACGAAGGTGATCACCCGCTGGGCGAGGCTCGGCGCTTCGGACGCGTTCTCGTACCGCACCGTGCGCAGCACCTGCTGGTAGTTCGCGACCGTGTCGGCGCCGTTCAACGTCAGCACGCCGGTGACGGAGTTGTACGTCGCGGTGATGCCCGTGCCGGTCGTGTCCGCGGTGAGAATCTCGTCCACGCCGTCGAGGAGGTTGGTGATGGTGACCGTCAGCGACGCGAGGTTCGCGCTGTCGTTGTCGGCCAGCACCGCGTCGACGTCGGCGATGCGCACCGGGCCGTTGTTCTCGGTGAACGTCCGCACGTAATCGGCGCCGACCGCGCCCGAGCTGTCGTTCGCGTCCAGGTCGAGCGTCGGCGCGTCGTCGACCACCACCACCGTGATGTCGACCGTGTCGCCGTCGCTCTGCACGCCGCCCGCGCCGGTCGCGCCGAGGTCGCCGGTGGTGATCGACACGCTCGCCGGGCCGTCGTAGTCGAGCGGCGGCAGGAAGCTCATGCCGTCCAGCGCCGCGTTGATGTCCGCGATCGTGCCGGTGAAGGTCATCGTGGCGTCGCCGGCGCCGTCACCCACCGTGAAAGTGAGACCGCTGGTGCCGGCGAGGGTCAGCGTGCCCTGCACGGCGGTCAGCGTGACTTCCAGCGGATTGGCCCCGGCGTCCGGGTCGCTGACCGCGATGCGATTGCCGTTGCCGGTCGAGAAGACGAGCGCGACGTCCTCGGCGGTGATCTGCGCGCCGGGCACGATGTTCACCGGCGGGTCGTTGGCGACGTTCGCCACCGTGACGGTGACCGTGGCGGTCGAGGTCTCGCCGTCGAGGTCCCGGATCGTGTAGGTGAAGGTGTCGGTGCCGCTGAAGGCGGCCGCCGGCGTGTAGGTGAAGGCGTTGCCGGGGCCGAGCGCGACGGTCCCGCCCTGCGCGCTGACCGCGTCGAAGCCGACGATCGTGGTCGGCTGGTCGCCGAGCGCGTCGTTCGCGAGCACGTCGCCGGTGACGACCGCGGTGTTCTCGTTCGTCGCGGCGGCGTCGGCGGCGGCGAGCGGGGTGTCGTTGGCCGGCGCGACGTCGAGCGTGAGCGTGCTCGGCGCCGCGGCGAACGCGCCGGTGGAGTCCTGGACGCTGAAGTCGAATGCGGCGTAGCCGAGGCCGTTCGCGTCCGGGGCCGGAGTGAACACGAGGGTCGGCAGCAGGGCGGTGGCAACGAGGTCGCCCGCGATCACGTCGACCCCACCGAGCCGGAGCGTGGCGCCGGGCGGGAGCGCGATCGCGTCGATGCGCACCGCGGCGAACGCGTGGCCGTCGACGTCGGTGAAACCGAAGTCGGCGGCGACGAAGCTGCGGCTCGTGTCCTCGGTCACCGTGATCGTGCCGCTCGCGCCGGCCGGCGCGTCGTCGACCGGCACGACGTTCACCGTGCGCCCGACCGGCGCGGAGCTCGCCGTGCCGTCGCTCACCACGAACTCGACCGTGCGCAGGCCGGCGGCAGGGTTCTCGCTCGAGTTCGAGTAGGCGACCGAGCGCAGCACCGTCTGCCAGTCGGCGAGCGACGCGGCGCCGGTGAGGGTCAGCGTCCCGGTGGCGGCGCTCCACGCGCCGGTGATGCCGCCCGCGGCCGTGAACGTGAGCAGGTCCTCCGGCGCGACGTAGCCGGCCGTGATGCGCACCGTGGCGCCCGCGAGCGTCGCATTGTCGATGTCGCTCACGGTGAGCGCCGGATCGACCGGCGTCGCCGGGTCGTTCTCGGTGTAGGCGACCGTCCCGCCCGCGACGACGACCACCGGCGCGTCGTTGACGTTCGCCACCGGGCCGGCCATCGCGCTGGTGCTCGTCTCGAAGGCGCCGCTGCCGTCGGTGTAGGAGACGGTCACGCGCACGTGCGTCCCGACGTCGGCGTCGCCGAGCGTGTAGTTCAGCGTGTTCGCGACCGGCGCCCAGCTGAAGCCGCCGTCGGTGGAGCGCTCCCACAGGTAGGCGAACGGCCCGAACCCGTCGGGCTCGGCGAGTCCGCTCGTGTCGGCGAAGACCGTCTGGTCCTCCTGCAGCGGCCCGCCGACCGCGACCGCGCCGGTGTGCGGCTCGTTGACGTTCGCGAGGTTGACGGTGACCGTGCCGGTGCCGATCATCCCGCCGGCGTCCACCGCCTGGACGGTCAGCGCGAAGCTCGGCGTCGCCTCGTAGTCGAGCGCGGACGCATTCGCGACCGTGATCGCCCCGGTGAGCGGATCGATCGCGAATGCGCCGCCGGTGTTGCCGCCGGTGATCGAGTAGGTGAGCCCCTGCACCGCCGGGCCGACGGCGATGCCCGACGGGTAGTAGTCCCAGAGGCCGAACGCGCCGTCCAGGCCGATCACCGTCGCCGCGCCGGTGCCGTCGAGGTTGGCGCGACGCAGCCGGTCGTTCACCTGGTCGGTCCAGTAGAGCTTGCCGCGGGACGGATCGACCACGACGTCCCGCACGCCCGGCTGGGAGGTGATGAAATTGGACAGGAGGCCGGTGCCGTCGAGGTTCGCGCGGCTGATCCGGTTGTTCGCGGGATCGGTCCAGTACATCTTGCCGCCGGCGACGTCGAGGGAGAGGCTCCACGGGTCGGACAGCCCGGAGACGAGCGTCGCGGCACCGCTGCCGTCGAGGTTCGCGACCCGGATGCGGCCCAGACCGTTCTCGACGTAGTACATCTTCCCGGCGGCCAGGTCGAGATCGAGCCCCTTGGGCGCGGACAGCCCGCCGAGCAGCGTCTGGACGTTGCTGCCGTCGAGGTTGGCGCGCTTGATGGCGTTGGTGCCTTCGTCGACCCAGTACATCTTCCCGCCCGCCGGGTCGAGCTCGAGATGGGTCGGGGTGGTGAGCCCGCCCGAGAGGACGGTCTGGACGTTCGTGCCGTCCAGATTCGCGCGCTGGATGCGGTTGGTGCCGTAGTCGGTCCAGTAGATCTTGCCGCCGTAGTAGTCGACCGCGATCCCGCGCGGATCGGCGAGCCCGCTCGTCACGATCTGCTGCGCCCCGGTACCGTCGAAGTTCGCGCGGTAGATGCGTTGCGTGTAGACGTCCGTCCAGTAGATCTTCGAGAAGCTGTCCTCCGGATCGGGATCGGTCGCCGACACCGTGCCCACCGCGGTGCCGTTCGCGCTGTTCTCCGCGACCGGGAAAGTCGCCGGCGCGACCACCGGCAGGGCATTGCTCGGATTGACGATCAGGTCGAACGTGGTGACCGTCGTGTCGGTGCCGTCGGAGACGCTGATCGTGATCGTGGCGGAGCCGTACTGGCCGGCCGCGGGAGTGAGCGCGATCGTGCGGTTCGCGCCACCGCCGCCGAGCACGATGTTGCCGTTCGGGACCAGCGTGACGTTGCTCGAGCTGGCGGTCACGACCAGCGATCCCGGCGCGGTCTCGAGGTCGCCGACCGTGAAGGGCACCGGCGCGAGCGAGCCGCCCTGGTTGATCGTCTGGTCGGCGATCGCGGTGACCGTCGGCGCGTCGTTCACGGGCCCGACGGTGATCGTGACCGTGTCGACGTCCTGCAACCCGCCCGCGTCGGTGGACGTGACGGTCAGGGTGTCTGTCCCGTTGTAGTCGAGGTTGCCGGTGTAGACGAGGCTCGCGAGCGTGACGTTGATATCGGCCTGGTTGGTGCCCGTGATCGTCACGCTGGCGGTGCCGCTGCCCACGACGAGCGCCGTCCCCGCCGGGGTCGCGGTGAGGGTGCCGTCGAGCACCGTCAGCGCAACCGAGTTGAGGGTGCCGTCGGGGTCGCCGACCGAGATCGAGCCGATCGCGAGCGGCGTGTCCTCGCTCACGCTCAGCGACCCGGGCACGGTGTTGACCGGGCCGGAGTTGACCAGGAACTCGACGCCGAACTCCGACGTGTTGCCCGACCCGTCGGTCGCCGTTGCGGTGATCCGGTCGCCGGGGCCCACGCCGGCCGCCGGGATCGAGCCGCTGAACTGGCTCATCGAGTCGGTCGTCAGGGCGCCGAGATAGGTGCGGCCCTCGCCCGAGCCGTCGGAGCGGAAGAACTCGACCCGTGCGTTGGCGAAGGGGCCGGGGCCGGGCGCGAGACCGACGTAGCCGCCAACGGTGAGGGTCGGGCCCGCCAGCGCGGCGAACTGGATCACCGGCGAGTCCATCCCGACGTTCGGCTGGCCGCCAGCCGTCGTGCCGTCGTTCGCGCCGACGCCGAAGAGGTCGATGCCGATCCCGCTATTCGAATGGATCGAATTACCGAGCACCGAATGCCCGGTGCCCGAGTCGATTGTGACGCCGGCCCAGGTCCCGCTCGTGCCGTTGTGGGCGATGACGTTTTCGGCGCCGGCCACGGTGCCGCCGATCAGCACACCGGTCCCGTCGTAGACGTGGACGCCGCTTCGCAGGTTGCCGAGCGCGTTGCCGCCGGCGTCGAGGCCGATCCGGTTCCCCTGCACGACGTGGCCCGAGCCGCCGCCGGACATCGCTACGCCGGCCCAGCCGTTGCCCGAGATGACGTTCCGGTCGCCGGCGAACACCCCGCCGACGACGTTCCCCGCGCCACCGTCGAGCCAGACGCCGTCCTCGCCGTTCGCGATCGCGAGCGTCCCGGTCCGGTCGGTACCGATGTAGTTGCCGCGGATGAGGTTGCCGGTCGAGTTCCGCACCCAGATCCCGTCGACGTCGTTGCCCGAGATCAGGTTGCCGCCCGCCGCGATCCCGATCCTGTTGTCGTTCGAGGCGTCGATCCGGATGCCGTACTGGTTGCCGCGATCGATCGTGCCGTCGAGGTCGGTGCCGAGGTAGTTCCCGGTGATCGTATTGCCGCCGCCGCCCGTCAGGAAGATGCCCTGGGTGAAACGGTTGATTGCGAAGCCGCGGATCACGCTATCGGTCGAGCTGAGCGTCAGGCCGCTGCCGCCGCCGAGCAGCGCGCCGCTCAGCTCGATGATCGGGACGCCCGCGGCGCCCTCCTGTGTCGCCGTGGCGTCGAGGATCACCGTCCCGGTAATCGTCGGCAGCTCGCTGCCGCTCACGTTGATCACCTGCTGCCCGCCGCCGCCGATCGAGAAGTTCGCCGTCTGCAGGCCGGCGAGCACGTTCGCGTTCTGGATGAACTGGCGCAGCGAGCCCTGCACCGTCCGCCCGGACGCATCGTCGTCGCCGTCGCGGCTGCTCGTGATCGCGTTGAAGCTGAAGCCCGAGTCGATGCCGCCGACGCTCCCCCCGGCGAGGGTCACCTTCGTCACGTGCTCGGCCGTGTTGATCGAGCCGAGCGCGTTGTCCGAGGCATTGGGGTCGCGGCCACCGTACAGCGCGCCCGGGATGGTCGTGAAGGTGGTGCCCGCGGCGTTGTTGGCGGCGCCGGCGACCGCGTAGGTCTGCTCCGCCCAGACCGGGTCGGTGGAGAGCGCCTTCGAGTTCACGACCACGTAGTACGTCCCCGACGCGAGCCCGCCGAAGGTGTACTGCCCGGACGGATTCGTGTTTGCGACGCCGATCCACGAGTCGCCCGAGTCGATGACCGCGTCGCCATCGTCGAGGTAGAGCGCCACCGCGCTCGTCGCGTTGGCGAAGAACGCGCCCGGGCCGTCGTCGGCGGCGCCGACGATGGCGTCGCCGTCCACGTCATGGAAGAGCGTGCCGGAGATCGAGGCGCCCGCGCCCGCCGTCACCGGCGCCGACAGCTCCGAGGTGCTGCCGGTGGTGAGGTTGGTCGCAGTGGCGGTGATCGTCTCGGTGGGCCAGACCGACGCCGCCAGGCTGTACGAGAAGGTGGCGGTGCCGCCCGCGCCCACGAAGAGGTTCGGGGATCCGGCACCGAGGTAGCGCGGGCCCCCGATGCCGTCGGCGAAGAACTCGATGCGGTAGCTCGCGCCCGCCGTGCTGTCGAGCGAGCCGGCGATCGTGACCGTCGGACCGTTGATCGCGGCGCCGGTCAGCACCGGGAAGTTCTGCAATCCGTTCGCACCGGCGTCGCCATCGAACACGCCGAAGTCGTTCGGCGTCGGCCCGTCGTCGGCGAGGTCGATCGCAATGCCGGTGTTGCCGTTGATGACGTTGCCGAGGATCGCGACGCCGGTCGCCGCGCCGGTGACGATCACGCCGTCTCCACCGTTGAAAGCGATGAGGTTGCCGGCGCCGGCAGCGGTCCCGCCGATACCGTTGCTCGACGACGCCACCTCGACGCCCGACTCCGAGTTGCCGACGCCGCTCGCGCCGGCGGCGGTCGTGCCGATGTAGTTGCCCAGCACGACGTTGGACGACGAGCCCGGATCGCGAATCTCGATGCCGTCCTGGTTGCCGGAAATGACGTTGCGCTCGGCTGCGGTCGTGCCGCCGATCGTGTTCCCGTTTGCGCCGTTCTCGATGCGGACGCCGTCCGCGTTCCCGAGGGCGTCCGCGCCGTTCGCGGCGAGGCCGATGTAGTTGCCGAGCAGGCGGTTGCCGCTCGCCCCGGCGCCGCTGAGCGTCACCCCGTGGCTAAGGTTGCCGGCGATCACGTTCCGGTCGTTCGGTCCGGTCCCACCGATCGTGTTGCCGGAGCTGTAGACGTCGATGCCCTCCCCGCCGTTCCCGAGGGCGTCCGTGCCGCTGGCGGCGAGGCCGATGTAGTTGCCCGCGACGGTGTTGCCGTCGCCGTCGACGTGGATGCCGTCGCCGTCGTTCCCCGCGATGACGTTGCGCGCCCCGGCGGCACCGCCAATGGTGTTCCCGCTCGCGCCGGCGTCGATGAAGATCCCGTTGCCGGCGTTGCCGATGTCGAGCGTGCCGGTCCAGTCGGTGCCGATGAAGTTGCCCTGCACCCGCGTGCCGGTGCCCGAGCTCTGGATCCGGATCCCGTCGCCGAAGTTGCCGGCGATCACGTTCCGGTCGTTGGGCCCGACTCCGCCGATCGTGTTGTTCGCGCCGATCACGTCGATCCCCGGCGTGCCGTTGCCGAGCGCGACCGTGCCGGTCGAGTCGAGCCCGATCCAGTTCCCGGCGACCACGTTGTTGTCGCCCTGGAGGTGGATGCCGTCGGCCTGGAACCGGTTGATCACGAAGCCGCGCACGGTGGAGTTCGAGGCGTAGATCTCGAGGCCGTCGTTGAACGTCAACACCGCGCTGCCGTCGAGCTCGATGATCGGCGTGCCGGTGAAGCCCTCCTGCGTGGCCGCGGCGTCGAGGATCACCGTATCGGTGATGATCGGCAGCGCCGAGGCGAGCGCGATCGACTGGAACCCACCGCCACCGATCGAGAAGTTCGCGACCTGCGTGCCGCCGATCAGTTCCGAGTTCTGGATGAACTGGCGTAGCGAGCCCTGCACCGACCGGCTCGCGTTGCCGGGGTCGTCGTCGCCGTCGCGGTTCGAGGTGATGGCGTTGAAGGCGA
>JAXLXP010000020.1:0-43058 GCA_046327955.1 Binatia bacterium | reverse complement strand
CAGTTGGTCGGGCGGGCCCCGCGGCTCGAGCCGGGGCTCTGGCTCGCGGTCGCGGTGGCGACCGCGGCGCTCGCAGGCTCGCGCGCGCTCTACCTGGCGCTCGACGCGCGGCGGAGCAACCTCGCGCCGAACGGGCTCGACTCGGTGGGTGGGATCGCCGCCGGCCTCGGCGCGGCGGTCGTGTGGGCACGCGTTGTGCGTGTGCCCGCGGGCGCGGCGCTCGACGTCGTCGTACCGCCCGGCCTGCTCGCCCTCGCCTTCGGGCGGGTGGGCTGCTTTCTCGCTGGCTGCTGCTATGGGAAGCCCACCGCGCTCGCGTGGGGCGTCGTCTTCCCGGAGCTCGGGCCGCCGGCGCGCCACCCCCTCCAGCTCTACGCGGCGGCCGGCGACGCGGCGCTCGCGCTCTGGTTGCTTGCCGCGGGCGGCCCCCCCGGTGCCGTCGCCGGGCGCGGGCTCGTCGGCTACGCGCTCCTGCGTGCCGGGTTGGAGTTGCTGCGGGATCCCGCGGCCGCGGATCTCGTCGCCGGGGGACCGCTCAGCCTGGCGCAGCTCATGGCGCTCGCGCTGGCAATCGTCGGGCTCGCGGTGCTGCGGCTTGCGCGTCCGCGGACGGTCGACTAAGCCTCGGCACAGCTCGCGGTCTCCCGACGGCGCCTCCATGCGCCGGACGGCCGCCGTCGGTGCTCGAGGAACATGTCCCGATCGCCACGCCTGCCGGTTGCGCTCGCCGTCTCGGCTGTCGTCCATGCCATCGCGCTGGGTGCGCTGCTCGCGTTCCCGCCGCTCCCGGCCACCCACAGGAGACCGACGGTGCTGCCCGTCGGGTTGGTGAGCGGCGGAGGTGGCGGGGGCGGCGGCCGTGCGGCCCGCGCGGCGGCCGAGCCGGCGCCCGCGGAGATCGTCGCGAGGGTGGTCGAGCCCACGCCGCAGGCGGTGGCGCCGTCGCGGCCGAAGCCAGCGCTGCCGCCGAAGCCGGTGCCGCCACGACCCGTGTCGGCGAGTCGCGTCGAATCGGGCGCGGGCACCGGCGAGCCCGGCGTCACGGCCGGCCTCGGCAGCGGCCCCGGCTCCGGCGGGGGCACTGGAGGCGGTACGGGCGCGGGCACCGGTCCGGGCAGCGGCTCGGGCTCGGGCGAGGCGCGCGTCGCGTACGGACAGAACCCGCCGCCGCTCTATCCGTTGGCCGCCCGCCGCCTCGGCATCGAGGGGGTCGTCGAGCTGCGGGTGCTGGTCACGCCCGACGGGCACGCGGACGACGTGCACGTCGTCTCCTCTTCGGGCCACGCGATGCTCGACGAGTCGGCGGTTGCCACCGTTCGCTCGCGCTGGCGATTCGTTCCCGCCCAGCGTGACGGAGTCCCGGTGGCCGACTACGTGCGTTTCCCGATCCGTTTCCGGCTCTCCGACGGCGGGCGTGGTTGACGGCGCCCGCGGCGCTCGGGGGCGATCTCTTCGAGCTCGCGCGCGGCGGTCTCGGGAAGACGACTCACGACGAGCACGGGAAGAACCGCGGCCGAGACCAGGCACGAGACCGCGGCGCCGTGGGTGCCGGTGACGCGGAAGAGCCAGCCCTCGGCCCACAGCCCGAGCGCACCGCCGACCGTCGCCGCCACGGCTCGCGTGGCGGAGGCCGTCGAGCGGTGCGAGGTCGGGAACAGCTCGCTGCCGAGCGCGCTGAAGAGCACCTCGATCCCGAAGATCGTGAAGTTCATCGCCACCCATCCGACCGGTACCCACGCGCCACGGCCGTTGTAGAAGAGCAGCACGGCTCCCGCATTGAGCAGCAACCCCGCGAGCAGCACTCCCCGGCGGCCGAGCCGGTCGCTGAGCGTGCCCGCGGCGACGTTGCCCGCGACCGCGACGCCGCCGCCGAGTACGTAGAGCATCGCCGCCGGCTCGGCGCATAGCCGTGCGCCTCCTGCAGGAACTTCGACTGGAACATCAGCGCCGTCCCGACCACGACATGCGTCAGCAGGACCGCCGCCCAGAGTGCGACGAGCCGCCCGGGGTACATGGCGAGTAGCGCGCGGACCGGGGCAAACGCTCCGCGGCCCCCCGGGGCGGTCGCATCGATGTGGCGCTGGGCTTCGAAGCGACGGCTCTCGGCCAGGTTGCGCCGCAACCAGGCGACGCACGCGAGCGGCAGCACGCCGACGACGTAGAGCGCCCGCCATCCGTAGGGGAGCCGGTCGACGACCGCGAACAGCAGCGACGCGAGGCCGTAGCCGACCGACCCGAGTGCGGCGAGGACGCCGATGCCCCAGCCGCGCGCGCGGGCGTCGAGCGTCTCGGCGATCACGACGATCGCCAGCATCTCCTCGGCGTACATGAACATGCGCGCCAGGAACTGGAGCACCATGAATTCGGCTGCCGTGCGCACGAACGCGGTCGCGAAGCTGAGCGCCGTGAATCCGACGATGGTGACGAGCAGCAGCCCGCGGCGTCCGAAGCGGTCGGCGAGCATGCCGAGCGCGAGCGCCGGCAGCACGCCCAGCCGGATCACGGCGCTCAGCGCGCCGATGCGGTCCTCGGCGACCCCGAGCCCGGTTTGGATCTGGCGCAGCGCCAGCCCGAGCACGCCGAAATCGTAGTAGTTGACGACGAACGTCGCCCCCAGCACGAGCAGCACGCGCCGTTCGTGCGCGGAGAGGCGATGTGGGGGAGCCCACCACGGGCGCCGCCCCGTGGGCTCGGCCGCCGACATCGGTCGCAGCCTAGCGGATCCCGACGGCCTCTGCGTCCCGACGCCGAGCGCTCCGCTACGCGTCGCGCGAAGTGATCCCGAGCAGGGCGCGGGTTCGAGCGTAGACGACACCCGCGAGGTCGATGCGGCGGGCCAGCGCGCCGACCTGGGCCTCGGCCTCGTCGAGACTCGTGCGGAGTGCCGCCAGGACTCGTCCGCCGTGTGCGAGCACGTCGCCGGCGAGCAACGCCAGCAGGTGCTCGGTCGAGACGGGTGTGGTTGCGCGCGCGGGTCGCCCCGTGCCGGCCGGGGCCTTCGATCGCTTGCGGTGCGTCCCGGCCCGGGTCTTCGCTGCGCCGAGCTCGTCGACCAGCCGGACCAGCTCGACCGCCTGTGCCTCGGTGCGGTGCCGCGCCTCTTCGACCTCGACGCAACGGATCTCCAGCTCCGCCTCGGTCGTCCTGCGCTCGGTGGCGTCGTGCGCGTTGACGACCCGCCGTTCCGCCGCGTCGCCCGGCAGGCGCAGGCCGGTGACCTCGAACGTGCGCCAGGCACCGCACGCGTGCCGGAAGCGAAGGTCGATGGGTGCGCCGTGCTCGGTGCGGGCACGGGCGGCCACCAGGAGGGCTTCGGCCGACCCTGCATCGGCCGGGTGGACAAGAACAGCGAGCGGTACGCCCGCCCACGCGGTCGGGTCCGTCGCGAGAAGGCGCGACACGGCCGCGTTCACGAGATCGACGCGGCCGTCCGGCGCCAAGACGAGCACGAGGTCGACGGTGGCGTCGAGCAGCGTGCGAAGGTCGATGTCTGTCGTCCCGTCTTTCGTCACGGGCATCCTCTGGGGAGCAGCGAGGAGAGCAAACGCTGTGCCCGGCGCCCCGGGGCCGTTGCCGCGCCGGCATGAGCCGCCAGCGTGGCAATCCCGTCCGGGCCTGGGCAGGAGCCTGACCCGAACGGGCTGCGGTGACAAAATTGGACGGTACCGTCAGCGTTGCAGTACCATGAATCCTGGAGTGGTGGCCCAGCTCGTTTTCCAGTGTGCGATGTGCGCACCGGATCGATCGAGGGCGTTTCCGCCAGTTCCGCGCGCACGCCGAAGGGGTTGCCCGGAGTGAAGTGGACGTCGATGTCGGTGCGACCAGGGCGGAGGTCAAGGCGTTCGTGCCGTCGCGCGGCCCGCGCCGCGCTCGGGCTGGCGACTCCGTATTGCGACGCTCGGAGTGACGGTATAGACGCCGAGCCTGACCATGCGGGCTTTCGCACACCGCGCCTGCGCGCTCCTCGTCGTGCTGGCCCTGCTCGCCGCGGCGCCGCTGACGACGCAGCCGGCGTGCGACCGCTGTCCGTCCGGCTGTCCGATGCATCATCGCCCGAAGCAGCAGCTTCCCTGTCACCATGGCGGGGACGCCGTGGCTTCGCGGCACGCGACCTCCGACGACGGCGCGCCGTGCGTGCGGCCGTCCGGCTGCGGGCATGCGCCCATGGCGCTCCCGGTCGTGCTGCGTGCGATTGTCGCGGGTGAGGCGACCGTGGCGCCCGCGATCGTGTCGCACCCCCTCGTGCCGGCGCGCGTCACGAGCCGCTCGCTCGATTCCGATGCGCCGCCGCACGGTCCGCCTCGATCCCTGCCGGCCTGATCCTCGACTCGACGGTTTCACCGGATCACGGCAGCCCGAGCGTGGGAGCGCGTTCGTGCGCGCACGCCCCGCTCCGGCAGGGAGACGATCATCATGAAGACATCGACGATGGGACGGCTGGCGTTCGCCGCCGCCCTGGCGGCCGTCGCACCGGCGCTCGCGTGCGACGTGTGCGCGATCTATACGGCCACGGCGCAGCGCGAAGGGCGCACCGGGCTCCGGCTCGGCGTGGCGGAGCAGTACACGCACTTCGGGACCCTCCAGCAAGACGGCGAGGAGGTCGACAACCCGGCAGACGAGCGGGTCGACAGCGCGATCACGCAGCTCGTCGCGGGCTATCAACTCATGCCGCGGTTCGGCGTGCAGGCGAACCTGCCGATCATCGCGCGCACCTACCGGCGCGTGGAGGGCGAGCGCGTCGTCGAGGGCAGCGAGAACGGCGTCGGCGACCTGGTGCTCTCCGGCACCGTGCTGGCGTACAGTCTCGCCACCGAGCAGAGCGTGCTGCGCCTGTCGCTGCTCGGCGGGATCAAGCTGCCGACGGGTGACGCCCACCGCCTCGGCGAGGAAGCCGGGGACGAACCGCACATGTCGCACATGCACATGATGGAGAGCGGCGTGCACGGCCACGACCTCGCGCTCGGCTCGGGCTCGGTCGACGGCATCGTCGGCGGCGGGCTCTTCTGGAGCTGGCGGCGGGCGTTCGTCACCGCCGCCGCGCAGTATGCGATCCGCTCGACGGGCGATTTCGACTACCGCTTCGCCAACGACCTCACCTGGGTCGGCGGCCCGGGCGTCTACGTCCTCCTCGACCACCGCTACACGCTCGGCCTGCAGGCGGTCGTGTCGGGCGAGACCAAGGGCAAGGACGAGCAGAACGGCGTGCGCGCCGACGACACCGCGATCACCGCCCTCTACGTCGGTCCCGGGCTCTCCTTCACGTGGGGGACGTCGCTCGGCGCCGATCTCTCGGTCGACGTGCCGGCCGTGCAGAACAACACCGCGCTGCAGATCGTGCCCGACGTGCGGGTGCGTGGCGGCGTCGTGTGGACGTTCTAGGAGAACGGGCGCTGGCGAGGTGAGCGGCCTCTCGCGGGGAACGCGAGAGGCCGCTCGGCCGTAGAGCCGCGGCGGGTCGCGCGCGCCGTCAACTTCTTGGCGCATCGTCAGAAGATCAGCGATCTGCCGGGGCATCGGTGTGCCCGCGACCCCGCCCGGGCTGGTGATCGGCCCCAAAAAGGTCCGCCTCGAGGCCGCACATGTGCCAACCTCGCAGTTTCCGTGGCTTAGGCTGCCGGGATCGGCAGCTTGTTCCCACGTGGCATGGAACCTGCTCTGGCAGACCGCACGTCACCTGCGGACGCAGGGGGCGGATCACATGGCGAGTGCAATGGCAGACGCGAGGCGTGGCGGGAGGGAGCACGAGCTGGCATCCGGCTTGGAGTGTCACCCTCCCGTCCGGGGTCTGTCCGACCGTCTCGACCTCCCCGGCAGAACAGGAGACGCACATGAAGACGATCCTCGAGAAGCTGTGGGCGGACGAGTCGGGACAGGACCTGGCGGAGTACGGGATCGCGCTGGCGGTGATCGCGGTGGGCGCTGCGGCGGCCGCGGTGGCGATCGCGGGCGACGTCGGTACGCTCTGGTCGAACGCCCAGTCCGCGATCGGCAAGGCGCTCGGGAAGTAGTTCCGCGCCCCCGCAGGGGGGGAGCTCCGTGCCCCCTCTGATCGTCACCGTGGTGATCGGATTCGTCGGCGCGTGCGTGCTCACGGACGTCCGCTCCCGGCGCATCCCGAACCTGCTCTCCCTCGCGGGCGCAACGGCGGGGATCGTGCTCAACGCGGCGTACTTCGGCACGACGGGCCTCGTGGCCAGCGTGTGCGGGAGCGCGCTCGCCATCGGGCTGCTGCTCGCACCGTTCGCCCTCGGCGGAATCGGCGGCGGCGACGTCAAGATGCTGGGGGCGGTCGGTGCCCTGCTCGGCCCCCGGCTCGTACTGCTGGCGCTCGGCGGCGGCCTGACGGTCGGCGGCGTGGCGATGGCCGTCCACCTGGCCCGGCGAGGTCGCCTCGGCGAGACGCTCCTGCGCACGGCCGTGCTCGCGCACGCCGCGGCAGCCGCGCACTCGCTCGACCCACTGCGCGTGTCGGCGGCCGCCCCTGGCGCCGTCGCGCTCCCCTACAGCGTGCCACTCGCGATCGGGACGCTGGCGGCGACGCTGGTCGGGATCGGAGGGCTGTCGTGAGGCGCCGTCCCCGCGGTCAGGCGATCGTCGAGATGGGCATCGTCCTCGTCCTGCTCGTGACGCTCATCATGGGCATCGTCGAGTTCGGACGCGCCTTCATGATCGCGAACATGATCACGCACGCGACGCGCGACGCCGCCCGCGCGGCCGCGATCGTGCCGGCGGGCAGCCGCAACACGAGCGGCATCATCACCAACGTCGCCGCCATCGAAGGGCTCGTCAAGACGCAGCTCACGGGGACGGTGGACACGTCGGTGCTCACCGCCAAGCTCACCCAGACGACGACGAGCGGCATCCCGACCGTCACCATGACGGTGACGGGGACCGTGCCGTACGTGTTCAATCTGCCCGGCGTCGGGAAGACCTTCTCGGTCAACCGCGCGGTTACCTTTCGCGACGAGGGACGCTGACCCATGCTGAAACCCGGAACCGTCTTCGTGCTCGCCATCGCGCTCGCCGCGCTGGCGGCGTCGCTCGTCTACCGCGAGCTGCGGAGTCAGGACGAGGCGCTCGAGCTGGCCCGGCGTGCGAACCGGGAGGCCAGCCGGCCGATCGTCGTCGCACGCGAGACCATCCCGGTCGGGACGCGCATCACCCAAGAGATGGTCACCACGATTCCGTGGGCGGTCGGCGCCGAGCCCGCCGGTGCGACGGCCGATCCGGGCACGGTCGTCGGCGCGTTCGCGAAGGCGACGATCGAGAAGAACCTGCCCGTCGTGCGTACGGCGCTGGCCGACGACGGCCCGGGCCTGCTCTCGCCGATGATCGCCGAGGGCATGCGCGCCATGTCGGTCAAGGTCGATGGCGTGACCGGCGTGAGCGGCTTCATCACGCCCGGGAGCCGGGTGGACGTTCTCGTCGCGGGCGAGGGCAGCGAGGGCGCCGCGGCGCGCAGCAAGCTCATCCTGCAGAACGTGAAAGTGCTGGCCACTGGTCGCAGCGTCGAGCAAAAGGACGAGGCGCCGGTCGAGGTGCCGACGGTGACGCTGCTGGTGACGCCGGAGGATGCCGAGCGGCTCACGCTCGCGTCGCGCTACGAGCCGGTGCAGCTCGCGCTGCGCGGCGCGAAGGACCAGGACGTCGTCGCGACGCCGGGGACGTCGGCGCAGGCGCTCTTCGGCGGTGTGGCCACCGCGGCCGCGCCGGCCGCGGAGCCGGCGCTCGCCGAGGCGCCGCGGCCGCGGCGGAGCGGAGGCTATTCGATCGAGGTGCTGCTGCGCGGCAAGTCCACGCGGCAGGCCGTGTTCTAAGCGGATCCGGGTCCGGTGCGGGAGGGGTGGGGATGAGGGGTCGATACATCATGGCGCTCGGGGTGCTCACCACCGGGCTCGTGGGCTGCAGCGCGCGGCAGCAGATGAAGCCGCTGAGCAAAGACTTCATGGAGAAGATGAACGGCTTCCGCGAGCAGAGCGCGGTGACGCGGAACATGGAGCGCCAGGTGGTGCCGCCGAGCGAGTCCGCGGCTGCCCCGGCGGGGCCGGTGACGCTCGGCCCGCGGGAGGCGATCTGGCTGCAGAGCGGCAAGACGCGGGTGCTCCAGCTCGCCCGTCCGGTGCGGCGGGTGTCGATCGGCAACCCCGACCTCGTCACGGTCACGTGCCTCGGCCCGCGCACGCTCCTGCTCGACGCCAAGGACCTCCCGAAGCAGCAGGATCAGGCGCTGCAGCAGGGCAACGTCGGGACGCAGCACGCCGCGACCATCTCGAACCACCCGCTCACCCCGGAGCCGCACACGTTGGAGACCACGCTGGTCGTGTGGGACGGCGCGAACGACGCCGAGTCGCACACGGTCGTGGTCGCGGACTTCATCAACGAACAGGTGCTCCTCGAGGTCACGGTCGCGGAGATCAAGCGCAGCGCGATGGAGGCGCACGGCATCGACTTCCGCACCGTGCGCCAGGACTTCGTGTCGGCGTTCTTCATGGGCGGCGGTGCGGGGCCGACCCCGCCGGGCGTGCTCAACACGGTCGACCCGGCGCTCGGCGCGCCGCTGCTCCCGCTCACGACCACGTCCGACGCGCCGACGTATGCGTTCCAGCTCCCGAACGAGAACATCACCGGCTTCATCCAGGCGCTTCAGACCGAGGGGCTCGCTAGCGTGCTCGCGCAGCCGAAGCTGGTGGCGATGAGCGGCCAGACGGCCGTCTTCCAGGTGGGCGGCGAGATCCCCATCCGGGTGGTGTCGGGCTTCGCGGCGGACATCGAGTACAAGCCCTTCGGCACGCTCGTGACGTTCGTCCCGCGCGTCTCGGAAGAGGGCGACATCATGCTCACGGTCACGCCGGAGGTGAGTCAGCCCGATTTCTCGGCGACGGTCGAGGGCGTGCCGACGTTCCGCACGCGCCGCGCGTCGACCAGCGCGCGCCTGCGCAGCGGCCAGACGCTCGTGATCGGCGGCCTGCTCCAGACCCACCGCAACGAGGAGGAGCGCGGGCTGCCGTATCTCAAGAACCTCCCCGTGGTGGGCTACGTCTTCCGCAACACCGCGTACACGGACGAGACGACGGAGCTCGTCGTCGTCGCGACGCCGCGGATCGTGAAGCCGATTCCGGTCGGCGAGACGCTGCCGCTGCCGACCGACCGCGGTCCACTCACGTTCGAAGAGACGAAGACGCAACCCGGTCCGGCCGAGGTGACGCGGCCGCGCATTCCACTGGCATTCGATTGAAGCGACGCAGGGACAGAGGCGCCGTCCTGGCGCTGGTGGCGATCGGGCTCGCGGCGTTCGTCGCGTTTCTCGTGATCGCCGTCGACGTGGGGCGGCTCGCCCACACCGCGAACGAGGTCCAGTCGGCCGCCGACGGGGCGGCCGCCGCGGGTGGCACCGCGCTGCTCACCGGTGGTGGCGCTGCGGGCGCGGCCACACAGGCGCGCGCGATCGCCAACGGCAACATCGTCGACGGGCAGCCGGCCGGCGCGATGATTCAGGACGTGGCCGCCGGCATCTACGACCAGACCACGGGGACGTTCACGGTGACGGCGGTGTCGCCGAGCGCGGTCCGCGTGCGGGCGCAGACGACGGTGGGCAACATCGTCGCGGGCGCGCTCGGCTCGAAGACCACGACCGTCGCGCGCAGCTCGGTCGGTACGTTCACCGGCATCCGCACGGCGACGCCGACGCTGCCGTTCGTGATCGGCGACTGTGCGTTCCAGGCGATCTCGTCCTGTTTCGGCACGGACACCTGCATGCCGAAGCCGACGCGCGCGCCGAGCGCGGCGACGCGGACGGCGTGGGTGATGTTCGGCACCGGCACGGCGAGCATCGCGCAGTACCTACCAAGTACCTGCAAGGGGACGCGGACACCGCCGCAGCTCACGGTCGGGAGCACGCTGCGCATCAACCAGGCCGTGCAGACGACGGTGCTGAACAACCTGCGGGCGTGCATCACGCCCGGGCGCAGTGAGTACCTCGTGCCGGTGGCCAACTGCACTGCCAGCAACGTCAGCACGCGCGTGACCGGCTTCGCGACGATCGTCATCGACAGCGTCACGACCAGCGGCGCCAACCGCGGCGTCGCCGCGCACGGGGCGTTCCGTCAAGTGGCGGGAGTGCCGAACGGATGCGCCAAGTGCGGGACGGGCTTCGTGCAGCTCGTGAACTGAGGGAAGGGACGGGGCATGGAGATCGGGGGAACCATCCTCTGGGCCGCCGCCGAGGCGACGGCCTACCGGGATGTGGTGGAGGAGACGGCGGACGAGTTCCACCTCGCGGTACGCTTCTGCGCGCATCCGGAGCTGTTCGACCAGATTCGCGCGCAGCACTGGGACGCCGTCTGCATCGCCCTCGACGGCGAGCCGGGGCGCGGCCTCGCGCTCCTGAAAGAGCTCGCAGGTCGTATGTCGCGGCTGCCCATCATCGCGGCCGCACCCGACGCCGGGATCGACACGATCCGCACCGCCGTGGAGGCCGGCGCGACCGACGTGGTCTCGCTCCCGATCGGGCGCGAGGAGCTCTACAAGGCGCTCATGCGCATCACCCGCGCCGGGGCGGAGCAGGGGCTCCGCCAGGAGGCGGGCGAGATCGTCACCGTCTGCGGCTCCCGCGGCGGACTCGGGGTGACGACCACCGCCGTGAACCTGGCCCTCCAGCTCGCCACGCTCACCCGTGCGAAGGTGGCGCTGGTCGACCTCGACCTCCAGCGCGGCGACGTGGCCGCGTACCTGAACCTGGTCTCCAGCGGGTCGCTCGCGACGGTGGCCACCGCGACCGGCGACGTCGACGAGCTCTTCGTTCTGGGCGTGCTCGCCCGCCACCCGGCGGGGGTGTTCGTGCTCACCGCCCCGGCCGAGATCGAAGAGGGAGACCTCGTCGGCCCCGACGACGTCGGCCTCGTGCTCAAGGTGCTGCGCAGCCAGTTCCGCTACATCGTGATCGACACCACGCGGACGTTCACCGGCGCATCGCTCGCCGCATTCGAGCAGGCCGACCGCGTGCTCCTGCTCACCGACCTCTCGGTACCGAGCATCCGCGGCGCGAAGCGCACCATCGACCTGCTCAACCGCGTGCACGTGTCGCCGCCGCGCGTCGAGTTCGTGGTCACCGAGGCGCGCGAGGGCGGCGTCAGCGTCGAGGCAGCGGGGCACGCGCTCGGCAAGCAGCCCGTCGCCCTCCTCCCGCGCGACGAAGACGCCACGACGGCCGCCATGAACGACGGGACGCCGCTCGCCGCGACCTCGCCGCTGTTCGCGGCGATCAGCACGCTCGCGGCCAAGATCGCGGGCGTTCAGGTCGAGCGTCGCACCCGCAGCCAGTTCCTGCAGCGCCTGATCGGGCTCGTGAGCCGCGGGGAGAGCGCGTGAGGATCCGCGACCGGTTTGGGCTGGACCGGGCCCGCGCGGGATCCGCAGTCGCGGTCGCGGCGGAGCCGCGCCGCGGCGCCGGCTCGACCGACCGCAGCTTCCAGGAGCTGAAGCTCCGCGTGCACCGCGAGCTGCTCGGCCGCGCCGATCTCGCCAACCTCGCGCGGCTCGACATGGAGCAGGCGACCGCGGAGCTCCGCGGCGTCATCGCGGCGCTGATCGAAGAGCAGGCCGTCCCGATCGGCCAGCGCGATCGCGAGCGCCTGAACGAGGAGATCCTGAACGAGGTGTACGGCCTCGGGCCGATCGAGCCGCTGCTCCGCGACCCGGAGATCTCCGACATCCTCGTGAACAACGCGCGCCAGGTCTACATCGAGCGCAACGGCAAGCTCGAGGTGGCGCCGGTGATCTTCCGCGACGACGCACACCTGCTGCAGATCATCGACCGCATCGTCTCGAAGATCGGGCGGCGCGTGGACGAGAGCTCGCCGATGGTGGACGCGCGGCTGCCGGACGGCTCGCGCGTGAACGCGATCATCCCGCCGCTCGCGCTCGACGGACCGGTGCTGTCGATTCGCCGCTTCGGCCGCCAGCGGCTCACGGTCGACGACCTCCTCCGCAACGCGTCGCTGACGCAGAAGATGGTCGAGATGCTGCGGGCGATGGTCCTCGCGCGCCTGAACATCCTGATCGCGGGGGGGACGGGGTCGGGGAAGACGACGCTGCTCAACTGCCTCTCGGCGTTCATTCCGGACGACGAGCGCATCGTGACGATCGAGGACTCGGCCGAGCTGCTGCTGCAGCAGCCGCACGTCGTGCGGCTGGAGACCCGGCCGACCAACATCGAGGGCAAGGGCGAGATCACGCAGCGCGACCTGCTGCGCAACGCGCTGCGCATGCGGCCGGACCGGATCGTCCTCGGCGAGGTGCGCGGCGGTGAGTCGCTCGACATGCTGCAGGCGATGAACACCGGCCACGACGGATCGCTGTCGACGATCCACGCCAACAGCCCGCGCGAGACCCTCGGCCGTCTCGAGCTCATGATGCAGCTTGCCGGCCTGACGCTCCCGGTGGCGGCGATGCGCCAGCAGTTGAGCAGCGCCCTCGACCTGATCGTGCAGACGTCGCGGCTCCCCGACGGCACCCGGCGGGTCACGAGCATCACCGAAATCGTCGGGATGGAGGGAGACGTGATCCTGCTCCAGGAGCTGTGGACGTTCCGCCGCGAGGGCGTCGACCGGGACGGGCGAATCTTTGGACGCTTTGCCGCGACGGGCCTGCGGCCCCACTTCCTCGAGCGCATGAAGGCCTCGGCCCACGCGATCGACGCACAGCTCCTCGCGAGCCTGGGCGACTGATGCTCGGGCTCCTTGCCGGACTGCTCGCGTTCGGCGCCGTGGTGCTGGGCGGGTGGGCGACGAGCGGCTGGCTCCGCAGCCGGGAGGAAACGCGGGCGGCACTGGCGCGCCGGCTCGAGAGCGTCGTGGGGCTGGGGGACGCGACGGCCGGGCGCGAGCTGCTGCGGGACGAACGCCTCTCGTCGGTGGAGTGGCTCGACGCGGCGCTGGCACGCCTGCCGCTGATCAAGCCGTTCGTGAAAGCGGTACGCCAGGCGGGCCTCGAGCGGAACATGACGACGGTCATCCTTGCGCCAGTGGTCGTCGCCGCCAGCGTCGCGTTCCTGGTGGCGGCGAGTGACGTGGGCGCCGCGCCGGCGCTGCTCGTCGGTGCCGTCGCGGGCGCGGGGCCGATCCTGGCCGTGTATCATCGCCGGCGGGCGCGTGCGGTGCGGTTCGGGGAACAGCTCCCCGACGCACTCGATCTCACGCGCGCGGCCCTGCAGGCCGGGCACAGTCTCCAGAACGCGTTCGCGGTCGTGGCCGAGGAGTTCCCCGATCCGGTGGCCGCGGAGTTCCGCCACGTGGCGGAGGAGGTGCGGCTCGGGCTGCCGTTGCGCGATGCCCTCCACAACCTGTGTGCCCGCGTCGACAACGCGGACCTGCCGATCCTGACGGTCGGCCTCCTGGTCACGCAGGAGGCGGGCGGCAACCTCGTCGAGGTGCTGGACAACGTGAGCCACACGATCCGCGAGCGCTTCAAGCTGCAGCGCGACGCGCAGGTCCTGACCGCGCAGGGGCGGATGTCGGGCAACGTGCTCACGGCGCTGCCGCTCGCCGTCGGGCTCGGGATGTATCTGCTGAACCCGCTGTACTTCCGCCCCATGCTCGAGGAGCCGCGCGGGCGCGCGATGCTGGTCTACGGGGCCGTGAGCCTGGTGGTGGGGCAGCTGCTCATGCGGCGGCTGACGCGGGTCCGGGTGTGAGGGGGCGCGACGCATGGCGCTGATGCTCACGGCGGCGACGTTCGTGTTCGTCGCGATCGCGTTGGTCGCCGGCTATCAGTCGGTCGCCGGGCGTTCGATGGCCGAGCAGCGCCTGGAAGTGCTCGTCCCGGCGCCACGCCGGCGGGACGACGGCGCCGGACGTGCGGCCTGGGTCCGCCACGTGCTCGCCGCCGTCGGTGCGATCATGGCGGGCCGCAGCGAGCGGGCGCTGACGCAGCGGCTCGAGGTCGCGGGGTTCCGTGGCCCGAACGTGGCCCTCGCGTTCCTCGGGACGCAGACCCTGCTCACGGTGGGCCCGGCGGTCATCGTGCTCGTGCCGGAGGTGGCCTCCGGGCACTCCCTCGCGCGCGCGCTCATGCTCGCGGGCTTCGCGTGGGTCGGGGGCTACGTGGTCGTGAACCAGTGGCTGGCGGGTCGGATCACGCGCCGGGTGCGGCGGATCAGCGCGGGCCTGCCGGACACGCTCGACCTGCTCGTGGTCTGCCTGGAGGCCGGGCTCGGCCTGAACGCCACGATCGCCCGCGTCGGCGAGGAGCGGGCGGCGCTCGACGACCCGCTCGGCGACGAGCTGGCGCTGGTGGCGTTCGAGCTCCGCAGTGGGCGCAATCGGGAGGACGCGCTGCGTGCGCTCGCCGAGCGCAACGGCGTCGACGACCTGAAGGCATTGGTCGGTCTCGTGATCCAGAGCGATCGGCTCGGGACCAGCCTGGTGAAGACGCTGCGCGTCCACTCGGACCTCCTGCGCACGAAGCGCCGGCAGCGCGCGGAGGAGGCGGCGCGGCGCCTGCCGGTGAAGATGCTCTTCCCGGTCGCGGTGTTCGTCCTTCCGGCGCTGTTCCTCATCGCCGCCGGGCCGGCGCTGCTCCGTGTGGGGCAGCTGCTGAACTCCCTCGGCGTCCCGGCGCGCGTACCGTGATGCTCCGGGCGGTCGACACGACGACCGGCCGCGTGGTGGCAGAGCGGTTGCGGCCTGCGCGTACGCACTGGCGGCGACTCGTCGGTCTGCTCGGCACGCGCGCGCTCGGCGAGGGCGAGGGTCTCTGGCTCGAGCCCTGCCGACGCGTGCACACGCTCGGCATGCGCTACGCCATCGACGTCGTCGTGCTCGATGCGACGTTGGCGGTGCTGCGCACGGTCGAGGCGTTGGCGCCGGGGCGGTTCTCGCCGCCGGTGGCCGGCGCGGCGAGCGTGCTCGAGCTGCCGGCGGGCACGGTGGCGCGGCTCGGCCTCGTCGCCGGGGCGCGGCTCGCGATCGCGTCACCCGGAAGCACGTGAGCCCGAATGCGTTGCCTGGATCACGGAGCGTCAGCTTTGCAACGCCCGGGCGGTCAGCGGCGCGCGAAAGGCTTGTATTGCCGGCACTTCCGACCGGCACGTCCGTTGCTCTCTCCGTACGATCGTGGCCAGTACCGTTCCACGGGTGACGGATGCCGTGCGGGTGCACGGCACCGCGCGGGAGCGCTTCCGGGCGCTCTTCGCGCGCGTCGCCGAGCACTGTGACCTGCCGCCCCTGCCGGCGGTCGCGCTGCGGGCGATGGCGATGGCGCGCGACCCGGAGGTCGGCGCGGACGAGCTGGCGGCGATCGTCGGGACGGACGCCGCGATTGCCGCACGCGTGCTGCGGATGTCGCGCTCGACGGTCTACCTGCGCCACCGGCCGCCCGCGACGCTGCGCGAGGCGGTGCAGGCGGTGGGCATGAACGCGCTGCGGACGATCCTGATCGCCGCGTCGGCGCGGGCGATGTTCCCGGGGCGCGACATCGTGGCCGAGGTGCTGTGGCGGCACTCGCTGGCGGTCGCGCTCGCCGCGGACGAGATCGCCGTGCTGCGCGACTGGCCGCGCGGCGGCTCCGCGTTCATCGCCGGCCTGCTGCACGAGATCGGCTGGCTGGTGTTCCACCTCTCGGACCCCGACGCGCACGAGCGGCTCTCCGGTGCGCCGCTCAGCGCCGAGGAGGAGACCTTCGGCGTGGACCACCAAGCGGTCGGTGCGTCGCTCGCCGAGCAGTGGGGCCTCGACGACGAGGTCGTCGAGGGGATCCTGCACCACCACGAGCACGGCCGGAACCCGATCGCCGACGTGGTGTGGATCGCCGACCGGATCGTCTACGATCTCGGCTTCGGCGCGACGAGCAGCGTCGACCGGTCACCGGAGCAGGCGCTGGGCGTCGACCCGGTCGTGCTCGGCGAGACGGTTCTCACCGCCCTGCGAACGCAGGGCACGCTCTTCGACTGAGCCCGGTCGGCCCCGCGCGGGTTTGACCCTCCGGGGGGAAGCCGCTAAGACCAAGGCCCTCCGCCCCCCGGCCAGGTAGCTCAGTTGGTAGAGCACGTGACTGAAAATCACGGTGTCGGCGGTTCAATCCCGTCCCTGGCCACTCGTGAAACCGGGCAGTTGCGGCCTTCCGGCTGACCCGATCCCCAGCCCTCTGCGCGGCATTGTCCTCGGGAGTGTCCGAAAGCCGGATGAGGAGGGGGCCGGCCGTGGATTGTGCGGCGACGTGGCGGGGCGTGGCCTTTGACGGCCTCGTTTCAGCTGAACTACCTCCGGGTCGATCGCCGCGCCGATCTGCGCCCCGAGCAGAGCATGCTATTGCGCTGAACGAGGATCCCCGAGATGACGCACGATGCTCCCGACGCATCCCGAGCTCGTTGGCCTACCACGCCTGCAGAAGTCGAGCGCTTGAACGACCAGCTCGCGCGCGAGCACCCGATCGACGACTACTATGCGCGGGCACCGTGGATGATTCGCTTCATTCAGAGGCAACGCTTGGCTGTGATTCGCGACATGGTCGGCGAGCATTCCGGTTTGCGCATTCTCGAGGTCGGCTCGGGTGGCGGTCACGTGCTGCGCATGTTCCCACGCGCCAAGCTGACGGCCGTGGACGTCTCCGACATCTATCTCGACAACGCAAAGAAGAACCTCGCTGGTTACGACGTGCAGTTCATCAAGGGGCAGATCGAGCAGCTGCAGCTACCCGCGGCGAGCTTCGGTTGCATCGTGTGCACCGAGGTCCTCGAGCACACGACCAATCCGAGAGAGATCGTGCACGAGATTCGCCGGCTGCTGGCGCCTGGCGGACACGCAGTGATCACCGTGCCCATCGACCCGATCATCGATCGGGCCAAGCAGTTGCTGCGCATGACGCCAGTCGGTTGGCTGTTGCGCAACCGCATTCAATGGGGCGGGGACCACTATCATTTGCAGAAGTGGTGGCCGCGTGAGTTTCAGCGATTGCTGGCGGATGACTTCAGCGTCGAGCAGAGGCTGCTGGTGCCGCGCTTGAGCGTGCCGCTGCACGCGTGCTTCAAGTGCGTACCGCGTGGCATGCGCTGACGCTCGGACTGCGCCGATCGCCGTCGTCATCCTGTGTTCGCGCGTTCACGAACGACCGAGGAGTGAGGCGCGACCTACCGGCTGCGTCGGAAATCCCACTCGACCCGGGCGTCGGTCACATCCATCCCGCTGCCGAGCCCCGGTTGTTCGAGGTGAGAGATGGTGCGCTGTCCGGCGTAGTGGTTGGCATCGTTCCCATCGGGCACCAGCAGGGGCAGGGCGTTCAGGAGTTGCGAGACGGCCTCGGGATCGGAACCGCCCGCTGGTACGTCGATCGGGCCCGACAGGCAGTTGATCGCATGCTTCGATCCGGTCTCGGTGATCGTATTCAGGGTCGCACCCGTCCAGCTGAGGATCCCCTCCTTGGGGTTCTGATCGGAGGGGAAGAAACTGAACTGTTGTGGTCCGGTGCCCGAGCCAGTGACCGAAAGGGCCCGCGCGAGTTCGTAGTTCGATAGGCAGATGTTCGGCGTGTACGTATCGAACTCGGTCCAGACCAACGCGCCGGCCCAGACGGCGTCGATCGTGTCGAACGAGTCCGGCGACGTGGCCGGGGTCGTGCCGACGAAGGTCCAGGTATTCTCGGTTCGCAGGTGGTGGTTTCTGGTCCGCGATTCGTTCATGTCCGCGTACTCGCCGACGTCGTCCTCGGTCTCGACGGTCTTCACGTATCCGCTCCAGCGAGCGGGACAGGTCCGCTTCGCGGTGACCTTGTAGCTGCCGCCGACGTGCCCGTCGGCTCTGTGGTTGGCGTTGCTCAGCACCAGCTTGAACTGATCGTAATTCTGGCCGACGTCTTCGCGGCAGAACTCGAAGATCGGCCCGGAGATCCTCTTTCGCTCCCAGGAGTTCGCTTCACCCGCGATCACGTCGATGGACAGGTTCTCGAAGCTGGGCACGCTGGTGAAATCGAGCTTCACGTATTGGATCTGCGGATCGAGGGAATAGCTCTCGTACTGCGCCGCCAGGGGCTCGATGTCGACGGGCCGGGTCTGCGCGTCGATCGGCGTCTCGAGCGTGAACCCGGGCTCGAGGAAGTAGACCGGCACCACCCCGGGCTGCAATGCCGGATCGAAGGTCACGTGGAGCGGCGCGAGCGGTTCGCCCGGAAGGTCGTCGCGGTTGACGTTGCGGACGTTGAAGTCGCGGAGGTGATCGAGGAACGGGAAGCGGGCCGCCAAGAGGTCGGTCAAGGCCGCGGGCGTCCGTACGCCGACGCTTTGTCGCCACAGGGCGATGATCGGCGCCCGGTCGTTGACCTCGGACTGCCAGAAGAACGGGTAGAGGTAGGCTTCGTAGGGTCGGAGCCTCGCACTCCCATCGGCCAGGCCATTGTCGAGCAGCGTGATCATGGCGCCATGCGGACCGCCGCGGAAGTTCTGGAAGCCGTAGAGCAGGGTGCCGCGGCGCGCCGGGAAGTCGTCCTTGAAGAAGGCGTGGCCGGCCCACTCGGCGCTGGCCTCGCCGAGCCAGCTGCGGTCGCCGTCGGAGGTGGGAAGGTAGGGCGCCGAACAGTGGTAGGCCATCGCCGAAAGGTTGTTGCGGTACTCGATCAAGTGGAAGAACTCGTGCGCGACGATGGCCCGGAACGGTGACGCCGCCGTCGGCTCGGGTGCCAGCACGGGCACGTCGGCGCGGCGGATTACGAGGTAACCGCTGGCGCTGGCGACCGCCCCGGTGCCGGCAGCCGTGCACGGGCCGGCGGGCACGGCGACGGCATAGGCATCGTTGCCGGGATTCTGGCATCCGCCCAGGCGCGTGAAGCACTCGTTGGCCTCGACCAGATACACGTCGATCCGGTTCTGCGGTTGCGGCCCGAAGACGAAACCATCCTGCAAGGGTTCGCCGGTGGCGGGTACCATCGTGCTCCAGACTTCTTCCGCGACCGTGCCGGCCACCAGCCGCGTGACCCCGGTGATGTCCTGATCGGGCGCACCGCCGCCGCACGACCAGATCACGAAGTGCGCGGTCTCGAACGGCCGCCAGTCGGGTAGGTTGGTCTGCGGGTTGATCGGGCAGGCACTGGCGCTGGGTTCGTTGGCCCGTGCTGTTGCGCGCGAGGACGCGACCGCCGCGGATGGGTTCAGGGTCGCGCTGGAGAAGTAGCTGTCGGGTTCGGTCGGCCGGACCGCGAACCCCTGCAACGCCGCTCGCATCGCCGCCGACAGGGTGACGCCCGCATCCCTCAAGAGCGCGGCGCTCTCGGCGACCAGCCGATCGTCTTCGCCCAGCGTCGTGTCGCCGATGTAGGCGTCGGGCAGCCGGTCGTCGCGGACCAGCGCGTAGCCGCGATAGAGGAGCGCGGTGGCGGCATCGATCTGACCAGCCCGCAGCGCCGCACCGATCAATCCCTGGCTGGTGGTGGGACCGGTGGGGACCACATTGCAGGTGCAGGTGGCAGAGCAACGCTGATCGGTCGGGCAGCCTTCGAGCCCCTCGCACGCTTCCCCCGCATCGCGGCGGCCGTTGCCGCAGCTCTGGCCGGGGCTCGTGGTCGTCGAGCGCTGCGCCGTGAGTTTGATCGCCCGCACGTGGCGGGCGCGCAGGCTCAGCGTCAGTGCACCGCACGCGGGGGACGGGATCGCCCCCTTGAGCCGTACTTTGCGGGCGCCGCCGCAGGTGGCGAAGCGGGCGGTCAGCAACGTCACGCGGCGTTTCGCCCGCACGGTGCCGATGGTCGTACAACTGCCAAGCGAGATCGTCCGCCCGGGGCCGAACGTGATGCCCGTCACCGCGAGCCCGGAGAGCGCTGTTACGACCTGCACTTGATCGGCCGGGGTCAGGTCGAATGTCCCGGGGGCGCAGGCGACGGGCTGCTTGCCCCGCGCGTCAGCGAGGCTGGCGCCCAAGAGCCACAACATGAGGCCGAGTCGGCCGGGGGTGTTCACGCCCGACCTTCGCACGCCGGCTGGGTGCTGTCGAGGCGAAGCGTCGCCGGGTGGATGTTTCGGAATCTGCGCTGCCGACCGCGTGATCGCGGCCGTGCGCGCCGAATCGCCGAACGCAGCAGCGACCGACTGGCCGCAGGAAGGGCTGACGCTGATCGACGCGATCCTCGCGCGTGGCGAGCTCAGCGACTACCGCTACGGCGGGGGCTCACCACACGCAGCGCCGCACGTGCCGGCGGATGACGTCGTCGCACGTGACGATGCGCGCCCCGAGGCGCTCTGCCTGCACGATGATGATGCGGTCGAACGGATCGTCGTGCGGGATCGCGAGTCCTCCCGCCGCAACGGCATCGTCGGGCTCGATGGCGGCCACGGTGAAGCCCCACCGTCGATGCCATTCGGTGTGGCTGGCAAGATACTCGTCGACACCGTGCAGTCGACCCTTGCGCCGTTTGATCGCGATTTCCCACAGCGACGCGGTGGAGACGACGATCGCGGCCTGACGATTCGCGATGGTTCGTCGCGCCGCCGAGCCAAGCTCGGGCGCGTCGCTCATCCACCACAGCAGCGCGCAGGTGTCGAGCAGGTACGGGGTCATCCCCAGGATGTGTCGTCCGGACCGACGCCGCCCACGACGTCGCCCTTGATCCGCCCGCGGAAGGCCCCGGCTCGGCGCTCGCCGCCGCTCGCAATGGGCACCAGGCGTGCATAGGGTTTGCCGGCCTTGGCGATGATGACCTCTTCGCCGGCGTGCGCCCGCTCGAGGAGCTCGGAGAAGTGGGTCTTGGCCTCGTGCACGTTGGCTTTGATCGCCATGCATCATGGTTAGTCCAGTATGTGGACTAAGTCAATCGCGTCGGCGATGACCGCGCCGCCCAGGGGGTCATCCACACCGGAGCCCCAAGGAGAAGGAACCCAGTGGCACGGCGCCATGTGGACCGGCACGTGCGCCGCCGGCAGCGCGTGTTCGGGATCGAGGACGGTGAGGGGCTGGTGATCGCTCAGGGCGAGGTGCCGCCGATGCGCGCGGTGCGCGCGGAGGCTCGTGAGGTCACCGTCGTACCTGACGACCCGAGGCGGCACGAAGCGCGGATACCGCAAGCGTCTCGGGGAGATGCTCGAAGACGTCGTGCACGTCGTGAACGTCCGGAGCACCTGCGGTTCGGCGGTGAGGCAGAGCCCGACGAACGCGCTCTTGGCGCCGGCGCTGTCCGCGCGCCGTATCGATGGGGTGTCGCGCGCACGGCGTCGCTGAGCTATCGAGGTCGGCGCGATTCAAGAGAGCGCCCCACGGCTCCCGGCCGTCTCCCGCGCCCCCTCGGGCGCGCGCCACGCGAGCGACAGCGCGGGGCGACCGGCGGTGTGGCGCGCGTACCAGCGGCGGCCGTGCAGCCGCTGGTACGCCCACATGAGCGCGAGCATCGGCCCGCGGCGGTGAAGCCAGAAACCACCGGGAAGCCCGTCGGCCGGGGTCGCTCGACCCGGCTCGATGTCCGCGACGGCGATGCCCGGCCCGTCAGCCGCGTCGCGCCGCGCGCGCACCGTCCCCTGCGCGTCGCACACGAGCGCGCCGCCCTGATAATGACCGCGGTAGCGCACGGGAGACCAGGGCACGTCGCAAGCGACCGGTCCGCAGTGGGCGGCGTGGACGACCGGCGCGCCGACGAGGCGCGCGAGGGCCGGCGCGACCCGTGCCGCCGTCCGGGCGTTGGCCGCTTCGATGCGGCGCGAGAGGACGCGGGGCGGCCAGTCCGGCCAGCTCCACCAACACGATCCGCCGACGACCAGATCCACGCGCGCGCGAAGCCGCCGCGCCGTCGCGGTGCGCATGAGCTCCCAACAGACCGCCGCGCCGACGTCGAGCCGGCCGGCGGCGATGCGCCCGTCGTCGGTGCCTCCGACGTAGAAACAGTTCTCCCACATCGTCGGCAGGTCCTTGTCGTGGCGGCCGACGAGGCCGCCGGGACCGGCCAGGAGGAAGGCGTTGCGCGCGTGCCCATCCGCGTCGCGGCAGAGGAACGAGCCGCCGACGAAGGCGTCGTGGCGGCGGGCGAGGGTCAGGAGAAGCTCGGTGGCGGCGCCGTCCGGTGCGAGCGCGAGCTCGGCGAGCGCCGGCACGAAGCCCATGCCCGTGGTGAAGAACTCGGGCAGGATGATCCACCGGGCGCCTGCGGCAGCCGCGGCCTCCCCCAGGTGCCAGCAGGCGTCGAGGTTGGCCGCGACGTCGCCGATCCGCGACCCGAGCTGAATCGCTGCGACCTTCACCTTCGTCGCCTCATCTCGGCAGCCTCCCTCGGGGCTCACCGCCGCGCGATGCGCGCGACGCACGCGAACGAGCAGTAGTACAGGTCACGATCCCATCCGACGGCCGGGAAGACCACCGATTGCACGGGGCTCCCCGTCGCCGCGCGACCGAGCTCGGCGCCGGTGGCGATGTCGAGCACGACGACATCGTCCCCCGCGCCGCCGTGGTCGTTCACGACCAGCTCGCCCGTGTCCGGATAGCGGATCAGGTGGCTCGCCGTGCCGAACGGCTTGGTCCACAGCGGCGCGAAGCGATCGTCGGCGAACCGCCAGGCGGCCAACACCGCATTCGCCGAGTCGAAGGCGACCGCGATGCGACGCTCCGGGTCGTAGAGCGGTGGGTTCGTCACCGCACCCGCCGGCAACCCGGAGATCGGCAGCAGCTCGAAGGCCGCGGTTGCCGCCGACGCCCGCACCAGGTGCACCGGGCCGGCCGCGATGCCGGCGCCACGCATCGTGCCCGCATAGCGATGGTCGCCGTTGTCCATGAACCACACGTGGCCGCCCTCGATCACCGGGTCCCATCCATACGACTGGTCGGGATGTCGGCGATACGGGACGCGCCATCGCTCGTCGAGCGCGAGTCGGCCCGTGCGAGCGTCCCAGCGAAAGCGGAACGCCGTGTGGTCGCCGACCACGTAGACGCGGTCATCGTCGGCACTGATACGCGCGATCGACGCCTCCGGCACCTCGACCTCGCCGCCGAGTGGTTCGAGGCGCTCGGGCTCGAGCGCGCAGAGGTGCGAGTGGGCCGACCCGTCGCGGATCATGTCCTTCATCACGAGCGTGCCGTCGGGTAGCACGAGCAGCGAGTTGTATGGGCGCGGCTGCGGCAGCTCGCGGCTCGCGATCACGTGCAGGTCGGGATCGAGTCGATGGCACCACCGGCCGGCGGTGACGTAGAGGGAACCGTTGGCGTGTGCAGCCATTCCCCCTGGCCACCAGGGGCCAGCCCGGAGATCCGGCGAGCGCCGCCGCACCGCCAAGCTCTCGGCGTCGATCCGCTCCACCCAGCCGGTCGCGTCGGTGCCGAAGGTCAGGCCGTGCAGGTAGACCTCACCCGGCTGGCGCAGCACGATCATCGTCGCGCCCGGGGCATCGCGCGCAGTCGCCGCCAGCGTGTCGCCGCCGCGCAGGCCGAGGCCCGCGACGGGTGTGGCTGGTGCCGCCGAGCGGCACGGTCCGCCGTCTTCACCGGGCCAGGGACTCGGCCAGTAGCCAGGATGAACGCCCAAGGTGACGCATCCTGCGTGATCGGGCGCCGAGACACCAGCCCCCGGCTCCGCTCCGCTCGTCGCTTCGGGCTCCGACTTCCCGTCCCGGAGGGAGAGCGCGCATGGAGCCAAACCGAGATCGACTCTGGTGATGCATGTTTGCGGGCGCCCGGGGCCTAGTTGCAGCTCGCGCGCCGCGGGCCGTGCGGCGAACAGCGGAGGTCCACGTCGCGCACGCACGTGTCGCCGAGGCGCAGCACCCAGCCGGCGAGCGACGGGTCTCCTCCCGTCGGCAGGTTGACGGAGGTCCCGGTGGCGAGGACGTCCACCGTGTCGCCGTCGCGCCTGAGGATCAACCGCTGGAGCCGGTCGCCGGCCACGAGCGCGTCCTGCTGCCGGCTCGCGGTGAGGCGGAATGCCGTGCGCGTGGCATTGGCCCGCAGTGCCGAGCCCGGGATGGTGACCTCATAGAGGTCTGCCCCGTCGCTCGTCCAGAGCTGGAGGCTGAGCCCCGTCTGATCCGGAGCGAAAGCCTCCGTCACGTTGAACGACGCCCGCGCGAGGAAGCGCTGGCGGCGGCTGGCCGTGCCGAGCACGAACCGGCGCACGGCGAGAACGTGACCGCCGGCCGCTCCGGTCGGAACGCCCGCCGCGGGCAGACATCCTCCGCCGCCACAGGTGCCGGGCACGCACGGATCATCCGTCTCGCACGCACTCCCGTCGGGGAGCGAGGTCGCCGTGCAACCGTCGGCAGGATCGCACGCGATGGTGCACGAGGCGGCCGCATGGCCCACGGCAGGTTTTCTGTGGCGCCGGGGGAGCGTCGTCGTCGTCACCGTCGTGGTGGTGGTGGTCGTGGTCGGCGCCAGGGTGGAGCTGGTGGTCGAGGTGGTCGTGACGGTCGTGCTGGTGGTCGACGTCGTGGAGCTGGTGGTGCTGGACGTGGTCGTGGTCGTCGGTGCCGGCGCCCCGATCGCGGTCGCGATCACGTACCACACGGGCTGGCAGAAATCGGTTCCCGCGCTCCCGAAGGGGTTCGCCATCATCGCCGGGAACCCGGCGTAGTAGCCGACGTCGCAGCCGGCGGAGGCCGCGGGACTGCTGCAGGCCGTCGCCTGGGTGTCGGCGAACTCGAGGGTGTCGCTGTCGGTTCCCATGCCGATCCAGTACGTCGTGTTCGGCTGCAGCGTCGGACAAGCGAGGGCGATGGCGTTCACTCCGCTCGTCGCTGCCACCGCGCCGGCTTGGCAGAGCCGCGCGCCCGGAGCGCTTCCCGCGTCGGCGTAGATGCCGCACTTGAGGTTCCCGCCGCCGGTGCTTCCGACCCGTGCCGCGCAGGCCTCGACCGCGTAGCCCGGCGCATTGGCGCCGGTCGTGAAGTTGACGGCTCCCTGCCACCCGGCCCATCGAGCACCGAATCCGCCGCCGGAAGTCGGGTTGCCGAGCAGCACCGTGCCGGAAAGCGGCACCGTCGTGCTCGTGGTCGTGGTGGTGGGTGTCGCGACGGTCGTGGTCGTCGTGCTCGGCGTCGGATACGCGACCTCGTTCGAGAGCACGCTCTCGGTTCCGTCCCCGGAGTAGGCTGCGACGGCGAAGTCGTAGAACATGGCCGTGTCGAGCCCGTCGACCAGGGCCGTCATCGTTCCGTCGGACGCGGGCGTCGGCATCCCGGCGTCGAGCGGCGTGCCGTAGGTCGCATCGAGGGTTCGCCAGTACACGTGGTAGCCCACCGCGGAGTCGCCCGCGCTGGGCTGCCAGGTGACACGGGCCGTGTACGTCGCTGCTTCGGCGTGCACCGATCCGAGACACAGCACGGCCAGCAGCACTCCCGATCGCCACCGCAACCCCGCGTCCATCGTGGGGGGAGCGCATGATCAAGAATCGCACCACCCGCCTGGATCGTGCCCGTGCTCGTTCGTTGAGAGCACCGGCGGTGCAAGGACTGCTGCTCCGTGGACGGTCCTGGACAAACTTGTTTGCGACGCAGAGCGTCCGGGCTGCGCTGTGCTCTGGCGCCTGAGGCGACGGCGAGCATGTGGCGGGCTCGCTCCAGTCGCGCCGTTGGCGCGGCGTGCGCTGCGTGACGACGAACCCGCGTGCCGTGCGGAGGTGCATCGTCCTGGTACCTTCGGACGACTTCTCAATGAGCTCGCTCGCTGCTAGCGTGATCGTCGGCGATTTTCCGCCATGGGATACGAGGGAGGATTCGAGATGGGAGACAGGAAAGGTTCGGTGGGGCTGCTCGTGGCGGGGATACTCGTCGGCGCCGGGCTCGTGGCGGGCCTCGCGATGGCGGACGGTGGCCCAAAGATCGGCACGACGCTGATCGCGACGTCTGCGGCGCCGCGCGCCCGGGGTTGGGCGAGCTTCATTCTGCGGGGCTCGTCGACCGGCAAGTTCATGGTGATGGCGAAGCGGCTGGCACCGAATGCCGTGTTCGACGTCGTCGTGGGCGACGTCAAGGTCGCGCAGCTCACGACCAACGGCAGGGGCAACGCGAAGGTGCGTCTGCGCACGAGCCCTCGGAGCCACGATCTCCTGCTCGGCTTCGACCCGCGTGGCGACGACGTCGTGGTCCGCGACGACCAGGGACGAGACTGCCTCGTCGGCTCGATCCCGGGAGAGACGGACTCCGCGTCGGGCGCCTGCTGTCTCACGAGGAGCCATGGGGCGGAGAGCCACACGGAGTGCGAGGACCTGACGGCCGCAGCCTGCACGGCCGCCGGTGGGGCGCCCTCGACGGCGACCTCGTGTGTGCCGGACCCGTGCACGCCGCCACCCACGGGTGACGTCGTGTGCTGCGTCGCCGGGAGCGCCGCCGGTGCGCACCTCGACGACCACTGCCGGGTGAGCTGCCAGGACATCACGGTCGCGGAGTGTGCAGCGGCTCGAGGCAAGGTCGTGCCGGCGACGTCCTGCGATCCCAACCCCTGCCGTCCGGTCCCGCCGGCCGGCCAGGTCGGGTGCTGCCTCACGGAGGACGACGGCGACGTCGAGTGTGAGCACGTCACGCCGGAGCGATGTGCCGCGCTCGGCGGGAGTGCGGCCGGCGCGTTCTGTGCACCGGCACTTTGTGGTGGCGGGGACCACGATGGTGGCGACCACGATGGCGGGGACCACGATGGCGGGGACCATCATCACCACCACCACGGTGGGTCCGGCCGCCGCTAACTGAATCGCGCCTCGGAGGAGTAGCCGGTGGGCGGCGGGGTATCGTCCTCGCCGCCCACCGCTGCGTTCAGCCCGCGCCGCCCCGGCGCGGTGGTGCCCCGATCGCGAGGGTGACTGCGACCGCGGCGACGGCGAGCCAGCCGGGCCAGTCGCCGAACCGATCGTAGACCGTTCGACCGTCGAGCATGTGTACGGTGGCGCGGAGGGTCTCGCGGGTGAGAAGGCCCGTGCGCGCGATGATGCGGCCGCCGGGATCGACGACTGCGCTCACGCCGCTGTTCGTCGACCGCACCAGGAAGCGGCGGTGCTCGACCGCACGCAGCCGCGCGAGCGCGAGGTGCATCCAGGGCTCCTGGGAATCCCCGAACCAGGCGTCGTTGGCCAGCGTCACGAGGAGGTGCGGCCTCGCCTCCTCGACCATCCGGCGCACGAAATCCGGGCGCACCGCCTCGTAGCAGATCGGCGTCGCGATCCGCCATGGCCCGAGCCGGAGCGCCGGGGTCTCGGTCGCCGCGCTGAATTCCTGCAGATGCGGGAACCACCTGGCGATCGCCGGCACGAGATCGGCGAGGGGCGGGTATTCCGCGAGCGGGATCAGGAGGTTCTTGTCGTATGCGTCGCGGATCACGCCGTCGGCGCCGATCAGGAAGGCCGAGTTGGACGCGCGGCGCCGGCCGTCTTCCTCCGCCACCGAAGTCCCCCCGAAGAGGAGCGGAACCGCGACGTCCTCGAGGATGGGCTGGCCCGAGATCGGGAGCGGGCGGCGCAGCCCGCGAACGTAGGCGGTCTCGGGCCAGACGACGAGGTCCACGCCGCCGTCGGCCAGCAGCTCGCGCGTCTGTTCGAGATGGCGGCGCTGTGAAACCAGGCTCTGCGTGCGCTTCTCGATGAGCCCGAGGTTGGCCTGCACCACGCCGACGCGGAGCGCGGGCGCCGTGCCGATCGCCGCCTCGAGCCCCGCGAGCCGAACCTGGCCGTACGCGAAGGCGACGAGCGCGATCGCGAGGGCCGCGACCCACCCGGCGAGCGGTCGCGGTCGTCGACCCCGCCAGCACGCCCAGGTCTCGAAGATGGTCCCGTTCGCGAGACCCACGAGCGCGCTGAGCAGCAGCGGTCCGCCGAGGTCGGCGGTCTGGATCCACGGCGTCGCGTAGACGAGCGCGCTGCCGGCATGGACGGGAAACAACTGCGGCTGCAGCCACTCGATCGCGAGGAGCGGCGGAATGCCCGCCAGAGCGACACTCCAGCCGCGCCGGCGGATCCGGTGGAACAGCGCCGCGTAGACGGCGAAGCCCGCGGCGAACCATGCGCCGTACGCGAGCCAGAGCGCGGCCCCCAGGAGCCGGTTGCCGTCGAGGAAGACGTCCACGAGGCGCCAGAGCCATGGGAAGCCGCCGGCATACGCGGCGAGTCCGAAGACCAGCCCGATCACGGCCGGCGCCGGCGCCCGCGTCTCGCGGGCACGCTCGAGTGCCGACCACAACGGTACGAGGAAAACCAGGACGAGCGGCCATACCCCGTACCCCACGAACCCGAGGCAGTAGAGTCCTCCGCCCGAGATGGCCCAGGCGAACGGGGCGAAGCGATCCCGGCGCGAGCCGGGTCGGACCGGGGCTACGGCGGGCCGAGGTTCAGACACGGGGCGGTTTCTGGGGCGCTCCGCTCGCGGGCGGTCCGGCCCTCCTGATCCTTGAGCGAGGCGTCCGCGCCGCGCGCCAGCAACAGCGCCGCCGTCGCGGCGTTGCCCTTGCCGCAGGCCACGATCAGCGGCGTGTCACCGAACTGGTCGCGGACGTTCACGTCCGCTCCGCGGTCGAGGAGGAATGCGACGGCATCGGCGTGATCGCCGAGCGCCGCGTGGAAGAGCGGCGTCCGCTTCTGCCCGTCGGGACGGTCGGCCACTGCCCCGTTCTCGATCAGATAGCGCAGGATGTCGAGACGGCCGTCGGCTGCCGCGAAGCTGGCCGCGGTGCGGCCGCCGAGGTCGGCGTCGTCGAGTGCGGCTCCCTTACCGTGCAGCCAGCGCACCAGCGCGACGTCGCCGGCGTCCTTGGTCGCGAGCAGGATGGTGGAGCGCTGGAGGTCGTCCTTTGCGTGGACGGTTGCGCCGCGCTCGAGCGCGCGCTCGAGCGTCTCCCGGTCGCCCCGCCGCACGGCGTCGAGCAGACGTTGCTCGATCGTGAACGGCTGCGGGTTGCGTGCCTCGCCCGTGCCCATCGCGAGGTTCTGCGACGGCGGCGGGTGGGGCGCAGGAGCAGCCGGGGGCTCGCGGTCGCAGGCCGCGAGGACGAGCAGCAGGGACGGGAGCAGGTGACGCGCCGCGTGCGTGAGAGACGAGCGCATCGACGGTCTCCTCGAAGAAGTCGGGTCAGGAAACAGGCCGGGGGCCCGGTGCGGGCCCCCGGCGGAGATACCGCGTCCGGCCGTCAGGCGCCGGCGAGCGCGTCGTTGATGAGGGGACCGACGATCTGCATCCCCGGATCCTCGTCGTTGTAGTAGTTCTCCTTCTCGACGATCCGGCTCCTCTGGTTGTTGGTGAGCCAGTTCGTGAGGAAGGTCTCGAAGGGCAGGAAGCCGCTCGGGCACTTCCAGCTCTGGGTCCACGGCCACTCGAGAGCCTCGTACCAGTACTTCTTCCGCACGGTCGGGCAGGCGTGACTGCCGATGAACGTGATGATCGAGACGCAGTGGCTGTCGTTGATCGGGCGCTCCCACGGGATGTGGTAGCTGAAGTTCGCGTAGTTCTTCATGACGTTGACCAAATTGGTCTGGTCCTGGCGCCACTTCGCGAGGATCCCGGCCTTGTCGATGCCAGGGTAGAAGCGCTCGTACGAGAAGCGGGAGAAGTTGTAGTCGCTCGAATACCCCGTGTACGCGAGCTGGTCGGTCGGGAACTGGGTCGCCACCATCGCGTTGATGCTGCCGAAGTCGTTCGGGTTGAACGACGCCGGGAGCTGGCTGTAGAGCGACGCCAGGTTCCATTGCGCCGTGATGAGCTGGTGCAGCGGCCGCGAGTTGTAGGTGGAGTTCGGGGCCGGGAAGACCGGCCCGGAGTCGTTCAGCAGGTAGCCCTTGGTCGGCACCAGCGTGCGGCGCGCCTGGTAGAAGACGGCGCTGCTCGCGACGCCGCCGGCGCTGAAGCCCGTAACCAGCAGCTTGTTGATGCTCGGGAAGCGGGTGTGGAGGTAGTTGAGCGCCGCCACCGTGTTGTTGAAGCCCACGTGGCGGAACACGATCGGCGGGTTCTGCGCCGTCGGGTCCGTGTAGGTGACGACGTTGTTGCCGACGTGCACGTCGCCGGTGCAGTAGGGCATGTAGACGACGTCCCAGCCGTTGGTCGCGATGTTGTTCTTGGCACGGCCGGGAATGCCCGGGTCGGCGCCGTTCACCATCGGCGAGACGTACATGGGCTCGAACTGGGTGATGTAGTCGGTCGGAATGCCGTTCGGGTGGGCGGCGCCGAGGATGCCCGTCTGCCCGCTGCAGCTCGGGTAGTCCCAGCACGCGCCCCCGCCCTCGAACGAGATCAGGAGATTGTTCGAGGTCGGTGAGTCGTAATACCAGAACCGGTACTGCGAGCCGTCGCTGCAGTACGTTCCCGGCAGCTCGACGCGCTGCCAGGCGTAGGTGTTGCCGCCGTCGACGACGTCCTCGATCCCGATCGCTCCGGCGGTCCCTGCCAGGCCGGCCACTCCCGCGGCACACGCCAGCAGACCGATCCCCAATACTCGCAAAGCATTGCGTCCCTTCATCGCGCGTCTTCCCCCCTCTCTCGATGGAGACGGCGGAGCTCCATGCTCCCCCGATTCGCGCGCCGATAGCACGACAGCGGATCGGGACTCAAGAAAATTCGTACCTGGCCAGCGGATGATCTTGCGATCCGTCAGCGCGTCAGCGGCCGGGGCGCGATCGAGAGCCGGGCGTCCTCACGGCGCGGCGGGAGACTTGCCTTCGAAGGCTTCCTGCTCCTTGATCCAGGCCTGCCGCGCCGCGTCGTGCGCCTTGCTGCGCTCGACCGACTCGGCGATCTGCCGGGGGATCTCCTCGAGCCGCGCGAGGTGGAGCTTCACGGCCAGCTTGAGCATCCCGACGTCCTGCTCCGGAAGCTGCTGGCCGTAATGGGTCAGGAGGTGGGTGGCGAATTCGACGTAGTCGATCGAGAGGCGCTGGCGGTGCGTATAGTAGGCACGGACCTCCTGCTCCGTCGCCGTGCCGGAGAGGACCTTGCCGTACTCGGCGTTCCAGCGCTCTCGCTCCTCCTCGCGCTGGCGCAGCACGGTCGGGTCCTTCGTGGGAACCGACATCGTCCAATAGAGGTTGTCGGGCATCGCGGCGCGAACGGCAGTCATGTCCACCATGGCCCAACGCCTCCCCGACTCGTCGGCGAGCGCTGCGAGCGGGCCGGAGGCGGACGGGTCGTCGTTCGCCTCCGGGCCCGGGGGAGTGTCGCCGGGGCGTGGAGCGGCCGGCCGGTCCCGTGAGGGCGGGTTCACGGGCGGGTCCACGGGCGCGGACGTGGGGCCCTCCGCAGCCGGCTCCGTTCGCCTCCGAACGTCCCGCCAGGGGGCGACGCCGGCCAGGAAGGCCAGCACGACCCCGGCCGCGACGACGAGCAGCACGCGTGCCGATCCTCTCTCCATCGCGGGGACGCTAGCCGATCACGGCGCGAGAGTTCAATAGGAGAGACGAGCGTCCGGTCGCCCTTGAACGCGGAGTGCGTGCATGCTGTGTACGTCGCGTGCGCGCGAGCGTTCGTTCCCCGGGCTCCGGCAAGGAGGCTGCCTGAATCCGCCCGGCCCGCTCTTTGTCGGGCCAGCGGCGTCCCACGGCCTCCCGTGGCTCGCCATTCTTTCGTTGGTGGTCGCGGCGCCCGCCGCGGTCATTCTCGTCTGGGGTCTCGCCCGGGGCCGCGTGCCGCAACCCCTCGCACTCGCCGGGGTGCTCTTGCCGATCGGCGCTTACGGTCTCGGCTCCTTCCTCTTGCTCGAGACCTCGAAGGAGGTCGCCTTCTGTGGCTCCTGCCACGTGATGACACCGATCCTCGAGAGCCTCGGGAAGGACGACGGCTCGCTCGCGTCGCTCCATTACGTGAGCGGTCGGGTCCCGCACGACGAGGCCTGCTACACGTGTCACAGCGGCTACGGCATCTGGGGTGGGGCCAACGCGAAGATGGCCGGCATCCGCCACATGCTGCACACCATCACGGGCAGGTACGACCTGCCGCTCGAGCTGAACGGCTCGTTCAACATCGACTCCTGCCTCACGTGCCATGCCCGTGCGGAGCGATTCCGCGCCGTGGAGGCGCACCAGCCGCTCGACGTCCAGCAGGCGCTGCTTTCCCACGAGATGAGCTGCACGGGGCTGTGCCATCCGGCGGCGCACCCGGACTCCGCCCTGAAGGGGGGAACGCCGGCCTCATGATCCGTCTCGCCTGCACCTTCGGGCTGCTCGCGCTCGCCGTCGTGGTGGCCTTGGCGATTCGCCCGGAGGGACGGACGGCGATCCTCTTCTCGTTCGTCGGCGTGCCCGCCCTCGGCATCGCGCTCGCCCTGTACGGCGCGGCGCGTTGGCGCGCGGGGGGCTTCGGGCCCGATCGGCCGTCCGGTCGCCGAGATTGATCGGCCTGCCCCGCCATCGGGGGCGAACCCGGTTCGTTCGCCATGCGATGGCCCATTGACGATCCGCCGCCCGTTTCGGTATCGATTCCTCGCGTGCATCGTTCTCGTCGCCATCCCGCGCTCGCCGTCTCCGGCCTGATTCTCGTCTCCCTGGTGGCGCTCGCCCGGGCGGACGTGATCGTCACCAAGCCCGCCGGCGGCGACGACATCGCGATCTTCCGCACGCCGACCGTCGGGCTCCCGACGCCGGCGGTGACGTACGTGACCGGACTGCCCCCGGGCACGAAACAGCCGCACGGCATCGACTGCTACGGGAACACCTGCATCGTCGGCGATTTCAGGAACCCCCGCTTGTTCATCGTCGACGCCGCGAGCGCGACGGTCACCGGCATCCTCGACACGCCCACCACGTATACCGGCAAGGGCGCCGTGGCCGTCAACCGCGCCGCCACGTTCGTGCTCGCCACCTCGACCGACGATCCGCTGACGGCGACGGAGGCGCACCTCGCGGTCATCGCGACGCCCGTCACCCCGTCCTCCAGCGTGGGGACGGTGCCGCTCCCCGGCATCCCCGACCCGCCGGCCACGCGGCAGATCGCATTCGATCCACAGGACCGCGCGTTCGTCTGCCACCGCGACGGCGTGTCGGTGCTCGAGCCGCCGTACACGTCCATCGCGTTCACCATTCCCCTGTCGGCGCCGCCGTTCCCGATCTGCGTGTCGCTGGCGCTGACGCCCGACGGCAATACGCTGCTGGTGCCGGAGTGGTCGGCCGGGGTGTTCGAGGGGCGGGTCCGCGTCTTCACCGCACCGTTCTCCGCCGCCTCGACGTCCCAGCGCATCAAGATCTCGGACGTGGCCAATCCGCTGCTGCCCAGCCTCGACGCCATCGAGGTCACCCCCGACGGCAGCAAGGCGCTGGTCGTCAGCGCCTCCGGACGCGACGCCTGGGCGATCTCTGCCCCGTTCGGTCCGGGCTCGACCGTCGAGCGCCTCCCGCTCCCGCCCGATCCCCTGGCCGTGGCCGCGGGATTCGAGGATCTGGCCATCAGCCCCGACGGTAACCTCGTGGTGCTGACCGGCCAGATCGCCGGCGCGCCGACGCTGCCGTTCATCCTCGCCCCGTTCACGGCGGCGGGGGCCACGGTCCACGACGTTCCGATCACCGGCGGACGTGGCGCCGGTTCCGTCCGCTTCGTCTTCCCGAACGGCGGCGGCGGATCGACGCCCGAGGTGTGCGACGACTGCATCGACAACGACGGCGACGGCCTCACCGACTTCGAGGACCCGGCGTGCTGCACCGCCGACCACGCCCTCCCGACGACGCTGCGCCGCGTGCGCATCAAGCCCGGCGGCGCAACCAGCAAGCTCGCGCTGAACGGGTCGCTCACCGGCGCCGAGAGCGTGAACCCGCGTCAGCAGGGCGTCCGCGTGCAGTTCCGGCGCGAGGACACCGGCACGGAGCTGCTCTGCGCGACGATCCCATCGGCGCGTTTCTCGCCGAAGGGCAAGGCGTTCAAGTTCCGCGACAAGACGGGCGCGGTGGCCGACGCGAAGGGGATCTCGGCGTTCACGCTCAAGGTCAAGAAGAACGGCAGCGCGAAGCTGAAGCTCGTCGGGAAGCGCGCCGCGTTCGCGACGCCGCCGGCCGACCCGCTGCGGATCACGGTGGGGTTCACCGGGTCTGACGCCGCCGCCAATCGGTGCGCGCAGGCGACCCCGGTACTGAAGGCGACCCGCAAGGGAACCGTCAAGTTCCCCTAGCAGGCGCCTGTAGCAGCGAGAAGCGGCGAACGTTGTCATTAACCTGCATCCTCGGACCTCGACCCCGGATGCCCCGCCTCCCCGGCTGGCGCGGCGCGAGATCCGCATCATGTTCGAGGAGCTGCTGACGCGACTGCCGGACATTCGCGTCGTCGGGACGCCGGATCGACTGCTCTCCGGGTTCATCCACGGCACCAAACGGATGCGGGTCGAGTTTACGCCGACAGGAACTCGCGCACCGCGCTGAGGAGCTCGCGCGGTCGATCGAAGTGCACCATGTGCCCGGCGCCCGCGATCTCGGTGAAGCGCACGTCCTTGAAGCATCCCAGTCGCCGCGTGCGGTCGGCTTCGTCGAGATAGACCGCGCCCGGCGTCCCGCGCCAGAACTCGCCCGATTCGGTTCCGTGCACCACCAGCGTGGGACAGGTGATCCGCCGCCAGAACGCCATCGAGTAGGCCAGGTTCGGCGGTGAGGTCACCGCCATGGTGGTCAGCATCGGATCGAACTTCCATTCGAGGGTGCCGTCCTCGCGGGCCCGCGTGCCGAGCACCGCCAGCTCGCGCGCCTTCGCCTCCGTCAGCCGCGGGTTGCGCTCGCGCAGCCGTTTGTAGGCGGCCTCGAGATCTTTGAGGCCCGGGATTCCGGCGACGACGTGGTCGAGCCGCTCGAAGCCCTTGACCGTCTGTTCCACCTCCCGATCCATGTCGAGCGGCGGTGGTCCCAGACCCTCGATTAGGACGATCTGACGAGGCACCGCCGGGAACGCGCCGGTGTAGGTGGCGACCACTTCCCCGCCCATCGAGTGCCCGATCAGGTACGGCCGATCCAAGCGAAGGGCCCGGATCAGGTTGTGGAGATCGATCACGAAGTGGCCGAAGGCGTAGTACGGGGTGATCTCGCTGTCGCCGTGGCCGCGGAGGTCGAGCGCCAGGACGTGGAACCGGTCGAGCAGGCCGCGCGCCATCTCGTCGAACGAATGCGAGTGGTCGCGCAGGCCGTGGACGATCACGAGGGCGGGCGCGTCCGGATTGCCCCAATCACGGACGTGGATCCTGAGCGCGCCGCTCCGGAAGAATCGTTCTCCGTATTCCGGCATTCGCGACCATATCGACCGCCGTCCCGATCGCCAAGAACGACGGTCGCGAGCATTGGTCCTGCCCTTCGAGTATATCGGAAGCCGGCTGCACGCCGAGCCACACAGAAGAACCGGGAGCATTCGAATGTCGCCAAGCTGGATTTCCCCTTATCGCATCGCCGTGCTGGCGTGTGCCGCGCTCCTCGCTGCGCGCGAGGTCGCCGCCAAGAAGCCGCGCCCGCAGCCCTGCGCACCTGGGCGCTACCTGGTCGACGCGGTGCGGTCACCGCTCTTGGCGGGCGTGAGCCCGGCGATCGACGCGATTCAGATCGACGCGCAGGGACACGTCACGCTCGACGGCTGCGGCCCGGCAGCGCGCGGGGTGGTGAAGGCGAACCGGTTCCTCACGCTCGTGAAGGCGACCTGGGCCACCTGCGGCACGTTCAGCAAGCTGTCGCTGCGCGGCAAGATCGGCGCACCGGCCTGCGACACGCTCGGGGCGAAGCTGAAGGCGCGCAAGCTGAAACCCAAGCCGTTCGCCGCCGCGCGCAGCCGGTGTGGGGATCACCGGCTCGACACCACCGGCGGCGAGGCCTGCGATGCGAGCCAGAGCGGAGGCGACGCCGCCTGCCCCGGGCTCTGCGGCGACAGCTGTGCGTGCGGCGGTGGGTGCGTCGACGGCCTGGCACCGGTCTCGTTCGATGCTGGCGCTACCGGGGTGGCGCGCGGGGAGCTCGCCGCCGACTTCACGGTCGACCTCGTAGGTGGTGGCACGTACGGTCTGCAGAGCGCGTGGACCGGCTGCGAGAGCTTCGTCTTCATTCCCGACACCCTCGCGGTCTCCGCCCTCGACCCCACCTCGTTGTGGGCTGCAGATATCGACGCCCTGGTCGCCGCCTCGCCGCCCAACGTCCATTATTTCTTCGTCTCGCGTGCCGGCGACGACGACACGGCGGCTGCCGCCACGACGGCGATGAAGGTGCGCGTCGACGCGCTGTTGAGCACATTGTCATCGAGCGATGCGGCGCGCTGGGCGGAGCACCTCCACGTGGTCGCGGGCCGTGCAGCGACCTACGGCAACTGGCTCACCACCGTTCTCGCCGGCCATGGCAGCGGCGGCTTCGGGATCGACCGTTCCCGCCGCGTGCGCGACGTCGGCTCGCTCGCCGACGTCAGCCGCTTCAGCAGCGCCTTGCAGAATGGCGGGCACTGGCCCTGGAAGAACAACCTGGCCTACGCAGCCTACGAACCACGCTGGTACAACGGTCTGGCACAACGCGCCGCGGAGCACGCCAGCGACACACCGACGATCGTGCCGCTCTGGAGCGATGCGACGATCGCGACCTCGGCCAGCGCCGACATCGTGCTCGCGGACGCCGGCACCCTCGCCACCTTCGACACGCTCGAAGTGGACGTCCAGCTCGCCTGCCCGGATCCGACCAAGCCCGAGCTCGCCACCAACTGCGGCGCATTCGACTACATCGCCAGCCTGATGGTCACGACCCCGCAGGGCGATCGCGAGATCGCTCGCGCCGTCACCCCCTTCCACCGCGAAGCCCACTGGGTGGTCGACGCCACTCCGTGGCTGCCGCTGCTGACCGATGGTGGCAGCCACCATTTCACGTGGACGCACGCACCGGACTTTGCGCCGCAGCCAACGCGCACCACGATCACACTGCGGTTCGGATCGCGCGGGAAGGGCATGCGCCCCACCACGGCCACTTACCTGTGGGGTGGGGGCGATTTCACGTCGGCGTACAACACCGGCCGCGTGCCCGCACAGGTCGCGATCCCGTCAGGTGCCAAGAGGGTCGAGCTGGTGGCGGTGGTCAGCGGGCATGGGTCCGGAGCCAACCAGTGCGCAGAGTTCTGCAACCATCAGCACGAATTCACCGTCGATGGGGCCGTGCACCTGACGGAGTTCCCGACCGCCGGCGTGCAGGACGGCTGTCTCGCCGCCGTCCCGGACGGCATGACGCCGAACCAGGGCGGTACCTGGTGGTTCGGGCGCGGCGGATGGTGCCCGGGCGAACAGGTCGCACCGGTGGTGATCGACGTCACCAGCGACGTCACCAAGGGCGCCAACGCGACGATCTCCTACCGCGGGCTGTTCGGAGGGGCCGCGCCGCCCGACAACGCCGGCACGATCGACCTTGCATCCTGGCTGGTGGTGTACGAATGAGCTCCAGACCCCTCCTCTTGTTCATCGCGATCGCGATCGCGACGCAGGCAGCAGCCAAGCCTTCGACGGCACAGAAATGCCTGAGCGCCAAAGAACGCGCGACTTCGGCATGGGCGCGTGCCAGGTTCGCCTGCGCCGCCACGGGAATCCAGAGCGGGTTGCCGGCCGATCCGGGTTGCGTGGGCCGCGCGCAGTCGGCAGCCGATCGTCTCTTCACGCACGCCGAAAAGAAAGGCGCGTGCTTCGGCGTCGTCGCCGCCGTGGACGGCGTGATGTCGCAGTGCGTGGCCAACCTCGGCGCAGGATTCTCGGGCGATCCGCGCTGCGGCGGCGGTAAGCTGCGGGCCGTCGGCAAGCGGTTGGGCGGCGATCTCGCGTGTCTCGCCGCCGCAACCCTGAAGGGCGTCGCCGTCGCCGGCGGCTGCCGCCAGCAGGCCGACGCCAGTTTCGCCGCCGCCTTCAAGAGCGCGGAGCGCAAGGGAACGTGCGCGCCACCGCAAGACGCGCTGCGGGCTGCTGCCGACGCGTGCTTCGCCGCCCTGCAGGTGCCGTTCGGGCCGCCGACGACGACGGTCCCCACCACCACGATGACCACCAGCACCGCGACCACCACCACGTTCGTCACCACCACGACGACGACCGTGCCGCCTTGCCATCCAGTCGACGTGTCCGGCTTCACCCCCACCTATCATCACCCGAATCCGGCGCATCAGGGGCTGTGCACCGTGCAGCAGGTGCAGGGGTTCTACGACTCTTGTCTCACCGGCGACGCGACGACCTGTTCCACCTTCCTCGCCGGCGCTGGCGCCGGCGCATGCAGCGCATGCTTGCAGACGCCGGCAACCGCCACGACCTGGGGGCCGATCGTGAGCTACCCATCCATCCAGCTGAACGCCAGCGGATGCATCGAAATTCTCGACCCGACGCCACGCGGCCTCGCGTGTGCCCAGAGCTTCCAGGCTGCCCAGGAATGCGCGCGCGCGGCCTGCATTCCGTCGTGCGGCGATCCGACGACACTGGCAGAGATCGCGCGCCTCAACGCATGCATCCTGGAGGCCACGAGCGGCGGGTGCGCGACGTACACCGAAGCCTACACTACGAGCTGCTCCGTAGAGCCTGTGACCGTAGCGCCATGCGTGGAGACGGATCCAGAAACCGCGGTACTTGGTCTCGGCGAGCTCTTCTGCCTGTAGTGAACCGGCCCGGGTTTCTCAAAGTCTGGAGCCTCCGAGAAACCCGGGCCGGTTCAGAGTCCGCGAGCGCCGCCCCCTTGTGCGGGCTGCCGACCGAGCTCACCGACGCCACCAGCCCGGGGGCCACTGCCGCCACGTAGCGAATGTCCCCCGCCGGGTGGCAAGCCGAAACTCGCGCGACCACTCCCGCACGCTCGCGGTCTCGGTCGGCGACAGCGGGTGGTGTTCGCACGACACACCGCGGTGCCGGGCGTTGCTCCAATGTCCCGGGCGCTGGAGGTGCACGGCGACTGGGCGGGGCCCTATCGAATGAGCTTCGTCAGCCGGTGCACGAGCTGGGCCAGGTTCACGACCTCGGCCTCGAGCTCGCCGATGCCGCGCCGGTACGCCCGGTCCACATCATGGGCGACGATGAATGCGGAGGCCTTCGGGTAGCGCTTGCCGAAGAGCGCGAGGGCGCCGGAACCGTGCGCTCGCGGACCAGCTTGCATTCGATCGCGATCGGCGGTTTCGCGCCGCGTGAGCAGAAGTCGACCTCGTGCTGCCCCTGCTTGTCGCGCCAATAGCGGACGTTGCGCGTCTGGAGTCGGCCCTGGATCTCGTTGAGGACGTAGTGCTCCCACAACGGGCCGAGGTCGTCGCGTCGCGGGGTGTCCCAGCCGCGCGCGTGGCTCACGAACCCCGTGTCGAAGCCGTAGACCTTGGGCGCGGAGATGATCTCCTGCGTCGTGCTCGTCGAGTAGGGGCGCACGACGTGCGCGACGCTCGTGGCTTCGAGCACCGCGAGGTAGTTCGAGATCGTCGTCCGACTGACCTCGCACGGACCCGCGAAGCGCGTGGCCTCGAAGATGCCTCCACTCGCAGCCAGGACCAACTCCGTGAAGCGTAGGAACGACTGCCGGCGTTCGATCCGAAAGAGCTCCTGGATGTCCTTGGCCCAGTAAGCGTCGAGCCACTCCTGAAACTCGCGCTCGGGGAAGTTGTCAGCGAGCAGGAACGGCGGCAGGCCGCCGCGATGCAGACGGCGCTCGAGGCTCGTGATGCCGAGCGGCTTCAGGTCCTCGTCTATCGCCGGCGTCAGCCACAGCTCGATCTTGCGGCCCGCGAGGGAGTCCCTGAACTTGCGCGTCGCGGCGAGCGTGGACGGTCCCGTGGCCAGGACGCGGGTGCCCGTGTAGTGATCGGCGGCGATCTTCAGGAGCTCGGACGGGTTCTTCAGCCGGTGGATCTCGTCGAGGACGACGCGTTTGCCCGCGAGCGACCGCAGGAACGCCTCCGGGTCCTCCATCGCGCGGCGGGTGCGGGGCAGCTCACAATCGAAGTACTCGACGTCTCGAAGCGACTGGCAGAGGGTCGTCTTTCCGACGCGGCGGACGCCGCTGAGCCAGAGCACGGAGCGCTGGCGCCAGGCCTGCTCGATCCTCTCGATCCAGTATGGCCGCGGCTGCACGCCAGCAGGCTGGCGTTCGGTTGGACTAAACGCAAGCCCGATCGCGTTTAGTACGCCCGTACGGTCCGCCGGCCTCACGCTGCAGGATCCGGATACGGAACGGACGCGCTGCACGACGGTTGGTGCGCCACGCCGTGCGGGGTGCAGCCGCGCCCTGCGGGGGTGCCGCCTGCGGCCTCGATCCACGCGGGCCGCGTCCGGAGTGCCCTTTCGGACGCCGCCCGCCTGAAGGCGAGCGGCCTACTCGCGCTCGAGGGACGCGCCGCTCGGCAATCCACACTGCGTCGGGGCCGGCGCCGACTTCGCGAGGTACCTGGTGCCGGGCTTGAAGGTCGGTGTACCGCCGAACTTCAGGCAGTAGCGGTGCGCGCCGATGGTGAGGACCACGGTCACGGGCTCGGGGCTGGTCGCGAGCGAGTGGCCGAGGCCGGAGCCCTTGCCGGCGATGGTGAGCAGCTTGCCTTTGCGCACCACCACCGATTTGATCGCCGACGACGGCTTGCACTTGTACCCCTTCTCCTGGCCGGTCTTGCCGAGATACTTCCAGTTGGCCTGCGGCAGGGGGTACGTGGTGTCGAAGCCGCCCGCCTGCGACACCACGCGCAGCGAGCCGCCGCCGCTCACCACCGGGTCGTCAGCGCTGTTGTTGCCGTCACCGAGGGTGATCGCTCCCATGGCGACGAGGTTGAGCGCGCGCTTCTGCGGCTTGCCGGCCTTGTCCTTGAGCAGGAGCTTCTTGCCGTCGAGGCACTCGGGCGGGGTGGTCGTCGTGGACGTCACGATCGCGACGGTCCAGGTGGAGAAGTGGCCGACCACGTTGCTGAAGCGAACGATCGCCGGCGTGCCGGTGGTCGGTAGCCCGAGCGCGTCGAAGGCCTCGACCCGCACGCAGCCGTCGACGGCCGGGACGTCCGCGCCTCGGCAGATCGGGAACGCCTGGTAGACGCTGCCGACCGCGTCGCCCTTCGTCACCATCGTCGCCGAGCCCGCGGCGACGGCGTCGAGGAACGCCGTCTGTGTGGCCGCGTCGAGCTGGGCGACGTCGATGTCGAACGAGAGCGCAGCATCGCGATTGAGCGTCGGGACCGAGAAGGTGAACTGGTACGCTGCGATCGGGTCGATCGTCGCGGGGGAGCCGCTGGCATCGAGCCCGCTCTCCGGCACCAGCGCGACCGGGTCGACGCGGGTGACCGAGAAGCTCACGGGTGTCGTGAAGGTCGCCGCCTGGACCTGGAGGTGCATCACGGCCTCGAGGCTGGTCGCCGTGAGGTCGAGCGCGCCACCGGGCGTCGTCCCGCTCATGTCGGTGTAGCCGGTCGCGTCGAGCGTGAGATCGCCGGCGACCGTGCCGTCGCCCATCGGGAACGCCCCCGTGCCCACCGTCTCGATGGTGAGGTTGCCGCCCACGTCGATGCCCGCGGACATGTCGACCGCGGCGCCGCCGTTGTCGACGACGGTGAGGTCGCCGCTCACCGTCGTGAGGCCGCTCATGTCGATCGTGCTGGTCGACGTGTTGCCCGAGATGTCCATGTTGCCAGCGGAGGTGACGCCGGACAGATCGAGGCCGCCCACCGAGGTGTTGCCGCTGATGGTCAGGTCGCCCGACACGGTCGTAAGCGAGCTCATATCGATCGGGTCGGCAGCGGTGTTGTTGGTGAGCGTCAGGTCGCCGCTGACGGTGGTCAACGAGCCCAGGCCGATGGAGGTCGCCGCGGTGGCGCCGTCGATGATGAGGTCGCCGCTGACCGTGGTGAGCTCGCCAAGGTCGATGGTACTCACCGACGTGTTGCCGCTCAGGTCGAGAGTGCCGCCTACGGTGGTGAGGCTCGCCATGTCGATCGGGTCGGCGGCGGTGTTGCCGTTGACCACGAGGTCGCCGCCGACGCTGGTGAGCGAGCCCACATCGATCGCCGTAGCGGACGTGTTACCGCTGATGTCGAGCGCCCCGGTGACCGTCGTGAGCGAGGACATGCCGATGACCGTTGCCGCGGTCCCGATGATCGTGAGATCGCCGCCGATGCTCGTCACGCCCGAGACGAGGATCGCGTTCAGCGCCGGGTTGTTCGCGATGCTCAGCGAGCCGCCGACCGTCGCCAGGCCGCTCAGGTCGATGCTCTGCAGCGTGAGGTTGCCGGAGACCGTGATGCTACCGCCAGCGCTGGCGAGCGCAGCGAGGTCGATCGCGATGAGCTGATCGTTGTCGGTGAGCGTGACATCGAGCCCGACGCTCGTTGCGTTCGGCAGCAGGAGGAACTCGCGGCCGTCGACGTTGATCATGAGGATGCTGCCCGCCACCGTAGTGAAGCCGTCGAGGAACCCCTGCGACGTGGCGACATCCACGATCAGATCGTCGGGGAGCGGCGCGGGCGGCCCTACCGCGCGAAGGCGGGCGTTGCCGGCGTCGGCGATCACGATCTCGTCCGCCCTCCGGGCCACCCCGCCGATGTCGAAGAACGTGGCGTCCTGCGCGGGGCCGCCGTCGCCAGAGAAACCATTGACGCCGGTGCCCGCGAACACCGAGAGGATGCCGGTGGCGAGGTCGACCTTGAAGACCCGGTTGAACGTCGAAATGTAGAGGTTGTTGGTCGCGTCGAGGGCCAGGTCGGAGGGGGCGCCGAGGTTCATGGTCGTCGCATCGCCGAAGCCTGGCGTCGTGGACCCGCCACCCGCGATCGTCGTGATGATGTTGGTGTCGGCGTCGACGCGACGAACGGTGCGCGAGCCGCTGTCGAGCACGAACAGGTTGCCGGAGGGATCCAGGGCCACGCGGCGCGGCAGCGAGAACTGCGCGGCGAGTGCGTCGCCGCCGTCCCCGCTGGGACTGCACAAGCCGGGCATCCCGGCGACGGTGGTGATGATGTTCGTGACCGCCGCCACCTTGCGAACGACGCAGTTGAAGACGTCGCCGATGTACACGTTGCCGGAGGCATCGACCGCCACGCCTTCGGGCATCGCGAGCGAGGCGCTCGTCGCGGGACCGCCATCGCCGTCGAAGCCGAAGCCCGAGAGGCCGAGGCCGGCGAAATTCGTGATCACGCCGCTGCCCAGGTCGACCTGGCGCACGCGGTTGTTGTCGATGTCGGCGATGTAGAGGATGTTGCCCGCGGGGCTGAGCGCAATGCTCAGGAGTCCCGAGAGCGACGCGCCCTT
>JAXLXP010000002.1:0-2006 GCA_046327955.1 Binatia bacterium | reverse complement strand
CGCGGGCGGCACGCGATGGCGTCGAGATCGCCGCCGGTGGCGATGTCGTCGAGCTCGACGGTGGCTACTACCTGCGGCCGACGTTGTTGACCGATGTCACACCGGACATGCGGATCGCGCAGGAGGAAGTCTTCGGCCCCGTCACCTCCGTCATCCCAGCTGACGACGACGACGAGGCGATCGCCATCGCGAACGCCACGCGCTTCGGCCTGTCGGCGGCGGTGTTCACGCGCGACGAGCGGCGCATTCGGCGCGCGCTGCTCGAGATCGACGCCGGGATCATCCATGTGAACAACGCGACGACGGGCAGCGAGCCCCACGTCCCCTTCGGCGGCATGCGCGAGTCGTCTTCGCAGGGACCGCACGAGCAGGGCGAGACCGCACGAGACTTCTTCACCGAGCTCAAGACTGCGTATCTGGTGCCCGGCGATGCGGCGCCCTGAACGACGGCTGCACTTTCGATCCGGTCGTGGCCCGGAGCGGGCGCTGTGGCTGCAGGAGGCACTGGAGGGCGAGCGGGATCTCCCGAGCTTGACCGGTGACGAGCACGCCGCCGTCTGCATCGTCGGCGGCGGGTACACCGGCTTGTGGACGGCGTTGCGTCTGAAGGAGCTCGAGCCCGCGTTGGACGTCGCGATCGTCGAGGCCGACATCTGCGGCGGCGGTCCGAGCGGTCGCAACGGCGGCTTCATGGAACCGTGGTGGGTCAAGTACTTCGCGTTGAAGGACCTCTGCGGCGCAGACGAGGCAGTCCGCCTGGCGCTCGCCACGGTCGAAGCGATCGACGAGATCGAGCGCTTCTGCCAGCACCACGGAATCGACGCTCACCTGCGCCGTGACGGCTGGCTCTGGACGGCCTCCAACCGCGCCCAGATCGGCGCCTGGGAGCCGACCATCCGCGCGGCGGCCGCGCACGGCTACGAGCCCTTTCGCGAGCTCGACGCGCGCGAGCTGCGTGAGCTCAGCGGCACTGCGCACCATCTCGCGGGCATCCTGGAACAGGACGGCGCGACCGTGCATCCGGCGCGGCTCGCCCGCGGCATGCGACGTGTGGCGCTCGAGCGGGGCGTCCGGATCTACGAGCACTCGCCAGTCACCCAGCTGCACCGCGGGCGTCCGCCGACGGTGAAGACCACCGCAGGATCGATCACCGCCGACCGGCTCGTGTTGGCGATGGGCGCCTGGACGAACCAGGTGCACGAGCTGCGGAACGCATACACGACGATCGCGACGGACATGGTCGCGACCGAGCGGATGCCCGAGCGCCTGGCGGAGATCGGTCTCACCACCGGCGTCGGCATCTCGGACTCCCGGATGCTGATCAACTACTACCGGACGACCATCGACGGCCGGATCGCCTGGGGCAAGGGCGGCGGCACCCTGGCCTTCGGCGGCTGGATCGGCGCCGGCTTGCAGGGCGTCTCCCCTCGCCCACATGAGGTCTCCGACAGCCTGCTGTGGCTCTACCCGAATTTGGCGGGCGTGCGGTTCACCCACTCCTGGACCGGTCCGATCGACCGCTCAGTCGCCGGCTTGCCGTTCTTCTCGCGCCTCGGCGGGCGGGAGGACATCGTCTTCGGCGCCGGCTACTCCGGCAACGGCGTCGTCCCGTCCTACCTGGGCGGGCGCGTTCTCGCCTCGCTCGTGCTCCGGCGCGATGACGAGTGGTCCAACGCCGGCGTCGTGCGCGATCCCGTCGGTCGCTTCCCGCCCGAGCCGTTGCGCTACGTGGGGGGCCTGGTCGTGCGCGGCGCCGTCGCTCGCCGCGAGCGCGCCGAGGATGCCGGAGGCAGGCCCGACCTCCCGACCAAGTTCATCTCCACGCTGGCCCCGCCCGGGCCGAGTGAGCCCCGCAGCAGCACGAGCCGATGGCTGTTTCGTTGACCACCACCGAGCTCGCCCTGCGGTTCCAGGCGATCGTCGGCTCCGACGGCGTCCTCTCTGGCACCACCGCCGCCTATCTCGTCGACGCGACCGACAGCCGCGGCATCCGCGGCGAGGCGATG
>JAXLXP010000019.1:0-52323 GCA_046327955.1 Binatia bacterium | reverse complement strand
ATCCGCGGCCATCGGGAGGACCCGGCCAACCACGTCCACGAGCATGCCTGGCAGCGATTCTTCGGCGGGCCGATCGGCCACGCGGTCTGTGGCACGATGACCAGCGTGCACGGCATCGACCGCCGCGCCCTGCGCGCATTCGTCGCCCGCCAGTTCGTGCCCGCCAACATGGTCCTCGCGGCCACGGGCGGGATCACGCGAGAGCGCCTCCGGCGGGCCGTGCAGCGCGTGTTCCCGACCGACGGGCCGGCACCGGGGCGGCGCCCGCGTCTCGGCAGCCGGCGCCGCGGCGGCCTCGTGCGCCTCACGCGGCGCGACCTCACGCAGGCCTACGTCGTGCGCCTGATCGCCGTGCCGCCCGCGCCACGGCTCGCGCTCGCGCTGTCGGTGGCGATGGAGATCGTCGGGGCCGACCCCGATGCGCGGCTGTTCCAGGAAGTGCGCGAGCGCCTCGGCCTGGGCTACGACCTCTCGACCGGTGTCGACCAGGGTCCCGACTGGGCCGTCGCGGTCGTGTCGGCGAGCGCCGCACGCGACGACGCGGGTCGGCTGTGCGACACGATCGACCACACGTGCCGCGAGGCGGCGCAGGGTTTCACCGCCGACGAGCTGGCACGTGCGCGCAAGAAGATCCGCTACCGGTTCGCCCGGCTCGCCGACTCCCGGCAGGAGCGGGCCGCGAGCCACGCCGAGCGCGCTCTCTCCGGGCTGCCGTCGCTCGCGGCGACGGCCCGGCTGCTCGCAGCCATCGACGCCCGCGAGGTCGACGAGGCGTGGCGCCGCGCGCTCGCCGCCCCGACGCTGACGACGGTCCTCACCGGCTGACCCCCGCCGCCCGGGATCCGCTCGGGTTCGTCAGCGCCCGATCAGCTCGCGGAGACGCGCCAACAGCGTCTCCGTCAGGTTGCGCACCGGCTGGCGATCGCCGGAGGAGAGGTTGGCGATCGTGCCCCCCTCGCAGTTGATGCGCAGCCGCTGGCCGGTGTGGAAGATGGCGGGGGCATGCACTTCGAGCGGGACGAGGCCGGCGGCGAGCGCGTGCGCGTCGAAGTCGGCCGCGAAGCTGGCCGCGACCACCGCAATCATCCCCGCCGCGCGCAGCGCGCGCGCCGCCTCCGCGCCACCGGGCCCACCGCCGAGGAGGTGCCCGGCCACCAGGACGTCATCGGCACGGATGTCGGCGGCCAAGCCGTCGGCAAGGTCGCCGAAGAGGTACGTGCGAGCCTCGAGCGGCGGCAGCGCCGCCGCGCGCGCGGGCAGGATGTCGCGGGCCGTCAGGCCATCGGCGAAAGCCCAGGCGCGGCCGGTGAGCACCGGGATGCGCCGCTCGTCGCCTAGCTCGCCAGGCCCCATCGTGGCCCCGGGCGCACCGTCACCAGCCGGCCGGGGTGACGCAGGATGACGTGCGCCTCGGCCGCGCTGATCGCCCGGCCGAAGATGCGGTAGCGACCGTGGTCGTCGAGCTGCGAGTTCGCCCACTCGGCCAGCTCGGCGGGCTCCGGCATGTGGCCCAGGGCGACGGCACACTGGCGCACCACGAAACCGAGCATGACCCTGAGGGGCTCGGGGTGCGCGCCCATGATTCTCTGTCCCACGCGGTCCTCCCGACCGTCAAGCGGGGAGACCAGCTTGACACGCGCCCGCCGCGGCCGGCAAGTGCTACGCCGTGGAATCGACCGCGCCCCCTGCGGGCCTCACGTTCGACAGTCTCGACCTTCCGGAGCCCGTAATGGCGGGGGTTCGTGCCGCGGGCTTCACGCGCTGCACGCCGATCCAGGAGAAGGTCCTCCCGCTCTCGCTCGCCGGTCGCGACGTCGCCGGCCAGGCGCAGACGGGCACCGGCAAGACGGCCGCGTTCCTGATCACGGTCTTCACGCGCCTGCTCGCGCACGAACGGCCGGGGCGCCCCGCCGCGCCGCGCGCGCTCATCATCGCGCCGACGCGCGAACTCGTCGTGCAGATCGCCGAGGACGCGCGGCTGCTCGGGCAGGGCACGCCGTTCAAGATCCACGCCGTTTTCGGCGGCATCGACTACAAGAAGCAGCGCCAGGAGCTCGAGGCCGGCGTCGACGTGCTCATCGGCACGCCGGGCCGTCTCATCGACTACTGGAAGCAGCACGTCTACGACCTCGGCAGTGCGGAGATCCTCGTCATCGACGAGGCCGACCGCATGTTCGACATGGGGTTCATCAAGGACCTGCGCTTCCTGCTGCGACGGCTCCCGCCCGTCGAGCGCCGCCAGTCGATGCTCTTCTCCGCCACGCTCAGCTTCGACGTGATGGAGCTGGCCTACATGTTCATGAACGACGCCGTGAAGGTGTCGGCCACGCCCGAGCAGGTGACGGCCGAGAAGGTCGAGCACCTCGTCTATCACGTCGGCAAGCCGGAGAAGCTGCCGCTGCTGGTCGCGCTGCTGCGCGGCATGCCGGAGGCGCGCGTCCTCGTGTTCGTCAACATGAAGCGCACGGCCGAGCGGCTCGAGCGTACGCTCGAGGTGAACGGCGTCGCCGCGGCGGCGATCACGGGCGACGTCGAGCAGCGCCGGCGCTTGAAGCTGCTGGCGGACTTCAAGGAAGGGCGCCTGCCGATCCTCATCGCCACCGACGTCGCGTCGCGCGGGCTCCACATCGACGGCGTCACGCACGTCATCAACTACGACCTGCCGTTCGACGCGGAGGACTACGTGCACCGCGTCGGCCGTACCGCGCGCGCGGGCGCGTCGGGCCACGCGATCAGCCTCGCCTGCGAGGAGTACGTCGACGGGCTCGAGGCGATCGAGAAATACATCGGCTTCAAGCTGCCGTTCGACTTCCCCGACGAGTCCATGCTCGCCCACGTCGCCCGGCCGCCGCGCGAGCCGCACCGGCACGCGGGCGGTGGACACGGGGAGCGGCGGGAGTACCGCGGACCGCGGGAGCGCGGGCACGCCGCGGCGCCGCCGCGGCACCCGGCGCCCGAACGGAGCGCGCCTCCCACACCGCCCCCGGCACCGAGCACGCCGGCCGAGCCGCGGCCGGCCGCCGCCCCTGGCAGCGAGGGCCCACCCAAGCGGCGGAGGCGGCGCGGCCGCCGGCGACCGAAGGCGGCGGCGCCGTCGGCGTAGGGTGCAGTCCCGGCGGGCGCCGCGAACGGTGGCCTGGCGATCCACCCGCCTCACGGCGGCGACGGAATGCGCCCCGGCGCGTGGCGCGGACGTCTCGGGTGTGACCCGATTGTATTACCTCTTCGCACCGAGAGGTATGACGAATGGCGGTCCGGAAACGCAGCTACTCCCTCGATCCCAGCCGGCGTCGTCGCCGAGTGGCAGAGGGCTGGCGAGCTTCTGGCCGAGACCGAGGGGACGAACGCCATCGACGCGACCGTCGTTGCCTCCGCTGCGCAACGCGGCGACGTCATCGTCACGGGAGATGCCGACGATCTCCGTTCGCTCGCCGCCGCCGTCCGCAATGTCAGGGTCGAGGCGTTGGGCTGAGTCGGTCTCTCGGCAGTGCGGCCTGGAGCCGCGGCAGGACGTGCCTGCGACAGGTGTCGGCTTCGTTCATCTCCCCTGCGCCGTCGGCCACCCACCTACCCCGAACGACCCGGGCAGGTCCAAGCCGGCCACGACGGGGTCGATCACGCCCCTCGTTGTCCCGTGTCGCGCGCCGTCTAGACGACGGCCATGATCACTGCTTGCACTTCACCGTGCTGAAGTTGGCGTTCGCGCCACACAGGGCATTGCCGAAGATCGCCTCCGCGCACTGCCCCGTGGCCCCGAGCGGCGGCGTCATCACCAGCACCCCACGCAACGGCAGGTCCGCGGGCGACACGGGGAAGTCGCCGTCCTTGCCCGTGACACTGAACTTGATCAGCACCGGCGTCATCGACTTGACGGTCACGCTCGCCTTCACGATCCCCTGTTGGCCGGTCGGGTTCAGGTACTTGAACGCGGTGTGACTGTCGTTGGTCTTCCAGCCGACGCCGGTCAGGGAATCGAACGGCCCACCCGGCAGCGTGACGTCGTGGAGAACCGCGTGGGCCGCCGTCGCGTCGCTCGCGACGACGAGGCGCAGGCCGTGCGCCACCGGATCGATCGTGCTGGCGGCCGGCACGTCCGCTACGGTTCCCTTGAAGGTGAGCCGGTCGTCGCCGGGCGGCGTGTTCAGCTTCTTCACGAACAGCCGCGCCTTCGACGTCACCGTCGGGGCCGTGTTCGTGCAGAGATCACAGGCGTCGCCGAGGTCGTCCCCGTCGCCGTCCTCCTGGAGCGGATTGTACGCAGCCACGCAGTTGTCGCAGCCGTCGCCGATCAGGTCGCCGTCGGCATCGTCGAACGCCGCGGGCGGACAGGTCGTGGCCGACCCGTCGCAGACTTCCGCCACGTCGCACGCGCCGAGCGGAGGACGGCACTGCGTCCCGGCGGGAAGAACGGCGTCCCCGGGACAGTCGTCGTGCGTCCCGTCACAGCTCTCGACCTGGTCACACACGCCCGCCGCCGGGCGGCACACGGCGGTGCTCTTGGCGTCGCTCGGGCAACCAGCGCTCGTCCCCGTGCAGGTCTCCGTGAGGTCGCAGGGACCGGCGGCCGCGCGACACACGGTCGACGCCGCGGCGAAGCCGTCGGTGGGACACGCGACGCTGGAGCCGGTGCACGCCTCTGCCACGTCACACGGGCCCGCGGCCATGCGGCACACGGTCCCCGACGGCGTCAGCGCGTCGCTCGGACACGCGGTGCTGCTGCCGCTGCACGTCTCCGCCACGTCGCACAGCCCTGCCGCCGTCCGGCACACCGTCCCCGCGTTCCCCGCCGGATGCTGGCACACGGCGCTCGCGCCGTTGCACTGATCGACCGTACACGGGTTGCCGTCGCTGCTGCACGCCGCACCCGACGCCCGCAGCGCGTCCACCGGACACGTTGCGCTGCTGCCGGTGCAGCTCTCCGCCACGTCGCACTCGTCGGTTGCTGCGCGACACACGGTCGTCGTCGGCTGGAACGCGTCGCCCGGACACGCGGTGCTGCTGCCGCTGCACGTCTCCGCCACGTCGCACGGCCCCGCGGCGGCCCGGCACACCGTCCCCGCGTTGCCCGCCGGATGCTGGCACACGGCGCTCGCGCCGTTGCACTGATCGACCGTGCACGGGTTACTGTCGCTACTACACGTGGCACCCGAGGCCCGCAGGGCGTCCGCGGGACACGTTGCGCTGCTGCCGGTGCAATTCTCCGCCACGTCGCACTCGCCCGCGGCGGCCCGACATTCGACCGTCGCCGCCGACAGCACGTCCGCCGGGCACGCCGCGCTGCTCCCGGTGCACACCTCCGCCGGATCGCAGGCCCCCGCCGACGCGCGGCACAGCGTCCCCGACGGCTCCAGTGCGTCGGCGGGACACGTGATGCTCGCGCCCGTGCAGCTCTCCGCCACGTCGCACAGCCCCGCTGCTGCGCGGCACACCGTCCCCGCATTCCCCGCCGGATGCTGGCACGCGGCGCTCGCGCCGTTGCACTGATCCACCGTGCACGGGTTGCCATCGCTGCTGCACGCCGCGCCGGCCGGGCGCAGCGCATCGCCCGGGCACGCGGCGCTCGTTCCCGTGCAGGTCTCCGCGACATCGCACTCGTCGGTCGCCGCGCGGCAGACGGTCGCGCTCGGCTGGAACGCATCGCTCGGACACGCGGCGCTGCTCCCGGTGCACGCTTCTGCCACGTCACACGGCCCGGCCGCCGCGCGGCACGGCGTCGTGATCGGGGCAAAGCCGTCGCTCGGACACGCGGCCCCACCGCCGTCGCATACCTCGCTGACGTCGCAGATCCCGACGGACGGCCGACAGACGATCCCACTCGCGGCGAATCCGTCGACGGGACACGTCGTGCTGGCGCCGGTGCAGGTCTCGGGCACGTCGCAAGCACCGGCAGCGCTCCGGCACACGGCGCCGGCATTGCCGGCCGGGTGCTGACAGGCGACGTGCACGCCGTCGCACTGGTCGAGCGTACACGCGTTGCTATCGCCAGTGCAGGGGGTTCCCGCCGCCTTCACGGCGTCCGCCGGGCACGCCGCGGTGGCGCCATCGCAGACATCCGTGGCGTCGCAATCGTCGACGGCAGGGCGACAGATGACACCGGTGAGCTTGAACGCGTCGGCTGGGCACGCCGTGCTGGCGCCGTCGCACTGCTCGGCGAGGTCGCAGGGGCCCGCCGCGTTCCGGCAGACGACACCGGGATTGCCAGCGGGATGCTGGCAGATCGGGCTGCTGCCATCGCAGAGGTCCCTGGTGCAGGCGTTGCCGTCGTCGGGACAGCCGGTGCCGGCCGAGCTGACGGCGTCGGCGGGGCAAATGGGGCTCGAGCCGGTGCAGGTCTCGGCCGGATCGCAGTCGCCCGCGGTGGGGCGGCAGATCGCCCCGGGATTTCCGGCGGGGTGCTGGCAGGCGGCGCTGGACCCATCGCACTGGTCGATCGTGCACGGGTTGCCGTCGGAGCCGCACGTGGCCCCCGCCACCGCGCGGGCATCGGCCGGACAGGTCGTGGCGCTGCCGGTACACGTCTCGGCCGGATCGCACTCGCCGAGCGAGGTGCGACACACCTCGCCCGCCGCGCGGAAGGTGCAATTCGCCAGGCAGCAGGATGCGGCCGTGCCGTTGGCAGCGCCGTCGTCGCACTGCTCCCCGACGTTGACCGCGCCGTTTCCGCAGAGGCTCGCGAGCGTGACGTTCACGAAGTGCCCGTCGTTCGCCGCGACGCGCCCTCCGACGCCCGGGTAGTCGTCCGCGGTGGCGCTCGCGTCCTGCCCCTGGAGCCCGAGCCGCACGGCGGCCTCGTCCGCGCCGGTGCTGACGAACTGCGTGGTCGCGCTCTGCGTCCACGTGAAGCGGAGGGTGTGCGGCTGCGCGACGCCGCCGCTGAAGCCCTGGATCGTGGCAAGGTTGCTCAGGCCGAGGGGCAGGTTGCCGCCCGTGTTGGTCGCGACCGAGTTGGCGGACGTGAGGCCGAGTCCACCGCTGACGAGGGTGCCGCCCGTGAAGCTGCCCGCGACGTTGCCGATGCTCGCGCTCGCGGGCTCCGCGGCGTCGTCGACCAGGGTGAGGGCTCCGTTCAGGTTCGTCGACACGGTGAGCTGATACGAGCTCGGCGCGGTCACCGAGAAGCTCACGGTGTAGTCGGTGGCGAGAGTCTCCGTCCGAGCGCTCCCGCCTGGACCCGAGTCGGTCTCCGTGATCGCCGCGTAGCGGGTGACCAACGCGGTGCCCGAGTTGGTGAGGATGCTCGTCGCGCTGCGCCGCTCGAAGCTCGGGTTCGCCATCGAGCCAGAGAACTCGTCGGCGCCGTTCCCGGCGTTGCGGGCGATCGTCACCCCACTGATCGTCTGGGCCTCGGCGGGCACCGCGGCGAGAACCAACGCGACGGCAAGGACGCCGGTACCGAGGACTCGAGCTGACATTCGCGGCCTCCGAGTACGCACCCCTACCGCCTACCACGAAGCACGTGGCTCGGGTCAAGGGGAAACTGCTGGCATGTCAGGAACATGGACGGCCGGCAAAAACTCTTGCCGGCCGACGGGGCTCATGCACTCCCGAATGCCCGGTGGTCGCGCAGCATGCAGCGGTCCATCACGACCAGCAGACCGGCGGCACGCGCCCGCTCCGCGGCCTCGTGGTCGATCACGCCGTCCTGCATCCAGACGGCGCGGGCGCCGATCGCGATCGCCTCGTCCACGACCGGGCCGACCAGCTCCGAGCGGCGAAAGACGTCCACCACCTCGACCGGCGGCGGCAGGTCGGACAGGCACGGATGGCAGGGCAGCCCGAGGACGCGCGGCGTCCGGGGGTTCACGGGGAGAATCTCGTACCCGACGTCCAGCAGGTAGCGCGCCACGCGGTGCGAATCGCGCGTCGGGTCGGGGGAGATGCCGACCACCGCGATCCGCCGGAAGCGACGCAGGATCTCCGCGGCGACCGCGGCAGGATCGGAGAGCGGCACGCGCCCGGCCTAGCAGACCGAGCGCGTGCGGAACAAGCGCGTGCCGGCGCTACTTCTTAGCGCAACCGCAAGTGCTGAGACCGACCTGCACGCATATCTTCGTCTGCTTGCCGCCGGAATCCTTCTCGCAGCACAGGCCGAGGTTCGCGCCGCAGTCGTCCTGGCAGCGCACCGGGTTGGGACACGGCAGGCCCGCGAACGGCTGCACCTGAACCACCATGTCGACGGTGCCGCGCGGCACGAACGACATGCCGTACGACTGCCCACTGCGGGTGAACGCCAACGCCATCGTCGTGTCGCGCTTGACGACCTTCTTCTTCCCGGTCTCCCGGCCGTCGACCGCGGGGGCGATCTTCAGCTTGGTGCCCGTGAAGCTCGAGATCACGACCGTCACGCTCTTGTTCTGGGCCAGCGCCTCCTGGAGCGTCGCGTTCGCGCTCGTGGAGAACGGGTAGAAGCCCCGCGCAGAGACCGTCACGGCCTGCGGGCTCCCGATGTCGATCGACTGCGCACCGACCGGCGTGGCAGCCAGCGCCACCCCGACGACCAACGCGAACAAGACCTTCCTCATGACCCCTCCCTTCCACATCGTCACGGTCCCACGCGCTCGACGGGCAGCACGGTGAGGCGACCTGCACTCGACAGACGGCCACTACGCCACGGGGACCGTGATCGTCAAGGCGAGGGCAATCGGCGCGACCGCACCGCGCAGCGCGCGTGCTCGAGACCTATCCTGATGTCCAACCCGACATCACGCATCGCCGTCGGAGCGCGCGGGGGTGCCGACTCGCAAGCTCACGAGCCCGTTGGTAGGGCCCACTCGACCTTCTCCCCACCCCGCTCTCCCTCGGTCGCCCGTTCGGGCCCGACGCCCGCAATGAGAAGAAGGCGGTGGCACATCTTCACTGCGAACGTCCCTACCGTCGGAATCGGCGCCTGGTCGTCACCGCATCCGCACGCCAGCCCGCCGCGCGACAGCACGCAGGGAATCATCTTTAGTGGCCAACGGGAGGCGTTCCCGCAACGCCAGCTCGACGTAGCAGGCATCGTAGATGGACAAGTCGTGCAGTGTGGCCAGCTCGGAGACCTTGTTGAAGGCCAATCGATGCCCGGCATCGTCGACTTCCGGATCCAAGCCGTGCAGGGTTCTGAGCGCCGTGGCGCGTTCCTCCGAGCGGATCTTCTTGCGCCGCTCGAGCACCAAGAGCGCGTTGGCGACCTCGAGGAACCACAGGGTCGGAACCACCGGGCGAGCGCCACGCTCGACCTCGTCGAGGAGCCCATCCGTCTCCGTTGTGGCTTGCGTGGGGTGCACCCACGCGACGGCAATCGACGCGTCGACGACGAACCGGCGTCTCACCGCCGGCCCTCGGCAACCGCCGACCGGACCTCCGCATCACTGAGCGTCTTCCGCCCGCGGGTGCGAGCGTGGATTCGGGCACGCAGCTCGCGCAAGCCGGCGACGGCACGCTGGGTCTGCGAGAAGCGCTGCGGCCCCTCGGGAACGATGCGAGCGACCGGCTTGTCGTGGCGGGTGATGACGATCTCCTCGCCGCGCGAGACGCGTTCGAGCAGCTCCCCGAAGCGGGTCTTGGCGTCGAAGGCAGTGATAGTGGGCATGGCGACCCCCAAGTCGACTGGTTGTTAACCAGTTTATACGGCGTCTGCCACTCGTGCAACAGTCGTTTCGCCGAGCTCCGCTCCCCTTCTGTGAGGGTGTCGCGCCCCTTCCGCCCGTGTGGCCACTTTGAGCGCAGTCGCAAGGACCTCCCGAGACGCTCACGAAGCCTTCCTGAACCCCTCGTACCGCTCCGCCAGGAACTCCCGGTTCGGCCGCAGCGGCTCGGCGCGTGGCACGGTCACCACCGCGCCATGGAAACCCTGGAGACCGTGCTGGAGCATCGGCCCGTCCACTTCCTTCAGCACATCGAGCCGAACATCGACCCGGAGGTCTGGGCTGATCCCCAGCACGTTGCGATCGAACGCCGCGTGGTGGAGGGAGCAGAGCGCGAGCCCGTTGGGCACGACGGGACGCCCCCGCGGATGGCCGTCGGGTAGGATGTGTGCCGCGTCGAGCAGTTCCTGATGACGGAGCCGGCAGATCGCGCAGCGCTCGCGATACGCCTGCAGTACCCGCATGCGAAAGCCCTGCTGATGCAGCCGGACGACCGTCGCCCGCGTCGCGTAGCGCCGCTCGCCCTCGTTCTCGAAGGTCAGGTCCGCCAGCGACAGCGGTCCGGAGACGGATGCTGCATCTCGGCCCATGGCGACGGTGAACGTCAACGCGCCCGGATCATCGCCTACGACGAACACGGGCCACGCCGCGACGTAGTACCCCTTCACCACGCCGTGGAGATACACGAGTGGTGTCTTCCCCCGCCTCGCCGCCCGGAGACCCGCGTTGTCGCGGTGCTGTGGATCCGTTCCACGGTACCGGTAGCGGAGGAGCCCGTCCTCCCCCATCCGATCGTCGTACGGCGGCTGCTTCCCCGGGGCAGGCGGGGCCGTCGTGATGGTGAGGGGAAGCCTGAGAACCGCAGGCGTGAAGATACCCTGTGGCCCGACGAGCGGCACCCGACGTCCAGCGTGCGCGAAGCCCTGCGACAGCACCCGCCACGGCAGCGTGTTCGCATGCAGGCGCGTCTGCTCCTCAAGAAACCGGAACGCCTGCAGGCGCACCTGGCTGTCGATATCTCGGTCGCCCTCGTCGAGCACGTCGGGCCCGTCTACCGCGCAACGGCGCCCCGTTTCAACGATCCCCCGTCGACCTGCCCGTTCGTCCGTGACATAGCCACCACATGCACTCGGCGAGAACGGTGCTGCGGCTCGTGATGGCCGGCGCGCGCCTGTAGGCGCGATAACCGGGGGACGTTGTCATGCCCCCCATACTCCGACCCTGGCCGCGCCCCCCAGCTGGCGCGGACCATCAAATTGGTCACGTACAGGTCGGTCGGTGGAGGTCGTGTTCGTCCCGGTTGGATTGCCCCAGATCAGATTTTCGAACGCAGATGGGATCGGGGAATTCCCGGAACTCGCTCACCACGGATCCCGGCAGGCCACTGCCGTCCGCCTGCGCGTCGACGGTCGTGAGGAACGCGGCGAGGTGCCTGCGCACGACGTCGTAGAGCACGCCCGACCTCGGCGAGCGCGGCACGTAGACAACGGCCATGCGATCCGCCCGTCGCAGGCGCCCTGCCAGCCGTGACCGCGGCATTTCAAGGCGCCAGACGTTTCACGTCCGGCGGACTGCAACGTCACGGCTTGCTGTAGCCCGTCTTCGGTCTGGTTACCGCAGGTCGCGGGGCGCCCGCCGGCTGCACACGAGACATCGGCCCCCTTCCTCCCAAGGACTCCGGCGTAGGCGGGCGTCTCTCTTGCTACCCGGATGCCGCGACCCAATCGCGCGACATCTCAGCGCCCGGACGCGCAAGCTCGCCGGGCGACCCGCACCAGCACCGGCTGCGCCGGATGCCGGCGGAGGGTCCGCGTGAAGCCCTCGATGATCTCCGCCGCCATCTCGGTTCGCGCACGCCACTCGACGGGCGTGTCCAATCGGCGACGCCACGTCCCCTTGGCGACGCGCGGGGCGCGGTCCGGCGTCTCCCAGTCGAGGCCATCGCACTCGAGGTATGCCAATCGCGCGTCGGCGCCGGCGAGCAGCGCCGCCCATTCGCCGTAGCCCCTCGCGGCGCGGGCCCGCGACCGCGCCAGGAGCCGTCGCACGGCGGGCACCGGCAGCACGAAGGACGGCACCAGGAAGTCGACGCGCCCCCGAGCCCGGAGCCGCTCGGCGAACAGCAGGTTCACCACCGTCTCGGTCGCGTGCAGCGCGCGGTGGTGGGAGCGGTGCGCGCGCGCGGTGCGTCCGAGCAGCAGGACGTCGTGCCGTCGCGCCGCGCGGAGCACGGCGGGCAGCTCGCGCGGCGCACGGCGCAGCCAGTGGAGCGCCCGATCGAAATCCAGGTAGTGGACGCGGGTCGGCGCGTGCGCGAGCGCGGCGCGCAGCGCGAGACGGTAGAGCGGCCCGCGCGCGTTCGTCGACGGCGTGCCGGCGTACGCGCCCGCCGTCGCGAGCAACGCGTTCACTGGCGCGGCGGTGGGCGGGCTGGTGGCGACCGCGATGCCGTCGTAGAGCGCGGCAAGCCGCGGGAGAAACCGGCGCACGTCCGCGAGCAGCGCCGCATCGGGATCGTGGAACGTCGCCGCGAGCACACACGACTCCTTCCGCGGCGGGCGCTTCACGACGACTCCCACGCTCCCCCCCCCTCGCCCGCTAGGCCGCCGGCTCGACCGCCACCGCGATACCGCACAGCACGGCGTTGCCGGAGAGCGGGTCGAGCTGGAGATCGTCGGCGAGCCGGTTGCTGTTCGCCCCCGCGTGCGCGGCGGCGACCGTGAGGTACGCCCCCGGGTCGTCGTGCCCCCAGCCGTGCTGAATGCTGACGACGCCGGGCATGACCGCATCGGTCACGTCCGCCGGCAGCTCCACCGCGCCGACCCGCGAGGTCACGCGCACGCGCGCGCCGTCCGCGATGCCGAGGCGCAGCGCGTCGGCGGGGTGGACCTGCACCGTGCAGCGCTCCGGCCCCTTCACGAGCACCGGCAGGTTGTGCATCCAGGAATTGTTGGACCGCAGGTCGCGGCGGCCGACCAGCACGAGCGCGGGCGCGGGCGCTTCGAGCGCCGCCCGCAGCCGCGCGAGGTCGGCGACGATCGGCGCGGGCGCGAGCTCGATCTTCCCCGACGGCGTGCGCAGCACCTCCGGCACGCGCGACGCGAGCGCGCCCAGGTCGACACCGTGCGGGCTCGCCTCGAGCACGGCGAGCGAAAGATCGTACGGCCCCGCCTGCAACATCAGGTCGAGCGCGCGTTCCGGGCCGCGGCGCGCCCCGAGCGCGGCCAGCACCTCCCCGGCGTCGCGGCCCGGCGCATCGCGCGCGATCCGTTGCGTCATGACGAAGTCGTCGAGCGCGGCGATCGGCACCTGCGCGCCCTGACCCGAGACGATGCCGGTGAGGCGGAGCAGCGTCTCCCATTCCGCCAGCGCCCCGGGCGGCGGTGCCAAGACCGCCGGCGAGTACGTCGCCACGTTGCGGATCGCGAGCTGGCGCAGCGCGACGTCGTAGTGCGACTGCTCGAGCGGCGAGAGGCCGGGCAGGATCACGTGGGCATGCCGCGTGGTCTCGTTGCGATAGACGTCGAGACTCACCATGAACTCGAGAGACGCGAGCGCGCGGGCAAGACGCGCGCCGTTCGGCGTCGAGAGGACCGGGTTGCCGGCGATCGTCACCAGGGCGCGGATCCGGCCCTCGCCTGGGGTCTCGATCTCCTCGGCGAGACACGCCGCCGGCAGCTCGCCGAACACCTCCGGCACGCCCCGCACCCGCGACGCCCGCCGACCGAAGCGCACGCCCTTGCCGCGCCCGGGCGCGCCGTGCGTGTTGGCGCTGCCGGCGGCGGCACGCGTGAACATCGCCCCGCCCTCGCGGTCGAGGTTGCCGGTGAGCACGTTCACGACGTCGACGAGCCAGCTCGCGAGCGTGCCGAACGCCTGCGTGCAGGTGCCGACGCGGCCGTACACCGCCGCCCGCTCGGCCGCCGCCAGCTCGCGCGCGAGGCGGCGGATCACGTCGGCCGCGATGCCGCAGCGCTCGGCGACCCGCTCGGGTGCGAACGCGCGCGCGAGCTCCGCGACCTCGGCCGCGCCCGCGACGTGCTCGGCCAGCCGGCCGAGGCGCACGCGCTCCTCCGTCACCAGCGTGTGGACGACGCCGAGCAGGAAGAGCGCGTCGGTTCCGGGGCGGATGAAGTGGTGCTCGTCGGCGTGCGCGGCCGTCCGCGTGCGGCGCGGGTCGATGACGACGATCCGGCCGCCGCGGGCGCGCAGCGCCTTCAGCCGGCCCGGGAGATCGGGCGCCGTGAGCAGGCTGCCGTTCGATTCGAACGGATTGGCGCCGAGGATCATCAGGTGGTCGGTGCGGTCGACGTCCGGGACCGGGATGCTGAGGCCGGCGCCGAACATCAGGCCCGCCGACACCTGCTTCGGCATCTGGTCGACCGTGCTCGCCGAGAAGACGTTGCGCGAGCCGAGCGCCTTCAGGAACACCGGGCCGTAGAGCATGAGCGCCAGGTGGTGTGCGCTCGGGTTGCCGAGGTACACGCCCACCGCGTCGCGCCCGTGCTCGGCCAGGATCGGCGGAGCCGCCGGTCGACCTCGGCGAACGCATCGTCCCACGACACCGCCTCGAACCGGGCGCCGCGCCGAACGAGCGGCGTGCGCAGGCGGTCGGGGTCGGCGTGCAGCTCCTTCAGCGCGTACGCCTTCGGGCAGAGAAAGCCGTGGCTCAGGACGTCCTGCGCGTCGCCGCGAATCGACACGACCTCGCGATCGCGGGTCGTGATCTCGAGACCGCAGGTCGCCTCGCACAGCGGGCAGGTCGCGTAGTGGATCGTCGCATCGTTGGCCATGGGGTCACTCCCCTCGGAGGATCACTTCGCTCGCACGTACTCCGGCGACGTCGTCGTCACCTGGTCGAGCGCCGGGCCCATGTGGCGCTGGTTCGGGAGCTGCGTCATGTCGACGCCGAGCCGCGCCATCAGGACCGGGTAGGACTCGATCGGCTCGGCCTTCGGTTGCGCCTCGAGCGGCGGGATCTTCGCCATCGCCTGCGCGACGTAAGGCGCCAGCGCCTCGGCTTTGCGACGATCGTGCGCCGCCTGTCGCGCCTTGAACGCCGGCATCACGCGCGCCGCGAACAGCTCCAGCGACGAGCAGATGTCCGCGTGGCGGTTGTTGCCGCCCTGCTGGATGAAGACCACCTGATCGACGCCGACCTCCTCGAACGTCTCGAGGTTGGCGCGGACCTCGTCCGGATTGCCGATGCCCCCGGTCGGCGTCATGAGGAACGGCGGCGCGGCCTTGAACGCCTCCCAGACGTTCGTCGCGCCCGGCGTGTGGGTACCGTTGATGTAGTAGTGCGCGAGCGCGAAGCTGAAGAACTTGAAGCCCTCGAGCCCGCGGGCGACCGCGGTGGCGCTGTCCTCGTGACACATGAAGCCGGTGACCATGGCGACGTTCGGGTTCACCGTGCGGCCGATCGGCGTACACTCGCTCTTGAACGTGTCGTAGTACTCCTCGACCCAGTACCTCGCGTCGGCCGGGTCGACGAAGGCGAAGGTGAGCGCGCCCATGCCGAGTCGCGCCGCCAGGCGGATCGTGTCGCGGTTCGAGCACGCGACCCAGAGCGGCGGGTGCGGCCTCTGCACCGGCTTCGGCACCACGTTGCGCGCCGGCATCGAGAAGTACTTCCCCGCGTGGCCGGGGTACGGCTGCATCGCCATCATCCGGGCCGTCTCGCGGACCGCCTCCTCCCAGGCCTCGCGCTTGTCGAGGTAGTGGATGCCGAAGCCCTCGAGCTCGATCCGCGAGCTGGACTCGCCGGTGCCCCACTCGACGCGACCGTCGCTCACGAGGTCGAGCGTCGCGATCCGCTCGGCGACGCGCGCCGGGGCGTTGTAGCCGGGCGGCATGAGCACGATGCCGTGGCCGAGCCGGATCTGCCGGGTGCGCTGGCTGCACGCGGCGAGGAACACCTCCGGCGCCGCGGAGTGTGAGTACTCCTCCAGGAAGTGGTGCTCGACCTCCCACGCGTAGTCGATGCCGAGCCGGTCGGCGAGCTCGACCTGGTCGAGCGCCTCCTTGTAGAGGCGGTGCTCGTCGCCATCGTGCCACGGGCGCGGGATCTGGTGCTCGTAGAAGATGCCGAACTTCATGAACGGCCACGTAGCGCCCCCTCGCCCGTCGATGCAATCCCCGTGCGTGGGACGGTTGCCAGCCGCGGACGGACCTTGGTAAGGGCCTCGCCGTGACAACCCATCGAACCTTTGTCGTCCTCCTCGCCGTCGCGCTCGTCGCGACGGACCCACGGCGTGCCTGGAGCGCCATCACCGCACAGGGCGGCATCGGGTTCGTGGCCGTCACCGGCGCGACCGAAGGCGACGTGCTGGTGCTCGAGAGCCCGCGCCACCGGGAGATCGCCCGGGGCACGGCCGACCGCTTCGGCAGCCTGCTGTTCCGGGACCTCACGCCCGGCGACGGCTACCAGGTTCGCACCGCCGGCGGGGACGCGGTGGCGGCGAACGTGTCGACGCTCGAGGATCGCCCCCCGCCGGCGTTCTACGCGGGCCAGACGCTCCGCGAGGGGTTTCAGTACATCGCGGCGCGCGACGGAACGCTGCTCGCGACGATGGTCCGCCCACCCACGGGCAGGACGTTGGCCGACGGCCCGTTCCCCACGGTCGTGGAGTACTCGGGGTACGCGGCGGCGGACCCCGACAATCCCCAGCCCTTTACGCTGATCGCGGGCATCCTCGGGTTCGCCACGGTCGCGGTGAACATGCGCGGCTCGGGCTGCTCGGGCAGCGTGCTCGACCTCTTCGACCTCCCGACGACCGCCGACGGCTACGACGTCGTCGAGACGGTGGCGGCGCAGTCCTGGGTGCAGGGCGGCAAGGTCGGCATGATCGGCATCTCGTTCCCGGGCATCAGCCAGCTCTTCGTCGCCGGTGCACGGCCGCCGCACCTGGCCGCCGTCGCGCCGCTGTCGGTGATCGCCGACATCTACCGCGCACCCGGCTTTCCCGGAGGGATCTTCAACACGGGGTTCGCCCGGTCCTGGCTCCAGGACCGCAAGGACGACGCGGCCCCGGCGCCGGAGGGCGGGCAGGCGTACGCCCGCAAGCGCGTCAACGCCGGCGACGAGACCTGCCGCGCCAACCAGCGCCTGCGCCTGCAGACCCTGGATCCCGGTCGAGTTCACGCAGTCGCATCCCTACTACGAGCCCGCCCTGATGGACGCCCGGTCCCCGATCAACTGGCCGGGGACATCGCGGTGCCGGTGTTTTTGGCGAGCGCGTGGCACGACGAGCAGACCGGCGGGGACTTCGCGTCGATGCTCGGGCGCCTGCCGAAGCGCGACGACGTGAAGATCACGCTCACGAACGGCGTCCACTCGAGCTCTTCTCGATCCCGCGATCCTCTGGAACTGGTCGCCTTCCTCGACCTCTACGTCGCCGGGCGCGTACCCGACCCGAGCCGCATCGCCACGGTCGTTCCGATCCTCTACCAGACGATCCTCGGTGCCGGTTCGCCCGCGCCGCCACTGCCGATCGACCGCTTCGACGGGATCACGAGCTACGAGCAGGCGAAGCGGATGTTCGAGGCCGATCCGCACGTGCGCGTCCTGATGGAGAACGGTGCCGGCTCCACGACCCCGGGGCTACCAGCGCCCACCTTCGAGCTGGGGTTCACGCGCTGGCCCCCGCCGCCGGCGCATCCGACGCGCTGGTACTTCGGTGCGGGCGGCACGCTGGCGCGAAGCCGCCCCGGCGCGCACACCGCAGGCGCCGACGGCTACCGCCCCGACCCCACCGTGCGCCCGGCGCAGACGCTCCCCGGCCAGGGTCAGGAGCAGTCCTGGGAGGTGCTCCCCGCCTACGACTGGCGCCCACTGGTCGACGGCACCGCGCCTGCACGCGACCTGCCACTCGAGCGCGACGTCACCATCGCGGGGCCGAGCAGCGTCGACCTCTGGCTGCGCTCGAGCGCCGCGGACACCGACCTCCAGGTCACGCTCACCGAGATCCGCCCGGACGGTCTCGAGGTCTACGTCCAGAACGGCTGGCTGCGCGCCAGCCATCGCCGCCTCGATCGGCGGCGGTCGACCGTGCTCGAGCCGCGGCCAACCCACCTCGAACGCCATGCCGCGCCGCTGCCCGCGGGCGAGTTCGCCAGGTTCGGGTCGGCTGTTCGCGGTCGCGCACGTCTTCCGCCGAGGGTCGCGCATCCGGGTGAGCATCGAGGCCCCGGGCGGCGATCGCACGCGCTGGGCCTTCGACACAACCGAGACCCACGGCGCGATCCTGAACGAGGTCGCCTGCACCGCGGCGCAGCCGTCGCGCGTCGTGCTGCCGGTGATCCCCGACGTCGAGGCGCCACCCGACCTGCCGCCCTGCCCCAGGCTGCGCGGCCAGCCGTGCCGCAGCTACGTGCCCGCGGGAAACGGCGGGTGACGCTCGCAGCGAGCCGTCATCCCGCTCGCCGCGCCAGTCGGACCAGCAGGTCGGCGCGTGCGCGCGATCGCGTCGGCGTCGTCCTGGACCCGGAACGGAATCGCCATGAGGTCGGTCGCGCCCGCCGCGGCCAGCGCCTCGATCTGCGCGCCCACGGTGTCGGCGCTCACCCACGATCGCGACGTCCGCCGGGCCTTCGACACCTTCGCGGTCGAGCATGGCGCGATACGACGGCAGGAACCCGTAGAGCCCAACTGGCGGGCCGCCGAGGCCCATGCCGCATCGACCTGCGACGTCACCGCGATCGGCAGGCCGACGACCACGCGCGGCGCGGGTCGGCCGGCCTTCGCCGCCGCCTCGCGAATGCGCGGGACCGTGTGCTCGCGGATCGTCTTCGGGCCCGTCATCCAGGTGATCGTTCCCTCGGTCTCGCTGCCGGCGAGGGCGAGCATGCGCGGCGCGAGCGCGGCGAGCAGGATGGGGCACGGGGTCGCGCCGGGCACCGACACCTGCGCGGTCACGCGGTACTCGTCGCCCACGTGCCCGACACTGCCGGTGCGGACGAGCGGGGCGAGCACGGAGACGTATTCACGCATGTGGCTGAACGGCTTGGCGAACGAGAGGCCGAGCATCCCCTCGATCACCATCTGGTGCGAGAGGCCGATGCCGAGCGCGAAGCGCCCCTCGCACGCGGCCTGCGCCGACATCGCCGCCTGCGCCATCGCCACCGGGTGGCGGGGGAACGTGGGCACGACCGCCGTGCCGAGCTCGATTCGCGTCGTCTCACGCCCGCAGATCGCCGCCGCCATGATCGCGTCGACGCCGAAGATGTTCGCGAACCAGCCGCTCGCGAAGCCGTCCGCTTCGGCGCGCTGCACCTGCGCGACGAGCCCGTCCAGGTCCGCGGGCGTGCCCGCGATGTCACCGATCCCGACCCCAATGCGCATCGTCATCGGACGGTGGTGACATGGAACGACGGGCCAAGTCCACTGCCGGCCGAGCGTCAGCCCGGCTCGCAGGCGCCCGACCCGGCGCAGACCGCGCCGGGCACGACCTGTCCGAACTGTCCGCCCGTGCAGTAGTTGCGGAAGGACCACAGGCCACCCGTGCCGCTCGCGGCTCCTTCGTAGCAGCTCCCCGCGAGCTGGCAGCAGAGTGGCACCGGATCGATGGCGAGATCCTGGCACATGCCGTTCTCGGAACACACGCCGCCCGCAACCGCCTGGGACGGCAGGCAGAATTGATAGAGGTAGTAGTTGAGGCTGAAGCCGTTCGCCGTCGAGCAGCTCTCCGCCGACTGGCAGCACCCGGGCGAGAGCGAGATCAACTGGCAGTTCGGCCCGCAGTACGGACCCTGGTCACACGCCTCGCCGGGCTCGCGTACGCCGTTGCCGCACACCGCCGGGACCGCGAGACACAGCGGATCGGGCTGCCCGCCGCGGCAGTCGAGCCGACGCCCGAGCCCGCCACCGATGGCGCGCGAGCGGCAGGCCGACGGGTCGAACGTCGTGCAGTGGCGCAGCGTCTCGCCGCCATTCTCGATCGAGTACGCCGTGTGGACGGGGGCCGAGGCCCACGCGCTCACCGCGTCGAGCAACGCGCCGGCGGGGCTCCCGCTCTCCAGCCGGGCCAGCCGGCCGGGGCGGATCGTGGTCGAGACGACGCCCGCCGCGGCGCCCGGCCCACGATAGCGCGCGCGCGTCGGCACGTTGTCGAGCCACCCCGACGTGCCATCGAACGCGCCTGGTGGTGCCACCACCCGGTCGCGCACGCCGCCGATCTCCACGTCGAAGACGACGCCGATGGTGTCCGGGGCCGTACCGCTGCCCTTCGCCACGGTGCTCCCGCGCAGGCTCCACGTCATCGCCGCCACGCCCCCCGCGGCGCGCCCGTCGACGATCGTGAGGCGGCTTCCGCCCGCCAGCGCGGGCCCCGCGGCGAGCGACGAGACCATCACCATCCCGAGCAGGGCACGCGACATCAGCACCCGAGCAGCGAAGCTTTCCCTCATCCGTCTGTCGCAGCCGGCTCGGGCGTCCCGGAGGGTCCGGCCTCCCGCGTACCGCCCCCGGATCGCCCCAACATGTCGGCGATCGCGGCGACCAGGACGGCGGGATCGACCGGCTTCGGCAGGTGGCGGTCGAAGCCGGCGACGATCGCCAGGTCGCGATCCTGGGCACCGGCATGCGCGGTGAGGGCCAGCGCCGGCAGCCGGCCGCCGCTTTCCCGCCCCCGCAGCCGCCGGATGAACTGGTAGCCGTCCTCGCCGGGCATGGTGACGTCGCACACGAGGACGTCCGCGCCGTCTCGGCCGAGAATCTCGTCGGCCTGGGCCGCGGATTCGGCGATCGTCGCGCGCGCACCGGACCGCTCGAGGACCGCCGCCAACACGCGGAGCGTGGGACGGTGATCGTCCACGAGGAGCACGCGCACTCCGCCGAGCAGCGTCGGGCCCCCGAACGTCGCCGGAAACGTCACGGGCCCTTCCCGCCTGCCGTTGACTGGCTCCGCGGGCAGCGTCACGACGAACGTCGCGCCCCGGCCTTTGCCCTCGCTTGCCGCCGTGATCGTCCCGTGATGCCGTTCGACGAGATCGCGGGTGATCGCGAGGCCGAGCCCGAGGCCGCCGTGCCGCCGCGTCGTCGAGGCGTCGCCCTGCTGGAAGGGCGTGAAGATATTCGCGAGGATCTCGGGCGGAATTCCCTCGCCCGTGTCGCACACGGTGAGAACCGCCCGGTCTCCGGCGCGGCGAAGGACGATCTCGACCCGCCCCCCGGCTGGCGTGAACTTGACCGCGTTCGCGACAGCGAGGAGAAGCTCCCGGCCGACCTGAACCAGGCGCTCGCCAGCACGCTGACCGTCGCCCGCAACGAGCTCAAGTACGTGGCCGACGTGGAGACCGACTTCGGCGATCTCCCACCGGTCCCCTGCCATCTGGGCGACCTCAACCAGGTCTTCTTGAACCTGCTGGTGAACGCGGCGCACGCCATCGGCGACGTCGTGGGAACGACGGGGCGCAAGGGACAGATCGGCGTGCGCACCGCCCAGGAGGGCGGCACCGTCCTGATCGCCATCAGCGACACCGGAGGTGGAATTCCCGAGGGCATCCGGGACAAGATCTTCGAACCCTTCTTCACCACCAAGGAGGTCGGACGCGGCACGGGCCAGGGCCTCGCGCTCGCGCGAGCGATCGTGGTCGAGAAGCACGGCGGAACGCTCACGTTCGAGTCCACCCTCGGTCACGGCACGACGTTCTTCATCCGACTGCCGGTCGGCGACGTCGTGGCCAGGAACGCCGCCGCATGAAACGCATCCTCTTCGTCGACGACGAGCCCAACGTCCTCGAGGGCCTCCGCCGCATGCTCCGCCCGCGCCGCGCGCAGTGGGAGATGACCTTCGTCTCCAGCGGCGCGGAGGCGCTCGCGGAGCTGGACAAGACCCCGTTCGACGTCATCGTCTCCGACATGCGCATGCCGCAGATGGACGGCGCCGCGCTCCTGGCCCGTGTCCAGGAGCGCCACCCCGGTGTGGTGCGCCTCGTGCTCTCGGGTCAGACGGAGCTGCAGGCCGCGATGCTGGCCGTGCCGGTGGCGCATCAGTTCCTCACCAAGCCCTGCGACGCTGTCGCGTTGGAGGAGACGGTCGAGCGCTCCGTCGCACTCCAGGAGCTGCTGGCCGACGAGACGCTGCTCACTGCGGTGGGGACGACCAAGGCGCTGCCGAGCCTGCCCGCCACCTACGCGGCGCTCACCAAGGCCCTCGGGGATCCGGACGTCGGCCTGGAGGAAGTCACCCGCATCGTCGAGAAGGACGTCGCGATGTGCGCCAAGGTGCTCCACATCGCCAGCTCCGGGTTCTTCGGTCGGCCCCGCCGCATCGGGAGCGTACCGGCGGCGGTCGGCGCCCTCGGCACCCGCATGCTGCGCGATCTCGTGCTCACGGTGGAGGTCTTCCGATCCTTCGGGGCAGCGGCGACGGTCCGCGGTCTCTCGCTCGAGGCCGTGCAGGCGCACGCGCTGCTGTCCGCCGGGATCGCGAGGCGGATTCTCCCCGACAAGACGGCCGCCGAGCTCGCGTTCATGGCGGCCGTGCTGCACGACATCGGCATCCTCGTGCTCGCCACCCACCTGCCCGGCCAGCTCGCGCAGCTGCTCGAGGCCGCGCGCCACGAGCATCGGCCGCTCCATGCCGTCGAGGCAGAGCAGGGTGTCGTGACCCACGCCGAGATCGGCGCGTACCTCCTCGGCCTGTGGGGGATGCCCTTCCCCATCATCGAGGCCGTGGCCCACCACCACACCCCGGCGCGGGTGAACCAGAGCCAGTTCGGCGTCCTCGGGGCGACGCACGTCGCCCACGTGTTGGCACACGAAGTGGCCGGCCACGCCGGCGAGCCGGCCCAGGAGATCGACGTCGCCTACCTGGAAGGTCTCGGCGTCGCCGATCGCCTGCCGGCCTGGCGCGAGCTGGCGGCCGAGCAGGCCGAGACGCTGGCGGCGGCATAGCGAGCCATGGAACCCACGGTGCTCCCCCGCGTCCTCTGCGTCGACGACGAGCCCAACGTCCTCGAGGCACTGGTCCGCCAACTCCGGCGACGATTCACGGTCAGCACCGCTGGCGGTGGAGCCGCGGGCCTCGACCTGCTCGCGCGCGAGGAGCCGTTTGCCGTGGTGGTCTCCGACATGCGCATGCCGGGGATGGATGGCGCCGCGTTCCTCGCCCGAGTCCGCGAGCAGGCGCCCGATACCGTCCGCATCCTGCTGACCGGCCACGCCGACCTCGCCGCCGCGGCGGCCGCCGTGAACGACGGACAGATCTTCCGTCTCCTCACCAAGCCCTGCCCGCCGACCGATCTCGCGCAGGCCCTGAACGCCGCGGTCGAGCAACATCGGGTGATCACCGTGGAGCGCGTGCTCCTCGAGGAGACCCTGCGCGGCTGCGTCAAGGCGCTGACGGACATCCTGGCACTCGCCAATCCGGCCGCGTTCGGCCGGGCCACGCGAGCCCAGCAGCGCGTGAGCGGGCTCGCGACGAAGCTGGACGTGCCGGATCGCTGGCAGCTCGACGTCGCCGCGATGCTGTCCCAGATCGGCTGCGTCACGTTGCCACCGGAGACGGCCGACAAGCTCTACCACGGGCAATCGCTCGCGCCGGCGGAGCAGGAGATGGCGGACCGGCTGCCGGACGTGGCAGGCACGCTGCTCGGCAGCATCCCCCGTCTCGAAGAGGTGCGGAACGTCCTCGTGTACCAGGCCAAGCACTACGACGGCGCAGGAACGCCGCGCGATGCGGTGTGCGGTGCGGACATCCCGTGGGGCGCTCGCGCCCTCAAGCTCGTCGTCGACTACGACGTGCTCGAGGCGCAGGGCGTCGGCTCTGACCTCGCCCTCGCCACCATGCGTGGGCGCGACGGCTGGTACGACCCGCAGCTGCTGGACGCGTTCGGGGAGCTGGTCGGCCAACGCGTGCGCAGCACCGAGGTGCGCGAGCTGCGGCTCCGGGACCTGCGCCCCGGGATGGTCTTCGCGCAAGACGTCGTCTCGCGCGCCGGCATGTTGCTGATCGCGCGGGGACAGGAGATCACGCCCGGGATCATGGAACGTCTCCGCAACTTCGCCGAGAAGGCCGGGGTGCAAGAGCCGGTCCGCGTCGTCATCACCGTGGTCGTCGATGCCGAGACCACAGAGCCAGAGGCAGGCAGTGTCACCCGTAGTGCTGCTCGTTGACGACGACCCGGCGCTCCTCGGCGCCCTGCGCCGGGCCCTGCGCCGCGAGCCGTACGAGATCCTGGTCGCGAGCAACGCGCCGGAGGCCCTGGCGACGCTCGCGGCCCGCCGGATCGACGTCGTGGTCTCCGACGAGACGATGCCGGGAATGACCGGCACCGAGCTGCTCGCCCGCGTCCACGCGAGTCACCCGCACACGATCCGCATGATGCTCACGGGGCGTGGCAGCCTGCCGCTCGCCGTGCGGGCGATCAACCGCGGCCAAGTACACCGGTTCTTCGCGAAGCCCTGCGATCCCACCGATCTCGCGAGCGCGATCCAACAGGCGCTCCAGCAGCGGGCTCTCCTCGACGGGAGCCGACGCCTGCTCGACGCGGTCCGCGGCGCCTCGAGCACGATCGCGGCAGAGGAGCCCGCCGAGCCCGAGGCGCTCCTGCGCGAGATCGAGCAGCAGCTCGCGGCGATGACCAACGGCGTGCCGGCGCCACCGACGACCGCGCCCGCGCTTCCGCCGATCCTGGATGCCCTTCCGGTGGGGGTGTTCGTCACCGACGTGAACGGCCGGTTGACCGCGGTCAGCGCCCGGCTCCTGGCGATGACCGGGATGCAGCGGGAAGCCCTCCTCGGCCGGGCGTGGGACACGCTCGTCCATCCCGACGACCGCGCGGCCATCGGCGAGCCACGCGAGCACGGCGACGTCGTCCGCCTGATGACCTCGGACGGTTCGATCCGGCTGGTCGACGCCCGCGTGGCACCCCTGCGGGGATCGGCGAACGGCACCGGCGGCCTCATCGGCTCCGTCGCCGAGGTGAGCACGTAGCGCCGGTCGGCGGGGCGGGCCGCGGCCTCGGTACACATCGCCTGCCGAGCCCTCGCCGGCCGCCACTTGGAACCGCCGCGCAGCGGATCGACCGCGCCGGTCATGACGCGGTCAAGGCACGTCGCGACACGTTCGCCCTGGGAGCGAAGGTGCGGGCGTTCGCCTGTGGCCGGATTCTCGAGAACGTCGCCGAGCCATTTCTTTGTTGACGCTGACCGCCGTACCACGGTATCGGGAACGCGTCCGCGGAGGAGGATCGATGCGACGGACGCTGTCCGGAATCGCGGTCGCGGCGTGCGCGGTGGTTCTCGCGACGGTCCCGGCGCTGGCCGCCGTCGATCTGACCGGTTCCTGGGCCCTCATCCGCGAAAGCATCGCCGGACCGGTCCGGATTGCGGCCAACTTCGTCCAGAGCGGCACGGTGCTTTCGTTCACCTACACCGTGGAGGGAGGATCGCCCCAGGGTGCCTTCACGGGGACGATCGACCCCGACACCGGGACCTTCTCGGTGCCGCTGCCACCCTCCCCCGGCCCATTCCCGGGGTCCTCCTTCTGCACGGGCAACAACATCATCTCCGGAACCGCAACACCCGACGGGATGACGATGCAAGGCATCTGGCCCAGGCGGTTCTTCAGGCTCACACCTCCGCCCGGCTGCTACTACGACGGTGACCTGTTCACGGGAACGCGCCTCGTCAGATGCCAGCCATCCTGCGGTCCCTGCGAGATGTGCATGCCCACCGGCTGCACGGTGCCGATCGCGCACGGGTGCCAGCCCGCGTCGTCCGGCAAGTCGTCGATCACAGTCCGCGGCGACACGACGAATCCCGCGAAGGACACGATCACCTGGACGTGGAAGGGCAGCGCGACCGTGCTCCTCGCCGCGTTCGGCCACCCCCTCCAAGCCAGCAGCTACACCCTCTGCCTGATCGACCGAGAGGGCGGCGTGGCGACGCTGCGGATGAGCCGCACGGCGCCGGCCGGCGGCCTTTGCCCCAGCGCGTCTTGCTGGACGGCGACTGCCTCGTCCTTCGAGTACCGCGACGAGGACGCCGACCCAGAGGGCCTCACCTCCATGGTCCTGCACGCGGGAACCCGTCCCGGCCGCGGGAAGATCGCGGTCAAAGGCAAGGGCTCGCTGCTTGGCGTACCGGTGCTCGGCCTGATGCCTCCCGTGATCGTTCGGCTGGTGCGCGACGATGCACCGCTGTGCTGGGAGGCGACTTACTCCAGCGCACGGGTGAACGACGCCGGGAAGCTCAAGGCCAAGTCCGACTGAGCCGACGGACGCCGGGACGCGACCTACTTCGCCTTGGACTTACCAGCGCTGGCGGCGCTCGTCGCCGCGACCGCCGTGGCGGTCATCCGATACTCGATCGTCACCTTCGCGCCGGGACAACGGCTCGAGTTGGCAGATCCCCCGCGAGACCGGCGGCAGTGAAGTCGATCAGGCTCTCGGCGAAGGCTCGATCGAGCCCGGTGGCACCGAGCGGCGAGCCAAACGCCGGAGCATCCACGTTGCTCAAGCTCGTCAGGAGCGAGTACATGGCGAGGGCGCCACGCCGCTCGAGGTCGGCCGGCGTGACGTCGGGCAGCGCGCGGCGCAGCACCTGGGGGAACAGCTCCCACAAGCTCGGCGTGCCGACCGCACGGGCGAGGTGATCCCAGCGCCGGTCCCGGTTCAACGCGAGCGCGGCGACGAGCTTGATCCAACGCAATCCGCTGGCGGGATCGCCGGCCAGGGTCTCCAGGTAGGGCCGCGCCACGGCCTCCACCACGTCGCGTGTCGTCGGCCGCTGGCGTCGCGAACGCAGCGCCAGCAGGAGCGCACGCGAGCGGTGCAGCAGTGGAATCCCGCGGCGCTCCAGCGCCGCCTGGATCAGGCCCTCACGCGAACCAAAGTGATAGCCGACGACGGCGGCGTTCACGCCGACCCGCGCCGCGATCGTTCGCGCCGAGGGCCCCGCGGGGCCCTCGGCGGCACACAGGTCCTCGGCCGCGTCGAGGAGTGCTTCGCGCACGTCGACATCGGTGCGCGGCCCGCGCCGGCGCGAGCTTCGGCTGGCGCGCTCGCGTCGTACCGGCGACATCGGGCGCGACGCTACCATAGTGCGCTCGGTCACGCTGCGAGGCGCGGGGCCCGCCGCCCGTTGCACGCCGTCCCCGACCTCGTGTAGTTTCAACATCTGTTTAAATGGGCTTGGCGGCTACACTCGACCGCGAAGGCTGGACCGTGTTCGCGGGCGTCGACAAGACACCGCCGACCGAGCTCGTGGCTGGCGCGTTGAATCAATGATGGCGCACGATCGACCCCCGCGCGTGCGCATCGACGATTACGCCAGCCCGCGGTTCTCGCCCGAGATGACGCAGATGCGCGCCGCGGTCGCGCCCCTGGCCGAGCAGCTGCGTTTGGAGCCCGACGTCCTGCTCACCGACGCCGCCGCGCAGACCGGGCTCGACGACTTCGGCGACCGGGGATTCGAGGAGCGGCTCGGCGTCCTGCTGCGCGCGCTGCGCGAGGAGGCGGGACTGTCGCCGTTCGGCGTGGTGAGCAACTACAGCCTGCTGCTGCAGTTGCTGAAGAACCGACTCCTGATCCAGGACGTGCTCGTACACCACCCCGAGATCCACGAGGTGCGCATCGAACGGCCGATCGTCATCGCGGGCCTGCCCCGCACCGGGACCACCCATCTGCACAACCTGATCGCGGCTGATCCGGCCCTGCGCTCGCTGCCGTACTGGGAGAGCCTGGAGCCGGTGCTGGCGGAATCGGAGCGGCCCGCGCCCGGGAATCCGGACCCGCGCCTGGCGCGCACGGCAGCGGCCCTGCACGTGGTCGACGCCATGCTGCCGCTCTTCAAGCGGATGCACGAGATGACCGTCGACCACGTCCACGAGGAGATCCAGCTCCTGGCAATCGACTTCTCGACGATGCTCTTCGACACGATCGCGCCCATGCCGAGCTGGCGCGACTACTACCGCTCGCACGACCAGACGCCGCACTACGAATACCTGCGCACCGTGCTCAAGGTCTTGCAGTGGCTGCGCGGCGGGACACGCTGGGTGCTCAAGTCGCCACAGCACCTGGAACAGTTCGGCCCGCTCGCAACCGTGTTTCCCGACGCCACCATCGTCGTGACCCACCGCGATCCGGTCTCGGTCACCGTGTCCATGGCGACGATGGTGGCATACACTGCGCGGATGTACGTCGAGCGGCCCGACCCGATCGCCATCGGAGGTTACTGGTCGGCGCGCGTCGAGGATCTCCTCACCGCCTGCGTCCGCGACCACCACCTGCTGCCCGCCGAGCGCTCGATCGACGTCCGCTTCGACGAGTTCATGGCCGACGACGTGGGGACGGTGGAGCGGGTCTATGCGCTCGCCCGTCAGCCGATGACGCCGACGGCGCGCGCCGCCATGAATGGCTTCATGGCCGAGCACCCGCGCGGCAAGCACGGCGCCGTGGTCTATGCCCTCGCCGACTTCGGCCTCGACGCCACCGAGCGCCGCGCGGCGCTGCGTTTTTATTCCGAGCGCTTCGGCGTCCCGAGCGAGCCCTAGCCGAGGAGGAGATGTGATGAGCGATCTCGCCCCAGCGTCCCGTCAGGCGTTCCACGAGCTGCTCGATTTGCTGCGCCAGGTCGGCGACGAGCACTTCAGCCCCGAGCGCGGCGTGATCGAGGAGGTGACCGCGGCCGAGGGATACCGCTCCCTCACCCACCTCCTCGCCGGGGGGCTCGAGCTCCACCTGGAGAGCGACCCGCAGCGACCCATGTTCACCCGCACCGTCTCACCGCAGCGCAAGCTGCTGGGCGACAACCCCGACGCCCTCTACTACTGGACGCGAATCGACGGCACGCGCTCCTACCGGATCCGCGGCCACATCGACGGCGCCACGTACACCTCGTTCACCGTGCACGGGGCCGACCCCGAAGGCGGCAGCATGGCGCGGGTCATTGGCGCGGTGAACGATGACGAGCTCGCGATCGGGCCCGACGGGAGCTACGAGATCGTCCTCGCGCCGCAGCAGCAGCCCGGCAACTGGGTTCGCCTCGAGCCCGACGCCGCGATGGTGCTGACCCGCCACTACTTCGAGCGCCCGGTGTGCGTCACCGCCGACCCCGAGGCGTCGGTGCGCCTGCGCATCGATCCGATCGACGACCCGGGGGCGCCAGCACCACTCGACGACGCGACCCTGGCGGCGCGGCTGCGCGCCGTCCATGCGTTCGTGCGCAGCAGCACGCTCGGAATGCCGGCACCGGGCCAGGGGCCCGCGTACCCCTTCGTCTCCCGCGTCCCCAACGTCCTGCCCCGCCCGACGAGCTTCGGCGGCAGCGGCGCCGCCACCTGGGGCGCGGTCGACCTCTACTATGCGATGGCGCCGTACCTGCTGCAGCCCGACCAGGCGCTGGTGATGGAGGGCCGTATTCCGGCCTCCCGGTTCGCGAACGTCGTGTTGTGGAACATGCACATGCAGACGCTCGAGTACCGCTTCCACCGCTCGTCGCTCAACCGCACGCAGATGCAGCGCGGGCCCGATGGCGCCTTCCGCATCGTGGTCGCCCACCGCGATCCCGGCGTGCCGAACTGGATCGACACCGAGGGCCACATGCTCGGCCTGATCTTCTGGCGCATCGTCCTGCCCGAGTCCGAGCCCGACGAGATCCGCTGCGCCGTGGTGCAGCTCGAGGACCTCTAGCTGGCCCAAGTCCGTCTGCGCGAGCCCATCGGCCTGCCGCCGACCGCATGGCGGACTCGTAGGTTCTTGACGCCCTCGTCCGAGGGGAAGTAAGACGCACCTGCGAACGTCGCCTCAGGCTAGAGACGACGGCCAGCATCTCCTCGTCTGCTCAGATTTCTTTCGCAGCAGTGATCGAGGACTCAGGGGCGATGGCAGACAGAGCACCAGACGCTTCGAGACGCCGGCTGACCACCGGTCTCGCGTTGGCGCTCCTCCTGATGGCGGCAGGTACCGCGGGGGCGGGCGGAAAGAGCTGCGGCCGGACATGCGCCGTCGCACAGCGGGCGTGTCTGCGCGACGCGCGCGGCGGCTTCGGCCGCCACCGCGCCGACTGCCTCGGCGACCCCGCGTCGGGCCGAGTCTGCCGAGTCCGTGCGAAGCACCTCTTCGCGACGGCACGGAAGGTCTGCCGATCGTTTCGCCGCCAGTGCCAGCAGTGCTGCCACACGCATGGCCCTCGCTGTGACACGCCACCGGAGCTTCCCGTCGTCATCGGAAGCTTCCCCTTCCCGGATCGGCGCGCGCTCGAACACACCGGCTTGCCGCCGGCCCCCGACGGCCACGGCTTCGTCGCGCTCGCGCTTCCGGACGGGCTCGTCGGCTTCGATCCCGCCGCCCGCACGCCGGTGTCTGCCGCCGCCGAATGCGCGACGGCCGTGCTCGCGTGCTTCGCGCCACCGGCGCGCAACTGGGCGGGCTGCCTCGCAGCCGTTCCAGAGTGCGAGACCCGCACGCCCTGGGTCGGCGACCATCCGATGTGCTGCCCGGCGGACTGCTCCGAGCGCTACCAGGCTCGGCGGCGCGAGGGGCTCACCGGCCCGCAGGCATTCGCGGCGGCCATCTGGGAAGCACCGTCCTGCATGCCGGCCCTGCGCGGTGCCGGTCCAGCGAGACGCGAGCCATGAGCGCGTGGCGCCTCGCCGCCGTCCTCGCGCTCGCAGCGCTGGCGAGCGGCGGCCCCCGCGTGGCCGGCGCGTGGAACGTCAAGTGTCTCAACGCGCAGGGCCACGACTGTACGGATCCCTACGAGCGTGCCCAGACGCCGTGGAGCTCGCATCCCGACAACGAGCATCGCGCACTGCTCGAGCGCGCGCTCGCCCTCTCCGGACTCCCCGGGGCGTTCGCGGACGACTTCGACGTCGTGGTGTTCACCAGCGGCGAGGAGCTGGAGGCCACCGTCCTCACGGATCCGCTCACCGGGACGTCCTCGACTTTCCGGCACCAGTCGATTCGGCCCGTGCGCCTGCGCCCGCATCGCATGCGCACGCGCACGCTCTCCGTCCCCATGATGGCGAGCCTCCCCGACTTCTCCTACACGCTCTGGGACTGGGCGAGCGGAAACGAGCGGTGTCCGCCCGATCGCGGCAACGACGATGCCGTCGACTGCCACAACTACGAGACCCACATCGGCTGGCTCAACAGCAACCACATGGTCCCGCAGGCGGAGCGCTTCTACGAACACCTGCACGCGCTCGCCCTCCTGCGTGCGGCCCAATGCAAGCGCTTCACCGACGCCGTGCCGGCGGCGGTGCGCCCGCGCTTCGAGCGCTACCTCTTCGCGTGCGAGAAGCTCGCCCTCGTGATCGAGGGCGTAGCGCACCACTACCTGCAGGACTCGTGGGCGACCGGCCACATGTGGGAACGCTGGGGCGGGCCGGAGATCGCGGACTTCGGCAACGATCGCGCGCTCGGCTTCGCCATCGCCGGCGTCACCGGCCTGATCCACGGCGCCAAGGCGGTGCTCGACGCGCACGCCCCGTTCTCGACGTTCGGGCCGTGGGACGATCCGATGAACGCGCCGCACCCGGCGGTGGGCTTCGTCATGCCCGGGGGTACCGTGCCGTTCGCCGGCGTCGGCGATCTGTATCTCCCCGAGCTGTTCGGCCAGGATCCCGACGGCACCGGGTACCGGCAAGGGGGCGACGCATTCGACGCGCAACGCGGCGCGCTCCTCGGCTGCGCCGTCGACGGACTGCGGACCGTGTATGACGCCACCGCCAAGCTGCACGGTCCGCTCCGCGCGGCATCGACGAGCGGCATCGACGACTTCCGGCACGTCGCCGACCCGAGCTGCTGGAGCCAGCGCGCCACGAACCGTGCGATCGCCGAGGGCTGCGGCATCCACCGGGGCGCGTACCCGAACCAGTCGCCGATCGACCTGTCCAACGGCGTCTCCGGTTACCTGCTCCTGGTCGCCGAGACAGAGCTGATCCCCACGCTGGCAGGGGCCCCGGTGCTGACGGGGGACCGCCTCGACCAGTTCCGCGCCGACGTGGCATACGCCTGCACACTCGCAAAGGCCGTAGCGGCGGATCCCACGCAGGCCGACGGTACGTATCTCGCCGCCGGCCGCCTGCCGGCCGTGCTCGGCATTGCCCCCGGGGGCGCCTACGCACGCGGCGGGGCCGCGAGCCCCGGGCAGCTCCCCGCGAGCTTCGCCGATCCCTTCCTGCCCTGGAACCTCGACGCGCCCGACCCCGCGCTCCAGGAGCGCACGCAGACGCTCAACCTCGCCTTCGCCGACGCGCACGCCGCCGACCGCTGCAGCGAGCTGGCCGAGGGCAATCTCGAGGCCTACCGCGACGCCGTCCGCGACGCCGTCGATGCCCGCGACGTCGCCCTCACCGCGGTGCGGATCGCACAGTGCGTGCAGATGGCGACGCCGCACCTCCGCTTCGGAGTGGATGGCGACCACGACCTGCGGCGAGAGGCCTTCTGCGCGTACGTCGCGCCCGCGAGCGCCAGGTTCGTGTACACGGGCGAGGATCCCGCCTCGTTCACTGGCAGTGAGCCGACGGACCTACCGAGCGTCGAGGCCGCTGTGGGCGAGTGGTGCACTGCGAGCCCCAGCACGACCACCACGACGACCCCGATCTCGTCCACCACGACGACGATGCCAGGCCCCCCCTTCGTGGTCACGACCAGTTGCACGCGCTCCGTCCGGGTCAACAACGGGCCCTTCCGCGACGCCTCCGTCGCCGTCGTGGCAGAAGGCGGCAAGGGCCCCTACACGGTCAGCTTCGATGCCACCCCGGGACTGCAGACGAGCACGAGCAGCATGAGCGTCGGCGGGAGCCTCCGCTCCGAGGATCCGGATGGCAGCTACACGCTCACGGCGACGATCGGTGACGGGAGAGGCCACAGCGGGACACGCTCGGCGACCGTCACGAAGCTCAACGGGGTGTTCAGCTTCGAGAACTGCGATTCGGTGAGCGACATCACGTTCGTCGGACCGGGCGGTTGAGCCGGCCGCCTCGGACGAGCGGCTCACCGCGATTGGCGCGGCGCCCGCCACCCCCCGGACGCCGTCCCTTCCCGACTTGACCAGTGGGTGCGCCGGTCACCCGACCAGGAACGCGCAGCCGGCCGACGTCGCAGGCAGCCGATCCGTGTCGCCCGGCCAGCTCGCCTGCGCGGACCAGGTGCCGGACACCGCCGGCGTGAACGTCGCGGTGAACGCGCCGTCGCTGCCGACCGTCCCGACCACCTGGACGGCAGGCAGGCCGCTGCCGGGCGGCGCGGTGAACGTCACCGCGATCTGCTCGCCGCCAAGCGCCGGATCGAGCGCACCGTCGGCCGACGCGTCCGTACCGAACGGCACCGCTCCCACCGGACACGAGAGGCTCACCAGCGCAGCGAGCGGTCCGCCGGGGACCACCGCCGTGGTGCCGGCGGCGCTGCTCGGGTCGAACGCCGCCGGCACGCTGCCGACGGTCGCGTCGCAATCCGCGGTGGCATCGGCCAGCCGCGCGCCTTCCGACACGTGGGCCACGACCGACCACGTGCCGGCGGTCGTGAGCGATGGGCTATACTCGAAGCTGCCGTCGGCGCCGGCGTGAACCACCTGCCGGACGGGCGCACCGACCGGCGGCTCGAGCCAGAGCTCGACGTCCGTGCCGGCGCCGTCGGCGGGCGCGATGTGGCCGGTGAGCGACGCCCCGCACGCGAGCGTGACCGCGCGCGGGAGCCGCAACGCCGTCTGGACATCCGCGATCACCTCGCGATGGTGGCGCCGGCGCACCTCCGCCACCACGTCGGGGAGCACGTCGGCACGCAGCGCGCGCCGCACGCGCCCGCTCAGCCGGAACGTGACCGTTCCGACCTCGCCCGCACCGGCGCGGAATGGCTTCATGGCGAGCGGCAGCCGGCAGCGCGGGCAGTCCTTCGGCAGCAGCTTCACGCGCACCACGTCGTCGCACGGGGCCTCCGCACCGCAGACGAGCCGGAGCGAGAGGTGACGGGTCTTCCCCTTGACGGTCTCGAGCTTCGGGAGTCCGAGCGCGATGCCGAGCGGACTCTGCACGAAGCACCGGCCGGTCGCCGGCGCGGCGGCGCGATAGCGGAAGATGCGCGCGGCCATGAGCACGTACATCGACGACTGGCAGTCGATCGCGAGCGAGCGGATCGATCCCCAGGCCGCGGTCGACGCCCGCTCGTCGATGTGCGGCGGGCCCGCCGACGGCAGGCCGATCACCTCGTCGAGTTGGCCGGCGACGTCTCCGGTCGAATGCTCGAGCCGATAGATGTGGTACACGCCGCGATCGTCGGTCCGGATCGGCGCGACGAAGACCGAGCCGTCGGCCGGGTCGAGGGCAATCGGCGCGCCGGCCTCGAGCGCGCCGCTCATGCCGAACGACTCGCCGCTGGCCGGCGTGGCCCAACACGGCGCCCCGAGCCAGGCCACGAAGGCCTCGTCGAGGGACGTACCGTTGGCCGCGAACAGCGCCACCGCCGGACCCGACAGCGGATCGGGCAACGGCTGCGGCCCGTGTCCGGTGATCCCGGACACCAGGCACTTGCGCGGCTGCGCGCTGCGGTTCTGCGCCACGGTGCCGGCAACGAGCACCCCGTCACCCGCCGCGACGAGCGCCGTCGCGGTGTTGCGGGGCGCGTCGTACCAGTCGAGTGCCGTGAAGCCGGACGGGAAGTGGGCGAGGAACCCACCGAAATCGAAGCCATCGTACGAGCGGACCGACACGGCGGTGAAGCTGGTCGAGAGCACGTACACGTCGCCGACGTCGTCGGCGGCCACCGCGAAGGCGCCGGGCGAGTCCCAGGCCGTCATGAATTTCCCGTCGGCGGTGAACTTCTGGACGCGATTGTTGCCGAGATCGGCGACGTACACGGCGCCGTACGGGTCGGTGGTGATGCCGCGCGGGTCGTTGAAGAGCCCGGGGGCGCTGCCGCCACCTCCCCAACCACCCAGATAGCTGCCGTCTGGCGCGTAGCGGAAGACGCGGTTCCCCTTCTCCGTGACGTAGAGCTGGGTCCCGTCCGGGCTCACCGCGATCCCCTGCGGGTCGATCGGCTTGAGCACCGGATTCAGGACGTCGACGCGCTGCTGCGAATACTGGAAGGGCAGCGCGGCAGCCGCCACGCCGGAAAGCCACACACTGAGCACGACCGCGATCGGCGGGCACCACCTCCGGGAATCGCGCGACCCCGCTCCGCTCATGACTGGCTTCCCCCTTTGCGGGGCCGCCATAACACGGGCGGAGGGCGACGGAGAAATCGGGGTGCGGGGTCGCGACGCGAGCATTCCCGGCGCCGCGGCCGCTGGGACTACGAGCCAACGCGATCGAGGTCGCGCAACGCCGGCAGCCACGCGTGAAGCGTTGACAGCGCCGCCGTCATCCCGTGTAGGATGGGGGCATCATGGAGAGCCAGCAGGCGGAACGCCTCGAGGCCCGACGGATCCTGGGCGAGATCACGCGTGCCATCGACCGGCGCCTGTCGATCGAGGTGCGCGACATCCCGGGGCAGCAGGAGCGGCTCCAGGTCACGGTGACCCACGGCCAGCACCACGGCCAGCACGGGCAGCTCGAGCTGAGCCTCCCCGAGATCCTGGCGACCACCGGGGACCCGACCGCCCGCAACCAGCTCCGCCTGCGGCTCAAACGCACCGCCGACACGATGCTGTTCCGGAAGATGCCGGACCACCGCGTCAAGGTGAAGCCGATCGCCCCGCCCGGCGGGCAACTCGGACCGCGGGGACCGGCGCGCGGGCGGCGGTAGACCCTACGTCGACCGGGCCGCCTGCCCCGTGCGGCCGCCCTTCCCGTTCCCGCGGGCGGCCGGCACCGGTGGTGGCGGTGCCGCGGCCTCGCGCGCCTTCGCGCGCACCCAGTCCTCGTAGTTGCCGAGGTAGCGCGTCGCGTGCCCGTGGCCGACCTCGAGGACCTGCGTCGGCAGCTCGTCGAGGATGTAGCGGTCGTGCGCGACGATCACGATCGTACCGGTGTACGCCTTGAGCGCGTCGAGCAGGACTTCCTTGGCGGTGAGGTCGAGGTGGTTCGTCGGTTCGTCGAGCAGGAGGCAGCTCACCGGCTCGAGCAGGAGCTTCGCGAGCGCGAGCCGGCTGCGCTCGCCGCCGGAGAGGACGCCGACGCGCTTGTCGACGGCATCCCCCGAGAAGAGGAAGGCGCCGAGCAGGGGACGCACGTGCGGCGCGGTTCCGACGTCGGCGGCATTCATCATCTCCTGGTAGACCGTGCGATCCGCGTTCAGCATCTCGCCGTGGTCCTGGGCGAAGTAGCCGAGGCGCACGTTGTGGCCGACCTTGCGCGTCCCGCCGTCGAGCGGCAGCACGCCCGCCATCATCTTGAGCAGCGTCGTCTTGCCGGCGCCGTTCGGGCCCACCAGCGCCACGCGCTGTCCGCGCTCGATGTGGACGTCGATGCCGTCGTAGACGACGTGGTCGCCGTAGCACTTCTTCGCGCCCTCGAGCACGAGCGTGTCGCGCCCGCTGCGTGGCGCCTCCGGGAGGCGGATGCGCAGCGTGCGCCCCTCGTGCCCATCGGGGGGAGCCAGGCGGTCGATGCGCTCGAGCTGCTTGATGCGGCTCTGCACCAGTGCCGCCTTGGATGCCTGGTAGCGGAAGCGGCTGATGAACGACTCGATCCGCTCGATCTCCTCCTGCTGCTCCTGATACGCCTTGCGCGCCAGCTCGAGCCGCACCTCGCGCTCCTGGAGGTAGCGCGTGTAGTTCATCGCGTAGTCGGTGACCTTGCCGTTGAGCACCTCGGCGACGCGCTCGACCACGACGTCCAGGAAGTAGCGGTCGTGCGCGACCAGCACGACCGAGCCGGGATAGGAGACCAGGAACTCCTCGAGCCAGTTGCGGGCCTCGAGGTCGAGGTAGTTCGTCGGCTCGTCGAGGAGGAGGACATCCGGCCGGCGCAGGAGGAGCTGCGCCAGGTAGACGCGCATCTGCCAACCGCCCGAGAGCTCGCCGCAGTCCCGGAAGAGGTCGTCGTCCGCGAAGCCGAGACCGTGCAGGACGGACTCCGCCGCCGCCTCCGTGTCGTAGCGCCCGTGGCGATCCCACTCCTCGCAGACCGCCATGTAGCGGTCCATCACCGATTGATACCCGTCGCTCTCCGGTGCGACGGTCGCGAGCTGGTGCTCGAGCGCCTCGCGGCGCGCTTCCATCTCGTGGAGGTCGGCGAAGGCGGTGAGGGCATGGTCGAGCACGGTCCGGCCGCGCACGCCAAGGACGTGCTGTGGCAGGTAGCCGATGGTCGTCCCGCGGGGGACGGCAATCACCCCCTGATCGGGCTCGACCTGCCCCGCGATCAGCTTGAGCAAGGTCGATTTCCCCGCGCCGTTCGGCCCCATGAGCCCGACGCGGGTGCCGGGCATGACGGTCCAGGTCACGTCGTCGAGGACGATCTGGGAGCCGTACCGCTTGGAAACGCCGGACACCTGCAACATGAACCGCTCAGGATGCCCCCCGGCGCCCGCCCGGGCAAGCCGCATCGGTGCCCTCCCCTTGAGGCCCGCCGCCAACGGTGCGCATACTCCCCCCAATGGCGGGTCTCGGCGAAGGCGAGCCGACCGCGCAGGAGCGCCCGCTGCCCCCTTGCGAGATACTCGCCGTCGCGCCCATCGGCATCGCCTACATCGACGCGGACCTGCGCTACCTCTACGTCAACGAGTTGATCGCCCACCTGAACGGCCTGTCGCCGGAGGCCCACGTCGGCCGCACGATCCGCGACGTCATCGGCCCCGACCGCGCGCCCTCTCTCGAGGAGACGCTTCGCAGCGTCCTCCAGACCGGGCAGCCCGTGCCGGGCCTCGGATTCGTCGCGCCCCGCGCGGGGGAACGCGAGCGGGCGCGGTACTGGCAAGCAACCTTCTTCGCGGTGCCCGATCGAGATGGGGCGCGGCGCATCGGCGTCGTCGTCACGGAGGTCAGCTCCCGCGACCGCGCCGTCTGGCTGCTCGAGGGCCAGCTCCGAGTCCTGGAACGCATGGCCGGTGGGGCGCCGCTGTCGGAGATCCTCGCCTTCCTGTGCACGCTGATCGAGGAACAGGCGCCGGGCCTCGCATGCTCGATCCTGCTGCTCGACGAGAGCGGGCGCCGCCTCCACGTCGCGGCCGCACCCAACCTGCCCGACGCCTTCAACGCCGCCATCGACGGGGTCGAGATCGGACCGTCGGTCGGCTCGTGCGGCACGGCGGCCTACCGCAACCAGACGGTGATCGTGACCGACGTCGCCTCGGATCCGCTCTGGAACGACCACCGCCATCTCGCTCTCGCGCACGGGCTGCGCGCCTGCTGGTCGCTCCCGATCCGCTCGGCCGCCGGCAGCGTGCTCGGAACCTTCGCCGTGTACTGTCGCGCGCCACGCCCCCCGACGGTGCTCGAGACCCAGCTCCTCACGGCGACGACCCACGTCGCCGGTCTCGCCGTCGCAGCCCACCGCAACAACGAGGAGCGCGAGCGCCTGCTCGTGAGCGAGCGCGCGGCCCGCCGCGCGGCGGAAGCGGCCAGTCGCGCCAAAGACACGTTCCTCGCCACGATTTCGCACGAGCTGCGGACGCCGCTCAGTCCCATTCTCGCCTGGGCCGGCATCCTGCGCGCGGCGAACTTGCCCCGAGCGCTCCTGGACAAGGCCGTCGAGACGATCGAGCGCAACGCGCGGATCGAAGCGCAGCTGGTCGAGGATCTCCTCGACGTCGCACGCATCGCCAGCGGCACGCTGCGGATCGATCGCCGGCGGCTCGACCTCGCTGCCATCGTGCAGAGCGCGATCGACGTCAATCGGCCGGCCGCCGAAGCCAAGGGCATCGCCGTCGCGCTCGAGGGCGTTCAGGAACCGATGTGGGTCGCCGGCGACCCGAACCGCCTGCAGCAGGTCGTCTGGAACCTGGCGGCAAACGCGATCAAGTTCACACCCCAGGGCGGACGCGTCACCGTCGGTCTCTCGCGCGCGCAGGACCAGGTCGCGATCACGGTCGCGGACACGGGCGAGGGCATCGACCCCGCCTTCCTCCCGCACGTCTTCGAGCACTTCCGGCAGGCCGACGCTTCATTCACGCGCCGCCACGGCGGCCTCGGGCTCGGGCTCGCGATCGTGCGCCACCTGGTCGAGCTGCACGGCGGCACGGTGCAGGTCGCGAGCCCGGGGCCGGGGCGCGGCGCCGTCGCCACGGTGCGTTTGCCCACCGGATCCGAGTCCACCGGCGAACCGCCGGTCACCGTCAACGGCTAGGGGTTCCGGTGCAGCTAGCCGTCGCGCAACCGGAGGCCGGCCGGGAGCGCTTCGTCGAGGAGCCGGGCCTCCTCGCGCGCCTCGAGCGGCACCACCTCGCGCACCAGTCGGGCCGCGCGGACGCCGTTCGGCGTACCCTCCAAGCGCGCGGCGGCGCGCGCGCGCAGCCCCGGATCGAGGTCGTGCTCGCGGTCGCCGGTGGCACGCGCGACCTGGGCGACCGCGAAGGCGTAGGCCTCCTCGCGCGGCCACGGCACGGCGAGCAGCCGCTGCACCCAGCCCTCGGCGGTCTTGCGCGGCACGATGCAGTTGAGCGGGCCGTACATCGGCTGGCGTGCGCCCAGGCGGGCGAGCGCCCACACCTCCTGGTCCGTCGCCTTGCCGGCCTCCATCGCCGCGACCAGCGCCGCGCCGAGCTCGCCGCGGACCTGTGCCGGGAGCCGCTCGCAGCTCCCCACCGCCTGCCACATCTCCCGCAGCTCCTGCGGCCCCGGCCGTGGGCCTTTCCCCTTGTCGCGCCGGAGCAGCGCCGCGCTCACGCGCTGGTGGAGCGTCTGCTGCTGGCCCGCTGACGGAAGCGCCCGCGACGCGCTTCCTGGGTTCCACCACTCGGCGCGGACCTGCGCCTTCGGATGGCGCAGGTCCGCGGCGAGCACGCGCCAGAGCCGGTTCACGCGCAGATCGTCGCCGGGATCCCCGAATCCCGGCCGCAGCAGCAGGCCGGCGAGGTTGAGCCAGCGCGCCTCGTGCCCGGGCGAGCGCGCACGCTTGGGCTTTCCGAGCAGCAGAGTGCATCCCACAGCGCGCGGATCGCGGCCAGCGGCCACGCATCGCGGCCGGCGTCGAGTGCCGCCTCGAGGCCGGCGCACGGGCGCCACCGGGTCGTCGTCCCCCTCGAAGGCGGGCGCGAGCAACCCGACCGCCACGGCGAGACGCGCGGGGTCGATCACCAGCCCGGCCGCCGCAGCGGGCTCGGGCGCACCGACGGTGTCGCGCAAGCGGAACTCGAGCCGCCAGCGATGATCGGTCTCGCGCGAGCGCAGCCACACGGCGAGCGTGCCGATCTCGGTGAGCCGCACCTCGAGGTGCACCGGCAGCGCGCGCTCCTCGAGCTTCTTCCCGAAACGCAGCACGGTGCGGATGGGCGGCAGCGGCGTCGCCGACTCCGGCCCGATCGCCACGACCTCGCCCGCGCGCTCGTGGACGTGGTCGGTGGCGGTGAACAGCGGAAACGCCACCGCACGGTTGGCGAGCAGCTCGAACTCGGGCGTCGTGATCTCGACCGTCTCACCCTCTTCCATCCCGCGCGGGACGATGCAGAGCGCGCGCCCTCCCTCGCCCGCGAGCCCCAGGTAGTACGTGCGCGCGGCGCCGCTACCGATCCGCACGCCGAGCCCTCGCCGCGCGAGACCGAAGTATGCCGCCCCCCGGGCCACCGCGAGCTGCAGCGAGCTCACGTCGAGCAGCGCCGGGTGCCAGCCGGCCCCGCCGTGCCAGGCGGCCACCGTCGCCGCGAGCCGTTCGCGCACCGCCGCGGGCTCGAGGGCGCCGCCGTTGAAGAGCAGCGCATCCGGACGCGCCATCCCGAGGTCGCCCTGCCCGGCCGCCTCGCGCTGGCGGGCGAGGAACTCCGCGACGTGGCGGGTGATCTCGGGCTCGGCCGCGTAGGGGAGCCCGAACTCGCGCAGCCCGAGCGCCGCCTGTCGCCGCGGCCGCGCGTCGGCGGGCACGATCGGGAAGAAGCCGTCGAGCACAATTGCGTCGACCTCGGCGCGCGCGAGCGTCGTGGCGAGTGTGCCGGCGACCAGCCCGCCACCGCGGCCCGGCACGGCGAGCCGTACGTCGGCCGCGGTCGGGTCGGAGAGGAGTTGCTCCTTCGCCGCCCGGCACTGGCTCACCAGACCGTGGAAGCGCTGGGTGTCGAGCGACGTCCCCTCGGGCAGCATGCGCGACTCGGCCCGCCGCGCCAGCGCCATGTCCATGTTGTCGCCGCCGAGCAGCAGGTGCTCGCCCACCGCGACGCGCTCGAGACCGAGCTCGCCGCGGCTGGTGCGCGCGGCGATCAGCGAGAGGTCCGTCGTGCCGCCGCCGACGTCGATCACGAGCAGCAACGGGTGCGCCGCGACCAACGCGCGCCAGTCGGCCTCGTGCGCGCCGAGCCACGCGTACACCGCGGCTTGCGGCTCCTCGAGCAGGACGACGCCCGGAAGGCCAGCCCCCCGCGCCGCCTCGAGCGTGAGCTCGCGCGCGACCTCGTCGAACGATGCCGGCACCGTGAGCACGACCTCCTGCTCGGCGAGCGGCGCGGGCATGCTCGCGTCCCAGGCCGCGCGCACGTGGGCGAGCACACGCGCCTGCGCCTCGACGGGCGAGATGCGCGCGACCTCGTCGGGTGCGCCCCACGGCAGGATCGCCGCCGTACGGTCGACCGCACCGTGGCAGAGCCACGACTTGGCGGAGGCGACCAGTCGCCCCGGCACGCGCGCACCCTGTTCGCGCGCGAGCGTGCCGACGCAGAACTCGCGTCCCTCCGCCCACGGGAGGTCGAGGCTCCCCGTCGGCAGCTCGTGCGCTCCCGCGAGGTACACGAACGACGGCAGCGTCGGTCGTGCCTCGACGCGCCCCGGCGCCACGAGCTGCGGGATCGCGAGCTCCTCGACGCGCCGCCCGGCCTGCGTGTCGACGTACGCGCACGCGGTGTTGGTGGTGCCGAGGTCGATCCCGACGACGTAGCGGGCCATGGCGAACGCGCGGAGGCGCTACTCCGCCTGGCGGACGTTGAACTCGAGCCGCCACTTCTGCCCGCCCTCACGCGCGACGCACCAGAGCTCCAGCGTGCCGACCTCGGTCACGTGGGCGCGCAGCGACACGGGGACCGTGCGGCCCTCCATCCCCGCGCCGGCGAGCGTCGTCTCCACGGGCGCGAGCTCCTCGATCTCGCCCGCTGCCCAGCCCTCGACGAGGTCGCCCGGGTGGTCGCCACGCCGTGCGGAGGAGCCGAAGAGCCGGAACTCGGCCGGCCCACCCACCACGAGCCCGAACTCGGCATCGGGCACGTCGACCTCGCTGCCCTCCTCCATGCCGAACGGGGCGAGACAGAGCGCCTTCACCGGCGCAGGCACGCCCGGCACCGCGGGCGCCGCCGCCTCGATCCCGACGTAGTACGCGCGCGCCGTCCCGCCACGCAGCCGCACGCCGCGACCGCGGCGCGCGAGGCCGTAGATCGCGGCGCCGAGCGCGACCGCGCGGTCGGGATCGGTGCCCTCGAGCACGCGCACCGGCTCCCCGCCGCGCCAGCGGCCGAGCACCTCCACCATGCGCGCGCGGAAGCGCGCCGCACGCGTGACGCCGCCGTTGAAGAGCACCGCGCTCGCGCCCGCCGGCGCGATCTCCCGGTGGCGCGCGAGAAACGCCGCCACGTGCCGCGTGACGGCGGGGTCGGCGGCGTAGGGCAGCCCGATCTGCCGCAGCCCCGCGCGTCGCTCGACGCGTGGCTGGGCGTCCGCGTCGACTGCCGGGAAGAACCCGTCGACCAGGCTTGCCTCGACCTCGGCGCGCGCGACCTCGGTGCGCAGCGCGCCCCCGACGACCTTCCGGGACCGACCCAGGACGACGACGGGCTCCTTCTCCTTCGCGCCCGGCGCGAGCAGCCGCTCCTTCGCGTCGCGGCAGCCGTGGACGAGGCCACGGAACTGCCAGTCGTCGAGCGCCGTCCCCTGCGCCTCGAGCCGCGCGCGTACGGCGTGCGCGAGCGCGAGGTCCATGTTGTCGCCGCCGAGCAGGATATGGTCCCCCACCGCCTTGCGCTCGAGGACGACGGCGCCGCCCTCCTCGCCGACGGTGACCAGCGAGAGGTCGGTCGTGCCACCGCCCACGTCGCAGACGAGGATCGCCTCGCCGACGCGGACCTGCTTGCGCCAGCCGCCGCGCGTCGCACCGATCCAGGCGTAGAACGCCGCCTGCGGCTCTTCGATCAGGCGCGCGCCGCCGAGCCCGGCGGCCTCGGCCGCGCGCACGGTGAGCTCCACGCGCGCCGCGCCCACGACGCGGGAACCGCGAGGTAGACTTCCTGCTGCGCGAGCGGGGCCGGCATGGCCGCGTCCCACGCCGGCGCGCACGTGCGCGAGGAAAGGCGCCTGCGCCTTGACCGCCGAGACCCGGCACGTCGGCCGGCGCGCCCCACGGCAGAATCGGCTGCGCCGGGTCGACGCCGACCGAGCACAGCCACGACTTGGCCGACGCGACCACGCGCGGGCACCGCGCCGCGGGCGCGCGCGAACTCGCCGATGACGCGGGCGCCCCACGGCAACGCCGTGCTGCCCGCCGCAAGCTCGCCGTCCACGGGCAGGTAGAGAAGGACGGGAGCTGCTCGCGCGCCGTCACCTGGCCCGCCTTCACGAGCTGCGGAATCGGCAGCATCAACTGGAGGGTCCGGCATTCGCCGCCACGGTGGCGTCGACCCACGCCACCACGCTGTTGGTGGTGCCGAGGTCGATGCCCACGATGAAGCGGGGCTCGCTCATCTCACGCGAGCTCGACCTCCGCGGGCGCGAGCACCCGCGGGTCGCGTCCCGCGGGTGCCGGGATGCCGACCGCCGTCACCCGCCAGCCGGCGGTGGCGCAGCGCACCGGTGAACGGCGGCGCGCCGGTCACGTTGCCGACCAGCCGCACCGACGACGGGTCGAAGCCGGCTGCACGGTACGCTCCTCGACTCCGGGCATCACGGCTCGATCGTGACGCACGCGCGCAACGCCTTGCGGCACGGCTCGTGGATGCCGCGCACGGCGGCACCGATCTGCTCGTCGGAGTAGAGCGCCACGTCCTCGAGGAGGAAGTCGATCAGCCGCCCCTCCTCCTGGAGCGCGCCGAGGAGGATGGGAGCGCGGCCGTCTCCGGCGGCGGACCGGGCGACTTGCGGGCGGCGCGACGGCGGGCGCCGGCGGCGCCGCCGCGGCCCGTGGCGCGAGCAGGCGGCCCGGTGCCGAGCGCGAGCGGCGCACCGAGGAGCCAGCCGAGGGTGGCCGGCGCGAGGCCGGGCGTCGTGCCGAGCAGCGTGTTCGCGGCCGCCACGGCGCCCGCGAGCACGAGAAGCGTGAGGGAGCGAGCTGCGGTCATTCGCCTTCTGCCATCACACGCGCCCGTCCCGGCAACCCGTGTGGCGCGCGGGCGAGGAGGACCACGCCGAGCACCGCCGCGCCGACGGCGCCCATCGCCAGCGTCGTCGCGAGCCCCAGCCGCGCGGCGCCCGCGCCGAGGACGGCGAGCGCGCCGGCCAACGCGAGGCGCGCGACCAGGCTCTGCAGCGAGAGGAGCGTCGCGCGCAGCCGCGACTCGACGAGACGGTTGAGATACACGTTGGCGAGCGGCTGCCAGAGCCCGTCGAGCACGCCGCGCGAGAGGAGCAGGACCGCGGCGAAGGGCCCGTGCGCGAGCGCCATCGCCCCGAGCCCGAGCGCCGGAACGATCGTCATCGCCGCCCCGACCCCGCGCCGCCCGACGCGCGCGTCGACGCGATGGGCCGCGTTCGCCACCAGCGCCGTCACGACCTTCGTCGCCGCGAACACGAGCCCGAACGCCGCCACCGGCACGCCGAGCGATTCCATCCACGGCTGCTGCAGGAAGAAGTAGACGTGCGACACGACCACCGCGAAGGTCGCGAGCGCAATCGTCCACCGCACCGCCGGCGTGCGCAGCGCATACCCGGCCGCGTCGCGCACGAGCGTGCGCGTCCCGTCGGCGCGCCGTCGCGGCTCGAGCTCCGCCCCGAGGCGCAGCGCGACCGTGGCGCCGACCGCAGCCGCCGCGGCCGCGGCGACGTAGGGCAGCCGGAGATCGACCGCGGCGAGCAGGCTGCCGGCCACGGCCGTGAGCCCCGACGCCGCGGCCGAGACGGCCTGCCCACGGCTCTCCGCGCGAGCGTACGCGCCGGTGGCGCCCGCGGCCGCGAGCGCGTCGAACAGGAACGCCGAGTCGGCTCCGGAGCGCAGCGCGCTCGCCAGCGCGAACGCGGTCTCGGCCGCGACCGCCATCGCCCCCGTCGGCCACAGCACGAGCCCGATCGCCCCGAGCGCGAGGGCCGCGTTGCTCGCCACCAGACATCCCCGCCGCGACCAGCGGTCGGCCACCGCGCCGAGCGGCAGGTCGAGCAGCGCGCGCAGCGCCGTGAAGTACGACTGCAGCCACAGGATCGCCGGCACCGCGAGGCCGACGCGCTGGCCGTAGTAGACGAAGAAGACGGCCTGGAAGAAGACCGCGTTCGCCGTCGCCTGGTACACGTAGTACGCGCGCCGGATGCGCGCCGGATCCCGGTGGACGGTCACGGCGCGGCGATCGTACACGAGCGCACCGCCGCTTGCATTGCCTGCGAGAACCGGAGCAGCATGTTCGGTTCATGCCTCCGCTCGAACGCTACGTCCGCTTTCTCGTCCGGCGTGCCTGGCTGGTTCTTGCCGTGATCACCGTCATGACCATCGCCGTCGGCAGCGGGATGGCGAAGCTCCGGCAGGAATTCGACATCGAGAAGAGCCTGCCCGCCAACCATCCCTTCGTGCAGATCGACCGCACGATCCGCCAGCAGTTCGGCGGCCGCAACACGATGATCATCGCGATCGTCCCGCGCGACGGCACGGTGTGGCGGCCCGAGGTCCTCGAGGTCGTCCGCGACGTGACCGCCGCGGCGCTCACGCTCCCCGACGTGATCCCGCAGAACGTCGTGAGCCTCTCGGCGCCGAGCGTGCGGCACGTCGAGGAATCCGGCGGCGCGGTCGTCGTCGACTATCTCATGAAGGACGTCCCGCGCACGCCCGAGGCCGTCGCCGACCTGCGCCGACGGATCCACGACGACCCCCAGCTCGACGGCATGCTGGTCACCCCCGACGAGAAGGCGGCAATCATCCTCGTCGATTTCTGGGAGGGCGTGACGGCCCACGAGCTCGCCGAGCGCGTCGTCGGGCTTCGCGAGCCCTTCCGCGACCGCCCCGTCGACTTCTTCTTCGCCGGCGAGCCCATCATGGCGCTCACCGACCTCGAGCAGACGCGCCAGGTGGGCCACCGCATCCCGGTGACCTTCCTGGTGATCGCGATCATGCTGCTGGTCTCGTTCCGCAGCGTGCAGGGCATGTTCATCCCGATGCTCACGGCGACGCTCTGCACCGTGTGGGCGCTCGGACTCATGGGGCACACCGGCATCGTCATCGACGGCTGGAACTCCGCGACGCCGATCCTCCTCATCGCCATCGCCGCCGCGCACTCGGCGCAGATGCTCAAGCGCTACACCGAGGAGGTCGCGCGCTCGGGCAACAACGTGGACGCGGTGATCGTCAGCACGGTGAAGGTCGGGCCGGTCATGGTGGCGGCGGGCGCCGTCGCGACACTCGGCTTCGCCTCGCTCGCGCTCTTCGGGGTCCCCTCGATCGCCAACTTCGGCCTCGCGTGCGCGTATGGAATCGGCAGCGCCGTGCTGCTCGAGATGACGCTGATCCCCGCGCTGCGCTCGATCCTCCCGGCGCCGCGGCACCTCCCGCACCAAGACGGTGTCACGGACCGTCTGCTGAGCTGGATCGAGCGCGGCATCGTCGACTTCGGCGGCTGGTTCGTGATCGGCGGGACCATCCTCGTCCTCGTGGTGGTGACGGTCGGGATCTTTCGCATCCGCACGTACGGCCCGATGCGCGAGTACATGCCGGTCGGCAGCCTTCCCCGCGAGCACTTGGCCGAGATCGAGCGGCACTTTCCCGGCACCGTCACGATGACGCTGCTCTACGAGGGCGAGCCGGGCACCACCAAGCGCCTCGACGTGCTCCGGCACATGGACGCGCTGCAGGCGGAGTTGCAGAAGGACCCGGTCGTCTGGCGCACCGCCTCGATGGCCGACCTCGTGAAGGTGCTCCACCGCACCTTCAACGCCGACGACCCGCACCCGTACCGCCTTCCCGACGACCAGGAGACCACGGCGCAACTGCTCTTCCTCGGCGACTCGCCCGCCTTCGAGCGCTTCACCGACCGCGCGCAGTCGAAGGCGATCGTCATGGCGTATCTCCGCACCGACGACTCCGCAATCGTCGGCCCGCTCGTCCGCCACGTCGACGCGTGGCTGCGCGAGCACCCGGCACCTCAGGGGAGCGCGGTGCTCGTGGCCGGGGGCGCGGGCCCGACCGTCCTCGCCGTCAACGAGCACACCACGCAGGGGAAGCTCCTGAACATGCTGGTCGTGCTCACCACGATCTGGCTCGTCTCGTCGATCATGCTGCGCTCGGCGCTCGGCGGTCTGTACGTCATCACGCCGATCGTGCTCACGGTGGTCGAGCTCTTCGGCGTGCTCGGCTGGACGGGCATCCGGCTCGACATGGGCTCGGCGTCGGTGATTGCGATGGCGTGCGGCGTCGGCGCAGACTACGCGATCTACTTCCTCTACCGCCTGCGCGAGGAGCGTGAGCGGGCAACCTCGGACGCGGCGGCGTTGGGCGTGGCGCTGCACACCTCCGGACGCGCGGTCGTGTTCGTCGCCACCAGCATCGCCGCCGGGTTCGGGGTGATGGGCTTCACGCAGTACTTCGGCCTTCGGCTCTTCGGCACGCTCATGCCGGCGGCGATGGTCCTCTCGTGCCTCGGTGCGCTCTCGATCATGCCGGTCATGGTGATGCGCACGCGACCACGCTTCGTGTTCGGGACGCACGCCGAACGGGACACGCCGACCGACGGCACCGTCGCGGCGCAGGCCGTCGCGCGCTGAGGCCTCCCGCCCGTCACATCGCCCGGGCGTCGGCCGCGATCTCGATCACGATCCGCTGCGGGTTCCCCTGCTTGGTGCGCAGCATCTCCAGGCCCCGCGCCACCTCGGCCAAGGGGAGGCGGTGCGAAACGGACGCCTCGACGTCGATGACGCGGTCCGCCTCCAGGCGAAACACCTCCTCGAGGTCGTGGGCATGCGAGCCGAAGCTGCCGAGAACGGCGAGCTCCTGGAGCGCGAAGAGCGCCTGCGGGACGTCGATGGCGGGCGGCATCATCCCCACCCCGACGACGACGAGTCGGCCGCCAGGCCGGAGCGCTCGCGCGCCGGCGGCGACGGTCTCCGGCGTGCCGACGCACTCGATCACCACGTCCGCACCGCCGTCGGTCACCTGGCGCACCGCGCCGGCGACGTCGCCGTCGGTGCCGGCATCGAGCGTCTGCGTGGCACCCGCGCGCGCCGCACGCTCGAGCGCGGCGCGCGCCACGTCGACCGCGACGACCTGTGCAGCCCCGAGCACGCGAGCCAGCTGCACGGCCTGCCCGCCGAGGCCCCCGCAGCCGATCACCGCCACGCGCGCGCCAGGGCGAAGGCCGGCGCGACACACGAGCGCGTGGTACGGGCTGGCGACGCAGTCGGTCGACACGGCCGCGGCCACCAGCGACACCCGGTCGGGCACGCGCACCAGCGTGCCGACCGGCACCCGGATCGCCTCCGCGAACGCCCCGTCGATGTGCAGCCCGGGCGCCATGAGCCGCGGGCAGCAGTTCGGGTGGCCCGAGGCGCAGACACGACACGCGCCGCAGCCGATGCCGAGATGCACCGCCACGCGGTCCCCCGGCTCCCAGCCGCGCACGCCGGCACCGACCGCCTCCACGACGCCGGCGGGCTCGTGCCCGAGCGTGATCGGCAGCCCGCCGGGGACCGGCATCCCGTCGAGGAAGTGCAGGTCGGAGCCACAGATGCCGCAGGCCGCGACCCGGACGACGACCTCGTCGGGACCGGGCACCGGATACGGAACCTCCTCGATCCGGACCCCGATGCCCGCGCCGTGGAAGCGGGCGGCGCGCATCCGCCGGCTCAAGCACGCTCCTGGCCGACGGCTTCCATGATCTCGAAGCGATTGATCTGGTTCGTGCCCTCGTAGATCTGCGTCAGCTTGGCGTCGCGCAGGAGCTTCTCGACGCCGTACTCGTGCATGTAGCCGTAGCCGCCGAGAATCTGGATGGCGTCGGTGGCATTGGCGACCGCGGCATCGGAGGCGAACGTCTTGGCCATCGACGACAATTTGAGCGACGCCTGCCCGGCAGCGATGGCCCGAGCCGCCTTCCACACGAGGCCGCGCGCCGCTTCCACGCGAATGGCCATGTCGGCGAGCAGCACCTGCATCGCCTGGTGCCGGACGATCGGCTGGCCGCCCTGCACGCGGACCTCGGCGTACTCGAGTGCCTTCTCGTACGCGGCCCGCGCGACGCCGAGCGCGATCGCCGCCACGGGCGTGCGCGTGACCGACATGATCAGGCGGTTGAGCGCCCACGCTGCCCCCTCCCCGCCGAGCCGGTGGTCCTCGGGAACCCACACCTCGTCGAAGATCAGCTCGGCCGCCGGGCAGGCGCGCTGTCCCATCTTGTCGAAGACCTGCCCCACCGAGAACCCCGGGGTGTCGCGCGGGACCGCGAAGCAGCTCATGCCCTCGCGAACCGACCCGCCGGGGTCGCTCGACGCGAACACCGTGACCAGGCTGGCGATCGACCCGTTGGAGATGAAGATCTTGCGGCCGTTGATCCGATAGCCGCCGTCCTGCCGGTCCACCCGCGTCCGCATGCGAGCGGCGCCGTGGCCCAGGATGAAGTCGGACCCGGCGTCGGGCTCGGTCGCGGCGAGCGCGGCGAGCTTCGGGGTGTCGGTCTGCCACGACGCGACCAGCGGAGGGATGAAGCGGGCGACCGGCGCGGGATCCCCGCAGAAGAGGATCGGGGTGAGCCCCAGCGTCGTCGCACCGAAGAGCACGGTGCAGCCGGCGCACGCGGCGGCGAACTCCTCCGTGGCGAGGACGCCCGTGAGCGGATCGTGCCCAGCGCCGCCGAGAAACTCGGGGAGGCTGGCGCCGAGGATGCCGGCACGCGCCGCCTCGCGCAGCAGCTCGTCGCGCAACGGGCTCTCGGGATTCTTGTCGAGTGCGAGCGCCCGCGGCGCGATGTGGCGGCGGGCGAAGTCGCGCGCCCAGCTCCGCACCTCCTCCTGCTCGGGGGTGAGGTCGGTCATGCGGACCGCCGCGCAGACCCCGTGCGGTCGATGCGCTTCAGCACCCGGCCCGCGGGGATGGTGTTGTCCGACACGATGGCGATCAACGGTCCCTCGCCGTCGGGAACCAGCTCGGACACCGGGTCCCACTCGGAGGCCTCGCACCGCACCTGGCCGGACCCCATCTCGACCTGGCGCGGCACGACCTCGAGCTGCGTGGCGGTGATCTCCTCGATCTCGATCTCGCCGGCCGGGCCCGGAACCAGCTTGTAGTTGATGGACGGGCGGCGGGTGACCTCGCTCTGCGCGGCCGCCATCTCCGCCGGCATCACCCCGGAGATGGTTCCTTCGAGCGACAGGATGCGCTTGCCCCAGCGCGTGGCGGAGCCGCGGAACCGATCCCCGTCGCGTTCCCACACGACGTCGGCCAGCTTCTTCGGAAAGCCGGCGATCTCACGGCCGGCGATCAGGGCCTCGTCGGTGGTGACGTAGATGTACGGAACGTAGTTGCCTTCCACGTTGCCGACGCGGACCGGCACCATGACCACCAGCTCTCTGAACGGATGGATGATCGGCGTCTGCGGGTACGTGAGCATCGTGATCAGCGCGGGCCCATCGGCGGCCTCCATGCCTGGCGGCAGTATCTTCTCGACCGCTCCCGACTTGGGCGCGAACGGGAACACGACGAGACGAACGCCCGGCCAATGGTGCGGCGGTGGCGTCAACGCGGGCGCGGACCACGGCATGCTGATGGGCTGAGTCATCGGGTCTTCCTCCTGTTCGGGGTCACGTCGATTCGTAGCGTTCGCACTCCACGTACACGCAGCGGTCGGTCGGCGTCGGCTGCCATTCGACCGGCGTGAACGTCAGGTGGCCGTAGCCGGCGACGAGGTGGAGCCACTTGACCAGACCGGGCTCCACTTCGTTGGACCCCTTGCCGCCCGGGAACGCGAACCCTTCGAACCCGTTGTAGACGGTGAGCGCCCCCGGCCGCTGCGCCGGGCTGGTCCGGGCCGCGACGACGAACTCGCCGGCGTCGTTGTGGATCCGCACCAGCGTGTCGTCGGCGATGCCCTTCGTCCGCGCGTCGACATCGTTGATGAGCACGAACGGCTTGCCGCGATGGGTCTCGAGGATGAGCGGGTTCGTCATGTTCATCGCGTGGACGCTCCAGCGGCTGTGGCCGCTCGAGAGCACGAACGGGTATGCGCCGCCCATGGGCGGGGGCTCCTTGTGCACGGGGAGATCCTCGCCGGCCTCGCGATACCACGGGTGGTCGAGCAGGAACTGCGCGCGGCGGGTGAGCGTCGGATAGGGATGCCCGAGCTCCACGTGGTTGCGCAGCGGCGTGTGCGTCTCGCCGTTCGGGAACGGCGAGGCCTGCCCCTTGGCGAACGTCATCAGGCCCCAGTTCGCGTAACGACTCGACCCGCGCTCGCGAAACGTCTCGAGCGTGGTGCCGGCCGGCAGGTTGCCCACGGCGACGGCCGACGCGACCATGTCCGCGGCCACCGTCTCGTCGTCGACGAGCGCCCCGCCCACGGTGTAGCTGTCCCACAGCCGATCGTAGCGGCGCTCCATGCCGTTGCGATCCGTGTAGCTCTCGAGCCCGCGCGCGGCGGCGCGTTCCCCGAGCGTGCGGCAGAGCGCGGCCAACACCTCCCACTCGGACCGTGCCTCCCCGGGCGGGTCGGCGACGGCGTCCGACATCGTGAGGAACATGGTCCACGGCGTCGGCATGTTGAACGTCGTCTTCTCGTAGTGCTGAGTCGCGGGCAGCACGATGTCGGCGTAGACGGCCGTCTGCGACATCCGGTAGTCCATGCAGACGACCTTCGTGAGCTGCGGCCACAGGTTGCCGAGCACGACCCCGAGGCCACCGCGGCTGCGCCGCACGATGTTGCCGGCGATCTCGAGCAGAACGCGCGGGGGCGACGCCGGCCTCGACACGGCCGCGGCGCTCCACCACCCGGATTCGACGGCCTCCTGCCAGTAGGCGTCGAACGCGCGCGGCATCGTCGGGTCGTTCCACTCGGGGCGGTTCCAGCGCTCGCGGTAGCCGGCGTGCCAGTACCAGAAGAACGCCGGCGGGCTCATGCCCATCGCGGGTCCCATCGTGCGCCAGAAGGCGTTGACGGCGAGCTCGTCGGTGAGCGTCGGGTCCTGCATGCGCATGGCCGCGGTCATCATCGCCATTGCGTCGCGCATCTCGACCGCGCCGTCGGCCCCGGCCTTGACCTTCGCCATCGCCAGCGCGCTGCCGTCGAACAGCGACGAGCACCAGCCGCTGGTCCCGGTGCCCTTCTTGCCCCAGTTCCCGGTCACCGCGAGCAGGAGCAGCATGGCCCGCGTCATGAGATCGCCGTGGAAGTACTTGGTCACGCCGGCCCCGAGAACGATCCGCGTGCGGCCGGCGGCGACCTTGCGCGCCAGGGTGCGGATCGTGTCCGGGTGCGTACCGCAGATCGGCGCCGCGACCTCGGGCGTGTAGCGCGCGTCGAGCAGGCGGCGCAGGCGCGCGAGCAGCGGCTCCACGCGCACGCGGTC
>JAXLXP010000018.1:0-56926 GCA_046327955.1 Binatia bacterium | reverse complement strand
CCCGTCAGCGATGGTGTGGTCGACATCTGTCGCATCTCGATGTCCGGAAACCGCACCAGCCGGGGAGGCGAGGCCAAGGTCCGGGTATGCGGGTTATGACGACATCCTCCCGGTTATCGCGCCTACAGGCATGGAGCTCCAGCCGGCGATCGAAGGGCTGAACGCGCTCACCGAGCCGTGCCAGGTCGATCTCTCGACCGACTCGCAGTACGTGAAGAATGGCATGACCGAGTGGCTGCCGCGCTGGAAGCGGAACGGCTGGCGGACCGCCGACAAGAAACCGGTGAAGAACGTCGACCTCTGGCAGGCGCTCGAAATGGCCGTCGCGCGCCACGAGGTCCATTGGCACTGGGTGCGCGGCCACGACGGGCATCCCGTGAGCGAGCGCTGCGACGCGCTCGCCAACGAGGCGATCCGGCGGCGCGGGCCCGCGAGCTGACGCGTCAGCGTTCCGGCAGGAAGTCCCGGATCGCCATCAGCAGCTCCCGGGGCCGGTCGAAGTGCGCCATGTGTCCGGCGCCCGCGATCTCGACGAAGCGCTGATCGCGGAAGCAGCCGAGCCGTCGGGCCCGGTCGTCGGCATCGAGGTAGGCGGCCCCCGGTGTGCCGCGCCAGAACGCCATCGCGTAGCTCAGGTTGAAGGTCCCGCAGACCTCCATCGTCGCCAGCATCGGGTCGAACTTCCATTCGAGCGTGCCGTCCTCGCGGGGCCGCGTGCCGAGGACCACCAGCTCGCGGGCGCGGGCCTCGCTCAGACGATGGTTGCGTTCGCGGAGGCGCTGGTAGGCCGCGCCGGTTATCGCGCCTACAGGCCGGGACACCGCGTTCCTTCCGCCCCCCGGCGTGGATGGCCCGTCAGTCATGGCGTGTGACGTCCCAGCTCACCTGCCAGTCAACGACCTCTTCCCCGCCTCCGTCCGTTGGCTGCGTCTGGTGGAGGAGTGTCGTCGCTCCGGCGAAGTGATTCGGGTTGTCCTGATCGGGGGCCATCATGGCGACGCCCTGTGTACTCGTCAGGACGATTCCGAGCTGGTCGGTGACCGTAAAGGTGCCGTAGGTCTCCTGGGTCAACCCGTTGCACGACGCGGCGAACCGGGTCTGCTGCACGTCGTAGCTCCCGAGCCCGGGACCGGCGCTGCCGCTCGCCAGCGACAGCCCGAGCGCGCCACCGGGAAGAGGATACACCGCCAGAGTATCGGTGTGTCCGCTACGGCTCCCGCTGGCATCGTCCTCCGTGAACACGGGAGACCACCCCTGCGGGCACGGGCCGGTGAGCGACATCTGACCGGTCGAGTGCGAGCTGTACCGGCTGCTCCAGTTGACCTCGACACCCGGGAAGTCCAGCGGGCCCACGGAGACGGTCGTCGTGTTACCGAACGTCCACGTCTCGGTGTGGCGGTCTTCCGCGTCGATCACTTCGCCCAGTGGGGCGGCGTGCCGCTTGTGTGTGAGCTCCGAGCGGATGTACCCCTCGAGCGTCTGTTCCGGGCATACGGTCCGTAGCTTGATCTGGTAGTTGCCCGAGGCCTTGTCATCAACGTGGTGCATGAAGTTGCTGATGATGAGAAAGAACTCGGAAATGTCGTCTTTCGGCTTGTCGCGGCAGAAGGTGAACCGCAAATTGTCGATCTTGCGGCGCTCCCAAGTGCCGTGCACGTCGGCGATCACGTCGACGTCGATCTTGCCGCCATCGCCCATGGGGGTGAAGTCGATGTCCATCCAGCGGACCGGGTCAGAGACGTGGATGAGACGGTACTCCGCAGAGACCGGCGCGAGGCCGAGCCGCACTTCGAAGTCGGTTGGCGCCTCGGCGAAGCTCCACTCCGGTTGGGACATGGGGGGGAGGTTTGGGGTGGCAGCAGGGTCGATCGCGTTCAGGAGTGGGGAGATCGGATCGCCCGGAAGCTTGTTCGTGTCGAGCATGCGCACGGCGAAATCACGGAACTTCGTCTGAAAGGAAACCTGCGCGTCGAGCGCGTCGTCGAGCTGGGCTGGTGTCCGGGGCGTGAGTGTCCCTTCGAACCAGAAGGTCTCGAACACGTCGGGCTTTCCGCCGCCATCTTGCGCCAGGAAGAGCGGGTACACGTAGGCGCCGTACGACTTGTCGTTGCCGCCGCGTGTGGTCTCGATGAGCGACTCGACGTCGGGGGTGCGCTTCTGGAAGTTCGAGAACCAATTCGCGCGACTCGTCGTGTCATCTTTGGGCACGAAGGCCCACTCCGCCCATTGCGCGGACGCTTCCGTTAGCCAGCTCCCCCTCGGGTTGGTGGGTTGGTTGCTCGTGCGGCAGGTGCCACCCTGGGCCTCGAGGTTGAGCCCGTAGGAGAGCAGGTGGAAGAACTCGTGCGCCAGGTCGGACCGAAATCGTGAAGGCGTCCCCGCGTCGGGCGCCACCGAGGGAACGGCAGCCACGGGATGCATGAGATAGCCGCTCGAGGTGAGGGGTCCACGCTCACGATCGCAGGGCGAATCGACCGCGGCTTGGGCGAGCGCACGTCCTGCTATGGGCCAGCAGTTGCCGTGGCGGCGTTTGCAACCACCATTCTGGAGTAGGTACACGTCGACGCGCTTTTGTGGGTCCGGCCCAGCGTGAAGATCGTCTTCTTTGGGCGGGCCGAGCACGGGCTCCTCGAGGTCCCACACCTGCTCCGCCAGTTCCCCCGCGGTGATCCGCTGGGACTCATAGGGATCATCCACGACGGAGGTGGGGTCCCCGCCGCCGCACGACCAGATCACGAAGTGCGTCGTCTCGGAGTACCGCCAATCGGCTTGGTTGGTCGCCGCGTCTTGGGGGCACTGGATCGGCTGCGGTGCTGCCGGCGCCGCGTCGCGGCGGGTGGCCGATACCGGTGCGACGAGCGTGCCGCTCGCGGGTGGCGCGGAATAGACGCTGCGCGGATCGGTCGGCCGGACCGTGTAGGGCAGCAGCGCCTGCTGCTGGTCCGCGGTGAGACCGTCCCAACTCCGAGCGACGTCGAACCACCAGGTGATGTCTTCCGCGATGGAGAAGTCGCCGTCGAACTCCTCGGGAAGGCGTTCGTCGAACGTGAAGGCGTAGGCTCGGTAGAGCAACGACGTGAAGAGATCGATGCGCCCGTCGTCGAGCGCTTGCTTGATGAGCGCAAGCGCTGGCGGAGTCGTCGGGGCGGGGGCGAGCTCGCACGTGCAGGCGGCGGTGCACTGCTCTCCTCTGCCGCAGCCCTCGTCGCCGTCGCAAAGCTCGCCTGCCTCGAGAATGCGGTTTCCACACAGCGCGCGGTGGGGCAACGTCGTGGTGGTGGTAGTGGTGGTCCCCGCTCGCATCGTGGTCGTGGTCACGGGCACATTCACCCGGGCGAGCGTCAACGCGAACGGAGGCGTGCGCCGCGCGCGCAACACGACCCGCGCCGTGTCGCAGGCGGGGCTCGCAATCTTCGCCACGAGCCGGACCTGGTGCGCGGCGGCACAGACGGGCCACCGCGCTTTGACCAGGGTAAACGCGCGTTTGGGTTTGAGGGTCGCCGTGGCCGCGCACTCGCCGAGCGTGACCTGCGCTCCCAAAGCGACCCTGGTCACCTGTGGACCAACGATCTGGGCGAGATGTCCCAGGTCGGCGGTGGCGACCGCATAGGTCGCCGAGGGGCAGGCGGTCGCCGGCAGACGGACGGCGCCAGCATGCACCGCGGTCGACGCCACGAACGCCACAGTCAAGAGTTCTAGGACGCCGCGAGACACCCGGGGCACTATACCCAAGGTACAGGCGAATGAGTCAATCCCAGGCGGTGATCCCGAGGCGGGTACAGATGATGGCGACGATGGCGCCCGCGCCGGCGCCTTCCTCCCGCCCATCCCAGCGGGACGCCCATTCGGTCGTCGTCAGCGGGACGCCGTGCGACCGCTACCCGGCCGAGTGTGGGTCGCCAGAAGGTTCGCGACTGCTGGCCGCAGCGCGTCCGCCACGATCCGATGACCCTCAGCCGTCCAGTGACTGTCCCACGCGAAGTACCCCGACCGGCCTGTGCGCGCGTAGTGCTCCGTGAGCGCGGGCTTCAGCGAGACCCACGGTATACCGCGGGCGTCGAGAAAGGCCTCGAGTCGGCGATGGGGATAGTCGAAGTCCCACGCGGACGTGCGCGCCTTAGGAAACGCGAGGTTGTCCCAGCGCATCCTGGGATCGAACTCGCACCCCGCAGGACCGATCGCGACCAGAAAGCGCGTGCCGCGCGAGCGAACCTGCTCTGCCAGCTTGACCAGGAGATGCTCCGTCACATCCCACGCCTCCCGCCACGCTGGGTCTGGTTCCCGATAGACGCCGAGGATATCCAGCACCGAAGGAGGTGCGGGGCCGAGGGAGCGGCAGGCGAGGCCGAGGATACTATGAACGCTCGTGACCAGGCCGAAGCGAACGATCCTGGAGCGATCCCACAGCCACCCTGGCACGAGACCCGCGGCGCGCGCAGCAGCGCGGTGCAGGCCGAAGCACGCCGTTTCGAGCGCCGTACCGGTGGCTCGTCGGGGTCGGAGCCAGCCCTTCGGCGGCAAGCCGTGTGGATTCCGCAGGAACACGTGTGGCCCATTCTCCGCAACATCGTTTCCCACGTAGAACAACAGAACCACGAGATCGGGAGCGAACCGCACCCCCTCGGCGAGGAAGGTTCGTAGCTCGTTGTCAGTCGAGTAACCAGACACCCCGGTGCTGATGACGTCCACCCCCAGATCGTCTTCGAGGCGGGCGGCGAACGTGTCTGGGAGGTCTACCTGGAGTCCCTCGGTGAAGGAGTCGCCGAGAACCAGGACGCGAGCCCTATCCCCGCGTCGCGTGTACGTGCGAGGTCGATCGCGAAATCCAAGCTCGTTGATCCGTATCGGCCGCCGGCTGACTTCTGTCTCCCCCTCGCAGACGACGGCATCCCCGTAGGCTCCTGGAGTGAGTCCCCATCCGCGGAAGCGCAACGGCCTCCAGAAGGGCGCTCGCCCACCTCCGCATCGTCTCGCAGGCAGAAGGCCAAGCCCGCCTTCAACGATTGCCACAGCTAGCCCCACCCCCAGGAGAAGAAGCAACGCTGTGCCAAGCGTTCGGCGAGCAGACACTGAGCCGGCTGTCTATCGGGCGCTCGTAACGAGATCAACGCTGGGGTGGTCTTGCCCCGGCCGGGGAGACACCTGCGTGAAGCCGCTGCGCGCCTCACGCAGCCCGACGTGCCATCCCGTTGAATCGCGGGTCGGCGGATGGCAGTGGTACCACATGATGCTCATCCGCCTGTCCATCGTGGTCGCGAGCGCACTACTGGCCGCGTCGGTCTGGACGACCGCCGCGGCGGGGGAGCCGCAGGTCGTCGAGCTGGCGGTGACCGCGCGGGGGTTCGAGCCGCGCACGGCGACGGTGAAGAAGGACGAGCCGGTGAAACTGGTCGTCACGCGGAAGACCGACGACACCTGCGCGACCGAGATCGTGATCAAGGCCTACGACGTCCGGGCCACGCTGCCGCTGAATGTCCCGGTGACCGTCGCGTTCGTGCCGACCCGCAGCGGGCCGGTCACCTACGCGTGCGCCATGGGCATGGTCACCGGCACGCTCGTCGTCGAGTGAGCGGGCCGGCGGGGGCGCCGACGGGCCCCCGCCAGGGTGCGGCGAGGGCCCATCGGCGATCAGTGTGCGGCGCCGACGTTGAACTCGACCAGCTCGAGCGCCGACTCGGCCTTGCCGGTGTCGGTCTTCGAGCGCACGAGGCCGACGCCGTCGGCGAACCAGTGCGTCTTCTTGACGGTCGAGCTGCCGAGGATCGAGGCGACCTCGACGCGCATCGCGTCGTAGCTCCCGCTCGGCACCTTCACCGCCTCGGGCCCGACGACGATGTTGGCCTCTTCGGTCGGCCCGCCCTTCAGTCCCTCGCCCTTCCACTCCCACCGCGCCCCGGCGGTGAGCGGGTTCTGGATCGAGCGCTTGGCCGGCTTGAATTCGCCGCTCATGTTCTTCTTCGGGTACGCGGTGCGCCACATCTCGACCCAGCCGTCCTGCTTCGCGTACCACTGCACCATCGGCGAGGACGACTGCGTCTCGAGGACGAAGAGCACCGTGCCGTTCCCGGCAGTCTCCGTACGCTGCACCGTGACGGTGAATTCCTCCGTCTTCTCTCCCGCCGTCCAGCGGTACTTCCACCAGTTCCCCACGGCGAGGGGAAAGAAATCCCCCGCCGCAGCGGCCCGAACGGGGGCCGCCGCGGCGGTGGTGAGCGCGATGGCGATTGCGAGATGTGCGAGTCTGTTCACGTTGGGGGTTCCTTTCTGCGTTGGACTCAGTGCACGGGGATCACCTCGACCGACTGGATCACCTCCTCGAAGGTCGGCTGTAGCCGACCGGCTTCGAAGGAGGCGAACGCGCCGGTGAAGCCCCACGTGTAGAATCGGTTCTGGGCGAAGACGAACAGATGCCAGCGGTGATGGTCGCCGGCGTTCTTGCGCTCGGGCGATCCGGCCTGGTGGTCCGCTTCCTTCACCCGGAAGGCGAGCGCAGTCTTGTCGCCGAACTTGACCTTGACGGGCTGCACGTCGGTGTAGTCCCGCTTCTGCTGATAGCTCTTGAGGTTCGTATTGTAGAGCACCTGCGACGACACGCCCGGCATGTCCGTCGTGTTCACGTAGATGCCCGCCGACATGCCGTCCATCGGCGCGGTCTGCCAGTCGGTCGTGGCGCCCTTGGCGTGCAGCGTGAACTCGGCCGGCACGCGCAGCCTGAAGCCGTTGTATGAATCGGCGTACTCGGCCGATTGGCCGGAGAAGCCTTTGACGCTGCCGCTCCCGTGTGTTCCCGGCTGGGTCGCGCCGAGCGCACGTCGCAGGTCCGAGGCGCCCGGAAACTGGGCCAGGCTCGGAGTGGCCGGGCCGACGAGGGCCAGGCAGATGATCCATCCCCACCGCATGCTGTCCTCCTCCAGAACGACGGCGCCGTGGCCGGCACCGTCGCGGTCTGGACGTCACGGTACCGGGCGGGTTTCCGGGACTCCAGCAGGGGGTTGGGTGGGGCGTAGCGGGAGCCTGGCATGCGGCCTCCAGTGATGATTGACCATGCGTCGTCCCGTCAAGCGCGGAGCGCGCAGTGGATGCCGTGGCGTTCGCCCCGCAGCGGTCGCCCGTCCGTCTAGACCCCGGGGACGCCCTTGCCCCCGCGCCCGGCGCCGCCGGCGAAGCGGGCCGCGCCGGCAGCGCCGACGCGCACGGTGGCCCACCCGAGGCGATTCTCGAGCGCGAGGCCCTCGTCGAGCGGAAGACCGAGGCCGCGGATCGCCGCCTCGCGGTCGGCGAGCATCGTCTCCTGCGGAAACGCGGCCAGCGCAGTGGCCCACTCGAGCGCCGCGTCGAGCGCACGGCCGTCGGCGGCGACGCGATTCACGAGCCCGCAGGCATGCGCCTCGGCAGCGTCCACGGGACGCCCGAGCAGGATGAGCTCGAGCGCGCGCCCGAGGCCGACGATCCGGGGCAGCCGCTGCGTCCCGCCGTCGACCAGGGGCACGCCCCAGCGCCGCTCGAAGCAGCCGAACGTCGCGTGCTCGCCGGCGATGCGCAGGTCGCACCAGAGCGCCAGCTCGAGGCCTCCCGCCACGCACCAGCCCTCGATCGCGGCGATGGTCGGCTTCGGCGAGTGCAGCCGGGTGATGCCGAGGGGGCCTTCGGGACGGTTGTGGAGCGTGGCGATGGCCTTCAGGTCCGCACCGGCCGAGAACGCGGTCGCGTCGCCGGTCAGCACCAGGACACGCGCCGCGTCGTCGGCGACGAAGCGGGTGAAGGCGGCGTGCAACGCATCGGCGGTCGGACCATCGACGGCGTTGCGGCGCTCGGGTCGGGTGATGCGCACGACGGCGGCGGCGTCGCGGCGCTCGTAGCTCACGCGGTCGCTCATGGCCCTCCGTGTAGCGCCGCGGGCCGGGCGTTGCCAGCGCGATCAGGCAGGGGTGCGCGGCAGGCGGACGGTGAAGGTCGAGCCGACGCCGACGGTGCTCTGCGCCTGAATGATGCCGCCGTGCGCCTCGACGATGGCGCGCGTGAGGAAGAGGCCCAGGCCGGTGCCGGGGATGCTGCGGTCGCGGTGCAGGCGCGCGCCGCGCGTGAACAGGCGTGGCAGGTCCTCGGGCGCAATGCCGTCGCCCGGGTCGGTGACGGCGAGCACGGCGTCACCGCCGTCGTCGGCGAGCGTCACTGCGATCGTCCCGGACCGGCCGCTGTACTTCACGGCGTTGCTGAGGAGGTTGGTCACCACCCGACCGAGTTGGCGTGCGTCGCCGGAGATCGGAGTACAGCGCCCCGTGCAGACGAGCTCGAGGTGCTTGTCGTGCGCGGCGAGCCGATAGCGCGCGGCGATGCTGGTGACCAGCGCGGTCAGGTCCACCTGCTCGAGCACCAGCCAGGGTACGCCACGGTCGATGGCCGCCAGGTGGAGGTAGTTGGAGACGAGGTCGGCGACCGCCTGCACGGAACCGAGGATCGCGGCCGCCATCGGGGCGAGGGTGCCGTCCTCGCGCGACTCGAGCTCCTGCGCGAGCATCTCGGCGTATCCGGTCGCGACGGTGAGCGGCGTGCTGATGTCGTGCCGCAGGAGCGCGAGGAATTCCTCCCGGGCGCTGGTGCGGGCCGTGTCGAGCGCGGGCGCCGCGGCGGGTGCGACGATCGCCAGAAGCCGGCGGTCCTCCTCGACGTTGGGTGCGGCCCCGGTCGTGTAGACGAGCAGAACGCCGGTCACCGTGCCGCGAACCCGCAGCGGGGCACCGATGAGGACGCCGCGCTCGGCGGGGCCGTGGGCGGGGCACCAGGAGGGCGGCAATGCGTCGAGGAGCAGCGTCGGCTCGGCGTGCTCGAGGAGCGCAGGGAAGGGTGGCTCGTCGAGCGCGAGCGCCGGTGCGCCCACCACCGCGCCCTGGGCTGGGCTCGTCGCCTCGAGGCGCGCCAGCCCGTGCTCGCGGTCGACGGAGAGGAACGCGACCGCGTCGACCGCGCGTTCCTCCCAGACGAGGTCGGTGAGCGCTTGGCAGGCGGCGCCGTAGTCCCGGGCGTCGGCGAGGCGCTCGGCGAGTACCCGCAGGAGCGAGAGCTCCTCGATCTTCTCGACCAGCGCCCCTTCGACGTCCCCACGGGTGGCGCGCGTCTCAGTCGAAGAAGGCATAGTTGAGGGCGTGGTCGAGGTCGGCCTCATACTGCTCCAAGACGTCGTCGAGCAGCATCCCGGTCAGGCCGAGGCGCTGCCACGCCCTGGGCTCGATCGCCGGGATGCGCGGATCGCCGCCGCAGCCGTAGTTGAGTGCTCGCACCAGGACGTTGGCGACGTGGACGATCGCGGTCTCGTCGGCGGCGCGGCGGGCGTAGGTGGGCGTGTGATGGAACACGATCGGCTCGGCGAGGCAGGGCGGGAAGCGCCATTTCTCGACCAGCCATGCCGCGATGTCGCAGTGGTCGACCGTGAGCACTTCACGCTCGACCTCACGGAAGGCGCGCCGTTCGTCGGACGCCTTGGTCGTGATCAGCTCGAACGCCTCGGGCAGCTCCTTGCAGAGCACGACCTTGCCGAGGTCGTGCAGGAGGCCGGCGGCCGTGACCTCTTCGGGACTGCCTTTCTTCGTCACCTTCGAGATGGCACCGGCGGCGACGGCACAGCCGAGCGAGTGCTCCCAGAATCCCTTGAGGGCCACCTTCCGGATGTCGAGGACGCCGGTCGAGAGCACGAGTGACCGGGTCACGACGCAGCCGAGCATGAGCAGGGCCTGCGAGACGCGACTCACCGTACCCTGCGCGCTGTAGAACGCGGAGTTGGCGAGGCGGAGGATCTGCGACGTGAGCGCCTGGTCGATCTCGATCAGGTCGGCGACGTGATCGAAGTCGATCTCGGGGTCGTCGAGCGCCGTGACCACGCGGTCGAGGAAGCCCGGGAGCGTGGGGATCGTCTTCAAGCGCGAGAGCTGGCGGCGCAGCACCTCGGGCTTGGGCGCGGCGGTCGCGCCGCTCACGATCCGCCCCCGTCGGTCTTCGCGATCTCGCCCGCCTCGATGGCGGCGTGCAGACGGGTGAGATGGCGGGCGATCGCGTCGTGGATCGCCGACAGCTCGGGTCCGGCCGGCGCGAGGCGGAAGCGCGCATCGAGGTCCGCGAGTGCCTCGGCCAGCGGCCGGATCGTCTCCCAGTTGGGGACGTCCTCGGCGCTGTCGACCTGGACGGTCTGGATCGCGAGCTTGCGCAGGAGGCGCACGATGCGTTCGCCCAGGAGAGTGCCGGTGCCCGCGACGAGGCGCCCTTCCGCGTCGTGGATCGGCTTCGCGAGCCGCATGGTCGGCCTCACGAACACGAGCGGTACCCGCACTGCCATCGTCATCCCCGAGAACGGCCCCCCGGGGGGGCACACGCCGCCCCCGGGGCTTTCACCCGTCTCGGGATACGTCGGCCGAATCACGCCGGAACTTGAGCGGGGGTGGAAGGGGTTTGACTGCGTCTGGGGTGCGCCATAGTCGTGGCGCCACGTGCGGACCGTCGAGCGACTGGCGGACTGATGGTATCGACGTTCGCGCTTTCGATCGAGCCCGGGATCGCCCCTGCGGCGAGCGTGGCGCGCGATCGCGCGTTGCTTGCCACGCCACCGGCGCGTGGTACCGGTGCGCTGCGCGTTCACGCGTTCGCCGGCGACGTGCTCGCGCTCGGCCGGTGGCACCGGCGGCCGACGGGCAACGACGTGACGCTGCACCGCCGGCTCACGGGCGGTCGCGTCGTGGCGGCCGGCGACGGGTTCGTGGGGCTGAGCCTCGTGCTGCCGCACCGCGCGGCCCTGGTGGCGGAGGACTGGCGTGCCCTCGCGCCGGATCAGGTCATGAACCGCTGCGTGCGTGGTGTGCTCGAGGGGTTGAAGCGCCTCGGCGTGGCGGCGTTCTACCCCGGGCGCGATCTGATCACGGTCGAGCGCCGGCCACTCGGGATGGTGTCCTTCGAGGTGGCGGACGGCGAGGCGATGCTGTTCGAGGTCGTGCTTTCCGTCGCCCGCGACATGAGCGTCCTCCCCCATCTTCTCGACCGCGCGGATCCGACCGGCGTCGTGACGGCGCCGGTGCTGCGGCCCGACGACGTCACCAGCCTGGTCCGCCTCCTCGGTGCGGCGCCGGAAGTCGGCGAGATCGCGCGGGCGATCGCCGCGGGCTGCCGGATCGCGTTCGGCGTCGACATCGTGCCGGCGCCCGCGGCTCCGCTTCCCCGGGTGTTGGGCAGCGAATGGCTCGACTCGCGGACGCCGCGCGCCGACCTGCCGCGACACGCCCGCGTGGCGACCATGCTCGGTTGTCTCGAGGCGCACGTCCGTCTCGCCGGCGACGGGCGGCTCGCGGCGGTGCAGCTCGCCGGCGACGTGATCGCGAGCAGCGGGACGATTCTCGGCCTCGAGCGCGCCCTCGTCGGCTGCCCGGCCACGCCCGGCGCGGTACACCAGGCGGTGACCCAGGTGCTCGCGGCGCCAGAGCGCTTCGTTCTCGGCGTCGATGCGCCGGCCGTGATCACGGACGTGGTCGTGCAGGCGGCGAGCTGAATGGGTGGCCGGCTCGACGTGGCCGCGCTCGCCGACGCGCTGGGTGCGGCGGACAAGGCGAGCCAGCGTCGCGCGGCCGACGAATTCGTGAGCCTCGCGGCGCGGGGGATCGCGGTGGAGGCAGCCCTGCACGCCGCGCTCGCGTCCGGCTGTGCGCGGCAGCGGTGGGGCGCGGCCTTCACTCTCGCGCAGCTGGGGTCGCTTCCGCGCGGCGCGATTCCGGTGCTGCTCGAGGCGCTCGGCATGCCCGATGGGGACGTGCGCTGGGCCGCGGCCGACATCCTGATTCGGCAGGGCATGGCGGCGGGGGCTGCGCTCGCGGCACTCGCGCGGGACGGGGCGCCGGCGCAACGCAAGATGGCCCTCTACTGCCTGCGCGAGCTGGGGGCATGGACGGCAGCCACCGATGCGCTGGCACGGGGGGCCCTCGCGGATGCCGACGCGGGAGTCCGCCTGGCGGCGATGGCGAGCCTCGCGCGGCAGGCGCTCGACCGGGCGGCGGCATCCGCCGCGGTGTCGCTCCTCCTGCGCGATCCCGTGCCTGGCGTCCGTCGCGCCGCGGCCGTCACGCTCGGGCGGCTCGGCGTCGACCTGCCGGCGGTTCGCGCGGCGTTGGAGACGGCGGCGGCGGGCAACGATCCGTGGCTCGCCCGCGCGGCGGCGGGCGCGCTGGGACGGCTCGGCTAGCGCCCGACGCGGAGCGGCTTGCGCGTCGCGAAGCGGACGGCCGCCGTCAGCGCGTGGCTTTCCAGCGGTTCCAGTACGTGCGCTGGCGCACCGGGATGCGAGCGGCCGGCTTGAAGCCGCCGCCGGTATAGTACGCGACCGGCAGCAGGGCCGCTTGCGTCACGTGCGGCGGAATCTCGAGCAGCGTGGCCGCCTCCCGCTCGTAGGTGAGGTGGAGCGTCGTCCAGGCGGAGCCGAGCCCCCGCGCGCGTAGCGCGAGCATGAGCGACCACGTGGCGGGCAGGATCGAGCCGTAGAGCGACGCCTGCGCGGTCACCCCGGCCTCCTCGACGCGGCCGTTGATGCACGGAACGATCATCACCGGCACCTCGTGCAGGTGGTCGCGCAGATACGTCGCCGAGTCGAGGACGCCCGGCGCTTGCCGCGCGCGCGGGTCGTCGGACGGCCGTGGTGGCTGCTGCGCGCGCAGGGTGGCGTAGGCATCGAAGCTTCGGCGATAGAGCTCGGCGAGGCCGGCGCGCTTGGCGGCGTCGGTGACGACGAGGAAGTGCCAGCCCTGCTCGTTCGAGCCGGTAGGCGCCTGGGCGGCGATCTCGAGGCAGCGCTCGAGCACCGCGGGCTCGACCGGCCGCCGCAGGTCGAGCCGCTTGCGGACGGAACGGGTGGTGGTCAGCAGCGCGTCGACGACGGTGAGGTCCATGGGCGCGGTTCAACACGCTCGTCCGAGGCGAATCAACCGGCTGCGACGGGCAGGAACACGAGGCCGCCGCTCGGCCCGACGTCGACCGTGAGGTGCGTGCCGTCGGTCACGTGGCCGGTGATGAGCTGGCGCGCGAGGGGGGTCTCGAGCTCGGTCTGGATCACCCGCTTGAGCGGGCGCGCGCCGTAGACCGGGTCGTAGCCGCGCGCGGCCAGGTGATCCTTGGCGCCGTCGGTGAGGTCCAGGACGAGCTTGCGGTCGGCGAGCCGGCGCGCCAGGCGCGCGAGCTGCAGGTCGAGGATCCGGCGTACGTGCGTGCGGTCGAGCGTGTGGAACACGACGATGTCGTCGATGCGGTTCAGGAACTCCGGCCGAAAGTGCCGGCGCAGCTCCTCCAGGACCCGCTCCCGCATCGCCTCGTGGGCGCCGGCGAAACCGGTGATGTGCTGGCTGCCGATGTTCGACGTCATGATCACGACCGTGTTGCGGAAGTCGACCGTCCGGCCCTGGCCGTCGGTGAGGCGGCCGTCGTCGAGGAGCTGGAGGAGGACGTTGAACACGTCGCCGTGGGCCTTTTCGATCTCGTCGAACAGGATGACCGAGTAGGGCTTGCGCCGCACCGCCTCGGTGAGCTGCCCGCCCTCCTCGTAGCCGACGTATCCGGGCGGCGCCCCGATCAGCCGCGCGACGGTGTGCTTTTCCATGTACTCGGACATGTCGACGCGAATCATCGCCTGCTCGCTGTCGAAGAGCAGCTCGGCGAGCGCGCGGGCGAGCTCGGTCTTCCCGACGCCGGTCGGACCGAGGAAGATGAACGAGCCGACGGGCCGGTTGGGGTCCTTGATGCCGGCGCGGGCGCGCACGACCGCGTCAGCGACCGCGTCGACCGCTTCGTCCTGGCCGACCACGCGCTGGTGGAGATGGTCGGCGAGGTGCGCGAGCTTCTCGCGCTCGCCCTCGACGAGCTTCGCCACCGGCACGCCCGTCCAGCGGGAGACGACCTCGGCGATGTCCTCCTCGTCGACCTCTTCCTTGAGCAGGCGGCTGCCGCCGTCTGCGGCGCCGTGGCGGGTCTCCTCGGCCGCGAGATCGCGCTCGAGCTGGGCCAGGCGTCCGTACTTGAGCTCGGCCACCTTGTTGAGGTCGTACTCGCGCTCGGCTTTCTCGATCGCGATGCGCGTCTCTTCGATGTGCTGCTTGATCTCGCGGACCTTGCCGATCGCCCCCTTCTCGGTCTCCCAGCGGGCCCGGAGCGCGTGCGCCTGCTCGCGGAGGCCGGCCAGCTCTTGCTCGAGCTTGACCAGCCGGTCTTTGGAGGCGGCATCGGTCTCCTTGCGCAGCGCTTCCCGCTCGATCTCGAGCTGCAGGAGCTTGCGGTCGACCTCGTCGAGCTCCTCGGGCTTCGAGTCGATCTCGGTGCGCAGGCGCGCCGCGGACTCGTCGACGAGGTCGATCGCCTTGTCGGGAAGGAAGCGGTCGGTGATGTAGCGGTTCGAGAGCACGGCCGCGGCGACGAGCGCGCTGTCCTTGATGCGGACGCCGTGGTGCAGCTCGTAGCGCTCTTTGAGGCCACGCAGGATCGAGATCGTGTCCTCGACCGAGGGTTGGTCGACCACGACCGGCTGGAAGCGCCGCTCGAGCGCGGGATCCTTCTCGATGTGCTTGCGGTACTCGTCGAGCGTGGTGGCGCCGATGCAGTGCAGCTCGCCGCGGGCGAGCATCGGCTTGAGCAGGTTCGAGGCGTCCATCGCGCCCTCGGCGGCCCCCGCGCCGACGACGGTGTGCAGCTCGTCGATGAACAGGATGATGTCGCCTTCCGAGGACTGGACTTCCTTGAGGACCGCCTTCAGGCGCTCCTCGAACTCGCCGCGGAACTTGGCGCCGGCGATGAGCGCGCCCATGTCGAGCGCGATGAGGCGCCGGTTCTTGAGGCTCTCGGGCACGTCGCCCTTGATGATCCGCTGCGCGAGCCCCTCGACGATCGCGGTCTTGCCGACGCCGGGCTCGCCGATGAGGACCGGATTGTTCTTCGTGCGCCGCGAGAGCACCTGGACGACGCGGCGAATCTCGTCGTCGCGACCGATCACCGGGTCGAGCTTGCCCTGGCCGGCGAGCTGGGTGAGGTCGCGACCGTACTTCGCGAGCGCCTCGTAGGTCGCTTCCGGGTCCTGGCTCGTGACGCGCTGGTTGCCGCGCACCTGCTGGAGCGCTGCCATGAGGCGCTCGCGGGTGAGACCGAGATCCCGCACCACGGTCCCGCCCTCGGCGACGAGGGCGAGCAGCACGTGCTCGACGCTCAGGTACTCGTCCTTGAGCGCCGTCATCTCGTCCTCGGCCTTGGCGAGAAGCTGCGAGAGACGCTGCGTGACGTAGGCTTGCGACGGGCCGGCGGCCGCGCCGCGCACCTGCGGCCGTCGGGCCAGCTCGCGCTCGACTCCATCGCGGGCCGCGCGTGCACTCACGCCGGCCGCTTCGATCAGGCTCGATGCGATGCCGCCGTCCTGCTCGAGGAGCGCCGCGAGCAGGTGCTCCGCGTCGACCCCTTGGTGATTGCGCCGGCTGGCGATCGCGCTTGCGCGCTGCAACCCTTCCTGGAGCTTCACCGTCATCCGGTTGACATCCATCATGGCCTCCCCGCTCGCTGGGCGCGGAAGCTGCGCACGATGGCCCGGAGCGTCAAGCCGACGGATCGCTCGGTTGCTGGCGTGGGCCCGTCAGCAGGCGCGGTGCGGTCTCCCACACCAGATCGAGGAAGCGGGACGCGAGGTAGACCACCTCGTCCCAGAGGGCGCGACCGAATTCGCGAACCGCGTCGAAGGTGGACGTGGCGGCGGGCTCGCGCAACTTGACCGAGCGGCTGACTCCGCCCATCTGCAGCGCGAGATGCGCGGCAACGGCGTCCCCCTCGCGAACGCAGAGCTTGTAATAGGTGCCCGACGGGCGCCGCTCCATGACCACCGCGTGCGCAATGCCCGCCAGCTTCAGGCAGCGTTCTCGCCGCCGCAGCGCGGCCCCGGAACGGTCGGCCACGAACACCACGGCTTGCAGTCCGGAATCGTCCGCCCCCACCATCGCCGCCTCCCGCATGGCCGATGTTCGCCTTGTACGGAGTCGGGGGCGGGCGTGCAAATGCGGACCCCCGCCGGGACGAGGGTTGCGAGCTAGCACGACCCATGGCAGAGCTGGCAGGGTACGCCCGCCCATCGGGGGGCGGCCAGGACAGGAGGACGCGGATGCGACGGATGATGACGGGGGTCCTGTGTGCGGTCGTGCTGCTCGGGGCGGCGGGCCGTGCGTCGGCGCGCCAGGCGGCGCCAGCGCCCGAGGCCGGTTACTCGCTCGGTGCAGTCGGGGCGAACTTCTTCTACCTTCCCGCGAAGGTCGTGGTGGCGGCGACGGGTGCGGTCGTCGGAAGCTTCGCCGGGCTGCTCAGCGGCGGCAGCGAGCGTGCCGCCTACGGCCTGTGGGTGCCGATGGTCGGTGGGACGTGGTTGCTCACGCCCGAGCATCTGGACGGATCGAGGCCGATCCAGTTCTTCGGCTCCGACTACGCCGATACGCCGTCCGCCGTGAGCGAGGAGACGGACGGCTCGCGCATCTACGACGCGATGTACAGCCGCGCCAGGTGAACCTGGGTGAGCACCGCGGCCCACGGGCCGACGGAGCACGCCAAGTAGACGACGGCGCAGAGCGCGAGCGCCGGGACGGCAAGCGCGCTGTGGCGTAAGCGCCACAGCGCGAGGACGCTGCCGCAGGCCCACAGCTTGAAGGCGACGAGCGCGGGTGTCGTTCCGAGGGCACCCATCGCCGAAGCGAGCAGCGGGTTTCCCTCGGGGATGCCGGCGCGTAGTCCCGTCCAGGTCGCAACCCCGTCGAACGCCTGCAGCGCCAGGTTGAGCAGCACGAGGCCCGTGAGCAGGCGCTCGTTGCGAACGGTCATGGAACCCCTCCGTGCGACCCGACGCCCTGCACGTGGCGCGTCGGATCGTGGGCCTTGTCTCTCGCGGGTAGTGCCCTCCCGTCAAGGGCGCGTGCCATGCGGTGCGCCGGATGCGGTGGCGCGTCCCGTGTCGGTGGCGAGTGTCCCGGCAACGTGCTAGATGCCGCACCGCCATCGGGAGAGGTGACCGAGTGGTCGAAGGTGCACGCCTGCTAAGCGTGTGTAGGGGTAAAACTCTACCGCGGGTTCGAATCCCGCCCTCTCCGTTCCGTCAGCGCCCGATGTCGTAGACGAACAGCGCGCGCCCGAGCACCGCTGAGGGGCGCAGGCGCTGCAGCGCGACGAAGGTGTTCGCCGGGACGTCGTAGACCGTTCCGTGGTCCCAGACGAAGTAGGGCATCCCGGCGAGAAAGTTGGCGCTCACGGCGTACACGCCCGGGGTGAGTGGGCCGCGCGGTATCTCGTAGTCGATCCCGTAGAGCTCCGGCGCCGCCCGCCCGAAATACGCGAGCCGCACCGCCGACACACCCCGTGCGGCGAGATAGCGCTCGAGGTGACGCAGCTCCTGGCCCCAGTCGAGGTTCGAGTCGACGAGCCAGCGATACGCTCCGTCGGGCTCTCCGGCGAGTTGGTTGAAGTAGGCGAGGTGGTGCGGGGTCGCTGCGACAGACGCGAGGACGTGAAGCGTCACGAGCGCAACGGCAGCCCGCCGGGCCACACGCGGCGCGCTCGGCGCGAGCGGCACCGCGGAGATCAACGCGAGAAACGGCAGCACCGGCAGGAGATAGCGCACGCCGATGTTGATGTCCGATGCGACGATCAGCATTCCGGCGAACAGCGCGGGGGGAACCAGCATCGTGGCGAGCGTCGCCCGAGGGAGCAGCCGCGGTCGTGCGATCAGCACTGTCGCGCCCCAGAGCACGAGCAGGAGCAACGGCAGGGTCTCCTTGAGCACGAGCGCGGCCGGGTAGTAGTACCACCAGCCCTGTCGAGCCCAGGTGCCGTGAAAGTAGGCGGGGTACACGCCGCTCGCCTCGGCGCGTTGGCCGTCGAGTCCCATCACCAGATCGCTGGGGAGGGGCAGGGGAAGGTGGCCGAGCGAGCTGGTGGCCACGCGTCGCAGGACGGGGTCGGTGAGGGGGAGGTCGGCGGCTGCGGTGAAACTGCCTTGCCCGAGGTACGCCGCATTGACGATGGCTAGGCTGAGCAGAATCGCGACCGCGCCCACCGCCAGTGGTCGCCACCGCGGTTGGGTGCGGTAGGCCGCTCCGAGCGCGAGCAGGACGAGCGCCGGGTAGAGGGCGAGCGCCGAGAACTTCGTGAGCTGCGCGCCGCCGAGGGCACAGCCGAGCACGACCGTGCGTCCGATGCCCGGCCGGCGCAGCGCGGCGAGCGCGGCCCACGCGGCGAGGAAGACGCCGAGCGCGCAGCCGACGTCGGTGCCGACCAGATGGCCGTGCGCGAGCACCGTCGGCGAGAAACCGATCAACGCGGCGGCGCCGAGGGCGGCGTTCGCACCGAGGTGCCGGCGGGCGAACCCGTGGACCGCCCCGACGAGGCCGAGGGTGAGCAGGACCATGGGGGCGCGAGCGAGCTCGAAGAGCCCATGGTAGCGCACGGCATTGCGCTCCATGAAGTGGTACCCCAACGCCCAGTGCTCTGGGGCGTGCGTGAAGCGATCGAAGTCCCCCTCGGGCCGTGCCCAGAGGACCGGAAGTGCCGCGATCTCCCGCAGCAGCGGCGGCGAGAGCCGGTAGAGGTCGAAGTGCCCCGTTCGCAGGTAGTAGAGGCCGGCGGGCAGATGCGCGAACTCGTCGACGGTGACCGAATCCCCGAACGCTTCCGTCAGCAGGATCGCGGCGACGCCGGCGAGGACCACCGCGAGGCCGAGCCGTTGCAGCCCGGTCAGGCGATCCCGCGGGCCGTCCGCGCTCGCTCGGCGGCGTCGCCGACGTAGAGCCGGAAGTGGCCCGGCGGACCCTCGACCAGGTACGGCTGCGGATACGATGGGCCGTTCACCCGCCCCATCATCGTGCGGATGACGGACACCTCCGCCGGAGTCGCCGCCTCCCACTCGAGTCCCTCCTCACAGATGCGCAGACGCGTTCCGTCTGCCGCCCCCGTCCCCCGCGCCGCTGTCCGCCGTGCCATGTCCGACGATTTAGCAGGTTACGTGCCGCCCGCGAGGCCCGTCCACGCTGGAGAAAGTGCTTGCAGAAATAATGCAGGAATGCCCGGCGTGGCAGAAGTTCATTGACCTGCCGCGTTCGACGGCGCAGAAGGGTCGGGGAGGAGCCCGGATGTCGGCGGTGCGGATCAGGGCGTTGAAGGACGGTCCTTACCAGGTTGTGGGGAGCGTCGATCTGGTGGTTGGGCCAGAGGACGTGGCGCGGGCGACGGAAGGGGACACGTACCTCTGTCGCTGCGGCCACTCGGCCACCAAGCCGTTTTGCGACGGCACGCACAAGAAGATCGACTTCCGGGCCGAGGGGTGGGCGCGCCCGTCGTCGCGCGGCTGAGGCCGGACACCCTCCACGTCTACCCGACCGCCCTCAAGGTGGGAGCGGTGCTCCGGGAGGAGGTGCGGGCGCATGGGCGGCTCGTCGGCCATCACGCCACCACGTTCCCGGAGCTCGTGGACGTGCTGGCGCGTGATCTCGGTGTCTCGGCGCGGGTGCTCGATCCGCCGCTGGCTGCCGTGGTGCTCGAGCGCGCGCTCGCGCGGACGAGCGTGCCGGCGTTGTTGCGCGAGCGCCGCGGCGGCCTCGTCACCGAGCTGCTCGGGGTCGTCGGGGAGTTCGAGGCGGCCCACCTCGCCCCGGCGGAGGTGGCCGAGCTCGCGACGGCGCTGCCGCGAGGACCGGAACGTGACCGGCTCGACGCGCTCGCTCGTGTCTACGCGGCGTACGAGGCCGCGCTCGACGACCTCTCCGCCGTCGACCGCCACGGGCGTGACCGCGCGGTCTGCGAGCGGCTCGCCGCGGCCGTCGCGCGCGGCGAGCGGCCACGCAGCCTGGCGGGAATTCGCCGCATCGTGTTCGCCGAGCTGTACGATTTCTCGCTGCTCCAGTTCCTCATCGCGACCAGCCTCATCACGCTGATCGGCGATGCGGAGCTGGTCGTCTTCGCGCATCCCGAGAACGTGGACGCGACGCGGTTTCTCGACCGCACGTGGAACCGCTTCGTCGCCGACGAGAGCGTTGCCGACCAGGTGTTGCCGTCGTTCGTCGTGCGCGGCGGGCGGCGCGGCAGCCTTGCCGCGGCGTTGCGCGGGGTGTTCGCGGCCGAGCGGCCCGCGCCGGTCGCCGGTGACCGCTCGATTCGCCTGATCGCGGCGCCGGGGCGGTACGCCGAGGTCGAGGCGGCGTGCCGCGAGATCCGGCGACGCCTGGAAGCCGGCGCCCCGCCGGAGCGGCTCGCGTTGCTGGCGCGCGACCTGAGCGCCTACGGCGACCTGATCGAGGACGTCTGCCGCCGGTTCCGCATCCCGGTGTACTTCCGCAAGGGCAAGCCGCTGCTCGCGACGCCGCTCGTCCGGGCATGTCTCGGTCTCGTGCGCTGTGCGGCAGAGGGGATGCCGGTCGCCCGCCTCGAAGCGGTGCTCGCGAGCGACTACTTCGGCGTCGGCCGTCCGGCGCTCGTGCGACTGCTGCGCGAGGTCGGGTACGTCTCGGCTGCGGGGCGGCCGTTGCTCGAATGCCTTGCGCACGCGGAGGCGGCGTTGGCGGCGCGGGCCGATGACCCCACGCTCGGCACGGAGGCCCGGGCCGGGCTCGCGCGGCGGGGCCGGCGTCTGGCGCGCGGCGGGCCCGAGCTCGGGACCATCACGGCGACGATCGCGGCGCTCGACGCGCGGCGGACGGTGCGTGGGCACGTCCGCGCCGTCCGGCTGGCGTTGCGGGCCCTGCGCTTCCGGCCCTGTGGCGGTGACGACGGATCGCGTGCGGCCACGCGACGCGACGCTCGCGCGTGGGCCCTCGTCGAGGACACGCTCGAGGCGCTCGCCGGGGTCACCAGCGCGCTCGGGGCGGAGGAGGTGCCGCTCGGCGAGTTCGTCCGCCTGGTGCTTGCCGCGACCGAGCTCCAGGAGATCGCCGATCCGGCTGCGCACGCCGGGAGCGTGCGCGCGCTCAGCGTGCTCGACGCCCGTGGCCTCGACTTCGACTGTGTCTACCTGCTCGGGCTCGACGACGGGACGTTTCCCACGCCGCGGCGCGAGGGCGCGTTGCTGCCCGACGGACTCAAGCGGGTGCTCAATCCAGTGGTGGCAACGTTGCTGCACCGCCGACTCGGTGCTCGTGCCGCCGGCGTTCCGCTCGGCGGTCTCCTGCGGACCGCGCGCGAGGCCAGCCTCGAGGACCCGTTCCTCTTCTTTCTCGCGTTGTCGATGGCGGAGCGCGAGATCGTCCTGCTCTACCCGCTGGCCGACGAACGTGGGACGCCGACCGTGCGCTCGCCCTTCGTCGACGAAGTTGCCGCGTGTCTTCTGGAGGGGCTCGAGCCCGAGCCGCTGCCGCCCGCCACCGTGGTCCCGCGCGCGGCGGACTGCGCCGAGCCCGCGGAGCTGGTGGCGCGCGCCGCGCTCGGCCGGTGGGCGCGCCCGCCCGCGCCGCCCGATCGCCTGGCGGCGGCACTGCGGGCGGCGCTGACGGACGGGCCGGAGCGACTCGCCGCGATCGATCGGCGCGCGATGGTGGAGGATCGGCGCAGCCGGTACCTGCTCACGCCGCCGGGTGACGCTGGCCGCAAGACGGCGCTCGCCAGCGCGTGGACGGGCCGGCTCGCGGAGCCCGGGTCGCGGCTGGCGGATGCCGTGCGGGCGAGCACGACCAGCCCGACCGCGCTCGAGGAGCTGGGGGCGTGCGGGTTTCGGTTCTTCGCGCGGCGGATGCTCGGCCTCGCCGAGGTGGTCGACCCCGGGCTGGAGCTGGACGCGCGCGAGCAGGGCACACTCGTGCACCACGTGCTCGAGGACTTTCTGCGCGCACACCCCGTGCTGCCGGCCGACGTCGGCGCGGCGCGCGCGACGGCGCGGGAGTTTCTGGCGCGGGAAGCGGAGCGGGCCACGGGCGTGATCGCGGCGAAGGATCGCGCCTTCTGGGAGATTGCGTGGACGCGTGTTGCCGGGGCGCTCGACGCCTTCGTCGAACGCGAGCACGCGGAACAGGTCCGGCGGACCGCCGAGGGAATCGAGGTGGAGCGGCGGCTCGAGGAGTCCTTCGTGCTCGTGTTGTCGGATCCCGCCGGCGGACCGGCGCTCACGCTCGCGGGGCGGCCCGACCGGCTCGACATCCTGCGCCGCGACGGCCGGGCGGTGGACCTGCGGGTCCTCGACTACAAGGTCGCCCGCGAGACGAGGCGCTACGCGCAGCTCATCGACCCGGAGAAGCAGCTCGGGGTCACCGGCTTTCAGATCCCCGTGTACCTGTTGGCCGCGCTCGATCGGAGCATTCCCGGCGTCGATGCGCAGACTACGGTTGCGGGGGGGTACGTCGTGCTGCTCGCGCCCGGGGACCCGGAGGTCGTCCGGCCGTTCGACCGCCACCTCCTCGGGATCGAGCCGGGCGGGCCCGACGCCCCCCCGTCGATCGTCGCCCGCATCCACGACCTGGTGCGGAACGCGGGGGCGGGGCACTTCGACGTCGACCCGCGAGTGTGCGACGCGTATTGCCCCTACCGCGCGGTCTGCCGCTACCAGCAGCCGCCGCGGGAGGAGAGCGGCGGTGATGACTGAGCGGCCGCTCACGCCAGAGCAGCAGCGTGCCGTCGAGGTCGAGGGCGCGGCGGCGGTGCGTGCGGGGGCCGGAACGGGGAAGACGACGGTGCTCGCACACCGATTCGTCCATCTGCTGCGGCCGGGCGCCGGCGCGCCGGCGCTCGGCGTGCGCGACGTCCTGGCGATCACCTTCACCGAAAAGGCGGCGGCGGAGATGCGGCGGCGCATCCGCGAGCTGGTGGCGGAGCGGGCGCGCGCAGCGGACACGGCGGTGCGTCGACACTGGGAGGGCGTCCGACGCGATCTCCTCGCAGCGCAAATCTCCACCATTCACGCCTTCTGCGCGCGCATCCTGCGCGAGAACCCGCTCGAATCCGGTCTCGACCCGCGGGCGACGATCCTCGACGAGCATGCCGGCCGGGCGTGGCTCGACGCGACGATCGAGGCCGAGCTGGTCGCCCGGCTGCGCGCCGGCGACGCGACCGTGCATGCCCTGCTCCTCCATCGGCGCGGTCTGCGCGGTGCCGTGGCGGTGTGCGCGCGGCTCCTGGGCGAGCTGGCGGTCGCGGGACGGGATCGCGCCTGGCTCGCCGACGCGACGGCGCGCCAGGAGGCCGAGTGCCCGGCGGCGCGGGCGACGCTCGCCACCGGCGCTCGGAGTCTGCAGGAACGGATCGGACGACGACTCGCCACGGGCAAGCGGACGCGAGCGGTCGAGGAGGTGGAACCGCAGTGGCCGGGGCTGGCCGGGTTTCTCGCGCGGCTCGCGGCGGGCGAGCTGCCGTCCGACCCGCAGCCGCTCTTCGGCGTGGCGCGCGCGGTGGGTGCCCTCCGCCTCGGTGTCGGAGACGATCTCCGCGTCGAAAAGGGCCGGGCGGCCGGTGCGCTCGCGGAGGCCTACGGGTTCCTGGTCGCGCAGCCGTTCTCGCGCGCCCTGGCGACGCTGCTGGCCGAGCTGATGGAGCGTCTGCGCGAGCGCAAGCGCGCCGAGGGTGTGCTCGGGTTCGACGACCTGGTCGCGGAAGCCGACGCGTTGCTCGCGCGCGATCCGGCCGTGCTCGCCCGCTACGGTGCGCGCTTTCGCGCGCTGCTGGTCGACGAGTTCCAGGACACCGACGCGGTGCAGGCGCGCCTCGTCGAGCGACTCGCGGGTGCGGCTCCTGGCACGTCGCTCTTCGTCGTCGGGGACGAGAAGCAGTCGATCTACCGCTTTCGTGGCGCGGAGGTGCGCGTCTTCCAGGCGATGCAGGGTGCGCTCGGCTGCGAGCTGACGCTCGGAACGAATTTTCGCTCCCGTCCGCCGATCCTGGCGTTCGTGAATGCGCTGGCAGCGCGGACCATGCGCGTGCCAGCCGATGGGGATGCCGGCCACTGGACGGTGTTCGACGACCGGCACCGGCTCGTGGCCGAGCGGGCGAGCGGCGGTGAGCGTCCGGCCGTCCGGTTCGTCACGCTCCTCGGCGCGCGCCGTGGCCGCGACCTCGACGCCGCGGGCGTGCGCGAGCTCGAGGCGCGGGTGCTGGCTGGCGTCGTGGCGGATCTCCACGACCGCGAGGCGGACACCGTCGCCTACCGGGACATCGCGGTGCTCTTCCGCTCGCTCGCTCAGGTGAAGGCATACGAACACGCACTGCGCCGGCGCGAGATTCCGTACTACGTCGTGAAGGGCCGGGGCTTCTTCCAATGCCAGGAGGTGCGTGACGTCGTGAGTCTGCTCGGGGCGGTCGCGGACCCCGACGACGCGATCGCGCTGGCGGCCACGCTGCGTTCGCCGTTCTTCGCGCTTGCCGACGACGTGCTCTGGCGGTTGGCGTGGCCGGCGGGCGCGCGCCGGCCGCGACTGGTGCGGCGGTTTGCGGCCGGGAGCGAGTTCGCCGACCTGCCCGAGCACGCGGCGGAGCTCGCGCGGGCGCGGGACCTTCTCGCGCGCCTGCGCCGCCTGGCAAGCCGTGCGACGATCGCCGAGCTGGTCGAGGAGTCCCTGGCCGCGACGGACCTCGAGGCCGTCCTGCTCACGCAGTTCCAGGGGCCGCAGAAAGTTGCGAACGTGCGCAAGCTGATCGAGCTGGCGCGTGCCTCCGAGCGGCGCGGGCTGCTCGGGTTGCGTGACTTCGTGCGCATGGTGCGCGAGCTCACCGAGGAGGAGCCGCGCGAGGCCGAGGCGCCGCTCGTCCACGAGCAGGACGACGTCGTGCGGCTGATGACGATCCACCAGGCGAAGGGGCTCGAGTTCCCGGTGGTGATCATCGCCGATCTTGGACGGAGCGTGGAGCACGACAAGGACGCGATCGTCGTCGACGACGACCTCGGCGTCATCGCCGCGCCGGTCGACGGCCCGGGCGCGCACGCGCTCCGCCACGCTGGGCTGAGGGCGCACCGCCAGCGGGAGCTGGATCGGGAGCGTGCCGAACGCGCCCGCCTGTTGTACGTGGCCTGCACACGTGCGCGCGACGAGCTGGTCCTGCTCGAGGGCAGTGCCGACGAGCGTCGGTTACGAAGCGGCGTGGCGGACGCGGACCGGTGGTGTCACCAGATGTGGGACGTCTTCGGCCGCGAAGCGGTGGCGGCGTTCGTCGACGGGACGGCAGACATGGCATGCCTCGCGGTCGATGGTGTCGACGTCCGGCTCGAGCGCGGAGAGCGTTGGGTGGCGGCGTCGGCGCCGCTCGCGGAGGCGGTCCCGCGCGAGGCCCCGGCGGGTCCGGAGGAGGAGGAGGCTTGCGCGCGGGTGCTCGGCTTCGCGCCACCGCTCCCGGCAGAGGTCGTGACCACCCCGACCGCGCTGGCCGACTTCCGGCGCTGCCCGCGCCAATACTGGTACCGGCACGTCCTCGGGCTGCCCGGCCGAGGCGGGGGTGGGGTGCACGGTCGGCTGCGCGGCACGGCCGCGCACGGCGTGCTCGAGTCGATCGACCTGGCCGCGGCTTCTGACGCCGATGTCGCGGCGGCGGTCGCGCAGAGGCCGGAGGCGCTGGTGCTCCGCCGCCAGGAGTGCTTCGAGCTGGCCCGGGACGTGACCGCGGCGGTGACCGCGCTCCGGCGCGAGCTGGCGGACGGGCTCGAGCTCGTCGGGCGGGAGGTGCCGTTCGTGCTGGCGCTGCCGCACCCGGCGCCGCGGCTGGTGCTGCAGGGGCGGATCGACCTCCTCGCGCGGCGGGGGGCGGTCCCGGTCGTGCGCGACTACAAGTATACACGACCGTCGGCAGCGGGTGCGGCGGAGCACGGCGCGCAGCTCGCGGCGTATCGGCTGGCGGCCGGTGCCGACGGCCATCCGGCCGCGGCCGATCTCGTGTTCCTGCGCGGCGGCGTGCACGTGTGGGCGTTGCCGCCGCTCGACGTTGCGCGCGAGGAGGCGGCGATGGTCGAGGCCGGCGTGGCGCTCGGCGAGGCGCTGGCGGTCCAGGACCCGCGTGCATTTCCGCGCCGCCCGGCCGATGCCGCGACCTGCGGCGCGCTCGGCTGTGGCTACGTCGCGCGCTGCTGGCGCGTCACTGGTAGAGCGGCGCGTCGGGTGAGTGATAGCGCCGGAGCTTGACGCCCGGGTAGACGTACACGCCGCCCGACTCGTCGATGCTGCCCGTGACGTAGATCGGGATGTACTTCTCGTACTTCCCGGCCTCGGGGTCCTCCTTGGCCTTGGCGAGCGCCTGGCCGTAGAGCGCCGATTCGGCAGCCGCGCGAGCGCGGGCCCAGGCGTCGGGCGCGAGGGGGCGGGTTTCCGTGGTGTCCGGACCGCCGGCGGGATCGCGCAGCGTCAGCTTGAGCGCGCCGTTGGCCAGGGTGACACCCGCGTCGGCAATCTCCCCGTTGGCGCGCCTTCGATCGAGGAGCGCGGGCGGGAGGTCGAGGCCCGCGGGTCCGGCCAGGGCCGGCTGCGCGTCCAGGATCTCGCGGGTGATCGTGATCTCGCCGGCGCCCGGAAGCTTCTCGATCCGCTCGAGGGCGGTCTTGCCGGCCGCGGTCTCGGGGAAGCCGTGCGCAACCAGGCGCAGCAGGTCGGGGTCGCCACCCCGCTGGTCGGCCTCGGCGAGCAGGGTCTCGGCGAGCTTCCCCTCGAGCTTCGCGACGCGCTTGGGGTCGGGGGCGGGCGTCGCGTGGCAGTGCATCAGCGCACGCCCGAAGTTGCCGGCGCGTTCGTAGGCGTCGGCGAGGCGGGCGTGGACGGCGGGCGCGTCCGCCGAATCGGGCTCGCGAGCCAGGAAGTCCTCACCGCGGTCGATGATCGCCTGGTTGGAGGCCGGGTCCTTGCGCCACGCGCTCCAGGCGCGCGTCGCGAGGCCGATCACGTTGAAGATGCCGAACGACTGGGCGCCACGGACGGAGTCGGCGCCGATCTGGAGTGCGCTGTAGAGCGCCGTGCGCCCGTCCATCTGCCGGCCGAGCAGGACGTAGCGGGCGACGTCGCGCGAGTGCGCCGACTCGGCGTCGGCGAGCGCGCCGAGTCGATTCCACTCCGGACTCGCGGCGAGCGCGGCGGCGTGGCGGCCGGCATCCGAGCGGTGGTCGCGCGCGAGCGCGGTGACGGCGTCGCGGGCGAGCTCCCGGGGGCCACCGCGGTCGCGGGCGACCGCGACCGCGTAGCGCACGCCCGGGGCGAGCGCGCTGTCATCGTGGCGGGCGAGGAAGCGGTTGCCCGCCTCCGCCATCGCCGCCGGGTCGCCGAGCGCAACGGCGGCGACGAGTGCATAGTGGTCTTCCGTCTCGTCCGGCTCCGGTGCCGGGGGCTCGTCCACGGGCCAGCGTGCGGCCTCCTCGCGGGCGGCGCGCTCGTTGCGGAGGCGAGCGAGCCGCTCCTGCGACGTTGCCGCCGCGTCGGTGCAGTGGTCGGTGGCGAGCGCGCTGTCGACGTAGAAGCGGGCGCGGTCGAGGTCGCCCGCGTCGAGGGCCTGGGTCGCGGCGGCGACGGTCTCCGTGCAGAAGACCTTGGCGCGCTTTTCGCCGAGACGGCGGATCGCGCGCGCGATCGCCGGCGCGTCGGCCGTGTCCGGCTCGCGCGCGAGCTCGGTGCGGTAGCGCACCAGCGCCTCGCGCTCGGCGGTGCTGAGGCGGTTGTAGTTCCAGAGGTTCACCGCGGTCGTCGCGATGCTGTCGACGGCGCTGCCGGCGAGCAGCAGGGGGTTGATGGCGGCGAGGAACGCCGTGGGCGAGAAGACGCCGAGCGGGCGCACGGCGTCGTTCAGCAGCTCGGCGCGACGGTTGTGCCGGTCGTCGGCGAGGAGCTGATCGGCCTTGGCGGCGTCGTCGGCATCCTCGAGGCGGTGCTCGGCCAGGCGGCGCACGGTGGGGTCGGGATGCGCCCGCAGCACGGCCTCGAGGGCGGCGCGTCGCGCGTCGCGCGACGGCGCGAGGGCGGCGGCGAGATAGTGGGCGTCGTCGAGGAGGCCGGTGCGTGGCAGGTCGGCCTCCCGCCGCGCGTCGTCGAGGGCAGCGAGGGCGGCGATCTCGGCGTCGAAGGCCGGGCCGTCCTCCGCGAGCGCGCGCGCGAGCAGATCGTGGACGCGGACTTCGGCCTCTCGGTCGACGGTGGCGGCCTCGCCGAGAAGATCGTCGGCGCAGGCGGGCGCGGCCAGGGCGAGCAGGGCGAGGAGCGGAGCGAGCCGGCGCATCAGCGGTAGCGGGCGAGCGTGATCGACTTCCAGGCCTCGAAGGCGGCGAAGTGTCCCTGGCCCTCGGGCTTCTCGCGCGCGCCGTCCCAGGTCGCGACCTTCCGGTACGTGTCGAGGGCGCGATCGGCGCGGCGGGTGAATTCGTCGGGGTCGAACGCGAGGGGACGATCGTGTGTCGCGACGTACTCGCGTGCGAGGTCGGCGTAGAGGTCGCCGAGGCGCAGGATGTGGCTCGGCAGGTTCTTCGAGTCGGCGTGCTTCTCGATCAGGAACCGCAAGGAGCGCTCGGCGGTGGCGTCGCCGTTCTCGATCGCGTCGCGGTGGTCGGCGACGATCGTGGCCCCGATCCGCTCGAGGCGCTCGATCTCCACCATGACCACCGGCTGGAAGGCGGTGGCCTGGTATCTGGTGAGGAGCTGGTCCCAGGCGTCGAGCTTGCGGCGGACGAGCGTGAGGCGCTCGCCGATGTCGCTCCCGGTTTCCGGGAGCGCCGCGGCGACGGCGAAGGCCTCGGCGCGCGCCCGGCAGTCATTCGCGCGGGGCGCGAGCGGCGACGGGAGCGCCGCGACCTTCGCATAGCCATCGGCGGCGCGCCGGTACTCGCCGAGGCGCTCGAGGGTTTCGGCGCGCGTGAAGCTGATGACGTCGCGCAGCCGGTTCGGGAAGCGTTTTTCCCAGGCGTCGAGCCGGGCGAGCGTGAGCCCGTAGAGGTCGTGGCCGGTGGGATCCTGGGGTGGGGGAAAGCGGTAGACGTCGTCCTTGAGGTGCCAGGTGAGGTCGGCGATCACCGGGACGATGTCCTCGTAGGGGGCGAAGGCGCCGGTGGCGTCCCCGGCCCGGACCGGACGGGCGAGCGTGCCCGCGACGAGCAGTGCGGTGCCGCACGCGAGACGGCGGAGTTGCATCGGTCGGGCTCCATACCACAGACGCTGGCGGTGCGCGCGGGGGGCGTTGGAGCCCACGGTGGGGGGATGATAGAGGGGCGCCGCCGATGCGTTTTCGGACCGCGCTGGCGCTCGTCGCGACGATGGCCCTCGGGGGTGCGGCGCGGGCGGCCGACGGGGATGGGCTCGCGCGCGTGCGGGCCCGCGGCGTGCTGCGCTGGGGCGGCGACGTCCAGGGGGGCGCGCCGTACGTGTTTCAGGACGCGGACGACGGTCGCCTCGTGGGCTTCGAGGTCGAGATCGCCGCCGCGCTCGCGCGCCGGATCGGGGTGCAGGCGGAGTTCGTACAGAACGCCTGGGAGCATCTCGTTCCCGCGCTCGAGCGCGGCGACTTCGACGTGATCCTCAACGGCCTCGAGGTGCGCGCCGTGCACGCGGGCCGCGTGGCGTTCACCCGTCCGTACTATGCGTTCACCGAGGTGCTCGTCGTGCGGGGCGATCAGACCGGCGTGCGCGCACTCGGCGATCTCCGCGGCCGGCGTGTCGGCACGCTCGGCGGCTCGCTCGCGAACGAGATCCTGGACCGGACGCCGGGCATCGACGCGGTGCTCTATGAGGGCGACGAGGAACCGTACATCGACCTGGAGCAACGGCGGATCGACGGCGTCGTGCTCGACGACGTGATCGCCGTGCGGCACGGGCTCACGCGCCCGGGCCTGGTCGCGGCCGCAACGGTCGGCGAGGGGACGTACGCGATCGGGGTCCGCCCGGGGGAGCCGCGGCTGCGGGAGGTCGTGGATGGGGCGCTCGGTGACATGATCGCGGAGGGCGAGCTGCGTGCGATCCTCGCGCGCTGGCAGCTCTGGAACACGCGCCAGGCGGGGCTCGGCGATGCGCCGCCGGTGGTGTCGGCACCTCTCCCGGCGCCGCGGAGCGCTCGCCTCAGCGCCGCACAGCTCGGCCTCTTCCTCCGCGCCGCGGCGATCACGGTCGTGATCTCGACGCTGGCGATGGCGCTCGCCGTGCTGGGGGGAATCGGCCTGAGCGTGCTGCGGCGAGAGGGCGGCCCCGTCGCGCGGGCAGCGGTGACGGGGTACGTCGAGCTCTTTCGCGGCACGCCCGTGCTCCTGCAGCTCTACGTCGTGTACTATGGACTCGCGCCCCTGCTCGCGCTCGACCCGTTCACCGCCGCGGTGCTCGGCCTCGGGCTCAACTATGCCGCGTACGAGTCCGAGCTCTACCGCGCGGGGCTCGACGCCGTGCCGGCGGGACAGACCGAGGCGGCGCTCGCGCTCGGCTTCTCGCGCCTGGGTGCGCTGCGCCACGTCGTGCTGCCGCAGGCGGCCCGGGTGGCGCTTCCCGGCGTCGCCAACGACTTCATCGCGCTGCTCAAGGACTCGTCCCTGGTGTCGGTGATCACGGTGGTCGAGCTCACCAAGCAGATGACGATCACGGCGGTCGACCTGCACGGCTGGCTCGTCCCGGGTCTCCTCTGCGCCGCGCTCTACCTCGCGATGAGCTGGCCGCTCGGCCGTCTCGCGCGGCGGCTCGAGCGACGACTCGCGCCGGCGGCCGGATGACCACGGCGGTCGTGGCCGCGCGCGGGCTGGTGACCCGCCTCGGAGGGACGGAGGTGCTCCGTGGGGTCGACCTCACGGTTGCGCGCGGCGAGGTGGTGGCGGTGCTCGGGCCGTCGGGCAGTGGGAAGAGTACGCCCTGCGTGCGCTCAACTACCTTACCCCGTTCGACGCGGGGGAGGTGTGCGTCGCGGGCGAGACGCTGCGGCCCGGGTTGAGCGAGCGGCGGCACGCCCCGTTGCTCCGCGCGGTCCGCCGGCAGGTGGGGATGATCTTCCAGGCGTTCCATCTCTTTCCGCACTGGACGGCGCTCGAGAACGTTGCCGGCGCGCCGCGCCACGTGCTCGGCCTCGAGCGCTGGGCGGCGCGTGCGCGGGCGCACGCGCTGCTGGCGCGGGTCGGGCTCACGGAGCAGGCGGCGGCCTTTCCGCGGACGCTCTCCGGCGGCCAGCAGCAGCGGGTGGCCATCGCACGTGCGCTGGCGATGGACCCGGCGGTCCTGCTGCTCGACGAGCCCACGTCGGCGCTCGACCCACGGCTCACGGGCGAGGTGCTCGCGGTCGTGCGCGACCTCGCGGCGGCGGGCCAGACGATGGTCGTCGTGACGCACGAGCTCGAGTTCGCGCGCCACGTCGCGCACCGCGTGGTCGTGCTCGCGGGCGGTCGCATCGTCGAGAGCGGCCCGCCGGCGGCGGTGCTCGACGCACCGCGCGCAGCGGAGACGCGCGCGTTCCTCGGGCGCGCGGGCTGACGCGGCGGAGGCCGCATTGCGCGAGGGCACCGCGAAGAGGCGCGGAGCGCCAGGGCGCGGAGAGCGCCGGGGGCATGCGACGGTGCGGGCGCGGAGGTTTGGTCGGGTGCTGGCAGTTGGGACGACACGTAGCCAGCGGGAGGGTGGCCGCCCAACCCGGGGGCTGCGAAGTTTGAGGGGCCCGAGGGGGTGTGCTAGACGATGCCGCCTCTTTCCGGCGCCCATAGCTCAGTTGGATAGAGCGTCTGACTACGGATCAGAAGGTCGGGAGTTCGAATCTCTCTGGGCGCACTCGGGAAGCCCGCGGGTCCCCGCGGCGTCGTCGCGCAGCGGCGCCCGTTCGGGCGTGATGTGCCTTGCGCCGTCCCCCTGGACTGAGGCACCCTGGCGCCTGAGATGTCCGGCTCCCGTAGCCTGCGGGTTCTCCTCGCGGTCGTCCTCGTCACCTCGCTCGGCGTCGCTGCCGGTGCCGGTCGCGGCAAGAAGAAGTGCAAGCGACTCTGCAAGAGCACGATCGGCGCGTGCGTCACGCAGAGCTGTGCGCAGCTTCCCAAGAAGAAGCGCGGGAAGTGCAAGACGTCCTGCAAACGGACGACGGTCGCGGCGTGCAAGCAGGACCAGGATCGTACGCGCTGCACGGCCGCGCTCCCACCGGTGCGCGCGATCTTGGCGGTCCACGGTCGGGTTGTGCGGATCGAGGACGGAGCCAGCGCGGCGCAGGCGATTCCGGACGCGGAGGTGCGCATCGGCGTCGACCGCGACGGCAACGGCAGCCTCGGTGCGGCCGAGATCGCCACTGCGGCCACCGACCCGGGCGGAGCCTATCGGCTCGAGGTGCCGGTGACGCTCGGCGACGCAGCGGTGGTGAGCTTCCGCGCCACGGGCCTGGCGCCGCTCATCCGACGGGTGAACGGCGGGCCGGGCGCCGACCTCCTGCTGAACGCCGCGCTGCGCGACCTTCAGGTCCTCGACTGCAACGGCGTTCCCGGCCAGTGCCTGCTCGCGGACGAGAAGCTCAGCATCCTGGGCCTGACGGTGCCGCTTCACGGCCAGGCTCGGCTCTTCGATCCCTCGCGCGACGCGGACGCTTTCCCCGGCAGCTACCGCGACGCACAAGGCAACGTGCTCCGCCCGAGCGTCTTCTCGGTGGTTCAGCTCACCGACGATGCGGGCACGCCGGTCCATGACCTGTCGCCGCCGGCGACCCTCTGCATGGACGTCCCGCGCGACACGCGCAGCCTGCTCGCCGACCTCACGCCCGGCACCGGCGTGATCGAGGTACCGTTCTACGCCTTCGACGAGGTGGCCGGCACCTGGGTCCGCGATGGTGCGGGGACGTTGCAGGACGGGTCCGGCCACGATCTCGCCGAGAGCCGTCTTCCCGACATCCGCTCCGGTGCATTCGCGGGGCCGGTGGTGGCCTGTGGTCTCATCGCCCACTTCTCGTGGTGGAGCGTCGCGGTGCCCATGGAGGGCATCGCGTGTGCCGGGATGACGGTCCGCGCGCCCGGAGGCGGTCCGGCCGAAGGGGCGACCGTGTATCTCACGGGCGTTACGTATCTGGGGATCAGCGACCTGCAGACCGCCGACGGCGCGGGCTCCGCGTGCACCGCGGTGCCGCGCAGCGAAGGTGTCGGCGAGGACATCGACGGCGACGGCACGCCGGGCGAGACCCACCGCTCGCGCGTTCGGGTCCTGTACGGGGGCACGGCGTACGACGGGGGCGAGATCGTGTCCGCTGGCCACGCCGGGACGTGCCCCTGCGCGGGACCGGAGATCGCGCTCAGCGCGGCAAACGAGCTTGGCTCGAACCTGTGCCGCCTCACCGGGCGCGTCGTCGACGAAGCGGGGACGGCGTCCGCGGGGGCCACCGTGGTGGCGTTCGACCCGGCGGTGCCGACCGAGGCGCTCGAGCAGGTGTGCGGTCTCGGCGGGTGCAGCTTCGTCGGGGTGTCGGCGAGTGACGGGAGCTTCGCGCTCGCGCTGCCGTTCCTGCAGGCGATCGAGATGTTCGCGTACGGCTACGACGCGACCTTCGAGCATGCGCGGGTCGGCGAGCTGAGCCTGTCGGACTGTCCGACGGCGCCGATCGAGCTGCAGATCGAGCCGACGACGGCGCCGTAGGCAGCGCGGGCAGCCGTGACGGATCTCGGGGACGTCGGCGTCGTGACCTGCCGAGCGTCCCGGGGACCCTCCGGCGACCCTTAGACCTGATGCGTGTGGTGCGCGGCGCGCGCCTGCTTCTTCGTTGCCTTCTTGGGGTGAGCGGCTTTCTTGGCGTGCCTGCTGGCCTTCGTGCCGTGATGGGCAGGGTGCTTCGGCTTGTGGGCCGCCTGCACGGGCGCTGCGGCGAGCGCCAGGACCGCGAGAACGGCGGCTGCGGTACCGAGAGACATGAGGCGCATGAACTGGTCCTCCTCCGTGAGCGTATTTGGAGATTGGACGTGTCCAGCGGCAGTGAATTCAGCGCACGACTCGCGGCCCGAATTGAGCCGCCGCGCGCTGCGGTGGAAGCGGGTCGCGGACGGTGGTGTCGGCGGTCTCGACGCTGTCGAGATCGAGCCGTCTCCCTGAGCGGGGCTGCTCAACGCGGGGCGAGCGGCGCCGTGTCGTTGCTGCCGGTCGAGGAACGGCCGGCGGCGGGACGCTGGAACCCCGCGGCGCCACCCTGATAGCCCGCGGTGCCACGAGGCGGGTACCCTGCGAGCCCCGGGTCGGGTCTGGCGTCATCGTCATCGTCGGCACGCGGCGGTGCTGTCGGTGGCGAGAAGTCGAGGATGTTCCCGGGATTCGTGACGTCCAGGCGGTCGGCGGCGCGGGTCGGTCGCGCGGTCAGCACGTTTACCGTCCCGAACGCCAACACGAAGATCACCACCCAGCGCATTTCGGTACCGTGCAGCGCCGCGCGTACGGAGTCAATCTGCGCAGCGTCACGCGGCGGCCGCTGCAAGAGCGCTGCCAGGGGGTTGCGACACGCGGTCCCCGGTCGACTTCTCGCGCGTGGGAAGCGCGGGGCGAACAGCGCCGCGTGGGCGAGAGCGGGTGCCACTGCATGGCGCATCTGGCGTGACTGCCCCGCCTGGCACATTCAATGCTTCCGGTCCGAGGTCGTCCCGAGCCCGATGTCGAGTAGCGACGAGCTGCGGCGCGAGCATGTCATCATCGAGCGGGTGCTCGAGGGGGCGGAGCTATTGGTGCGCCGCCTCCGCCGCGGCGAGGCCGTTCCGGAGGGTCTCCTGAACGCCGTCGTCGAGTTCTTCGCCGCCTTCGTGTGCGGCTGCCACCACCTGAAAGAGGAGGAGGGCGTTCGGCCGTTCGCTCCGGGCGTGGCGGAGTTGCTGGAGACGGACCACGCGGAGGCCCTTCGTCGGCTCGAAACGCTGCGCCGGTCGCCGCAGGATCCCGACCTCATCGAGTCCTACGTCGCCTTCGAGCGGGCGCACTTGGCGCGCGAGGTCGCGGGGTTCCTGCCGCACGCCGATCGGGTCGCGGCGTCGCCCGACGAAAGCCGCGTCACGGACGTCTTTGCGCGCATCGATGGTGCGCTCGGCCGCGATGGGCACGCCGTGCTCGTGCGCCTCGCCGACGCGATACAAGAGGCCTGCCGCGACGTGAGTGCGGCCCTGGTCGGCCGGCCTGCGGGCGAGGTCCGGGTGCGCGAGATCATGCGGACGCGCGTCGGCGCCGTGGCTCCAGCGGTGAGCCTCGCCTACGCCGCGCAGACGATGGACGCGCTGGGCGCGCGTGAGCTTCCGGTCGTCGATGACAGTCGCGTCGTGGGCATTCTGACGCGGTGGGACATGCAGCCGCACCACGGACAGTTCGAGTGGACGCCGGTGCGGACGGCAATGACCCGCACGCCCGTGGCCATCGGCCCGGAGGCCACGGTCGGCGAGGCCGCGCGCCTGATGGTGCAGCACTGCTGGAACAGCCTGCCCGTCATCGACGACGGGCGCCTCCTCGGCATGATCAGTCGCGGCGACGTGCTCCGGGTCCTGGCCGGCGAGTCGCCGGGCTGACCGGCCTCGGACCCGATCGCCCCCCGCTCCCGTTTCTCATGCGTGGGAACGCGGCGCCCCGGCGATCGCAGGGCTGCGACTCGGAGGGGATCGCCCGCCGGTCGCCCTCCGCCATGCCCGTGGTCCCGGACTTGCTCCGGTCGGCGAGACGGCGGGGATGGTCGCACCCTGGCGCCGTGCTCGGATGACGCGCGAACCCTTCCGGCTCTTCTTCCCCCTCGGCATCGTGCTCGGATGGGCCGGGGTCGGGCACTGGCTGCTCTACGGCCTCGGGCTCACCAACTCGTATTCGTGCCTGTTCCACGGCCTCGTGCAGACGCAGGCGTTCGTGCTCGCGTTCGCGCTCGGCTTCCTCATGACGGCGCTGCCGCGGCGCACGCAGTCGGCGCCAGTGTCGCGCGTCGAGCTGGGCGTCGCCGTATCCGCGCTGGTCGCGATGCCGTTGGCCGCGGCGCTCGAGCACTGGGCCATCGCCGAGGCCTGTGTGCTCACGATGCAGGGTGTGCTCCTGTGCTTCGCGTTGCCCCGCCTCTTCGGGCGTGGTGCGGCGCGGCGTCCCCCGGCGTCCTTCGTGCTGCTGCCGTGGAGCCTCGCGATGGGAGTGGTGGGCAGCGCGACCATCCTGGGGTGGGCGCTCGGCGTGGTCTCCCCGGAGCGACTCGGGCTCGCGCGACTGCTCGCGGAGCAGGGGGCGCCGATCTGCTTGGTCGTCGGTGCGGGCCGGCTCATCCTGCCACTCGTCACCGGGCAGGATCCGCCGCGCGACATGGACGGATCGCCCGCGGCGCGCCGCGCGCTGGCGGCGTGGAGCGCCGCGGGTCTCGGGATCGCCGTCAGCCTCGGGCTCGAGCATGTCGGCCAGGCGCTGCCGGGGGGGCTCCTGCGCGCGGGGATCGTCGCGGGCTGTCTGGTGCATGCGCGGCAGCCGCCCCGTAGGCCAGGGCTTCACCGGTGGCTCGTGTGGCTCGCAATCTGGCTCGTACCGGTCGGCGTCCTGGCGGCGGCGCTCCTACCGGACTACCGTGTGGCTGCGCTGCACGTGACCTTCATCGGGGGATTCGGGACGCTCGTGCTCGGGGTCGCCACCCACGTGGCCCTCGGACACCTCGGACTCGAGCAGCAGGCGCAGGGGCGACCGGCGTTCGTCGTGGTTCTCGCGGTGACGCTGTTCTTGGCGCTGCTGGCGCGCTTGGCCGCGGATGCCAGCCAGACGTACTTCGCGCACCTGGCCTCGGCCGCGGGCATGTGGCTCGTCGGCTCGACCGTGTGGCTCGCGGTCCTGGGGCCCCGGCTGCTCCGGAGCACGGATCCTGGTAAAAGGAACTGATGGCCCGTCCACGTATTCCCGCCCGCGCACTCGCGGTCTCGCCCATGGTGGCGATCTGGGAGGTGACCCGCGCCTGCGATCTCGCTTGCACACACTGCCGGGCGAGTGCCATGGCCCGCCGCGATCCGCGAGAGCTGACGACCGCCGAGGGCCTCGATCTGATCGAGCAGCTCGCCGAGCTGGATCCCGGGGTCGTGGTGCTCACGGGCGGCGACCCGGTCAAGCGGCCCGACCTCTTCGAGCTGATCGCGGCGGCCGTCCGGCGCGGCCTCAATGTCGCGGTCGCTCCGAGCGTCACGCCGCTGCTCACCGCCGATGTGGTCGCGCGCTTCGCGGCCGCCGGCGTGCGGCGGATCGCGCTCAGCCTCGACGGCCCTGACGCGGCCACGCACGACGGCATGCGCGGCGTCCCCGGCGCCTTCGCGCGCACGCTGGAAGCGATCCGGGCGGCGCGCGCGGTGGATCTGCCGATCCAGATCAACACGAGTCTCACGCGCATCACGGTCGAGCGGCTCGCCGAGACCGCCGCGTTGGTCGAGGAGGTCGCGCCGGCGCTGTGGAGCGTGTTCATCGTCGTGCCCACGGGTCGTGCCGGTCGCGACGTTCAGCTCGACGCCGACGCGTGCGAGCGGGTCTTCGAGTTCCTCTACGCGTGGAGCGTGCGAACCGGGCTCCCGGTCAAGACCACGGCCGCCGAGGCCTTCCGGCGCGTCGTCGTCACCCGGGAAGCCGAGCGCGCGCGCCGCGACCCAGCGTATCGGCGCCGGCCCGCGCCGCCGCCCGTGAATGACGGTAAGGGCTTCGTCTTCGTCTCGCACACCGGCGACGTGCAGCCGAGCGGGTTCCTGCCGATCACGGCTGGCAACGTCCGCGAGGAGCGGCTCGCCTCGATCTACCGCACGAGCGCGCTCTTCCGTTCGCTGCGCTCGGAGTGGCTGATCGAGGGAAAGTGCGGCCGGTGCCCGTACCGGACACTGTGCGGTGGATCGCGCGCGCGTGCGTACGCGACGACCGGCAACCCGCTGGCGGCGGACCCCGCGTGCGCGTACCAGCCCCCCGAGGCGCCCGCGTCAGTCGGGGGGGAACTCGGGTAGCCGGTCCTTCGCCTCCGCCGTCGCGAGCTGATTGGCGAGCAGCTGGAGCAGGTCGGTCTCGGTGAGCAGGCCGACGAGCGCGCCATCGGTGACCACCGGCAGGCAGCCGATCTTGTGCGCGATCATCAGCTCGACCGCGTGACGGACGGTCGAGGTCGGCGACACGGTGTGGAGGGTCGTGCTCATGACCGAGCGGACCTCGACCTTCGTCAGCCACTCGCGCTCGGCGGCGTAGCGGAGCTGGAGGAGGGAGGAGATACTGGCTCTGAGGAGGTCCCGCTGCGTCAGGACGCCGACGAGGCGGCCCTGGTCGACGACCGGCAGATGCCGCACGCGGCCGAGCCGCATGATGTCGTCGGCGACATCGAGCGCATCGTGGACGGCGAGCGTGGTCGGGTCACGTTGCATGAGGTCGCGGACGAGCATGGGATGAGCCTCCTCGCTCACGAGCCCGCACGCGCGGCCGTGGTAGTTGCCTCCATGCGTGCAGTGGCCCAGTGAAGGTAGTCCGTCTCCGTCACGATGCCAACCAGGCGGCCCTCCGTGTCCACGACCGGGACGCAGCCGATGCGATGTCGCGCCATGCGCTCGCCGACGTCGGGCGCCGGATCGTCGGCCGTGGCCGTCGAGAGGTGCGTCTCCATCACTTCGGCGACGCGATGGCCACCGAGGAGGAAGACGCGGTCGTGTTCGGCGGGAAAGGTGAGCGAGCTCGTCGCCGCCGCGAGCAGGTCGCGGTGCGTGACCAGGCCGACGAGGTGACCCGCCTCGTCGACCACCGGAAGGTGGCGGATGTGGTGCTCGCGCATGAGGTCCCACGCCTCGCCCAGGGTGTGCTCGGGCGTGACCGTGACCACGTCGATCGTCATGAGGTCGGCGACCCGGAGGCCTTCGACCGTCGGGCGTTGGGCGCGGAGCGCGAGCGCCGACTGCAGCTCCTCCGCGGCTGCGCGGAGGTGGTCGGGGATGCGTGCCGCATCGGGGACGAGCTGGGGATCGGCGGCCGCGCAGATCGAGATCCGATCGGCGTAGCTGAGGGTCGCGAACTCCAGTCCCATCCCGAACAGGAGCGGCACGATCGGGTGCATGTCGACGACGCGGCAGCCGGCGAGCCGGCGGGCTTGCCGCGGCCCGGGAACGTTCGTGCACACCGTGTTGACGAGCGGGCGATCCGGCGACAGCCGCGCGAACAGCGCGGCCAGGGCCGGCGGGAGCGAGGCGGCGAGGGTGGGGAGAAAACCCGAGGCGCGATCCCGGGCGCGCGACCGGTGTGCACGGGTCTCGCTGCGGATGCGCTCGAGCCGTGCGATCGGATCGGGCTCGTCCACGGGAAGCGTCGGGAACGCCGCGGACAGCAGGTTCCCGAGCGCGACGTGCTCTTCGCGACGGGGGCTGATGGGTACGAGCGCGCGTACGGTGCCCGCGTCGGTGGGTTCTCCATGGGCCAGAAGGTAGCGGCGGAGGGCACCCGCGATCACGGCGAGTACGACCTCGTTCACCTTCGCCCCCGCGGTGCCGCGCATCGCGAGGAAGTCGTCGAGCGGGAAGGCCGCCCACGCCACGCGGCGCGCGTCACCGAGGGGACCGTTGAACGGCAGCTGCGGGACGCCCTGCCAGAACAGCGAGGTGGCGACCCGAGCGACCTCGGCGGCCTCGCGCGCGTGCGCCCATGCGGTCTGCGGATCGGCGAGGGCTCGCAGTGCCGGCCAGAGCCCGCTGCGTCGCGGAACGTCGTGCGCGGCGGACTCGGCCGCGGCGGGCGGTGGTGCGCCCGGGAGTGGGTCGAAGAGCGCATCGAGCAACTGCGCGCCGCTCACCCCGTCGGTCATGCTGTGATGCACCTTGCACAACACCGCGCTGCGCCCGCCGGCCAGTCCTTCGATCAGGTAGGCTTCCCAGAGCGGATGGTCGGGGTCGAGCTGCGTCGCGAACAGCGAATCGACCAGCTCCTCGAGTGCCGCGTCATCGCCGGGTGGCGGGACCGCGATGTGGCGAACGTGCCGGCGCACCTCGAACCGGGGATCCTCCTCCCAGCGCGGCAGCCCGAGGTCGAGCGTGGCCCGCACCGGCAGCCGGCGATAGCGCGGCAGCGTGCACACCCGTTGCTCGACGGCGTTGGCAAAGGCCGCGAACCCGGGCGCTCCGTCGAGGATCGCCACACAGCCCGCGTAGAGGCGCTGGTGCGGCCTCTCGAAGTAGAGGAACGCTGCGTCCAGCGGCGAGAGCCTGGCTGGCGCGGGGCCCACGGCTGGCGCTCAGACCGCGCGGGCGAGCGGCGGAGCGCTCTCCTCTCGGGGTACGAGCGAGCGCACCGGTGCCGCCGGTCGCGGCATCGGCCCCACGAGCAGGCCCGCGGCGACGGGACGTCCCCCGCGCGTGATTGCCTCGCGGATGGCGCTCGGCTCGAACCCGAGGGCGCGGCAGACGTTCACGAACGAGAACGTCCACGTCGTGTCCTCGGACGAGAACCAGTCCGCGACCTCCCCGAACAGCCGGCGGTCCCGGCGCCCAGTTCCCCGGCCGTGCCGGCGGTACGATGCCAGCGCGTCCTCGAGGACCGCGAGCATCAGCTGCTGCGCGGGCCCGAGACGGGTCCGACCCTGGTGTTGCACGGGGAGGAGCACGTCGGGCTCGATCGACACGTTCGGGGGCTTTCCCGTCGAAGTCGACAGCGTCATGCCCCGAACAGCAGGCGCCGTGCCAGGCGCCGCGGTCCGTCTCTGCGTCGAGCTTGGGAGGTGGGGTTCCCATGCCTGGGAGGGGGGTGCCCCGGCGATTCCCGCCCGCGGCAGCCCGACGAGGCCGTCGGCCCGTCCTACGACTTGAGCGGCTCCCCGGAGGCGTTCTTCTCGCGCAGGAGCTCGATCAGATGGTTCGCACCGCCGTTGCCCATGATCTCCTGGAACTGGGAGCGGTAGTTCGCGACCAGGCTCACGCCTTCGATGATGAAATCGATGATCAGCCAGCGGTCGCCGCTCCGGCGCAGGCGGTAATCGACGAGGATGTCGTCGGGGCCGCCGCGGAGGATCTTCGTCTTGACCGTGTGATCGCCCCGGGCTTCGTCCCGCTCTCCGGTGATCTCGACGCGCTCGTTGCGATAGCTCTCGAGCCGCTTCCCGTAGGTGACGGACAGATGGCGGCGGAACTCCTCGAGGAAGGCCGTCTTCTGCGGCGGGCTGAGGCGATCCCAGTTCTGCGCCATGACGAGACGCGAGAGCACGTCGAAGTCGACGCGGGCGTAGACGACGCCCTCGATGCGGCGGCGCTTGTCGGCGCTGGACAGCGCGTGGTCCCCGAGCACGTCGAGGACCATGCTGGTGGTCTGCTCGATGACGACGCGGGGAGGATCGGCGGCGACGGCGCCCCCCGGTAGGGCGACCAGGGCCGCCGCGAGGACAAGGTGGAGGGTGGGGTGGCTCATCGCTTGGTTGGCTCCAGCTCGTAGATGTCTTGCTGCTCCTCGGCAGGTACGTCCTCGCTGTCGTTCACGAGGGCGCGACGGTGCTGCAGATACGCGTCGCGGACGAACTCGTAGTAGTCCAGCGCGGCCTCCTTGTTCTTGCGGACCTCGTCGAGGTAGTGCGCGCGCGTGTTGACGGCTTCGACGAGTCGTGAGCCGGTGGTGACGTACCACTCGACGAACCACACTGGCACGTAGGTGGCGGCGTCGACGGCGAGGCCGCCCGTGTCGCGGATCGTCGAGGGACCGAGGAACGGCAGCACGAGATAGGGGCCCGGAGGGAGCCCCCACGCGCCGAGGGTCTGACCGAAGTCCTCGTCGTGACGATCGAGCCCGAGGTGCGTGGCCGGATCGAAGAAGCCCGCCACGCCGGCCGTGGTGTTGACCGCGAACCGCCCGACGTCGCTCGCGCCCGCGACCACCTTGCCCTGCAGCACGTCGTTCACGAGGACGATCGGGAAGCGCAGGTTGTCGAAGAACCGCGACACGGCTTTCTCGACCGGATCGGGCATGACCCAATGCCAGCCGGTGGCCACCGGCTCGAGGACCCACGTGTCGACCGCATCGTTGAAGCGGAAGATCCCCCGGTTGACGGGTTCGATCGGGTCGTGCTCGGGCCGGGACGCGATTGGTGTCGGCTCGGCGCCCCGTACGACGGGAGCTGCCAGCAACACGGTGGCGAACAGTGCGACGCAAGTCCTGTGCATGAGTACTACTCCGTCTTCTCGCCCTTGGAGACGTCGGTGTTGTGGATGAGCTTGCCGATGAGGCGCTCGAGGATGACGGCCGACTCGGTGAACGTGATCTCGTCCCCCGGCCCGAGCACCTCGGGATCCCCCCCCGGCTGCAGCGAGATGTAGCGATCGCCGAGGATGCCGGCGGTCACGATCGACGCCGACGTGTCCAGCGGCAGCTTGAGGGCGGGGTCGAGGTCGAGCTCGACCCTGGCGCGGGCGCGATCATCGAGCGCGATGGCGCGCACCTGCCCGACCTTCACGCCGGCGATCTCCACCGGCGCGCGGACCTTGAGCCCGCCGATCTGGTCGAAGGCGGCGTAGACGCGAAAGCCGTGCGGGCCGCTCCAGGACGGGCCGGCCACGCCAAACGAGAGGTAGCCGGTCGCCCCGAGCCCGCCGAGGACGAACAGCCCCACCAGAAAATCGCGCATCGGCGCGCGCGTCACCGCCTCACACCCCCCAGAGCGCCGTGATGAAGTAGTCTGCGATCAGGATGCTCACCGAGGCCACCACGACCGTCGAGGTCGTGGCCGCGCTCACCCCGGCCGACGTCGGCGCGCTGGTGAAGCCGCGGTAGGTCGCGATCAGTCCCACTAGCATTCCGAAAACGACGGCCTTGAGCAAGCTGCCGAGCACGTCGTCGCGGAAGTCGACGGCATGCTCGAGGCTGGTCAGATACGTCCCGGCGTCGATCCCCATGAGCAGGACCCCGACCAGATAGCCGCCCAGCAGGCCGGCCGTGATGAAGAGCGCCGAGAGCAGGGGCATCACACAGGTCATGGCGATCGCCCGCGGCGTCACGACGAGGTGCACGGGGTCGACGGCCATCATCCGGAGACCGTCGATCTGCTCGGTGGCGACCATCGTCCCGATCTCGGCCGCCGTGGCCGAGCCGGCACGGCCCGTGGCGAGCAGCGCCGTCAGCACCGGCCCGAGCTCGCGCACCAGGCTGAGGCCGACCACCGCGCCGAGGGAGTTCTCGGCGCCGAACCGCACGAGTGTGTTGTAGCCCTGGAGCGAGAGCACCATGCCGACGGCGAGCCCCGAGATGCAGATGATGACGAGCGAGAGCACGCCGAGCTTGAAGACCTCGTCGACGAACGGCCGCACGCGAACCGGCGGCGTCACGACGGTGCGCAGGATGCGCAGCGCGAACGCTGCCATCTGCCCGAGCTGTTCGACGAAGCGCAGCGCGTGCCAGCCGAGCTCGCCGACCCAGGCGGGTCGCGTCATGCGACGGCCTCCGCCACGTCCTCGCCGAGGAATGCCCGCACCGCCGGGTCGTGGCTCTGCATCAGCTCGGCGGGAGTGCCGCTCAGGACCTGCCCGCCGAGCAGCAGCACGACGTGGTCCGCCATGCGCAAGGTGGAGGCGACGTCATGGGAGACGACCAACATGGTGATGGCGAGGGCCTGGTTGGTATGCACGAGGAGCTTCTCGATCCGGCGCACGGAGATCGGGTCGAGACCCGAGAACGGCTCGTCGCACAAGAGGATCACGGGATCGAGCATCATGGCGCGTGCGAGCGCGACGCGCTTGAGCATGCCGCCGGAGAGCTGGCCCGGGAGGAGCGTGTCGACGTCGCGCAGGCCGACCGCGTCCAGGCGGGCGTGGACCGCCTCGGCGATTGCGCGCTCGCCGAGGCGCGTGTGCTCGCGCAGGGGGAAGGCCAGGTTGTCGAGCACGGTGAGCGAGTCGAGCAGCGCGCCGCCCTGGAACATCATGCCGAGGCGACGGCGGATGCGCATGAGATCGCGCTCGCCGAGGCCGGTGATCTCGTCGCCGGCGACGACGATGCGACCCGCTTGCGGGCGCACGAGGCCCGCGACGAGTCGCAGGACGGTGCTCTTGCCCGATCCGGATCCGCCGAGGATCACGGTGATCCGCCCGCGCGGGAAGGCACACGAGAGCGCCCGAAACACCACGCGCTCTCCAAACGCCATCCGCACCCCCTCCAGCGTGACGTGGGGCTCCGCTTCTGCCATGGTTCGCCAACGTTCTTAACAGTATCGCGGGGCTATTCCGAGCACCGGCCGACAGGGCCGTGCCGGGCTGGTTTCGGACGGGAGGGCCGGTATGGCAACGACGCACGAGTTCCACGCGCACCTCGCCTGGCAAGGTGGTGGCCAGGGGGGCGCGTGGGGGAACCATCGACTCGAGTGGGAAGGACGGCCACCGGTCGAGGTGTCCGCGGCGCCTCAGTACAAAGGGGACCCGGCGCGCGCGAACCCGGAGGAGCTGTTCCTGGGGGCCGTGGCGTCGTGCCAGCTCCTCACCTATCTGGCGCTCGCGCCGCGCGCCGGCGTGACCGTCGTCGCCTACGAAGACCGGGCCAGCGCCACGCTCGCGCTCGTCGACCGCAAGATGCGGATCGCGGCGGTCACGCTGCGACCGCGCATCACCGTCGCGCCGGGAACGGATGTCGCCAAGGCCCGCCAGCTCGTCGACGCGGCGCACGACGGGTGCTTCATCGCGAACTCGGTCAACTGCCCGGTCACGGCGGAGCCGGAGGTCGTGGTGGCCGGGGCGTGAGTCCGGCCGCGCGGATTTCGGCCCGCACCGTTCCATGTGCTAGGGGAAGGCAATCACGGCCGGATGGCCGCATTCAGGGGGGACGCATGAAGCGAACGGGACTCGCACTCACCGCCACCACCAGGGTCGCTGCAGCGCTGCTCGGGCTCTGCGTCACGATCGGCGTCGCAGACGCCGCGGAGGACGTCGCTGGCCACGCCGAGCACGCGCAGAAGGTCGTCCACGTCGCTCCCAACCGCATCGCGCCGTCCGATGTCGAGCTGACGAAGGACGACGTGCTGGTGTTCGAGAACCACGCCCTCTACCCGATGTCGATCACCTTCACGGACCCGGCCGAGCAGGCCGACAAGATCCGCTGCGGGCTCGTACACGGGGCAAAGGAGAAAGCTCCGGCGCCGTGGGCGGTCTTCACCTGGGACTGGAAGAAGCGGCTCACGGCCAACGTGCTGCCGGGGCGGTTCGCGAGTGTCTGCTCGTTCGCACCCGGCCAGTATTCGTTCGTGGCCCTTCGCGCCGGCGGTACCTCGGTCCGTCCCGAGGCGGTCAGCGGCGACGCGCTGAAGGGCAACATCACGGTCAAGTGATGGGGCGACCAGCCATTGGGCGGCGGGTGCGAGTAGTCCTGGTACTCGCCGTCCTCCTGGCTGGTGAGGCGGAGGCGGTCGAACGAGCGGCCGACGTCCTCGCGCTCCGGCTCGTCGATGCGGGCGGTCACGAAGCGACCGTCGGCGACGTCCTCGGCGACCGCCCGGCGGTCGTGTCGGCGTGGGCGACGTACTGCGCCCCGTGCCGGGCCGAGGCTCCCGCTCTCGCGCGCGCGGCGCACCGCTGGCGCGGGGCGCGCGTCGTCGCCGTGATGACCGACGTGGGGGAAGGGCGCGAGCTCGCGCGCGTGCGCGACGACTGGCAGATCGAGGTCGAGCTCCGCGGCGTCGCGTCCGGCCAGGCAGCGGAGCTCGATGCGCTCCTGCCCGCCGGGCTGCCGGCGACGTTCTTCGTCCGTGACGGGGGCGTGACCCGGGTCGACCGCTTCCTGTCGGAGGAGGAGCTCGCGCGGCTCATCGACGAGCACCTGGGGATATGCACGGCGCCGCGGCCCGCTGACGAGCGCGGCGGCTTGTGACCCGCCGGCGCCTGGGGTACGACGGATCACGATGAAGCGGCGGCGCGCGATCGCCCTGGTGGCGGCGCTGGCGATCCTGATCGGCGTGCGCACGGCGGTTTGCGCCCCGCTGGAGAGCACGGCCGCGCTCCGCGCCGTTGGCTGCTGCGCGGCCCACTGCAAGCACGTCCCGACCGCCGGCGCCGCGGCGCGCTGCTGCCAGGTGTCGCAACAGGCGCTCGACCAGGCACGGGTTCCGCCGGCCGCACCGTCGTTCGGCAGCCCGGATCTCGTGGCCGTCCCGCTCGACGCGGCGATACCGCCGCTCGTGCCCGCCCGCGGATCGATCGAGGTCGCGGCGCGTGCCTACCGCGCCGGTCCGGTCTTCCTGCTCACCCGCGCGCTGCGTCTGTAGACGGTCCTCCGTTGTGCCGTCGCCCGCCACCAGAGGCGGTGGGCACGCTGCGCGCTCGCGTGCGGCGCCAGGTATCGCCACGGGCAGACGGCCCGTGGCCGGAGGACCGATGCATCGACTCGTGTTGCCGACCGTGCTCGCGGTCGGCTTGGGAATCTCGCAGGGAGGTCGCGCCGCGACGCCCGCGCGCGCGGACTTGGCGCGCGTGCGCGCCGCGGTCGACGGGACGGGTGCGGAGGTGGAGCCCGCGCTCACGCCGATCACGCCGCTCGACGCCGTGCTCCGCATCGCGCTGGCGCACAACCCCGACGTGCAGGAGGCGCGCGCCCGCGTGCGCGAGCGCGTCGAGCGCGCGCAGGCCGCCGGGCGGCTGCCCGACCTGGAGTTCAAGTACGAGCAATGGGCGGTCCCGACCTCGCAGCCGGTCGCGCTCGGGCGCGCCGACGCCCTGCTCATGGGGTTTCGCCAGACGTTTCCGGCACCGGCGGTTCTCGACGCGCGCACGCGCGTTGCGGTCGAGGAGGCGCGGATGACGCTCGAGACGGCTCACACGCGCGAGCAGGAGGTCGTGACACAGGTGCGGCGGGCCTATGCGGAGTTTCGGCGGGCGGAGGGAGAGCTCGCCGTGCACCGCGAGCACGTCGACATCGAGTCGGGCATCGTCGCGCTCGCACGGGCGGGCTACCAGGAAGGTCGCGGTTCGCAGCAGGAGGTCCTGCGGACGGTCGTCGAGCTGTCGCGGCTGCACGCGGACCTCGTGGGCATCGAGCAGGAGCGCACGTCGAGCCACGCGCTGCTGAACGCGCTCATGGGCCGTCCGGCGGACGCGGCCCTCGGGCGTCCGGAGGACCTCGATCCGGTGGCGCTCGAGGCGCGTGCGGCCGCGGTCGTGCCGGCGGTGGCGGAGGTGCGCCCCGAGGTCGCCGCCGCGGCGCGGGCGGTGGACCGCAGCAGCGCCGCACTCGACGGGGCGCGTGCCGATGCGCGCTGGCCGAGTCTGATGGTCGGCGTCGACTACTTCCACGTGCCGGATCGCGCCGATCCCCATGCCTACGGCGGAATGGCGTCGATCAACCTGCCGTGGCTCAACCCGGCGCGCCGCGACGAAGTGCGCGCCGCGGAGCACGCGCTCGCTGCGGACGAGCTCGCGCTCGCGTCGGCGCGCAACGTTGCGGGGTTCCAGCGCACCGACGCGCGCGCGCGCTTCGATGCGGCGCATGCCCTGCTCGCGATCCTCGACCGCGACCTCCTGCCGCAGGCGCGGCGGAGCTTCGAGGCGGCGCAGGCGGGCTTCGCTGCGGGGACGCTCGACGGCATCGGGCTCCACGACGCGCTGCGCTCGTACCAGAACGTCCGGGTCGACCGCGTGCGTGCGCTCGCGCGGCTCGAGGCTGCGCTCGCCGACCTCGAACGGGCAGCTGGCTCGGCGGCGCGCAACGGGGGTGGGTCCACGACGGCGGAGGAGGGGGGCCGATGACGCCGGAGCAGGAGCACGGACCGGAGCACATGCCCGAGGGCGAGGAGGCGGCGCCGGCAGGCGTGGGCCTGATGTCGATCGTCCGCTGGGGGTTGGTCGTGCTGATGGCGGCGCTGGCGGTTGCGTCGCTCGTGCGCCACGCGGGCGTGTTCGCGCGCGCCGGCGTGCAGGAGGCTGCGGTGCGCTGGCAGTGCCCGATGCACCCCTCGGTGGTGAGCGATCACCCCGGCGAGTGCCCGATCTGCAGCATGACGCTCGTGCCGGTGAAGGGAGAGCCCGCGATGCCGTCGGCGGCGTCGGACCTGCCCGGGTTGGTCGCGGTCGATCTGACGCCCGAGCGCGTTCGTCTGAGCGGGCTGCGCACCGAGGTCGTCCGCCGGGGGGCGCTCGCGCCGGAGCTGCGGGCCCCCGGAGTGGTCGCGGCGGCCGAGGACCGGCTCGTGCAGGTCCACACCCGTGTGGCCGGTTGGGTCCAAGACCTGCGCGTGGCCCGCACGGGCGACCGGGTTGCCCGCGGCGACGTGCTCGCGTCGCTCTACAGCCCGGAGTTGGTGACCGCGCAACAGGAGTATCTCAACGCGCGCCGTTGGGCGCGCGAGCCCGGCACGCCGTCCGAGGTCGGTCGGCTCACGGCCGGCCTCGGCGAGGACGCGCGCCGGCGGCTCGAGCGCCTCGGGATCGCGGCCGAGGAGGTCGCGGCCATCGACCGCAGCGGCCGTGCGGCCGCTGCGCTGGCGATCCGGGCCCCGGCGACGGGGTGGGTGGTGCGCAAGACGGCGGTCGAGGGCGGGTACGTGCAGCCCGGTACCGAGCTGTTCGCGCTCGCCGATCTCGGAACGGTGTGGGTTCTGGCGGAGGTGCCGGAACGGCATGCCGGACGGTTGCGCCCCGGGCAGGCGGTTACGCTCGAGACCGCCGCCGAGCCCGGTCGCTCCTGGACCGGGACGATCGACGGAATCTACCCGACCCTCGACGCGACGACCCGTACGGCGCGTGTGCGGGTCGTGGTGCCGAACGCCGACCTGCGACTGTGGCCCGGCATGTACGCCGACGTCCGTATCGCGCTCGCGGAATCGACTGGCCTCCTCGTCCCGCGCGACGCGGTCATCGACACCGGCACGGAGCAGTATGTCTTCGTCGCGAGTGGCGACGGGCGCTTCGAGCCGCGGCGGGTGCGGCTCGGCGCGCGCAGCGGCGAGGTCGTCGAGCTGCTCGAGGGCGTCCAGGAGGGTGATGCCGTCGTGACCAGCGCGAACTTCCTGATCGACTCCGAGAGCCGCCTGCGGGCGGCGGTGGCGGGCCTCGCGGGCGGTGCCGACGCCTGCGCGGACGAGTTCGACCGCGTGCGGTACCCGGAGAAGTACGCGCAGTGTCGTGCCTGCGAAGTGCAGCATCGGGGCATGGGGTCGATGGCCGAAGACTGCAAGCAGGCGATCGCGAAGCCGTGGCGGTGAGGGCGGAACCATGGTCGCACGCATCATCGAGGCCTGTGCCCGCAACCGCCTGATCGTCCTCCTCGGCGTCGCGTTCGCGCTGGTCGCGGCGGTCTGGTCGATTCGTCACGTCCAGCTCGATGCCATTCCGGATCTCTCCGACCCGCAGGTGATCGTGTTCGCCGAGTGGATGGGCCGCAGCCCCACGCTGGTCGAGGATCAGGTGACGTACCCGATCACGGCCGCGTTGGTGTCGGCACCGCACGTGACCGACGTGCGCGGCTACTCGATGTTCGGGATGTCGTTCATCCACGTGCTGTTCGAGGAGGGGACCGACGTCTACTGGGCTCGCAGCCGGGTCCTCGAGTACCTGGCCGGTATTCGGGGCCGGCTGCCGCAGGGCGTGAACCCCGTGCTCGGCCCCGATGCGACCGGCGTCGGCTGGGTCTTCCAGTACGTGCTCGTCGATCACAGTGGCCGCCACGGTCTCGAGGAGCTGCGCGCCTTCCAGGACTACACGCTGCGCTACGCGCTCGGCGCCGTGCCGGGGGTGGCCGAGGTGGCGAGCGTCGGCGGCTTCCAGAAGCAGTATCAGGTGACGGTCGATCCCGACCGGCTGCGGGCCTACGGCGTGACGCTCGACCAAGTGGTGGCGGCGATCCGCGACTCGAACGACGACGTCGGCGGCCGTGTCGTCGAGATGGCGGGCCGCGAGTATTACGTGCGAGGCCGCGGCTACGTTCGGCAGCTCGCCGACATCGAGGAGATCACGCTGCGCGCCGCCGGCGCCGGGGGTACGCCGGTGCGCGTCGCCGACGTGGGGACCGTGCGGTTCGGGCCGGACATCCGCCGTGGCGTCCTCGACTGGAACGGCGAGGGCGACGCGGTCGGCGCCATCGTCGTCATGCGCTACGGGGAGAACGCGCTCGAGGTGATCGAGCGGGTGAAGCGCAAGCTCGCCGAGCTGCAGGCGAGCTTTCCGCCCGGGGTCGCGGTGGAGATCGGCTACGACCGCTCGGGCCTCATCGAGCGCGCGATCGACACGCTCCGGCACGCGTTGCTGGAAGAGGCCGTGGTCGTGAGCCTCGTCATCGTGTTGTTCCTCCTCCATCTGCGCAGCTCGCTGCTGCCGATCCTGTCACTGCCGGTGGCGGTGGCGCTCGCCTTCATTCCGATGGTGCTCCTCGGCATCCCGTCGACGATCATGAGCTTGGGGGGGATCGCGATCGCGATCGGCGCCACCGTCGACGCGGAGATCGTGATGATCGAGGCGTCGCACAAGGCGCTCGAGCACGCGCCGCCGGGCGCGGACCGCCGCGAGCTGCTCGCGCGAGCGGCGCGCGAGGTGACGCCGGCCATCTTCTTCTCGCTGCTCGTGATCGCGGTCTCGTTCCTGCCGGTGTTCACGCTCACCGGGCAGGCGGGGCGCCTGTTCCGGCCGCTCGCCTACACGAAGACGTTCGTGATGCTCTTCTCGGCGCTGCTGTCGATCACGTTCGCGCCGGCCCTGCGCGACGTGCTGATCCGCGGCCGCATCGTCCCCGAATCGCGTCATCCTGTCTCGCGCGCGATCATCCGCCTCTACAAGCCGTTCGTGTTCGTCGCGCTGCGCAACCCGCGGTCGACGATCGCGATCGGCGTGCTGGCGGTGATCTCCGCGCTCCCGCTGGCGCGCGAGCTGGGGCACGAATTCATGCCGCCGCTCAACGAGGGTGACGTGCTCTACATGCCGATCACGCTGCCGAACCTCTCGATCGGGGAGGCGCGCCGCCAGCTCGTGCACCAGGACCGGGTGCTGCGCACCTTCCCGGAGGTCGAGAGCGTCTTCGGGAAGATCGGGCGGGCGGAGACGCCGACCGACCCGGCGCCGCTCACGATGGTCGAGACCACGGTGCGGCTCCGGCCCGAGGCGACCTGGCGCGAGGTGCCGCAGGCGCGCTGGTACTCGGGCTGGGCGCCGGGGTGGTTGCGGCGGGTCCTCGCGCTGGCGTGGCCGGAGCGGCGGCGTATGACGTGGAGCGAGCTCACGGCGGAGATGAACCGCCACATGCAGTTCCCGGGGTGGACGAACGCGTGGACGATGCCGATCAAGACGCGCGTCGACATGCTCACGACCGGCGTGCGCACGCCCGTGGGCGTCAAGGTGCTCGGCACCGACCTCGACGCGCTCGAACGCATCGGTACCACGCTCGAGCACGTGCTGGCGCCGATCCGTGGAACGCGCAGCGTGCTCTACGAGCGCAATCTGGGTGGCCTCTACCTCGACATCGTCCCCGACCGGGTCGCGCTCGGGCGCTACGGGCTGACGGTCGGCGACGTCGAGCGCGTGATCGAGGCGGCCATCGGGGGCACGCCGGTCACGACCACGATCGAGGGCCGCCAGCGGTTCACGGTCAACGTCCGCTACCCGCAGGACCTGCGCGACGACCTGGACGCGATCCGCGACGTGCTGGTGCCGCTGCCCGACGGCCGCCCGGCGGCGGGTGGGATGACGGCGGGCCCGCGGCCGGACGAGTCGGTCCGCTATGCGGAGGCGATGGAAGGCGCGGGGGCGGTCGGAGATCGTCTCCAGCTCCCCGCGGGGCCGGTCGTCTCCGACGCGCCGGGGATGGGAAGCGTCCCGATGCCGTCGGCGGCCGGGATGGCCGGCGAGCGGGCGGGCGCGATGAGCGTGCCGCCGAGCGGGGGCGTTCCGCAAGCGGGGCGCGGGTTCGTACCGCTCGGCCAGCTCGCCGACGTGCGCATCGCGGGGGGCCCGCCGATGGTGCGCGACGAGGACGGCCTCCTGGTGGGCTACGTCTACGTCGATGTCGACCAGGCGGCGCGGGACGTGGGCGGCTACGTCGACGAGGCCAAGCAGGTGGTGGCCGCGGCGATCGCGCGCGGCGAGCTGACGCTGCCGCCGGGCTACTTCCTGCGCTGGACGGGGCAGTACGAGCTGCTCGAGCAGATGGTCGCGCGCATGAAGCTCGTGATCCCGGTGACGCTCGGCATCGTGGTGCTGCTCCTCTACCTGCACTTCCGCAACCTGGTGGAGGTGCTGATCGTACTGGCCTCGATCCCGTTCGCGCTGGTCGGCAGCGTGTGGCTGCTCTGGCTCCTCGAGTACCGGCTCTCGACGGCGGTCTGGGTGGGGATCATCGCGCTGGTCGGACTCGCGGCGCAGACCGGCGTCGTCATGATCGTGTACATCGACAACGCCTTCGAGCGCCGCCGGCAGGCGGGCAAGATCCGGGATCTGAACGACATCATCTGGGCGCACCTGGAGGGCACGGTGCTGCGCGTGCGTCCGAAGCTCATGACCGTCACGACCATGCTGGCCGGGCTGCTCCCGCTCCTGTGGGCGACCGGCTCGGGCGCCGACGTCATGAAGCGGATCGCGGCGCCGATGGTGGGCGGCCTCCTGACGTCGGCATTCCTCACCCTCGAGATCATCCCGGTCGTCTACACGTACTGGCGGCAGGAGGAGCTGCTCTGGGAGCGCCTGATGCCCATCGACGCTCGCCGTCTCGCCGTCTTGCAGCGCTGCGCACGGGGTCTCGCGGCCGGGCTCGGCGGTCTCACGCTGATCGGCGTCGGCCGCGTCTACGGGCTCGAGTGGAGCGCTCCCGTCGTCGGAGCGACGGGGCTCCTCGCGGTCGGGGTATCGGCCGCGACCGCCGGCTATCTTGCCGCCCGGCCTGCCGCGCGGCGCCTCGTCTGGCCCGACGGAGCCTGAGTGCCTTGTTCGCAAGCCGACGTCGAGGCCGGCGGGCGTTGTGCGGCGGGAGGTCCGAGCGCTGGGAAGCGGGCGCAGGCCGCTTCCAGGCTACGAGAACCGCGCGCGTAACCACGCAGGTGGGGCGTGGTCCGGACCTTGCTGCATCTGCACGGGCATGACGACGATGCGATCGATGGTGGTCGGGCTGCTCGCCAGCGCTCTGCTCGCGTCGGTGACGTTCGCGGCGCCGCCGCACCGGCACCGGGCACGTCCGGTGGGCATGGGGCCGTGCTGCGCGGCGGCGGCCGATTCCGGGGCGGCAACGCGTCTCGACGAGAAGCTCAAGGCGATGAACGAGGCCCAGGGCGAGGCCCGGATCGCGGCGCAGGCGGCGGTGCTCAACGAGCTCGTCGCGCAGCACCGTGCGATGCACGGGGCCTGCGCCGGTCCCGGCGGGGCGGCGTGCCCGGCTGGCTGTCCGATGATGCCAGGGGCGTCAGGTCGGAAGACGCCGTAGCCGAGCGGCGCCGAAGAAAGACGGCCCGGCTGGGTGCAGGGAGGCGTTCATCGGACGGGAGTCGTCCTGTCCCTCGTGATCGGCACGGTGGGGTGCCTGCGCCGCGCTGCGTTCGTTCCCCCGGCCCCGCCCGAGCCGATCGCGCCGGTCCAGGCCGCGTCGGGCGCGGCGATTCCGGACGCACCGCTCACGCTCGAGAGCGCAGTGCGGCTCGCGCTCGCACGCAATCCCGACCTGCGCGCCGCGGTGGCGCGGGTCGAGCTGGCACGTGCCGCGTGGATGGGCAGCGGCGCGGCGTTCCTGCCGCAGGTGGCCGGGGAGGTGTCCTATCTGAAGGGCGATGCGCCGTCGGCGTTCCTGTTCAAGCGCATCGACGCGCGTGCACTCCCGCCGGGCGTGGACTTCAACGCGCCGGGCGAGTTCTCCAACGTCGAGGCCGGTCTCGGGCTGCGCTGGAATGTGTGGAACGGGGGGCGTGACGTGCTCGGGCGCTGGGCCGCCGAGGCGGTTGCTTCGGCCGGCGCGGCCCGCGACGCCGATCGCAACGCGCTGGTGGGTGCGGTGACGGCGACCTACCTCGAAGCGCGCGCCGCGGGCGGCTTGGCGGCAGCCGATGTCGCGAGCGTGCATGCGGTCGAGGCGCAGGTCGAGGCGACACGCGTGCGCGTGTCGGGCGGCGCGGCGCTACGTGCCGACCTCCTTTCAGTCGAGGTTCACCTCGCCGAGGCCCGTGAGCGCGCGCTGGCCACGCGCGTGAGGGAGCGGCTCGCGCTCGCGGCATTGCGCGACCTCCTTGCCCTGGCGCCCGACGTTTCGATTGCCGTCGCCCGCGAGCCGTTCGCCGAGCGGACGCTGCCCGCGACCGCGGCCGATGCGCTGGCGGAAGCCTACCGACGCCGGCCCGAGACCCGCGCGGCGCGCGCAGCAGTCGAGCGCGGGCAACTCGAGCTGGCTGCGGCGCGGCGCGCATACCTCCCCCGCGTCGACGTGGGTTCGCGGCTCTACGTCGACGATGCCGCCGCGCGCGGGGACGCCGGCGACGCGAACTGGACCGTCGCCGTGGCCCTGTCGATCGATGTGTTCGACGGTGGCGGCCGTGCCGCGGCGATCCGCCGGGCGCGTGCCGTGCTCGACGAGCTCGGCGCGGCGGACCGTCGCCTGCTGGGCGCCGTGGCGCGCGACGTGGAGGCCGTGTACCTGCGCCTCGACGAGGCGCGCGCACGCCGCGACGTCGCGACAGGGGCGGTCGGCGCGGCGGAAGAGGCGCTCGCGGCCGTCACGACCCAGTTCCGCGGCGGTGCCGTGCCGGTGACGCGTTATCTCGAAGCCGAAGCGGCCGCCGCGCGGGCTCGCGCCGTCGGCGTGCAGGCGCGGCTCGACGCCGAGCGGGCGGAGGCGGAGGCCGCGCGCGCGATCGGACGCCTCGGCGCCGGGGTGGAAGGAGGGACCGAGTGATGCGCGGCGACTGGCGCGTCCTGCCCGTCCGCGGCGGCGTCGCAGGGCTCGTGGCGGGGGTGATCCTGTGGGCCACCGGCTTCTTCACCGCGGCGCGCGTGGCGCCCGGCAGGCTGCCGGAGCCGGCCGGCCTGCCGCCACCTGCGGCGACGGCGGTCGCCACTCGCGGCGAGGTGCCGGTCGTCGAGGAGGCGGTCGGCACGGTGGCGTCACGGCGGCGGGTGGTCGTCGCCGCGCAGGTCGTGGCGCGGGTGACCGAAGTGCGGGTGCAGATCGGCGACCGCGTGCGAGCTGGGGAACCGCTCCTCGCGCTCGACGACCGCGACGTCGCTGCCCGGTATGTCCAGGCGCGCGCGCAGTACGAGCGCGTGCGGGGCTTCCTGGCGCGGCAGGCGGCCACGACCGAACAGGTGGAGGCGGCGGAGAGCGCGTACACGCAGGCGCGCGTGGCGCTCGAGCACATGCGGCTGCCGGCGCCGATCGACGGCGTGGTGGCCGAGCGTGCGGTCGAGCCAGGCGACATGGCGCTGCCGGGACGGCCGTTGATCGTGGTGCTCGATCCGAGCGCCTTGCGGCTCGAGGCGGTCGTGCGGGAAGGGCTGATCGGTGCGCTTGCAGCGGGTACGGAGGTCGAGGTGGACGTGCCGGCAGTCCCCGCGCGCGTGCCGGGGGTGGTCGGCGAGGTCGTGCCGGCGGCCGACCCGCAGAGCCGCACCGTCGAGGTGCGCGTGCCGTTCACCGCGGCCGGCGCCCAGCCGGGCATGTTCGGTCGTCTCCGCGTCTGCGTCGGACGGCGGACGATCGTGCGGGTGCCGGCGGCGGCCGTGGCGCGCGTGGGGCAGCTCGAGACCGTGATCACGCACGCCGACGGGGGATGGACGCGCCGGCTCGTGACCACGGGCGGGGGGTTCGCGGACGGCACCGTGGAGGTCCTGTCCGGGCTCGAGGGGAACGAGGTCGTGGGCATCGCGGTCCCGGGAGCCGGATGAGCGGCACCGGGGTCGACCACGAGGGGCTGGTCCAGCGGATCGTCCGGGTCTTCGTGACCGGCCCGCTCGCGCCGTTGCTGCTCGTCGTAGCGGCTGCGGTGGGCGTCTTCGCGGTGCTCGCGACGCCGCGCGAGGAGGACCCGCAGATCGTCGTGCCGATGGCCGACGTGTTCGTGGCCTTCCCCGGCGCCAGCGCGGCGGAGGTCGAGCAGCTCGTTGCCACGCCGTTGGAGAAGTTGCTGTGGCAGGAGCGCGGCGTCGAACACGTGTACTCGGTCTCGCGCCGCGACGGCGCCGTGGTCACGGCGCGGTTCTTCGTCGGCGAGGACCGTGAACGTGCGCTCGTTCGCTTGCAGAGCCGGATCGATGCGCATCGCGGCGAGGCCCCTCCGGGCGTCACCGGCTGGGTGGTGCAGCCCGTCGACATCGACGACGTCCCGATCCTCGCGCTCACGCTCTGGTCTCCCACCGCCGACGACGCCGCGCTACGGCGTGTCGCGGAGGAGCTGGCAGCACGCCTCGAGTCGGCCCCCGACCTGTCGCGCACGGAGATCATCGGTGGCCGGCGGCGGGAGGTGCGGGTGGAGGTCGATCCGGAGGCGTTGGCGGCTCGTGGCTTGTCGCTGCTCGGTGTTGCGGGGGCCCTTGGCGCGGCCGACGCGGCACTCGCGGTCGGTGCTTTCGACCGGCTCGATCGCCACGTGCCGGTCGCGGCGGGCCCGTTCGTCGAGCAGTCGGCCGACGTGGCCTCGCTCGCCGTCGGCGCCAGTGCGGGCCGCCCGGTCCACGTGCGTGAGGTCGCGGCGGTGGTCGACGGGCCGGAGGAGGTGCGGGCGCTCGTGCGGGTGACGTTCGGCGCCCAGGGCCTTCCGCCCGGCGTCCGACCCGGGGAGCGCGTGGCCGCGGTGACGCTCGCGTTTGCGAAAAAGCGCGGCACGAACGCCGTGCGTGTCGCCGAGGACGTTCTCGCGCGCGCGGAGGCCCTTGCCGACACCGTGGTGCCTTCGGGCGTCCACCTGCTGGTCACTCGCAACTACGGCGAGACCGCGAACGACAAGGTGAACGAGCTGTTGCGCGAGCTCGGCTTCGCGATCCTGACCGTGATCGCGCTCATCACCGCGGTGCTCGGCTGGCGCGAGGGGCTCATCGTCGCCGCTGCGGTACCGATCACGTTCGCGCTCACGCTGCTGCTGAACGAGCTCGCGGGCTATACGATCAACCGGGTCACTCTGTTCGCGTTGGTGCTGGTCCTCGGGCTGGTCTGCGACGACCCGATCGTCG
>JAXLXP010000017.1:0-66502 GCA_046327955.1 Binatia bacterium | reverse complement strand
GCCGCCGACGAGCACGGCCGCGGGTGGTAGGCCGAGGGCCGCGATGTCGCGCGCCGCGGCGGCGAAGCGGTCGGCGCCGGCGGTGCGGACGACGGCCGCCGTCCCGACGGCGGCGATCGCTTCGCCGGCGGCCGGGCGCTCCCAGAAAAACCGCTCCGTCTCCGGACAGGCCTGCCAGAGCCCGAACGGGTCGACGTCCGCGGGCAGCGGCACGGTCTGCGCGACGAGCGGTGCGTCCGTGCGGGGGGCGAGCGCCTCGGCTGCCGGGCGCATCACGCGGTCCTCCGCCGCGCGGTGACGAGCTGCGCTGCGCCGAGCAGCAGTGGGCGCGCCGCCGCGCCGACGAATCCGGCGGTGTCGAGCATGGCGAGCAGGGTCGGCGTGGGCGGCAGGTACGCGACCGACGCCGGCAGGTAGGCGTACGCGGCACGGTCGGCGAGCAGGGCGCCGAGCAGCGGCACCGCGCGCCGGAACCAGAGGTGGTGGCCGACGCGCGCGAGCGGGCTCTCCGGGGTGCCGACCTCGAGGAGCACGATCCGTCCCCCGGGCTTGAGCACGCGCGCGGCCTCGGCGAAGACGGGCGGGAGTGCCACGAAGTTGCGCAGCGCGAAGCCGCAGGTGATCGCGTCTGCGACGCCGTCGGCGAGCGGCAGGGCGGTCGCGTCGGCGCGCACGAGCCGGAAGCCGCGGTCGCGGTGTCGCGCGGCGGCGAGCATGCCGGCGGCGAAATCGACGCCGACGGCGCGCGCGCCGGTCGCCGCGGCGAGCGTGAGGAAGTTGCCCGTGCCGCACGCGAGATCGACCGCCACGTCGCCGGGGCAGAGCGCGGCGGCGGCGATCGCGGTGCGCCGCCAGCCGCGGTCGAGCCGCCAGCTCACGATCGCGTTCATGCGGTCGTAGTGCGGCGCGATGCGGTCGAACATTGTCCGCACCGCCATCGCTTTCTCGGCCGGGCCGGGCAGGGTCACCGCCACGTGATCTCCAGACGGCCCGATGCGGCCGCCCGCAGTGCGTGCCGGAGCCCGTCCTGATCGCCGGCGCGCTCGAGCCGGGCGATGGCGCGCGCGACGAGCGTGCGCTGGAAATGGTGCGCGACGAGGGCGGTGATCGCCGGCAGGAGGTGCTTGAACGCGGCCACGACCGCCTCGGGGTTGCGCTCGGCGCCGTGCCGGTCGCGGCGGGCGAAGCGGTCGAAGAGTGCAATCGCCTCGTCGGTGACGTCGCGCACGTGCTCGGCGTGGCGGAGGGAGATCCCGAGCAGGTCCTGCAGGGGAAAGCCCCCGCGCAGCAGCGTGAGCGCGGCGCGTGCCATCTCGACGTCGACCGCGCCGTAGCGCGCCTGCGCGCCGACGCGCAGCGGCTCGACGATGCCCGCGTCCTCGACCGCCTGGACGAGTGCCTCGGGGACGCCGGCCTCGGCGGCCAGCTCGGCGCGGGTGAGCGCGCGCGTGCCGCGCTCCTCGGCGAGCGCGCGCAGGAGCGCGGTCTCGGTCGCGCGCGCGCCGGGCGCGAGCATGCGCCGGATGACGGCGAGTGGCAGTCCGTCGTGCTTGAGCTGGCGGATGCGCCGCAGGCGCGCGAGGTGCCCCGGGCCGTAGATCGCGTGCCGGCCGACGCGCCGGGGGCGCGGCAGCAGGCCCTGGGCCTGATAGAACCGGACCGTGTCCACACCGACACCCGCGGCGCTGGCGAGCTGGTCCACGCGATACTGCACGCGCCCACTCTGTGAGTGATCGCTCACAGCGAGTCAAGGTGGCTGGCGTGGCGCCGGCGGGGATTCCTGCCGAATTCGTCTTGTGCGGCTCGCGAGCGGCGTGGTACGGCCGAGGCGACCGGGGTCTCTACCGATGGCGAAGACGACGGGGCTCGTGGCCGGACTGGTGCTGGGTGTGCTGGCGTGTGGCGCGGCGCACGGGTTCACGCCCGGGGGTGGTCCCGCCGACACCGACTGCCTGGCGGAATTCGATGGGACGCCGGCAGTCCATCCGCCGGCGAACCCGCGCGAGATCCGCTGCACCGACAACGACCCCGCCTGCGACGACGACCCCACGCTCGGCAGCTGCCGGTTCCACGTGCGCGTCTGCTTCAACGTGACCGACCCGGCACGGCCGACCTGTGTCCACCGAGACCTCGAGGATTATGCGGTCGAGAACGCGCAGCCGGACACGAACCCGCTGCACGACTTCGACTTCCAGACCCTCGAGGACGCGGTCACGTTCGTCACCATGCCGGTGGCCGCGACCGAGGCCGACGTCTGCAGCCCGAACGCCAGCATGGCCGTGCCACTCGGCATCCGCCTCTTCTCGGGCGGTGGCACCTGGAAGAAGGGTAAGAAGACGCTCCGGACGACGGCGCGTGGGCCGGGCGGGATCTTCGACGGCGACAAGCTGGCGATGACCTGCATGCCCGCCACCGGCACCGGACCGTGCGACGGTGTCACCTCGACGTTCGACCAGATCCAACAGCACGTCTTCAATCAGACCTGCGCGCGCTCGACCTGTCACAACATCGCGCAGGGTGCGCACCAGATGTCGCTCGCGCCGGGACAGGCGTACGCCGACCTGGTCGGCGTCGCGCCGAACAACGCGGCGGCGGCGGCCGTGGGCAAGCTCCGTGTCGATCCGGGCAACCCCGCCAACAGCTTCATCCTCGACAAGCTCCGTGGCGCGCTGGCGGCGGGCGAGGGCGAACGGATGCCGCGTGGGCTCAAGCGACTCAAGCCCGTCTTCGTTCAACTCGTCGAGGAATGGATCGCCGCGGGCGCGCCCGCCACGGGGCTCGTCTCGGCGGTCGGCTGTCACTGAGCCCCGCGCCCCTTGATACGGGACGCGTCGTATCGTAATCGTTTCGATACGAGGCGTAGCGGAAGTGGCGAAGTCGACGCGCAGCCGGCCGATCGTCCCCCTCGCGCCCCGGCGCACCGCCGGGGCGCAGCGCAACCGGGTCGGCCGGCCGCGCGACCCGCGTCTCGACGCGGCGGTGCTCGCCGCGACGCGCGCGCTGCTGGCGGAGGCGGGCTACCACCGGCTCAGCATCGAGGCGATCGCCCGGCGCGCGGGTGTCCACCGGCCCGTCATCTACCGGCGCTGGCGTTCGAAGGCCGCCCTCGTGCACGAGGCGGTCTACCCGGCGGGCGACGCCGCGCTGCGGATCGTCGACACCGGCGACTGGGCCGGCGACCTGCGCGCGCTCGTGCGCAACACCGTCCGGCTGTTCTCGCGCCCCGAGGTCCTGTCCGCGATCCCGGGGCTCATGGCGGAGATGCGCGAGGCGCCGGAGCTGCAGCGCGCGCTCGTGCCGCGACTCGAGGCCGGTGCGCGCGAGGACTTCGCGCGGCTCGTGGCGGGTGCGGTGGCACGGGGCGTCGCGCGGCGCTCCGTCTCGACCGACACGCTCTTCGACGCGCTCGCGGGGACGATCCTGTTCCGGATCGCGACCGCCGGCGTGCGCGGCCTCGGGACGCTCGAGCAGGAGCTCGTGGCGCTTCTTCTCGCGGCGACGGGCGGTACGATCCGGCGCGCTCGGCGCCGCTGAGCGGAGGGGTATGGTGACGACGGTGCGGCTGCCGCAGTGGGGCATGGGGATGCAGGAGGGGACGATCGCGCGCTGGCTCAAGCGCGAGGGGGAGACGGTGGTCGCGGGCGAGGCGCTGGTCGAGATCGTGACCGCCAAGGCCAACAACGTCCTGGAGGCGCCGGTGTCGGGCATCGTCGCCCGTCTCGTCGTGCCCGAAGGCACCACGGTGCCGGTGAATGCCGTGATCGCGATCGTCACCGCACCGGGCGAACCGCGACCGAGTGAGCCATGACGGAGGCGCCGATGGAACCCTCGCGCGACGAGCTGGTCGAGGTGTACCGGCGGATCGTTCGCATCCGCCGCTTCGAGGAGGCCGCGGTCGATCTTCACCGGCGCGGAGAGATCCCGGGGGCGATCCACACCTCGATCGGCCAGGAGGCGACCGTGGTGGGCGCCTGCATGGCGTTGCGCGCCGGGGACTGGATGACCGGTACGCACCGCTCGCACGGGCACCCGATCGGGAAGGGGGCCCGCCTGGGTCCGCTCATGGCTGAGCTGCTCGGTCGCGCGACCGGGGTCTGTCGCGGCAAGGGCGGTTCGATGCACCTCGCCGACTTCTCGGTCGGCAGCCTCGGCGAATCCGGCATCGTCGGTTCCGGGCTGCCGATCGCCACCGGCGCGGGCCTGAGCGCGCAGGTGCGGGGGACCGACCAGGTGAGCCTCTGCTTCTTCGGCGACGGTGCGGCGAATCAGGGTACGTTCCACGAGTCGCTCAACCTGGCTGCCGTGTGGCGGCTCCCGGTCGTCTACGTCTGCGAGAACAACCTGTACGCGGCGACGACGCCGATGGCCCTGGTGACGTCCGTGCCGAACGTCGCCGACCGCGCGGTCGCCTACGGCATGCCCGGCGTGGTCGTCGACGGACAGGACGTGCTCGCCGTCCACGGCGCCGTCCGCGACGGCGTGGCACGCGCGCGGGCGGGGGAGGGCCCCGCGCTGGTCGAGGCGCGGACGTACCGCTTTCGTGAGCACGCTGAGGGCCTGCCGATCCCGACCGATTACCGCCCCGACGCCGAGCGCGAGGCGTGGGCGGCGCGCGATCCGGTCGTGCTCTTTCGCGCCGTGCTCGCCACGCGCGGCGTGCTCGACGCCGCGGGCGCCGCCGCCATCGATACGGCCGTGCAGGCCGAAGTCGACGCGGCGGTCGCCTTCGCGCTCGCGAGCCCGCCGCCCGCTCCCGCCGACGCCTTCACCGACCTGTGGGCGACGCCGATCGCCGCGGCGCCGGCGGCTGGCGGATCCCGATGAGCACGGACCGCGAGGCGATGTACCTCCTCGCCGCCGGCGAGGCGATCTTCGAAGAGATGCGCCGCGACGCGCGCGTCGTGCTGATGGGCGAGGACATCATGCTCTACGGCGGCGCGGCCGCCGCGGCGGAGTTCGGTCCGCGTATCCGCAGCACGCCGATCTCCGAGAACGGCTTCGTCGGGGTGGCGGTGGGCGCGGCGATGACCGGCCTCCGGCCGATCGTCGAGCTCGGCATCGCGAGCTTCGCGCTCCTCGCCATGGACCAGCTCGTGCACCAGGCGGCCAAGCTCCGCTACATGACGGGCGGACAGACGAGCGTGCCGGCGGTGTTCCGGGCGTCGATGTGGCACAACGGCGCCAATGCGGCGCACCACTCGGACCGCCCCTACCCGATGTTGATGAACGTTCCCGGGATCAAGATCGTGGTGCCCGCGACGCCGTACGACGTGAAAGGGCTCTTGAAGGCGGCGGTTCGCGACGACGACCCGGTGTTCATCTTCGAGGACAACGACCTCTGGATGCGGACCGGCCCCGTGCCGCTCGAGGACTACGTGGTTCCGTTCGGCCGGGCCGCCGTGCGACGTCCCGGGACCGACGCGACCGTGGTCGCGATCTCCGGCGCGGTCTGGCAGGCGCTCGACGCGGCCGACGTGCTCGCGCGCGAGGGCATCGCGATCGAGGTGATCGACCCGCGGACGCTCGTGCCGCTCGACCGCGCGACGATCCTCGCATCGGTGGCGCGCACCGGCCGTCTGGTGGTCGCCGACCCGGCGACGCGCACCTGCGGCGCGGCGGCCGAGATCGCGGCGATCGTCGTCGAGGAGATCTTCGACGCGCTGCGTGCGCCGGTGGTGCGGGTGGCGACGCCCGACACGCAGATCCCCTTCAGCCCGGTCCTGGAGAAGCCGCTCTACCCGAGCGCGGAGACGATCGCCGCGGCCGTGCGCCGGGTGGTCGGAGGCTGAGCGGAGGCGCCGTGCGGGACTTTCGTGATGTGACCGCGGTGGTGACGGGGGCGGGCAGCGGCATCGGCCGCGGGCTCTGCTGCGTGCTCGCGGAGGAAGGGGCGCGCATCGTCGCCGCCGACGTCGAGTCGAGCGCGCTCGACGGCACCGTGGCCCTCCTGCGCGAGCGGGGCGCGACCGCGATCGGCCAGCCGACCGACGTGAGCGACGGGCGTGCCGTCGAGGCGCTGGCCGCGCGCGCCGAGGCCGAGCTCGGGGCGGTCCAGGTGCTCTGCAACAACGCCGGCGTGTTCGTCGGCGGCTGGCTCTGGGAGGCGACCGACGCGGACTGGGAATGGGCCCTCGGCGTGAACCTCCGCGGCGTCGTCCATGGCATTCGGGCCTTCGTCCCGCGCATGCTCGCGCAGGCGGGGGAGGGCCATGTGCTCAACACCGCGTCGATCTCGGGCATCGTGACGGCACCGCTGTCGGGTGTCTACAGCGCGACCAAGTTCGCGGTCGTGGGACTCAGCGAGTGCCTGTGGCACGACCTCGCGATGCAGAGCGGGGGGCGGATCGCGGTCTCGGTCGCGGTGCCGGGCGCGGTCGACACCGCGATCGCGCGCTCGGACCGCAACCGACCGGCTCACCTGCGCGCCGCCGGCGAGACCGAGGCGGTGTCGGCGGTCATCGGGGCGCTCGCGCAGACCACCGCCGCGGGCGCGAGCCCGCTCGACGCGGCTCGTCGCCTCGTCGCCGGCATGAAGGCGGGCGAGTTCTACATCCCGACCAGTGACTCGTACGACCGGCAGGTCGCCGCCGCCAACGCGACGCGGCTCGCGCGGCGGGCGCCGGTCTTTCAAGTACTCGACTGACGCGGCACCGGGAGGACGAACATGACGAGCGCGTCACGGCGGACGATCGCAATCACGGGTGCAGCCTCGGGCCTCGGGGCGGCGACGCGGGGGCTGCTCGAAGGGCAGGGCGCGCGCGTCGTCGGCGTCGACCTGCGCGGGTCGGACGTCGCTGCCGATCTCGGAACGCCGGACGGGCGCGCCGCCGCCGTGCGCGCGGTCGGGGAGCGCACCGGCGGGCGGCTCGACGGTCTCGTCGTCTGCGCCGGGCTCGGGCCGACGCATCCGGAGACCGCGGCGATCGTGTCGGTCAACTACTTCGGCGCGCGCGGCGTGCTCGACGGCCTCGCCGGCGCGCTCGCGCGCGGCGAGCGGGCTGCGGCGGTGGCGATCTCGTCCAACTCGGTGACGCTCGACCCATCCGTCGACGGGCCGCTGGTGGCGGCGTGCCTCGCCGGCGACGAGCCGGAGGCGCGCCGAATCGCCGCCGGTCTCCCCGGCAACACGGTGTACGCCTCGTCGAAGGTGGCGGTGGGGCGCGCGGTGCGCCACGGCGTGGCGCTGTGGGGCGAACGCGGCGTGCGGCTGAACGCCGTGGCCCCGGGCCCGTTCGACTCGCCGATGCTCGCCGCCGCGCTCGCCGACCCCTTCACCGGTCCGTTCATCGACAAGGTGCCGATCCCGCTCGGCCGCCGCGGCACCACGCACGACATCGCCGAGGTCGTCGTGTGGCTCCTCTCCGGCGCTGCCCGCCACGTGCACGGCAGCATCCTCTTTGCCGACGGTGGGACCGACGCGCTCTTCTTCCCCGACCGCGTCCCGTGAGCGTTGCGCGTGGGCGGCGCGGCCCGTAGAAGGACGAGCCGTGGGCAGCAAGGGCCGACCCTACCGCCGCGTCGAGATCGACGGGTTCGAGGTGCTCGTCGGCAAGGGCGACGTGCAGAACGATCGCCTGACCTTCGAGGTCGGCGAGCCCGACGACCTCTGGTTGCACGTGGCCGGCGGCTCACCGGGGAGCCACGTCGTCGTCCGCAACCCCGACAAGCTGCCCGAGCTGCCGCGCGCCGTGGTCGAGGGCGCGGCCGCGCTGGCGGCGTGGTACTCGAAGGCGCGTGAGGCGGGGGGGAAGGTCGAGGTGCACGTGTGCCGGGTCGCCGACGTGAGCAAGCCGCGCGGCTTTGCGCCCGGCAAGGTCCTGCTCGCACGCTGGCAGCGCGTCAAGGTGTACCCGCGGAACTTGTCCGTGGACGCGGACCCGGCATAGTGGATCCGATGCGCCGGCTGCTCCTCGTGGCTCTGGCCGTGCTCGCGCCGTGGCGGGCGGCGGCGGTCGAGCAGCCGCAGGTCCCGCCGCCGCTGCCGTGCGCGGTCTTCCCGGCCGACAACGTCTGGAACCGGCGCATCGACACGCTGCCGGTCGACCCGCGCTCCGACGCCTACGTGGCCAGCATCGGCACCGACGCCGGCCTGCACGCCGACTTCGGCGGCGGCCTCTGGCGGCGTGCGCCGATCGGCATCCCGTACACGGTCGTGCCAGCGACGCAGCCGCTCGTGCCGGTCACGTTCGGCTACGCCGACGAGAGCGATCCCGGGCCGTACCCGGTGCCGGCGAAGGCGCCGATCGAGGGCGGCCGGCGCAGCAAGGGCGATCGGCACGTCCTGGTCGTGCAGGCCGGTACGTGCCGGCTCTACGAGCTGTACGCGGCGCGGCCGAAGCGGCGGGGGCGGCTCTGGAAGGCGGGCTCGGGTGCCGTGTGGGACCTCGCGTCGAACGCGCTGCGTCCCGCCGACTGGACGAGCGCCGACGCCGCCGGGCTGCCGATCCTCGCCGGCCTCGCACGATACGACGAGGTCGCCGCGGGCGAGATCACCCACGCGCTGCGCTTCACCGTCCAGCGCACGCAGCGCGCGTACGTGTGGCCCGCACGTCACCAGGCGTCGAGCGACGCCGATGCGAGCCTCCCGCCGATGGGCTTGCGCGTGCGCCTCAAGGCGGGCGTCGACCTCTCGGGGTTCTCCGCGGTGAACCAGGTCATCCTCACGGCGATGCAGCGCTACGGGATGATCGTCGCCGACAACGGCTCCGACTGGTACGTGAGCGGCACGCCCGATCCGCGCTGGAGCGACGACGATCTGCACGCGCTCGGTACGGTCACGGGCGCGGACTTCGAGGTCGTCGACACGTCGAGCCTCGTCGTGGACCCGGACTCGGGGCAGTCGCGCTGAGCGGTCCTACCGCCGCCGCCCCATTGCCATCAGCTGCTCGAGCGAGACCTGGACGAAGGTCCCCTCTGCCTCGACCGTGACCTCACCGGCCGCGAGCAGGCGGCCGCGCGCATGGGCGTGCTTGCCGTCGACGCTCGTGCGCCAGCCCTCGAAGACGAGGTCGGTGCGCAGCGGGGTGGGGCGGCGGTAGCGCAGCGCGAGGCGCTGCGTCGGGCCGGGTGTCCCCATCATGATGTTGGGGATCGCCAGGATCTGGTCGAAGACGCCGGCGATGACGCCGCCGTGGACGCACCCGGGTGGGCCCTCGTAGGGTGTGTCGAAGCGTGCCCGGCCGATGCACTTCTCCTCCTCCCACGAGAGCTCGACCGGGAGTGCGAGCGGGGAGAGACGGCCCATGATCGGGTCGAAAGGGAAGAAGTCGTTCGGCGTGGAGGACGCCCCCGGGGCGTTGAAGCGGGGGAGCGGCGGCGAGGCGACGTGCGGCGCGAGGGTCTCGATCGCCCGCTCGACGGCGACGGTCGCGGCCACGTAGGCGTCGCTGGGGGCGTCGGTGGTCACGAGGAGCGCGGTCAACCGGCGGACGGCGGCGGCGAGCCGCTCACGGTCGCGAAGGGTGACGGCGAGGCGCGGGGTCAGATCGCCGATCATGGGCTCAGTGGAAGTGGTGCCCGGCGTTCACGTCGAGCGCCTGCCCGGTGACCACGCGCGAGAGATCGGAGGCGAAGAAGAGCACGGTGTCGGCGATCTCTGCGGAGGTGGGAATGTGGTTCAGGCTCGCGCGCGCGGCGATCGCGTCGTAGACCGCCTCGGGCGTCGTGCCCTGCTGCTGGGCGACCTTCTTGAACCACCCCTCGAGACTCGGGCCCCAGATGTAGCCGGGCACGATCGAGTTGACGCGAATCCGATACTGCCCGAGCTCTTTCGCCATCGTCTGCGCCGCGGTCATGAGCGCGCCTTTCGACGCCGCATAGCTGCCGAAGAGCGGCTCGATGACCCGCATCGACATCGTGTTGATCATGACGATCGAGCCGCCGCCCTGGCGCTTCATCGCCGGGATCACCGCCTGCGAGAGCTGGATCGAGCCGAAGACGTTGACGTCGAAGGTTGCCCGCCAGTCTTCCATCTTCGCCTGCTCGACCGGGACGTAGGCGCCGGGATGGTAGGCGTTGTTCACCAGCACGTCGATGCGGCCGAAGGCGTCGAGCGCGGCCTCGGCGAGACGGCGGCAGTCCTCGGCTCGTGCGATGTCGGTCGGCACCGCGACGGCGCGCCGGCCGAGCGCCTGCACGTCGGCGGCGACGGACTCGAGCGCCCCGGGCGTGCGCGCGCCGAGTACGACGTCGGCTCCCTCGCGCGCGAACGCGACCGAGATGTCCCGCCCCATGCCCGGGCCGATGCCCGACACGATGGCGACCTTTCCCTGCAACAGCATGCCCTGCCCTCCGTGCCCCGCGGCGTGTACGACCCGGGCCGTGGGGGCGTCAAGCGGGGGAGCCTACCGCGGCGCCGCAGAATGCCGTAGTGTGCGGCCGCATGACGACTCGGCCCGAACGCATTGCGCCACCGCGCTTCGGCCTGCTGTTCTTGGAACCCCGCGCGTTCCTCGAGGTCGCCGCCCTGGTGCCCGCGTACCCGTTCCTGCGCGCGACGGCACGCGGGGACGGGCACCCGGTGCTGATCCTTCCGGGCTTCATGACGAGCGACCTCTCGACGCAGGTGCTGCGCCGGTTCCTGCGCGACCGCGGCTACAGCGCGCACGGCTGGAAGCTCGGCCGAAACCGCGGCCCGTCGCCCGAGACTGCCGCCGCGATGACCGCGCGCCTCGAGCAGCTCGCCGACCGCCATGGCCGCCGGGTGAGCCTCATCGGCTGGAGCCTCGGCGGCGTCTATGCGCGCGAGCTGGCCCGCCGCTTCCCCGACAAGGTGCGCCAGGTGATCACGATGGCGGCCCCGTTCCGCGACGTCGATGCCACCAACGTGCCGCGCTTCCTGCTCGAGCGCCGCGCGCAGCTGCCCGACGAGGCGGAGTTCCGCGCCGTGCTGGCGGCGCCGCTCCCGGTGCCGTCGACCGCGATCTACAGCCGCACCGACGGTGTGGTCGCGTGGCAGAGCTGCTGCGAGCAGCCCGGACCGATGCGCGAGAGCATCGAGGTCGGCTCGAGTCACCTGGGCATGGGCCACAACCCGGTGGTGCTCCTCACCATCGCGGAACGGCTCGCCCAGGCCGAGGGGGCGTGGCGCCCGTTCACGCCGCCCACGGGCTGGCGCTGGCCGCTCGTCCCCCGTGTCCCCGCGACGGCGTGAGCGCACGGACCGGGCGGCTGGCCCCGCTCAGCGCAGGCGCGGGAGCACCCGATCGGCGAACAGCCGCAGGCTCGCCCAGCCGAGATCGGGATCGAGGCCGCCCATGAGCGGATGGAGGACGATGCGTCCATACTCGTTCGCGATCGCCACGCACTCCTCGGGCGTGACGACACGATATACGCCGCTCGTGCGAACGTCCTCTTCGGTCGTCGCGGCGACGTGGATCTCCGTGCGCTGTCCCGGTGTCTGCCACGCGCGGTAGGCGCGCGCGTCGTCGAGCGCGTGCGGGGCGATCCGCGTCCAGTCGCGCGCGGGATCGTCGGTGACGTGCACGAAGCCCGGGCCGCCGGGCATCGCCACGAAGCCACCCGTGAACCCCGCGGCCGCGCACGCCTCGCGGTAGATCCGTGCCAGCTCCGGATCGCCGACGGAGGGAAAGAACCCGCAGCGAAGCCGCACCGCCCGCCGCGCCGCCGTCGCCGTCGAGCCGCCGACGAAGATCCTCGGGGGGGTCTCCGGCTTCGGCGTCACGCGGACGCGACGGCCCCGCCACGTGAACGGCTCGCCCGTCCAGGCGCGCTGCAGGACGCCGACGTACTCGTCGAACAGCCGCCCGCGCTGCGTGCGGTCGACCGCCGCCATCTCGAACTCTTCGGGACGATAGCCCAACCCGGCGACGATGCTCACGCGGTTGCCGCCGATGAGCGCCGCGGTCGCGAGCTGCTCGGCGAGACGAATCGGGTCGTGCAGCGGGAGCAGGGCGGCCGCGATGGTGATGCGCAGGCGCTTCGTGCGTGCCGCGATGGCGGCGGCGAGCGTGACCGGCGACGACAGGTAGCCGTCCTCGACCCCGTGGTGCTCCGGGATCGCCACGCCGTCGAAGCCGGCACGGTCCGCCCATTCGCAGATGTCGAGGCACGCGGCGTACTGCCGCGCGTGCGTCGTCGCGGCGAACGGCGGAACGCGGAGATCGAAGCGCAAGCCAATCATGGTGGGCATCGGCGCGGGTTCTATCGATGCGGCCCGCGGGGCGTCAACGATGCGGATGCGGCCGCTCGGATGCCGAATCGTTCAGATCCGGGGGACGTAGAAGGGAGTCGTACGGATCGTGACGTGCGCGGGGATCGGAATTCCGCGCTCGTCGACGACCCGCAGACTCGTGACGGCTTGGCCGGGCTGCGGAACGCCGCGCAACCAGTCTTCGAACTGGTCACTCGTCAGGATCAATGGTGACAGAACGAATCCCGCGGCCGCCGCCTCGGGAACCAGCCGGAACCGGCGCACGTCGGCACTCCCGGCGCAGCGAAGCTCGAGCAGGCGGATTGGCGGCTTCCAGGCGATCGTTCGCATGCGATCCGTAAAGGTCTCTTCGATCTCGATCGCTGCGTGGAGGGTCTCGGGGCCCAGCGCCGGTACGGCGAGCCAATCGGCGCCGTCCACGTGCACGGCTCGGACCGGTGACGCGTCATCGCGCGGCCACGCCGTCCTGCGAAGCACGAGTCGCGCGCCTGCGCGGGCCTCGATCGCATAGTGGCGTGCCAGCGTGGGCCACGTCGCCGGGTCGTCCATCATGGGAAGGCGCGAATCGATCGTCTGAACCTGCGTGACGAGCCACGGGGGCGCCTGGTCACTGGCAATGAAATCGGCATCAAGGCGCGTCAGCCGCCGTGTGTACGCCGAATAGCTCTGCAAAACGGGTCGCGGTGTCCATTGGTCCGTACCGAGCGCGAGGATCAGGTACTGATCGCTGCCCAGCACGTCGTACCGACCTCGGACCATCGATAGTGGTGCGTGTTCTGCTTCGAGCCGTTCACGTACGCGGGTGAGTTCCGCGTCGAGCGCCGCGCGCGGATCGTGCCCCTGTGCGACGAGTGCGAGTCCGTGCACGGTCGAGCGAATATGCGCCGTGAGAATGCCCCCGCCCTTGCCCTGGTAGCGTGCCTCGGCGAGCGCGATGGTCAGTACGCCGCAGCCGATCACGCCGATGCGCAGCCAGGGGCCGTGGCGTCGCGCGTCTCGGAGCACGAGGAGCGCGCCAGCGCCGATGCACGCCACGGGGATCAACAGGTGGCGGAGGTCCGCGCGCGTGGTGCCGTGTCGTAGCACGACGAGTCCCCATCCGGCGACGAGGGCCCATGCCAGAGGTACCGGTTGCCGTTCGTCGTACCGCGATAGTTGGGCGAACAGCAGACCGGCCATGGCCCCAGCGATCACCGTCACCGTGACCGAAAGTCCGAATGCGAGCAGCCCCGTTGTCGACCAGGCGGCCGGCCAGCTCATGGCTTGTGGATAGCCGCGAGCTACCTCGGTGGCATTGACCAGAAAGTGGACGAATCCACCGAGCGGCTGATGCGCTGCACGCCATGCGGCAGCCAGGCCCAGAAAGAAGAGTGCGAGGTCGATCACGATTCCGATAAGCCGGAACCGTCGCTCTCGCATCAGCGCCGCCGTGACGACCGCAGCCGCTGACAGCGGCAGCAGCATGAACTTGGTGAGCGCGAGGAAGGGCAATGCCGAAAGGGCCAGGCAGGAGAGAAGGGTACGCCTCTGCAAGAAGTAGCCGTGGACCACATAACACATCGGCAAGGCGAGCACGGCCGTCTCGGGCGTGAGCCCGAGCCAGAACACCGACAACAGTCCAGCGCTACGTGTGCGCCACTCTCGGGTGCGCTCGAAGATGAGGCCGATCGACAGGGCGCCCGAGAGGCCGTACAGCGCCAGGCTCGCGCTGTAGGTCGCTGGCCAGTACTGTCCCGTCAGCAGGCATCCGTAGGGGCCGTATGTGAAGATCAGCTCCGTGCCGAACGCCAGGCCGCGTTCGCACGCCACGGAAAGGCCGAGCTCCCACCCCGAGTCGAGCAGGGGCCGTGGTTGCGCCGGCCACAAGGGTACGTACCAGGCGAGCACGCAAACGGCGCTGGCGAGCTGAAAACCGAGGGAGCAAGCGGCAGAACGCACATCGGTCGCCCGGACGGATATGCTCGCATCCTCGGCTACACGTGCGCACTCCTCCGTCGTGGTAGAGGACAATGCCGGCTTCAGGGATGGCGCGATCGCTTGGAACAACGCCCGACGTCGTCTGGACGCTCTCATTGCGGGTCCTGGGCGACTCCGCGGTCGAGGGCCATGCCAGCGAGCCTATGCTGCGTGCGAACACGCCGTCAAGAATGTTTCGGCACATAATCGCGTGCCCCCGTCGCGACCGGGGCCGACGGCTGCGCGCGGTCGGAGACCGGGTCGGGCAAAGCGCCGGGAGGCAGGGCCGATATCCGGGCGCGGATGCGCCAGCGGCCGGTGCCTTGCCGCACCGACCGCCGCAGTGCTACCCGGGCGGCATGGAACTGCGCGCGATCGCGCCCGACGTCTATGCCTGCCTCCAGGAGGACCGCGGCCTCGGGTGCAGCAACTCGGGGCTCGTGCACCGCGGCGGCGGTCTCGTCGTCGACACGTTCTGGGATCTGCCCCACACCCGCCGGCTGGTTGCCGAGTACGCTCGGGTGCGCGCGGAGCCCGTGCAGCGGGTCGTCAACACGCACCACAACGGCGACCACTGTTGGGGCAACCAGCTCTTTCCCGGCGCGGAGATCATCGGCCATCGCCTGTGCGCGGCGGCTTTCGAGCACGAGCGGCCGGAGATGATGGCGATGTTGCAGCAGGCCGCGGGCGGCAGCGACCCGGCGCTCGCCGAAATCGCGCGCCAGATCGCCGCATGGGACTTCTCCGGCATCACGCTCACGCCGCCGACGACCGTGTTCGACGAGCGGCTCGATCTCGACCTCGACGGGCTCGCGGTGCACCTCCTCTACGTCGGGCCGGCGCACACGGCTGGCGACGTGATCGTGCACCTGCCGGCGGAGGGCGTCGTGTTCGCGGGCGACGTGCTCTTTCGCCTCTGCACGCCGGTCGGCTGGCAGGGCACGTTCGCGCGCTGGACGCAGGCGCTCGATGCGATCATCGCGCTCGCGCCCGACGTGATCGTCCCCGGGCACGGGCCGCTCTGCGGCGTCGAAGGCCCCCGGGAGATGCGGGCGTATCTCGAGTACGTCCGCGGCGAGTCGCGCCGCGGCTTCGACCGCGGCCTCCCGCCGTTCGAGACCGCGAAGGGCATCGACCTCGGACCGTATGCCGGCTGGACGGAGCCGCAGCGCCTCGTCTTCCAGGTCGAGCGTGCCTACAACGAGTTTCGCGGCTTGGGACCCGATACGCCGATGGACGCGGTGCGGCTGTTCCACGACATGTACGCGCTCGCGTACGCCCGGCGCGGGAGCTGAGTCGCGGGCGCGCCAGCGCGGCGGTGCGACCGGCACGGAGAGCCGAACGGTCACGTCCGGCTTCACCTCGAGCGTCCCGAGCAGCGCGCCGTCGGGGTGGATGCCGAAAGCCGGGTTGGCGGGTGACGGCCAGCTCGAGGTCGTGGCCCGGCCCCGACCGCAGGCCCGGGCGATACGACGCAGCTCGCCTGGGAGGGGATCGCGACGCTGGTCGGGGAATGGGGCGGCTGCTGGTGTCCTCGAACCGACTCACCTCGGGTGTGGTCTCCGGCCGATCGCCCCCCCATTCGAGGGAGAGGGCAAAAATTGGCCGCTTTCTGGCTTGTTTTGTCCTTGACACGGTGGGCGCTCTTGCTTTAGGGGCTTCCGAGGACCAGTCGACTACGGATGATCGGGGGGCGGAGAAGCGACGTTCCTCCGGAATCCGCACGGGAGGGAGACTCGATGTCCAAGCAGCGCGTGGTCGTGGGATGGCCCAGGACGGTCGTAGCCGGAGCGGTCAGTCTAGCCGCCGCGTTGGTGGCGTGGGCGGGGAGTCCGGGTCCCAACTCGACGACGATCCCGTCGACGCAGCAGACGCTTTCGGTCGCGATCACGCAACCGCCGGACAATTCGCAGATTCCGATTCCCCCGGGCACGGTGCAGGTGAACGGCAACTGCGGGATCGGCTCGGTGCCCGGGCAGCCGATCAACCTCCTGTACGTGGTCGATGTCTCCGGCAGCACCGACCTCAACTACATGGTCCAGACCGGCATCCCGCTGGTGGATGCCGACGGCAACGGGACGCCCGGCAGTCCCGGCGACGACTTCAACGGCGACGGGGAGAAGGGGGACGTTCTCGACGGCGAGGTCGCCGGGCTGATCGCCCTCCATAACTCCATCGGCAACCCGAGCAACGTGCGGGTCGGGCTGGTTGCCTTCGCCTCGGCGGCCCGGCGTGCCGACGTGGGGCCGGCCGCCGGCGCCCAGAACTTCCTGAACCCGCCGCTGGCGGACGCCAACGCCGCGAACGGCCCCGACATGATCGAGGTGATCCGTTCGCTCGACTCCGACTACACCAATCCGTCGGGCGGGCAGATCAAGAAGTTCACGCTCGTGTCGCAGGGCACCTTGGGCTCCGCCACCCGATTCGACCTGGCGCTCGCGGAGGCTCACTCGACGCTGCTGACGTTCCCGCAGGCCGGCGCGTTGAACATCGTCTTCTTCATTTCGGACGGCGAGTCGAACGCCGGCTACCGCTGCTTCCAGGGCGCCTGTGCGACGCAGCTCGCCAACCTGGCTGCGCTCGGTGTGCGGGTGAACACGGTTGGTGTGGGCGCCGGGGCCGACCCGACGGACCTCAGCTACATCGCCGCCCAGCTCGGTGGCACCTTCGTGCAGGTGACCAACCCGAGCCTGCTGTCGACCGTCCTGCCGTCCATCACGCCGGCCGGGCTCGACCGGGTCGAGGTCGACAACGTGGTGGTTCCGCTCGACGTCCTCGGCAACTTCACCACCACGGCGCTCTGCAATGGCCCGGGCCCGCTCACGGTCACGGCCCAGTGCTTCGCCAGCGACAACGCCCACACGAACGTGTCGGCGAACGTGACGCTCACCTGCTACAACGTCTGTGGCAACCAGCAGTTGGATCCGGGCGAGGAGTGCGATCCGCCGAACACGCCCACCTGCGATGGCCAGTGTCAGCGCGTGCCGATCTGTGGCGACCACAACGTCGACGCGCCGGAGACCTGCGATCCACCGGACGGCGTGTCGTGTTCCCCCACCTGTCAGATGATCCAGTGTGGCGACGGTGTCACCCAGGGCCAGGAGGAGTGCGATCCCCCCAGCCCCGGCCTCTGCGACGGGAACTGCCAGCGGGTCCCGGTCTGCGGCGACGGCTTCATCGACACCCCGCCGGAGACCTGCGAGCCGCCGAACACGCTCACCTGCTACAGCGACTGCACGCTCATCGCGTGTGGGAATGGCCGCGTCGAGCCGGGCGAGGAATGCGAGCCATCCAACCCGACGCCTCCCTGCGACCAGAACTGCCAGCGCGTTCCGATCTGCGGCGATGGCTTCCTCGACACGCCGGAAGCCTGTGACCCGCCGAACCAGACCAACTGCACGCCGCAGTGCCAGCTCAGCGTCTGCGGTAACGAGGTGCTCGAGCCGGGCGAGGAGTGCGACGGATCGGCGTTTGGCAGCTTCACGTGCGCCCCGTTGCCATGCCAGTGCGGCCCGAGCTGCGTCCGTACCCCGGTCTGTGGTGACGGACAGGTCGACGGCTTCGAGCAGTGCGAGCCGCCGAACTCGTCGAACTGCGACGGCAGCTGCCGCCTGATTTCCTGCGGCAACGGCATCGTGCAGCCCGGCGAGGAGTGCGAGCCGCCCAACACCAACCTCTGCGACGCGAGCTGCCAGCGCGTTCCCCTCTGTGGCGACACCTTCGTCGACTTCCCGCCGGAGCAGTGCGAGCCGCCCGGGACGGCGACCTGCTTCACCGACTGTACCCTCGTCGCGTGCGGGAACGGACGCGTCGAGCCGCTGGGCGGCGAAGAGTGCGATCCACCCAACACGGCGACCTGCGACGGGAACTGCCAGCGCGTCCCCAACTGCGGCGACAGCTTCATCGACGCGCCGGAAGAGTGCGAGCCGCCGAACTCGAACAACTGCGACGCCGCGTGTCGCCTCATCGCCTGCGGCAACGGCCTCATCCAGGCCGGCGAGGAGTGCGATCCACCGACCCCCGGCGTCTGCGACGCGGGGTGCCAGCGGGTGCCCGTCTGCGGCGATGGTCACATCGACACGCCGCCGGAGCAGTGCGAGCCGCCGAACAGCACCACCTGCAGTGCCACCTGCCAGCTGAAGGAGGACTGCGGCAACCAGGTCGACGACGACGGCGACGGTCTCATCGACTGCAAGGATTCGGACTGTCCGCCTTGCCCGCCGCCGCACAAGGACCCGTCGACCATCAAGTTCGACACGAGCGGGCATCACCGGGACCTCTTCACGACCCACGGCCGGCTCCCGCTGGTGGGAGCCGTGGACCCGCGCAACGAGGATCTCGCGATCGTCCTGACCCGCGTGGATGGGACGGTCATCTTCCGGACGACGGTCCCGTCCGGAGCGATCACGGGCGTCGGCACCTCCTACAAGTTCAAGGATCGGACTGGCGCTCGTGCCGATGGCCTCGTGCTCGTGAAGCTCGCCAATCACATGGGCGTCTGGACCTACAAAGCCAAGGCGTACGCCAACCTTTCGGGAGCCACCGAGCCCGAGATGACACTCCAGATCGCGGTCGGTTCCCAGACCTTCTCGCTCAACCGTCGGTGGCGGGCGAAGGGTTACGGATGGTTCCTCCCGAACGACTGATCTCGCTCGGAAGTTCTGCCCCCGGGGCCGGGCCTTCGGGCCCGGTCCCGGGGGGCTCACCCATGCGTAGCCTTCCCGTCCTTCTCCTCTCCCTGACGCTGAGCGCCCGGATGGCCGCAGCCACGCCGGTCTTCCTGCTCGAGGCGGGTCCGGGCTCCGCCACCATCTCGCAGGTGGATATCGGGACGGGGCAGCTGACCACGCTGGGATCCGTTCCGCCCGTGTTCGGAGACGTTCTCGGCCTCGCCGCGGCCACCGACAATCTGCTCTACGCCTCGACCGCCAGCGGCGATGTCCTCGCAATCACGGTGAATCCCTTTGGCGTGGTGAGCAGGGGACAGGTCGGCTCGTCGAGCATCTGCGGGCTCGGCTACTCGACCAGCGGCGACCTGTTCGCCCTCGACGAGGCCGCCGACGGGCTGCTTCGCATCGATCTCTCGTCCATGGTCGCCACCGTGGTCGGGCCCGTGCGGCTCGGCCCGGGCGGCCCGATCCTCGACCTCGCCGGCGGGGATCTCGCGCAGGCCCCATCGGGTACCTGGTACCTCTGGAGCAACGCCACCGAGGCGCTCTACGAGATCGACGTCGCGACGGCCGTCGCAACACCCGTCGACGGCGCGAGCACCGGCCTCGGGGAGAAGACGGGTCTGGCCTTCGACTACGCAGGAGGCGGTGACCTGCTTGCGTCATCCGCCGTGCTCGATCAGCTCGTTCGGCTGTCCCTGGCCACGGGCGTGCCACTCGGTGCCGTGGCGTTGTCGGCCGATCATGTCGCGGGCGATCTGGCCTCGCCACGCTGTACCGATGCCGACGGCGATGGATTCTCACCCGAAGGCGGCCCTTGCGGCCCGGTCGACTGCGACGATGCCGCGCCGGCCATCCATCCCGGTGCGGCCGAGCAGTGCAACGGTCGCGACGACGACTGCGACACGCTGACCGACGAGGAGCCCGAGGCCTCCGCGCGTTGCTCGAGCGACTGCACCACGACCGCCGCGTGCGTCGCCGGCGCGTGTGAGACGACTGCACGCAGCTGTGACGATGGCAACCCGTGCACGACCGATGCCTGCGTTCTCGGGCTCGGGTGCCAGCACGCCGATCAGCCGGATGGCGCCTCCTGCTCCGACGGCAACCCCTGCAACGGCGAAGAGCGGTGCGCGGGCGGTGCGTGCATGCCCGGGACGGGGCTCGACTGCGACGACCACAACGACTGCACGGTGGACACCTGCGCGACGCCCGACGGGTGCGCCAACGCACCGATCGCCGGCTGTTGCACCACCGACGCCGACTGCGCCGACACCAGCGCGTGCACGACGCTCGAACGCTGTGACGCGGGCCGGTGCCGGAGCGACCCGCTCGACTGCGACGACCACAACGTCTGCACCAACGACGGCTGCGATCCCGCCACCGGCTGCACGAACACCCCGGTCGTCAACGGTATCGCGTGCGGGGACGGCAACGTGTGCAATGGCACCGAGACCTGCCAGGACGGCGCCTGTCAGTCCGGCACGGCGCTCGGGTGCGACGACGACAACGCCTGCACGATCGACGGCTGTGATTTCTTCTCCGGGTGCACCCATCAGCAGGTCGCGGGCTGCTGCATGGTCGATGCCGACTGCTCTGATACGAGCGCTTGCACGGTCAACGAACGGTGCCGCAACCACGAGTGCGTGACCGATCCGCTGCCGTGCGACGACCAGAATCCGTGTACGACCGACGGGTGCGACCCGGCGCAGGGGTGTCGGTTCACGGCGGTGCCGAACGGCGAGGCCTGCGGCGCGCTCGACTTCTGCCAGGGGCTGGAGACCTGCCAGGCGGGTCAGTGTCAGCCTGGCCAGCCACCCGATTGCGACGACGGGAACGTCTGCACGACGGATTCCTGCAGCCCGCCCACGGGGTGTGTGCACACGCCGGTCGCGGGGTGCTGCGTTACCGATGTCGATTGTCTCGACAACGATCCCTGCACCACCAACGAACGGTGCGTCGGCACCACGTGTCACGCGAGCCCCATGGACTGCGACGACGGCAACGTGTGCACGATGGACAGCTGCAGCTCGTCCAGCGGCTGCGTCCACACGCCCGTGATCGACGGGACGAGCTGCGCCGACGCGGCAGCCTGCGACGGCCTGGAGACCTGTGCCGGAGGGACCTGCCAACCCGGCAGCCCGCTCGACTGCGACGACGGCAACCCTTGCACCGCCGACAGCTGCGATGACACGATCGGCTGCCGCCACACCACGATCGCCAACTGCTGCATCTCGGACGCCCAGTGCGCCGACACCGACGCCTGCACGGTGAATGAGCACTGCACCGCCGCCCACGTCTGCGCGAGCACCCCGGTGAGCTGCAACGACGGCAACGTCTGCACCGTCGATACCTGCAACGCCGCGGCCGGCTGCCAGCACCCGCCCGTCGCCAGCGGCGCCTGCAACGATGCGAACGCCTGCACGCAGAACGACGCGTGCGTCGGCGGAACCTGTGCCGGCAGCGTCCGCAACTGCTCCGACGGCAACCTGTGCAACGGGCTCGAGACCTGCAACCCGACGAACGGTCAGTGCCCAGGCCCCGGCGACACGATGGTGTGCACGCCCGGGAGCCGCAAGTCGCTCACCTGCGCCGCCGAATGGTACGCCGACGTGCCGAACAACCCCAAGGGGACCTTGGCGACCAAGAAGGAGTGCCTACAGGGCGACGCGAGCTGCGACCACGACACCGACCCCACGACCTGTACCTTCCGGGTGGGCGTGTGCTTCCGGCTGAGCGACCCGCGGCTGTTGCGCCCCTGTACGCCCGCCGACGTGACCTCCTATCGGCTCCTGCGCCCGGACTTGAGCAGCGACCGGACGGCCACGGTGGCCCTGCTGAACGCCCTGCTGTCCGTGCCGGGCGCGAGCCTCGCCCCGACGCAGCCGTACACCATCTCCTACAACCCGCCGATCACGCAGGTTCGCTGCACGCCCGATCTCCCGATCGTGGTGCAGGTGGGACGAAAGCTGAAGGCGCGTGGCAAGGCGATCAGCACCAGCGGCGTCGATTCGGATGCCTTGCTGCTGGTGTGCCGGCCTTGAAGGCCGGCGCCGGTGGCGTTCAGAACTTGCGCGGCATGGCGAAGGCACCGCGGCCGAGCTGGCGATAGTAGCCGACGAAGTCGTAGGGCTGCGTCGCGGTGATCGCGCCCGTCGCGCAGATCGCGTGACAGTTGTTGCAGCTGATGCAGCCGCGAAAGTCCTCCCGCACCCGCGCCTTCTTCGCCCCCTTCTCTCCGACCAGCTCGAGCACGTTGGCGGGACACACGAGGGTGCAGAGCTTGCACCCGTCGCAGGCCTCCGTGTCGATCGTGACGCGGCGGAAGAGGCACTCCGTCCCGTCGTCCCATTCGGGGAAATGGCGCCGTGCGTTCTTCGAGAGCAGTGTCATGGCCGTCGTCCTGTTCGCGGGGAGGGGGCCGTTCAGTAGAGGATCGTCTTCTTCGCGTCCTCGAACCAGGCGATCTCGTGCGTCTCGCGCGAGACGAGACGCGTCGGGTTGCCGATCGGATAGCCGACCGTGATCGCCTCGGAGAGCTCGTACGGGTCCTCGATGCCCAGGCGCGCGCGCCACTCGCGGCTGCGACCGAGAAACTTCGAGAAGCCCACCCAGCAGGTGCCGAGGCCGAGGCTCTGCGCGGCGAGCACGATGTTCGTGCCGCAGATGCCGACGTCGATGTCGGGTGAGCCGACGCCGCGCGTGTCTGCGAGCAACAGGATCACGGTAGGCGCCTTGTGGAAGACGGCGAATCGCCCCTCGGCGATCGCGGTCATGGTGAAGATCGGGACCGGGTGCAGCATGTTGGGCTGCAGGTAGTTGCACAGCTTGGCGGCGGCCCGCGTCACGAAGCGCCGCACCGACCCGGGTGGGTGTGTCGTGTAGTCGAGGTTGCGCGACAGCTTCCGACACATGCCCACGCAGTGGTCTTCCATCTCCTGGATCATCGCGCGGTCGCGGATCACGACGAACTTCCACGGCTGGCAGTTGCCCTGCGACGGGGCGTAGCGGGCGACCTCCAGCAGGCGCCGGATCACGTGGTCCGGTACCTGACGGCTCTTGTACTTGCGGATGCTGCGTCGCCGCAGCATGGCCTCCTCGACGGCATTCCACTCCGCGCCTTCCGGGACCTCGATGACCTGGGAGACCCGACCCGCTGTCGTCGCAGTGGCCATCACACCCTCCGTACGTCGACGCGCACGCCGCGCGGGCCGAAGTTGGGTGCGCCGTAGAGCGCGCGGTAGTGCAGTTGCCCGTAATCTCCGACGAGGTGCAGCGCCTTCCACGACCCGACGATGGGTTCCTGCTGCCCCTTGTGCCGCGCGAACTGAAAGTTCTCCCAGGCGTGGTAGATGATGACCTGGCCTGGCTGGGCGGACGGCGCCACCTTCACCACGCACTCGAACGCCCCGAGGTCGTTGAAGATGCGCACGCGATCGTGGTCGGCGATCTGGCGCGCCAGCGCGTCGTCTTTGTTGATGTAGAGCACCGGTTCGCCGCGCTGCAGCCGCAGCATCGTCGACTCGCTGCGCCAGATGGTGTGGATGCTCCAGCGCGTGTGGCCGCCGGTCATGCGCAAGGGATAGTCGCCGCCGGCCGCCGGCGGCGCCTTGTGCACCGGCAGGGCCTCGCCGGCGGCGACGTACCAGTCGTGGTCGAGATAGAACTGCTGGCGCCCCGTGAGCGTCGGCCACGACTCCTTCTCTTCGATCTGCCAGGCGTTCGGATAGAGCGGCCGGGAGAAGTCGACGTCGGTGCAGATGTTGCTGAACGGGCCGTAGGGGCCGTTGCGCTTGATGGGGACGACGCCGCGCGTGATGGCCTCGTCCCAGGTCGTGCCCTCGCAGATCTCCGAACGCCGGAAGATGTAGTCCATGCCCGTGCGCGGCTCGGCAGGATCGAGGGCTCCGCCGTTGCTCCAGGCATCGAAGAGCTGCGCCAGGTCGACGTCCTTCCCGGACGCATCTTTCGCCATCGCGCCCCCTCGTGCGCGCGCCCGTTCCTGAATGCGCCGGCAGAGGCTCCCGAAGATCCACCACTCGTTGCGCGACTCGCCGAGCGGCTCGACGGCTTTGTCGTTGAGCACGAGGTACGGGAGGAAGGCCCAGGCGTACTTGATGCCGATCTTCTCGTAGTAGCCGGCCGCCGGCAGCACGACGTCGCTGTGCATCCCGGTCGTCGACATCTGGGTGTTGACGTTGACGATCAGGTCGAACTTCGGCCACAGGTGTTCGAGAGCGATCTGCGGCGACGGCCATTGTCGCAGCGGGTTGTCGGCGTTCACCACGAACACCTTGGGCGACTTGCCCGGCGCCGGATGGATGGGCATCCAGCCCTGCGCGACGGCGGCTTCCATCGCGGCGTCCATCCCCAGCGGGTTCCCCGCGTCGTTGGCGGCCGGCGCGCCCATGGTCGGACCATAGCCGCCGTGGACTTGCAGCCACGGCAGGACCGGCGAGAACGTCTCGGCGCGCAGGCGCTTGGTCAGGTGGCCTTCGACGTCGCGCACGGCGGGGCGGCCGGTGAGACGCACCGCGAGCTTCATCCACGAGGGCACTTCGCCGAAGCTGAGCTCCTGGAAGCCGGTCAGCGCCCACCAGGCGCCGAGGCGCAGCCCGCCGCCGGGCTTGCCCTGGTTGCCGGTGAGGGCCATCAGCAGGGCGAACGAGCGGTGCATGAGATCGCTGTGATAGTGCTTGCACGCCCCGGTGGAGGCGTAGATCAGCGCCGCCTTCGCCGCCGCCATGCTGCGGGCGGTACGGCGGATGACGTCGGCACCGACCCCCGTCGTCTGCTCCGCGATCTCGGGCGTGTAGCTGGCGTTCAGCTGCCGGCGCAGCCGCTCGTAGAGCGGCTCCACCTCGACGGACGTGCCGCTGGCGAGCGTGACCTGGTGGCGGCCTTCGAGCGCCGGCCGGATCGCGCCGAGCGCCAGGGTCGGCTTCCGCATGCCCTTGCTTCCCGGCGCCAGGACGGCCGCCCCCTGCTGTTCGTCCCACAGGTAGAAGGCGTCGTCGCGGCCGCCCGCGGTGACGTCGCGCTCGCGCAGGAACCTGCCGGAATCGGTGCGCACTAGGAACGGCAGGTCGGTCTGCTCCTTGACGTATTCCTCCTTGCACAGCTTCTCGGCGATCATCACCTGCGCCATCGCGAGCGCCAACGCCGGGTCGGTCTGCACCCGCGGGTTGAGCCACAAGTCCGCGTGGACCGCGGTGGCGTTGTAGTCGGGGCTGATCACCACGAGCTGGGCACCGCGATAGCGGGCCTCCGTCAGGAAGTGCACGTCCGGAATGCGCGTGTACGCCGGGTTGGCGGACCAGAGGACGACGTAGTCGGAGCGGAAGTAGTCGTCGCTGGTGCCGTCGTTCATGAACATCCCATAGGTCTGGATCATGCCGACGGGCATGTCGCCGATGCCCGAGAACGTATCGAGCGTGGCCGCGCCGAGCAGGTGCAGGAGTCGATTCTCGGCGGCCGAGTCCGGGCCGTGGTCGAAATTCGGCCCCGGCGTCGCCACGATGGTCTCGGTGCCGTGCTCGGTCGCTGCCACGATCACGGCGTCGGCGACTTTGTCCAGTGCCGCGTCCCAGGAGATGCGCTTCCACTGGCCACCGCCGCGCGGCCCGACCCGCTCGAGCGGGTAGCGCAGGCGCTGCGGCGAGATCATCAGGCTGCTGTAGCAGGCGCCTTTCTGGCAGCCGCGCGGGAAGAAGTCGGGCGCGCCGCCGCGGCCGCCCTCGTCGTAGACCTGCGCCTGCTCCTCGCGCCAGACGACGCTGTCCTTGACGTACACGTTCCACGCGCACGCCGACATGCAGTTGGCGCGGTTGTGCGTGGCGTGCACGACGCGGTCCCAGGTCCATTTCTGGCGGAAGACGTCCTCCCAGGTGCGATAGGGAGGCACTCGCGACGCCGTGGTGGCGCCGGCGAAGCCCAACCGCTGCAACGAGAGGAGCAGGGCGGCGGCGCCCGCCGACTGGAGAAAGTGGCGACGTGTCAGCTCCATCATTGACCTCTCTGCTGGCGCGCCCCCACCTTCCTGCGTGCTCGGCGGTGCCTCGCGGCTGGGTGAAAGAGGCCGTGCTCGAACAGTGCTTGGACCAGGACGAAAAAATCGTGCTGCGTGGCGGCCGCGCCCGCGTCGATGCCGAGACTCTCCCGGGCGAGGGCCGTCATGTCGAACAGGAAGCTCCCCGCGCCCAGGATGAGAAACACCAGGAGGTCCGGCCGGACGTCGGGGACGATGAGGCCGGTGCGCTGCCCCGTCCGTACGGCATCGACGACCTGGCGAAACGGCGCGCGCAGGTAGCGGTCGACGATATACGTGAGCCGCGGACCTGGTGTCGTCCCCTCGCGGGCCATCACGCGCGTGACGTTCGGGTGGGTGGCGGCAAAGTGGAGGAACCGTTGCGTGATCGCGAGGAGGCGCTCTCGCGGCGATCCCTCGGTGGGCGTGCCGACGATCGGCGCCACGTCCGAGAACAGCGCATCCATCGCGGCGCGCCAGAGCCCCTCTTTCGAGCCGAAGTGATGGTGCACGAGCGGCTGCGTCACGCCCGCGTCGCGGGCGACCGCCGCCGTCGTCGTGCCCTCGTACCCGAGCTCCGAGAAGCAACGGACCGCCACCGCGAGAATGCGCTCGCGCCCATCCTGATCCACGGGCCCCGGCGACGCCGGTCGAGCTGGTGGGCGGGCAGGGCGGGGCCCCGGTCGCGTGCGCCGCCGGCGGGGTGTCGCGGCGGCGGTTCCCGCCGTGCTCACGCGCGTGGGTGACATGGCTCCGTGATTTGCCGGTGCCGCATTCGTTGGTGCCTCGGCCGGGACGCTTATAGATCGATAAGCGCCAAGTCAAGCCGGGCCGCGACGGCGGTCGTCATGTCTACATCGGCCGCGGCCTCGGCGGGGAACTGACCATCACGTTGAAGGACCATGATGAAGTGGTCTGGCGTGACGCGATTCGTGTGCCAAACTGAGGGCGGGAGTCGTGACGGAAGAACGATGCAGGCCAGCCTGATGGCGCCGGCGACGAGCACGCAGACGCGACTGCCGAGTGGGCTCACGGCGACGCTGGCGGAGTCGCGTCGCGTTACGCTGGTGGATTCGGCCGACCCGACGCGGCCGGCGGCGGTGACGATCGTCCGCACCATGAACGGCAACGCGTTCACGCAGACGTACGACGCGGCGACGCGCACGCGCACGGACGTGTCGGCGATGGGACGCATCCGCACGACGATGTTCGATGCGGCGGGCCGGGTCGTGGCGACGCAGCAGGGCCCGCTGGCGCCGGTCATGTATGGCTACGACGCGCTGGGGCTGCTGGCGACGCTCACGCGGGGCACGGGTCCGGACGCCCGCGTGACCACGCTCACCTACGATGCCCACCGCCGGCTGGCGAGCGTGACGGACACCCTCGGGCAGACGACGACGTTCCCGACGTACGATGCCGCGGATCGCCTCCTGGGGCTCGTGCGCCCGGACGGGGCGGCCCTTGGCTTCGCGTACGACGCCAACGGGAACCTGACCGGCGTCACGCCGCCCGGACAACCGACACACACGTTCGCGTACACGCCGGTGGACCTCGAGGCCCGCTACAGCCCGCCGGCGCTCGGCGCGGGGGACTGGTCCACGCAGTACGCGTACAACCACGATCGCCAACTCGCGCGCAGCATCCGCCCGGACGGGGTGACGATCGTGCCGGAGTACGACACCGCCGGGCGTCCGACACGCCTCACGACACCCCAGGGCACCACGACATTCACCTACGATGCCACCACGGGGCAGCGCGCAACGATCACGACCCCTGACGGAGTGGGGCTCCAGTACACGGCCGACGGGGCCCTGCGCACCGGCACGACGTGGACCGGGCCGGTGGCGGGCACGGTGGGGCACACGTACGACGCGGACTTCCACGTGGCCACGGAGCAGGTGAACACCGAGGCCCCGGTGGCCTTCGGCTCCGACGCCGACGGGTTGCTCACGCAGGCGGGCGCGCTCGCGCTGACCCGCGATGCGGCCACGGGGCTGGTGACGGGGACGGCGCTCGGGGGGGTCGAGACCACGGCGGGGTTCAACGACTTCGGGGAGGGCACCAGTCGCACGGCGACGGTGAGTGGCGTCCCCGTGCTCACTGTCGCCTACACCCGCGACGCGCTGGGGCGGATCGCCACGCAGACCGAGACGGTTGACGGCGGGACGACCACGGCGGCGTACGGCTACGACGCGGCCGGCCGACTGGAGACGGTGACCCGCGACGGGACGCTGGCCATCACCTACCAGTACGACGCCAACGGGAACCGGCTGGCCCGGATCACGCCTGAGGGCGCGGTGACCGGAACGCCCGACGCGCAGGACCGGCTGGTGGCGTATGGGAGCGCCACGTACACGTATACGGCCAACGGGGAGCTCGAGACCAAGACGATCGGCACGGCGGTGACGCAGTACACGTACGACGTGTTGGGGAACCTGCGGTCCGCGACGCTGCCGAGCGGGACGACGCTGGAGTATGTGATCGACGGGGAGAATCGGCGCATCGGGAAGCGGGTGAACGGGACGCTGGGGCAGGGGTTCCTCTACGGGGACGCGCTGCGGATCGTGGCGGAGCTGGACGGGAGCGGGGCGGTAGTGTCCCGGTTCGTGTATGGGACCGGGGTGAACGTGCCCGAGTACCTGGAGCGCGGGGGGCAGACGTACCGGATGATCACGGACCACCTGGGGAGCCCGCGGCTGGTCGTGAACGTGACCGACGGCATGATCGCGCAGCGGCTGGACTACGACGAGTTCGGACGCGTGCTCATCGACACGAACCCCGGGTTCCAGCCGTTCGGCTTCGCCGGTGGGCTCTACGACCGCGACACGGGCCTCGTGCGGTTCGGGGCGCGGGACTACGACGCGCAGACGGGGCGGTGGACGGCAAAGGACCCGATCGGATTGAGGGGCGCCGATATGAATCAGTACGCGTACGTGGGGGGCGATCCAATCAACCTCGTCGATCCGACCGGTCTGTGGTTCGATACTGCCCGCCAGGACGCCGCCGAGGCATTACAGGACGCGCAGCAGTCCAGGTTGCCAGGTGCCCACAACGGGCCCCAGGACGCCTACAGGCACTGCCTATGGAATTGCCTGATGCAGCAAGATGTCGGTGGACTCGAGGCCTTCGGCGTGGGGCTCGGTCACGAACTCCAAGACGGAATGGGGTTTCAGCCGCTAGACGAGTATCGGATGGACTTGCACAACAATGCGTGCGGTCGGCGAGCCGGCAGGAAGGCGAGGAGCCGCTCAAGCTGCCCTGCCGCTTGCGCTGCGATGCTCGCCGGGGGTGACCTCCGGACAATCGATCCGCCGCAAGTCGGAACCCGCTATGATTACTGAGCGGTTGAATCCCGTGACGCTGTTGCTCCTAATGCTGGTGAGCGCCTGCTCTCAAGATCGTGGAGCGGGGATAGATCTACAGCTCGAGAATGCGTCAGCCGGGCCGGTCAGCGAGGTACAAGTTGCGTGGAATGACCGCCTCTTCACGTGCGGTGATCTGGCACCTGGGCAAGCCTGCAAGACGACGCTGGTGCCGAGCGCAGAGTCAGCGCTCTCCGTGATTTACCTTCGACAAGGGAAGAAGATCGTCCGGCCCGTCGATGTGTACATCGGCCGCGGCCTTGGCGGGGAACTGACCATCACGTTGAAGGACTATGACGAAGTGGTCTGGCATGACGCGATTCGTGTGCCAAACTGAGGGCGCGAGTCGCGACGGCCGAACGATGCACGCCAGCCTGATGGCGCCGGCGACGAGCACGCAGACGCGACTGCCGAGTGGGCTCACGGCGACGCTGGCGGAGTCGCGTCGCGTTACGCTGGTGGATCCGGCCGACCCGACGCGGCCGGCGGCGGTGACGATCGTCCGCACCATCAACGGCAACGCGTTCACGCAGACGTACGACGCGGCGACGCGCACGCGCACGGACGTGTCGGCGATGGGACGCATCCGCACGACGATGTTCGATGCGGCGGGCCGGGTCGTGGCGACGCAGCAGGGCCCGCTGGCGCCGGTCATGTATGGCTACGACGCGCTGGGGCTGCTGGCGACGCTCACGCGGGGCACGGGTCCGGACGCCCGCGTGACCACGCTCACCTACGATGCGGCCCGGCGGCTCCGCACGCTCACCGATCCGCTCGGTCGGACGACGGCCCTCACGCCTGACGCTGCGGATCGCGTCGTGGCCTTCACGCGCCCGGACGGGGCGGTCGTCGGGGTGGGCTACGACGGCAACGGGAATGTGACCGCGGTGACGCCCCCAGGTCAGCCCGCGCACACGTTCGCGTACACGCCGGTGGACCTCGAGGCCCGCTACAGCCCGCCGGCGCTCGGCGCGGGGGACTGGTCCACGCAGTACGCGTACAACCACGATCGCCAACTCGCGCGCAGCACGCGGCCCGATGGGCAGACGATCGTGGGGACATACGACGGTGCCGGCCGCCCCGCAATGCTCCAGACCCCGGAGGGCCCGACCACGTTCGCCTACGAGCCGGCGACGGGTCTCCTCCAGAGCATGACCACTCCGGCCGGCGTGGGGCTGACGTACGGCTACGACGGCCGCCTGGTGACCAGCGCGACGTGGAGCGGCGCGGTGACCGGGAGGGTGGCCTGGACGTACGATCCCGATTTCCACCGGGCCACCGAGACCGTTGGGGATACTCTCGTCGGCTTCGGGTACGACCCCGACGGCCTCCTCATCCAGGCCGGCGACCTCCTCCTCACGCGTGATGCGGCCACCGGCCTCGTGACCGCCACAACCCTCGGCGCCGTCGGGACCACGGATACCACCAATGCCTTTGGCGAGCTGACGGGCCGTACCACGACGGGAAACGGCCTCTCGCTTCTCACCCTCCGCTACACGCGTGATGCGGCGGGCCGGATCGTGACGCGGACCGAGACGCTCGGGGGGGAGACCAAGACCGACGCGTACGGCTACGACGCCGCCGGACGGCTTACCACCGTCACCCGCGATGGCACGCTGGCCGTCAGCTACGCGTACGACGCCAACGGCAATCGCGTGGCGAGGACCGTCGGCGGGGCGGCCGTTAGCGCGACGGTGGATGCGCAGGACCGACTCCTGGCGGACGGGGCCACGGCGTACACGTATACGGCGAATGGCGAGCGTGCGACCAAGATCGATGCTACCGGCACCACCGCCTATACGTACGACGTGTTCGGGAACCTGCGGCGGGTGGAGTTGCCGGACGGGAAGGTTGTGGACTACCTGGTCGACGGGGAGCACCGGCGGGTCGGGCGCGTGGTGAACGGGGTGGTGACGCAGCGGTGGGTGTATCAGGACCCTCTCCGGCCGGTGGCGGAGGTAGATGCGACGGGGAACGTGATCACGCGATACGTTTATGGGACACAGGCGAACGTCCCGGCGTACTGCGCGCGCAGCGGCGCAACGTATCGGATACTCACCGACCCCCTGGGCTCGCCGCGGCTTGTCGTCGACGTGACGACCGGCACCGTCGTGCAGCGCATCGACTACGACGAGTTCGGGCGCGTGACGACGGACACGAACCCGGGCTTCCAGCCGTTCGGGTTTGCGGGCGGGCTCTACGACCCGGACACCGGGCTCGTCCGCTTCGGGGCACGGGACTACGATGCCGCCGTGGGGCAGTGGACCGCCAAGGACCCCATCCGGTTCAGGGGCGGTGATACCAATCTCCATGGCTACGTTCTGAACGATCCGATCAACGGTGGCGATCCAACTGGCCTTGCATGGGGAGATTGGCACTGCGTCACAGCAACGGTTGAAGGTACAACAGCCAACGGGTTGAATGCGACGACCGCATACGGGTTCAACACGGATACGGACGTGTTCGCTGCCCTACCTAGTGAAAGTCTCAAGGGTGAGGAGGTCGACGTGATGGCAAACGGCGCGACCGTACGGGCGGCTGTCGGGGACGTCGGACCCTGGAACGGCGGGCATACGTCTACAGGGAATGGCCTCAATGACCCGTATTGGCAGAACAATAGTCCGCCCCAAGCGGAATGCGGCAAGGACCTGCGTGGTAGGCCTACAAACGGGGCTGGTATCGATCTCTCGCAGGCCTTGGCCTCCAAACTCAGAATTAGCGGTACGACGAAGGTGTGTTGGAGGGGGCGATAGCAGCCAAGGAGCCTCCGATGCCGACGCTCGCTAGGGTAATTTGCGCCGCCTTCATTTGCTTGAGTGCCTGCACGGCGACGAACAACCGTGTGACGTCGTATGGCACCATGCACAACGTCACAATGTCCTCACCTACGGTGCGACCATCAGCGGAGTACCTAGCCGCCTTGCGGGTTGCGAATGAATTCCTATCCGCCTGGATCGCCCGCGATGGCGATCTCGGATTACGGTTGATCTGCGATGGCCTTCGGGCACAGAAAGCGGACGAAGTCTGGCTCGCACAATTTGTCGTCGGCTTGTCAAACCCGCACCATCAAGCATTTGAGATTCTGGGCGGCGACTGCTCACGTCGAGAGAGGTACGTTTTCGAGGTGTCGCTGCACGAACTGTACGCTGGAGAACCTGAGGGCACCCGATACCGAAGCACGCTCAACATATATCGGGACGGACAACGATGGTGCGTGGCGAGCCTTCCGGACAGCTCAGAGAAGTGAGACGACTGAACCGGCCCGGCTTTCCCGGAGGCTCCTAACCTTGAGAGGATGGAGTGTGTCCCCGACGTGCAGTCGTGAGGCTCGGCCATGATTTCAGAGCACGTGAGCATCTTCGTTGGCATGAAGAGCCGGGACTCTCACACCAGCGCCGCCAGCAGCTTGTGCGCCGGCACGCACCGCACGCCGTCCTCGACGAAGTCGCGTGTGCCGTCGAGCACGACCTGAAATGCGAAGGGGATGCGCAGCCGGTCGCGGAAATACCCGAGCGCGGGGTCGATGCGCGTCTCGCTGACCTTCGCCTCGACCGCGAACCACGGCTTGCGGTCCACCGTGACGAGGAAGTCGACTTCCCGGCCGGTGCGGTCGCGGAGGAACCAGAGCTCGGTCTGGTATCCGTCGTGGTCGTGGAGGAAGTGGCAGAGCTTCAGGAGATGCAACGCGATGAGGTTCTCGAAGCGGGGCCCGCGCTCCGGGACGAGGGACGCGTCCCACAGGTAGGCCTTCGGCATCTTCCGGAGGCTCCGAACGGCTCGCGTGGCGAACGGGCGCAGGCGAAAGACGTGGTACAGCCGCTCGAGGATATCGATCCACGAGGTGATCGCGCGGTGGCTTGCTTCGAGGTCCTCACGGAGCGCGTTCAAGGACAGCGGCGACGCGACGCGGGCGGGCAGCAGATCGGCCAGCGTCTCGACGGACGAGAGGTCGCGCACCGACTCGAGATCGCGCACGTCCTCCCGGAAGAAGCGCTCCAGGCGCTCGCGCTGCCAGCGCCGCAGTGTGCGGGCGGAGCTGGCGAGGAACGGTTCGGGAAACCCGCCGTACGCGAGGAGTGCGCGCAGCGGCTCGTGTGGCGTGGCAGTCGGGATCGGCAGGGGCTTGCCCGGGACGGGGGCCGCCGGGGCGCCACCGGAAGCAAGCTCAGCGTAGCTCAGGGGATGCAGGCGGTAGTGGTGGTACCGGCCCTGCAGCGAGTCACCGCCGCGCCGGTAGACGTCGAGCCGGGCGCTGCCGGTGACGAGGAAGCGGAGGTGGTCGCGGTGCTTGTCGAACTCGCCCTTGAGCCAGCCCTTCGTACGTGCTCGCCGTGCCCCGTCTAGTGCACCGCCGTCGAGATGCGCTCAAGCATTCGACGATGCGACCGAATGATCGCGGCAGCGGGTTTCGTCCAGGCGAACGGTGTCGGGTGTTTCTTCCACGCACGCATGTAGGCGTTGAGGTGGTCGCGCAGGGCCTTCTTGGAGGGGAAGTCGGTCAGGCTCAGGGACTGTTTGCCGAGGATGCCGAAGAACCCCTCCACCTGATTGAGCCACGACGCGCTGGTCGGCGTGTAGTGGAAGTGGACCGCGGGATGCGCGGCGAGCCAGGCCTGCACCGCGGGGGTGCGATGGGTCGACGAATTGTCGAGGATGACGTGCAGCTCGCGCCCCGGGTAGGTGCGCACCACTTTCCCCATGAAGGCCAGGAAGTCGGCGGCGGTGTGCCGGGCGCTGAGGCGATGCGTGACGTCGCCGGTCGCGACTTCGGTAAGCGTCCGACCGGCCACACCCCGTCGACGGCATGACTCTTGTCGGCGGGCCGCGCGCCGGGTCAGGACGCGGCCAGGGCGGCGAGGCGCTGCGCCTGCCACCCGCGCGGCGTGAGCTCGGCGATGCGGCGCATCGGGTGGGTCGGCACCCGGCTGATCACATCGCGGAGATACACGAAGGATCGATCCGCAGGTGCTTGCAGGTCCCGATGAGCGAGTACAGCAGGGCCGCCCGGCGCCCGCCGGCATCGCTTCCGGCGAACATCCAGTTCTTCCGGCCGACCGCGACCAGCCGCAGGGCGCGCTCGGAGGCGTTGTTGTCGATGGCCAATCCACCGTCGTCCGTGTAGCGCGTCAGGGCCTGCCACTGCCGCCGCAGGTACCCGAGCGCCTCCCCGAACGGACTCTTCGGCAGGACGGCGGGCGTGAGCGTCGCGATCTGCTCTGCGATCAGCGTGAGCACCGGCCGACTGTCCGTCGCACGGAGCGCCTGCCGCGCCGTGGCGTCGAGCTGCGCGGCCTGGGCCGCGCGTTCGACCGCGTAGAGCCGCCGGATCAAGGCGAGCAGGTGCGTCGCCGGCATGAGCGCCGTCTGGACCGCCTCGAAGACGTACCGGCGCGCATGGGCCCAACAGCCCACCTCGGTGACCGCGCCGCTGGCGAACACTTCATCGTAGCCCGCGTAGGCATCCGCCTGCAGGTAGCCGTGGAAGCCCGCGAGAAACTGGAGCGGCCCGGCGCGGCTGCGGCTCGGCGTGTAGTCATACACGAGGTCGCCCTCCACACCGCCGTACACCCAGAGATAGCCGCGGCGGCTGCCGCCCGGGTGCCCGCGATCTTGGACGGTGATCGGTGTGTCATCGGAGTGGATGACCGGTGAGGCGAGCACCGTGCGCTGCATCTCCCCGACGATCGGCGCCACCAAGTCGGCGACGGCGGCGACCCAGTCGCAGAGTGTGCGCCGCGACAGCGCCATCCCGCTGCGGGCAAAGATCCCCTCCTGGCGGTGCAAGGCGCGTGGTCCGCGTACTTCGCCGTCACCACCTGCGCCAAGAGCCCAGGCCCCGGGCGCCCCTGCTCGATCGGGCGCGCCGGCAGCCCCGCTTGCACAACGCCCGCCTCACACTGCGGGCAGGCGTACTTCGGCCGCACGTACTCGTGCACGCGCAGCACCGCGGGCTCATAGTCGAGCTCCTCGGTCACGTCCTCGCCGATCCGCGTCTTCGCCGTCGCACAGTGCGCGCAGGTCAGCGCGGCTGCCTCGGGCTCCAGTACCGTGCGCTGCCGCGGCAGGTCTTTCGGCAGCGGGCTGCGGCCCCGCCGGCGGCGCAGCGTCCCCCGGTCCCCGCCCCGGCGGGCGGTGCCGGCTCCTCCGGATCCGCCGGCGGCTCCGGTATCCCCTCGTCCGCGGCGGCGGCCGCCGGCTCGCCCAGTGCCAGCGCCCCCTGGCCCGGCTCCGCGTCGGCCCGCTCGGCCTTGCGCCCGTAGAGGCGGCGCAGCGCCTGGTCGAGCTGGTGGCGCAGCCGGGCATTGTCGTGCTGGCAGCCCGGAGCTGCGCGTGCAACTCGGCCACCAGGGCCTGCATCGTCAGGAGGTCGGCAGGGGCGTCGGGCGGCACCGGATGCTTCTAGCAAGACAGCCAGTGAAATCAAGGGCTCGCCGCCGGGCGCACGTACCGCCGCCGCTGGCGCACCGCGCTGACCTCGATCCCCTCCAGCACTAGGAGCAGATCGCGTGCCGTCCACTCTACCCGGGTCCCGGCCGCGGCCGGCGGGCAGGTGAAGCGGCCCGCCTCCAGCCGCTTGTAGAACAGCCAAAACCCCGTCCGATCCCACACGAGCAACTTCACCCGGTCGGCGCGGCGGTTGAAGAAGCAGAACAGGTGCCCCGAGAACGGGTCTTGTGCCAGCACCGTCGGCACGAGCGCCGCCAGGGCGTCGAAGGACTTGCGGAGATCCGTCGCCTCCCGCGCCACGAAGATCCGCACGGCCGGCGGCAGGCTCAGCACGACCGGCCCAGCACCCCGAGCAACGCGCGCAGCGCGGCGGCGTCGAACGCCGGTGGCACCCGGACGGTCACGTCCCCGCCGAGCACCACCTCGAAGGGGCGCGGGGCGGGCGCCGCCGCTGGGGCTGGTCCGACGACCTCGACGAACGGCACGCCGGGCCGGCGGCGGGCGGCGACGCCCGGGCGCCGCAGCTGATGGCCCCACCACGCCAGCGTCCCGGCCGGCATGCCCCGCCGCCGGGCGAATGCCGCTTGCGACAGACCACTCCGCGCCCATTCCTGCAGGACCCCGGCCATCTCCCGGGCCCGCACGGTCCTCGCCCCTCGGGCGTGCTCGCGTCGTCGCATCCCGCGCACCTCCGCGCGGGAGTATCGTCACGCGGCGTGCCAACTACCAGATGGGGACCGTCGGACGCTTACCGACTTCGAGCGCCGCATAGAGATCGACGATCCCATGCCGCTTGTAGTCGTGCGTGTGGCACACCGCGCGGCCAGCGCGCAGCGGCAGCGGTCGCTGGGTGCGCTCCAACGCTTGGATCGACGTCTTTTCGTCCACGCTGAGGACGACCGCGTGCTCGGGGGGATTGAGGTAGAGGCCAACGATGTCGCGCACCTTCGCGACGAACTCGGGGTCGCGGCTCACCTTGTAGGTGCGCACGTGATGCGGCTTGAGCCCGTGGCGCCGCAGGAGATCGGATACGCAGCCGCTCGTCAGGCCGACTTCCTTCGCGAGCAGGCGCGTCGTCCAGCGACTGCGGCCGGCGGGCGGGGGCGACATGGCCAGCTCGACGAGCTGCTCGACGGTCGCGGCGGGGACGGCGTGGTCGGTGCGCCCGCCCTTGGGCTGCGTGGCGAGTCCGGCCACGCCCCCGTCGAGGAACCGCCGCCGAATTCGGGACACCGCCTCGGCCGACAGCTGCAGGCGTCGGGCGATCACCGCGCCCGCCACGCCATCGGCACTCCAGAGCACGACGTGCGCGCGGCGAATCACTTGCGCCGATTCAGCCGCCCGTGCCACGAGCTGCTCCAACTCCCGCCGTTGCTTCGCCGACAGTTCCACCACCATCCGCCGCCATCCCATGCCACATTGGACGCACGTCAGGCAGATTGATTCGATAACGACGGCGGTGCACTAGTGTTCTGACGTGACCCGTGGCAGTCGCGTTCCATGCGACGTGACGGGATGGCGGAAGAGGCGCGGGCACTGCGGGACAGCATCAGCCGGCTGGAGCGGACGGCGAAGACGACGCCGATCCCGAGCGGGGTGCGGGTGCGGATCGTGGCGTTTGCGGCGCGCGCCTGCGAGGCGGGCTGGAGTCTCCCACGCGTCGCCCGGGCCGTGGGGGTGTCGGTCGGCAGCGTCCGGAATTGGCGGCGCGCGCCGCCCGCGGCCGCGCTCGTGCCCGTCGTGGTCACGTCCCGCCCCCTCGTCGAGCGGGCCGCGCTCACCGTCGTGGGACCGAGCGGCTACCGGGTCGAGGGCCTGGACGTGCCGACGACGGCGGCGCTGCTACGGGCCCTGGAGTGATCGGGAGTACCCGCGCGCTGCGGGTGTGGGCCTATCCCGCGCCGGCCGATCTGCGGAAGGGCTTTGACGGGCTGGCCGGGCTTGTCACGACGCAGCTCGCGCAGGATGCGCTGTGCGGCGATTGCTATCTCTTCGTCAACCGGGATCGCACGCGCGCCAAGGTGTTGCTCTGGGACGGCACGGGGCTCTGCGTGTACCACAAGCGGCTCGAGCAGGGCCGCTTCGCCGCGCTGTGGTCGCCAGCGGGCGCGGCCGCGCGGCCCGTGCGGACGCTCACGCTGAGCGAGCTGAGTCTCTTCCTCGAAGGCTGCGTGCTCGTGGGGCGCACGGCGCTGTCGCCGGCGGGCGTCACGCCGCAGCGTCGCGGGGCGAACTCCTTGACAGGCTAGCGGGCTATCATGTATACCTCCCGCGTGCTCGACCTGGTGCGGGAGACGGATGTGGAGCGGCTGCGGCAGATGGCGCTGCTCCTCGAGGCCGAGAACGCGCGGCTGCATCAGCGTCTCGTCGCGCTGACACGCGAGCTCGCCGAGGCCCGGGGCGAGGACCGCGCGCAGCTCGCACTCGAGCTCCAGCACCTGACCGAGCAGCTGGCGGCGCGCAACCGCCAGCTCTTCGGCGACCGCTCCGAGCGCCGGGGCCGCGGGCCCCGGGATCAGCCCGCCGCACGGGAGAAGGCACGGGGCCACGGCCCGCGCGAGCAGACGACGCTGCCGCTCGTCGAGGTGACGCACACGCTCGACCCCGCCGATCAGGTCTGCCCGCAGTGCGGCGGCGACCTCCAGCCCTGGGAGGGGCAGACGGAGGACGCCGAGGAGATCGACGTCGTCGAACGGAGCTTCCGGCTCGTGCGGCACCGCCGGCAGAAGTATCGGTGCGGCTGTGGCGCGTGCCTCGACACCGCGCTCGGCCCGCCCAAGCTGCTCCCGGGCGGCCGCTATTCGGTGGATTTCGCCGTCGCAGTGGCCGTCGGGAAGTATCTCGACCATCTGCCGCTCGCACGCCAGGTACGGCAGATGGCGCGCGCCGGCCTGCGGGTCGACACGCAGACGCTCTGGGATCAGCTCAACGCGCTCGAACGCCACCTGGCGCCGACGTACACCGCCCTCGGCGCCTACGTCCGGGAAGCCCCCGTGCTCGGGGCGGACGAGACGACGTGGACGCTCATGACCCCGGGGAAGTCGAAGACGTGGTGGGTGTGGAGCCTCACGCGGCCCGACGCGGTGCTCTACGCGCTGGCGCCGAGTCGCTCGGGGGCGACGGCCCAGACGGTGCTCGGCGACTACGGAGGGATCGTGTTGTGCGATGGGTACGGGGCCTACCGGGCGCTGACCCCGGCGAGCGCCCGGGCCGGGCCGACGATCACGCTCGCACATTGCTGGGCGCATGTCCGGCGCTACTTCGTCGATGCCGAGCCGCACTATCCGTCCGCCCGCGAGGTCCTCGATTTGATCGGCGCGCTCTATGCGGCGGACGCGGCGGCCCAGGCCACCGCGGCGGGCGATGGGGCCGTCCTCGTCGCGCAGCGCCAGGCCACGGTGGCGCCGATCGTCGCCGCGATTCGCGCCTGGCTCACGGCGCAGGCGGCCTTGCCGCGCTCGGCCCTCGGCAAGGCGATTGGCTACGCCCTCACCCTCTGGCCCGGGCTGATCGCCTTCCTCGAGCACGCGGGGGTCCCGCTGGACAACAACGCGACCGAACGCGCGCTGCGCGGCGTCGCGGTCGGCCGCAAGAACCACTACGGCTCGCGCTCGGAACGCGGCACGCGAGTGGCCGCGGTCTGCTACAGCCTGCTCGAATCGGCGAAGCTCGCGGGTCTCGAGCCGGCCGCGTACCTGGCCGAAGCGACGCGGCGGGCGATTGCGAATCCGGGCACCGTCACGCTCCCGCGCGATCTCCTCGCCGAACGCGCCGCGTAACGCGCACCCACGTCCGCCCTCAGCCTGCCGTCATCCCGTGGCCGTCGCCAGTGGGGGCACGGCGAGCACGTACAGCCCTTCCACGGCCGCCACTTGTGCAACTCGTCGAGCACCACGAGCGCGTTGCCGCCAGGCCAGCGCGCGGCCCGGATCTCCCGGCGGTCGTCGCGATGGTCCCAGCTCAGATAGAGGCCGTCGGCCGACTGGGCGAGGAGCTGGCGCGCGAGCGTCGTCTTGCCCACCTGCCGAGGGCCCGCGAGCAGGACCATCTTGTCGGAGAGGTCCGTCCCGACGGGGCCTTCGAGGTAGCGGCGGATATCCACGTGACGAATTGTGCGCCTAGGCAAAAAAAGTCGCAACCTCTTCTTCCTGGGCGCAAATTCCGTCACGATGGCCCGGGAGGAACCCGGAAGGGATGCGGCGCGGCACGGCCATCTCCGATGTTCGCGAACTCGAGCGTACACTGCCCCCCTTCAAGGCCTACACCCGCGACGCGCTGGGGCGGATCGCCACGCATACCGAGACGGTTGACGGCGGGACGACCACGGCGGCGTACGGCTACGACGCGGCCGGCCGACTGGAGACGGTGACCCGCGACGGGGTGCTCGCCGTTACCTACCAGTACGACGCCAACGGGAACCGGCTGGCCCGGATCACGCCTGGGGGTGCGGCGACCGGGACGCCCGACAAGCGGAAATCAACTCGATGTCACGCGCGGGTTGACGATGTCGGGACATCTCTACACCGCGACGGACGCGATCACGTGCCATCGCGCTCGATCGTGTTCGTGCTACTGCTGAATGGAAGGAGACTGGCGATGCGAGGAGGCCGGGCGTGGGGAAAGATTGCTGCGGTGGGGCTGGTCCTCGCGGCGGGAGCCGCGAGCGGGCGCGTGCTCTGCGAGAAGCGCTCGGGCGTCGTGGTGGCGCGCGCCGAGTGCAAGCGCAGGGAAACGGCGCTGGATCTGGCTTCGTTTGGCGCGGTGGGACCGACGGGGCCCACCGGCGCCGATGGCCCACTCCCAGCGACGCTGCCGAGCGGCAAGACGCTGGTGGGAGGCTGGGTCGCCAAGGAGAGCTCGTCGACGGCGGGGCAGTACGCGGTCGGCCAGATATCCTTTCCGTTTCCGCTGGCGACGGCGCCTACGGGGAGCGTGATCCCCATGGCGGGCCAGGCGACCGCGGAGTGTCCGGGCTCCGCGGATGCTCCGACGGCCGCCGCGGGACATCTCTGCGTGTACGTGGCCTGGAGCTATCGCGCCACCGATCCGGTCCTCGGGAACCTGTTCGCCTTGACGGGCGCGTCGCGCTTCGGTGCCAGCGTCGAGATCAACCTCTCCAACGCGGTGGACGGCCTTCCGTTCGTGGCCTCTGGCACCTGGGCGGTTACCGCGCCGTAGGCCGCGGCTGCGCGGTGGACCTGGGCGGGCGCTTGTCGTATCTCCGTCGCGCGCTCGCCCCTCAGGCGAGGCGAAGGGAGGGCGCATCGCGATGGCTTGGCGCAGCAGATTCCTGATGGTGGTGGGCAGCGTGGCTCTGCTGGCTGGCCCGCTGGTCCGCGATGGGTTCGCGAAGAAGGCGAAATCGCGTCTCTCGGCCACGGTCGACGGCAAGCGGCTGAAGGCCTCGCCGCGCGCGCTCGTCGCCCTCTCGTCCAGCGGCAGCTTCTCGGTGAACGGCCAGACCAAGGTGCAGAAGGGGCTCAGCCGTGCCGTCACGGTCAACTGCCTCGGCAACCTCGGCGTGCTCGCGCTGCCCGCCACGCTCACGTGCTACGGAACCTACACCGAATCCCGCAAGCACGGCTCCAAGAGCTGGCAGAGCAACGGGATGGAGCTGACCGTCGAGTCCTTCGACGGCAGCCGCACCGTCGGGACGTTTCGCGGCACGCTCGATCCCGCCTCTGCCCATGCGAGCGACCCGCCGGTCTCGATCGAGCATGGGAGCTTTTCGCTCGTCGTCACCAGCGTGGGCGGCTGAAGCCTGGTCCGGACCGCCGCGCCGCTCGTCGGCGATGGGCCTAGCGCCCCTTGCCCTTGAGCACGCGGCTGTCGTTCTTGCGCACGTCGGCCGTGCCGTACGCGGCGGCGAGGCAGTGCCCATTGGTGGCCTGGAGCTGCACCACGAGCGGAAGCGACGCCGGCATCGGGGGGAGCGGCAGCGCCCGGCCGCTGCCTTTAAGCGTCAGCTTCCCTGCCTTGATCCCGATCCGCTCGACGCCGGACGGAATGCGGTCCCTGTCCCGGTACTTGAGCTGCGTTCCGTTGTCCTGCCAGCACGGCTCGGCACCGCACGCCCCGATGGCCGGGACGAGCGCTTCGCTCACGAGCGCGTTGCCGTCGTAGAAGCACAACACGAGATCGAACCGCTCGGTGAGGGGGTCGCCGAACCCCTCGGGCGTCGTCGCCCCCGACCACGTCCACGCGAGCGCGCCGGTCTGTGAGACGGCGTCCTTCTTGACGACGAGCCTCGCGCCGGACGAGCCGTCGGGGGTCGTGCAGCTCGCCCTGGGCGCTGGGTCACACGAGACGAATCGCCCGCGCGCGACGAAGATGTCACCCTCGCTGCCGGTGTCGATCAGCGCGGGATGCGCGGAGCCGGTCTGGTAGTAGCCTGGCGCCGCCGTCCACACCGCGAGCCAGCCGCCGGCACGGTCTGTCGCGAGGGATGCCGCGTAGTCGTTTCCGTCGTTCTCGATCGCAGCAAGCGAGTTCAGGTAGCGCGGCGCCTTCCACGTGATCCCGCCGTCGAACGACTGAATCATAAAGATGTCGGTGTCGGGGCCGAAGATCGAGTGCGCCTCCCACGACACGACCCAGTTGCCCGCCGGCTCGCCGGCGATCCGGGTGCGGAACACGTACGTGCCGCCCAGCGTGCCGTCGATGTCGGACGCGGGCACGAGCGTCCAGCTCTCGCCCGCGTCGGTCGACCGGGCCAGGCGGAGGCGGCGGTTCTGGTACTCGCCCTCGAACGACGACCACGCGATCATCCACGTGCCGGCCCCGTCGTAGGCGATGTCCGGCATGTCGTTGCCGCGCGGCTCGGGCGATTCGATGTGTACGGGATCGGACCAGGTCGCACCGCCATCCGTCGAACGCGCCACCGCGATGTGCCAGGGCAGCGTCGTCGTCTGGCCGCCCCAGCTCGCGATCACCGTGCCGGCGCCGTCGCTCGCGAGCGATGGATAGGTGTCGTTCTTGCCGTAGGGCTCGCCGTCGCTGGCCGCGTCCGAATTGAGCGTCGCCGGTGCCGACCAGGTGGTTCCGCCGTCCGTCGAGCGGGCGAAGAAGATCTCGTGATCGCCCTGGGGAGTCGTCTCGTAGCCCATCCAGGCGATTACGAAGGTGCCCGGCATGGCCGCGGTGACGACCGGGGAGAAGTCGTGCTGGGTGGGGCTCACGCTGATCGGGATCGGCGTCGACCACGTCGTGCCGTCGTCGGTCGAGCGCGCGGCATAGACGTCGCCGAGATCCTCGCCCGGCTCGAACGCGAACGTGCGCCGCGTCTGCCAGGTCGCGATCCATGTGCCGGCGCCGTCGTTCGCGACTGTCGGCCACAGGTCGAAGCGGGCGTCGGCGGCGGCATCGGTGTTGACGGGCGCTGGCATCGTCCAGGTCCAGCCGGCGTTGGTCGAGCGCGCGACCAGGATGTCGGCCTCGGTGCGGGGATCGTCGCCCGGGTACGGAATGACACCGTAATCGGCCTGCCAGACCGTGAGCCAGACCCCGTGCCGGTCGGTCGCAATCCGCGGCGCCCAGTCCTCGCGGAAGGCGCTGGTGGTCTGGTCGAACCGCGCATCCGTGTTGAGGGGCCGCTGCCAGCCGAACACCGGGCCCAGCGCCAGCACCGGCCGCGCGAGCCCGAGCAGGAACAGGACGATCACCGTCACCGTGCGGGCCATGTCGGCGGGCGTACGTCGTGCGTGCCGGGGTGTCAAGGAGAATCGACCAGGAGAACGGCCGTGCGGGTGCCGTTTGGCCTTTCGCCGCGCGACGTGTAGGTGTGCCGCCCCGTGCCGATTCGCCATCTGCTGTTCGTCCTCCTCGGTCTCCTTCTCTCCGCGCTCCGCGCCGAAGCTCGCCAGAGCACGCCGTGCGAGGGACGGTTCCTGCTCGATCCGGGAGTCGCCCTGCTCGACGGCGTGCTGCCGAGCGCTCGCGATGCCGTGAGCGTGGCGGGCCGGCTGGTCGGCGTCGACAGCGGCTGCGGTGCGCGTAAGGCGAAAGTGACCGCCACCGCCAAGGCCACGCGTCTCGCGGTGCGGTGGCCGTCGTGCGGGCCCCGGCGCAACGTGCGCTTGAAAGCGCTGATCGCCGCATCCGCATGCGACCAGATGAAGGGCAGCGTCGTTGCGAAGCAGATGCCGCGGCGGTCGTTCACCGGGGCGCCCCGTTCGCGCTGCGGGGACGGGTACGACGACGTCGGCGGCGGGGAGACGTGCGATGCCCAGGCCCAGACCGGGACTGGCGCCGACGCCACCTTCGAGCAGCTGGCCGCCGCCAACACCGCGCTGGCATCGGGCGCCACGGACGTGCCACTGAGCCCCGACGGCACGCTGCGCTTCCGTCGCACGGTCGCCGGTGCCACCACGACCGACGAGATCGCGCGCTCGGGGACGATCCTCGCTCGCTGGGTGCACGCCGGCGACGGGACGACGATCACCGTCGATCGCACCGGCGACGGGGTTCCGGAGATCGCGGTCCAGGTTGCGCGCACGCCGGTGCGCTCCGCCGTGGTGACGTTCGACGACGACGGGGACGGCACGCCGGAGCGCACCGAGTCGCTCACCCAGGTCGGGGACGACGGCCTGCAGGTCGAGATCACGGAGGGCGGCGCGCCGACGAGCTTCAGCACCACGCTGCTCCAAGCGGTCGGCGCGACGCCGCGTGCGGTGACCGGCGAGGGCTGTACGTCGCAGGAGCTGTCGACCGCGACGTCCGTGCTGTCGAGCGCGACCACCACGGGCCTCCAGTGCCTGCGCAGTCAGGGGTTGGAGCAGATCGCGCGGCTGATCGAAGGCAAGATCGCGCGTGACGGCGTGAAGTTCCGCTGCGGTGCGACCAACGACTGCGCTCAGGTCGACGTCCTCGACTCGCTCACCAGAGGCGCGGTCCCGCTCGAGTTGGGCGTGAACCTCGGGGCCGATTTCTTCACGGGCGCCGGGGCCTGCGCCGATCCGCAGCTCGTGCTCTTCCACGAGCTGCTCCACCTCGGCTTGGGTGCTGCCCACAGCCCGTTCCTCGACCGCAGCACGTTCCAGGGCCTGGGCGACGACCGGGTCTATTCGTGCGCCGACCTCTGCTTCCGGCCGACGAAGGTGCGAAAGTGCGAGTGCGCCAAATGCCTCGGCGTCGACCGCTGCGACCCCAAGTGCGCCGCATATCCCGACTGCGAGAACGACCCGCCGTGCACCGAGGCGGTGGCGATCACGGGCAAGTCCTGTCCCAGCACGGCGTGCGAGTGCTGCTCGGGGAATTTCTCCTTCTGCAAGGGCGTTCGTCCGGTCATACGGATGGAAGGGACCGCGAGTGCGCCGGTCGGCGGGTTCCTGCGGGTGAACTTCACGAAGGCGTTCGGGGGCGAGATCCAGTGCCCGGACTGGACACCCACCTCGTGTCAGGCGGGGACCGATCTTCTCTGCTGCACCCGGACGTCGGCGCAGCAGCCGCAGCAGACGACTTTCGTGGCGACCCAGCCCCTCACGCCCGGGGTCGCCTGCATTTGCCCGACGCCGCCGGCCTCGCCGGTCAACCTGGTCGCGCAGGCCGGACGAGAGGTCTACCAGGGGGCGGTGGTCGAGGCCGACGACACGGTGACCTGCCCGCAGTAGTCGCCAGCCGCCGGCCCTCGCCGACTTTACACCTGGCCCGGGGCCCCCGAAGATGGACCCGACCCGAACGGCGGTGGGGGGAGGTGTGACGATGGAGTCGTCTCCTGGGTGGTCGGCTGGTTGGGCGCGGGTGGGCGGCGGGCTCGTGCTCGCGGGGGGACTCCTGCCGCTCTACAAGCACAGTCTCGTCTTCGGTGCGGACGTCGTCGTGTGGCCGTGGCAGCTCGCCGGCGTCGGGATGGACACGACTCGTGCCGCTGCGATGGCGACGGACGCCTTCGCCGACCACCTCGCCGTCTGGGCGCTGTTGCCGGTGGTCCTCGGCATCGCCGCCCTCGGCGCGGCGCGCGTATGCGATACGGCGGCGCAGGCGCGCATCATGGCGACGGTGGGCCTGGGCGGGCTCGCCGCGCTCCTGGTCGCGCTCCCGGGCGAGAACGGGATTCTCGGCCTCGCGCTGGCCCCGCCGACGGCGGGTGGCGGTGCGGTCGCGCTGGTCGGCGTCGGTGCCTGCGCGCTCGCCGCGGCGGCGAATCACGTTGCCCGCACCGATGCGGATGCGCCCGCCGTGCCGCGCTTGCTGCGATGCGCGGGCGCCGTGATCGCCCCCCTCGCGCTGTTCGGGATGGTGCCCCAGGACGGCCCGTGGGCGGCGTGGCCGGTGCGCCTCCTCGCGCTCGCAATCCTCGGGTACGCGCTCCTCTGTCTGTGGGGCGGCGTGTCGGCGGAGCAGACCGTGATGCGCAGCAGGGTCGCGCGTGCGATCGTCGTGGGCGCGCCGCTGGCGGTGGTCCTGGCGCAACGGAGTGCCACCGACGGCTTCGTCCACTACGTCGTGGAGGCGGGTGGGGGCGGGCTCTCCACTCTGATCGGGGCCGTGAAGGGGTTCTTCGTCTTTGCGGGGCTGGCGCTCCTCGCCGCGGTCGGGATGGCGACCGGACTCGAGTCGCGCCGGAGCGCCGAGGCGGCTGTCCGCGGTGGGCGTGCGGTCCTGATGGTCGCGCCGATCGCCCTGTTGCTCGGCGCGTGCAGCAGGCCGCCTGCCGATCTCGCGGCGGCGGCCGACGTCGTCGGCGAGATGCTCAGCCGGCACAACATGTCGCGCTCGCAGTTCAGAGTGTTCCACCCCGACGGCCAGCCTTCGGATTTCGTGCGCTTCTTCTTCTCTCCCCTGGGTCGGAACGAATGGCCTCCGGAGCCGGATGGGCCCGAGGGGCTGTCGGGGCGCGACCTGCGTAGCGCGGGGATCACGCCGATGCCGCCGGGAATAACGTTCGTGGAGGACCGCGCGGAGCCATCGGCGCGTCGCCAACTCGTCCTGAGCGCCGACGACGCGCGGGGCGTCGTGATTGCCAAGGGCTACCTGAGCCCGGACCAGGCACCGATGCTCGTCCGGGAGTGGCGGCTCCCGCCGCGTTCGCCGTGACGCCGCGGAGTGCGCTCCCCCTCCCGCATCGTGTGCGGGAGAGGGAGCGTGAACGAATGCCCGCCGCGTGATGATCAGCCGGCGGTGTTATGGGCAGGTCGAGTCTGACGGGACGACGTGCAGGTTCCCCACCCCCGGGGGCCCGGGGACGCAAGGCGCCCCGAAGATCGGGCTGGGACTGGCGGCGCATGGCGCGGCGACGCCGATCGTTCCGACATTGCCGTTGAGCATGGCGACCACCGGGATGCTGCCCGGTACGCCGATTGCCGGGGGAGGCACCCCGTTGGTGCAGCTGGTCTGGAAGGCCGCCACCTGCGCCGGCGTGCCGCTGTACTCGAAGCACTGCGTGTCGGGTGGAGCGGCCATATTCTCCACGTAGCAGCACGCCGTCGGGCACGTGCAGGTACAGTCGGGCTGACAGCCGACCGTGCAGGCGCCGAGGGCGAGCCCGTCACAGGCTTCACCCGGATCGACCACGCCGTCGCCGCAGTAGCTCGGGCCCTTGACCGCCGGCGTGCACATCAGGAAGGCCTTGAACGTCGAGAGCGTGCGGGTTCCGAACTGGTCGGTCACGACCTGGTCGGGAGGAAACGGTGGCGGTGGGATGGGACATTTGACCTGGTAGCAGATACGGTCTCCCGGGGCCGGAGGTGCATAGAGTGGGAGCGGAACGACCGGTATCCCGAGGGAGGTGATCGTGACGTTCGACTTGGATGCCGGCGCGCAGAACAACTTCGCTGCCGACACCTTGCAGCCGGGCTCGAGCCCGAACTGCGGCGTGGTGAGGTCGACGAACCCTTTGATCTTCGCCGGGTCCTTGATCTTGTAGCACTTCTCGTGATCCTGCGCCGAGGCCGTGGTGGCCAGGATGGCGAGCAGCCCGACAGCGGCCACAGCCGCCGACACGGTGGTCAATGATCGCATGACGGTTCCCCCCTCTGTGCCGGTCTCCGGGACCGGGCTGGCGATCGTGGTGCCATGAGCTTCGCGCAGTGGGGTGACGCCTGTCAATCTGGTTTCGTGCTTGGGGCGGTTACCTTTCGTTGAAGCAGGCGCACGCCGTCGGGGCCGGCGGGGACCCAGGCGACCCGCAGGATGACCGGCTCGCGATCCTCGCGCGGGGCTCGTCGTCGGGTTTCCGCGCGGCTACTTCGGCACGGGAATGCCGCACCCCTTCGCGGGCATGAGATCCACCGCGGACTTGGCGACCGTGAGCGCGTGGGTGAGCGGGTTCCACGCGCAGAGGTCCATGCAGCCGGACTTGCCGTACGAGTCGCAGTCCCAGTGTTTGCTCGCCGGCAGTGGGTTCGAGGTCGAAGGGTAGAGCTCTGTCGTCTGCGGCGTCGAGTCGTACTTCAGGTCCTTGCACTTCCCGGCTTCGATGAGGGCGGGGTGGCATCGCGGGCCGACGGTGCATTCCGCGGTGGTGTGACCCGGCTGTGGTACACACATCTCGACGTGGTGCTCCCCGACCCCGAGGCAGATGTTGCAGGGGTAGAGGATGTCCTTCTTGAGCGCGTTCGGATCGCCCGGCGAGAAGGACGGCTCGTCCTTGGTCTGCTCCGGCACCGGCTCGGCGAGACATTGGCTGACGAACGCGGCGCCGTCGACGTCGCCATGGAAGGTTCGCACGGGGCCGTCGAACGCGGGCGGGTCCGGCGGGCGCGAGCCCGAGCCGGCGCGTGCCTCCCGCCACTGCCCGGACTCCTGTGAGTCGTCGTCCTTCTTGGTCACGGGGATCGAGAGGTCCGGATGGACGTCGACCAGCGTGATGTCGTCGAGCGGCGACGGCAGGTCGATGTAGGCGACGAGGTCCATCCCGGCGTCCACCTCGAAGGAGCCTGCGGCCGTCGCCCCGTCGCGGACGACGAGCTGCGTGTACGCAGACTCGGCGTTGTCGACCTTGTAGGCCGATCCCTCCGACGCATAGAACGCGAGCTGGCCGGCGACTCGTGCATCGGCCTTCGGCGTGACCCAGATCTTGAACGAGAGGTCGACCCCGCTGCCCTTGAGCCACGACGGGAGCAGCTCGGTCGGCGAGTAGCTGAACTCGGCCTCGATGTGAAGGTGTGCGCTGGCTTCCTTCTCGGAGTCGCTGCGCGCCGTCCCGAGGTTGTGGTCCGGACGCGCGGGCTTCGGGTCGGCGCCCGGGCTCCACGCGCTCGTCCACGGCCGCGCGTCGCGGCTTCCGAGGCCGATCTGGCTGTCCCAGCCGACGTTCTGCGTCAACGACCAGGGCTGGGACGAGAAGAGCACGCCCGCGGTGCGCCCGTAGCGATCGGCGAGGTCGGCGAAGAAACCGAAGACCGGATCGGTGACGCGATAGTCGAGCGGTGCGGACGTGTGGTCCTTGTACGGCGATGTCCCGTACGGCGAGAGCGCCATGCCGAGCTTCGACCAGAACTGGATCTGCGGCCGGACATTGATGGGCCCGTACGGCGTGACCAGGGTGATGACCGGCGCTTCGAGACCGAGATAGCGCGACGACTCCGTGGCGACGACGTCGAGCGCGTGTGCGGCTTTGACGGGATACGTCCCGCACGAGCGGCCGACGGGATGCGCCGGGCAGCTCGACGCGAGGTGCACGCCGATCTTCTGCCCGACGCCGGTCAGGCATCCGAAGACCGGCACGCAGAAGTCGAGGTTCTGGTACGCGGTCACCGTCCGCTGGGCGAGGTCGTACGCGAGGAAGCCGACCTTCTGGTTGATCGCCACGTTGCCGATGCCGATGTCCGCGCTGGCGGAGTTGACGTGCGGACCGTTGGCGAGGTCCTTCATGATGCAGAGCCCCGCGTCGGCCATGATCTCGCCGCGCCCGCCGAAGTGGTTCCAACTCGCGGGCGTGGTGGCTGACGGAAACAACGACACGCCGGTGAAGATCTCCTGGGCGCGCCGGCCGCAGGTGGCGCTCGTGTTCGCGCAGGACTTCCCCTGCAACGTCTGACAGATCGAATCGAGAACCTTCAGGAGATCGTCTACGGTGGCCGTGCATTGCTGCGCCGCGTAGGCCTCCTGGCCGTCCTCGAGCTGTTGGACCCCGGGGTCGATGAAGAAGCACTGATCGAGGACCCCTTTCACCTGCTCCCCGCCCTTGGGCATGCTCTTCGAGTGGTGCGGGAGGCGCAAGCGCCCGGCGAAGCGGCTGCAACTCGCGTCCGTGCGCCCGCGCAGCCGTACCTTCCCGGAGATGCCGTCGCAGTCGGTCCAGTGCGCGGTGAGCCGCATCCCGCGCCGACCTGGCCTCAGGTGCGCCGCCGTCGGCGGGCACACGCCGGGGATCGACACCTGCCCGTCGGCGAGCACGAGGGCGTGCCCCAGGTGCTCGCTCGCCTCGGTGCCGACGGTGAGTGGCGTGCCCTCGATGAGGTACTGGCCGGCGGTGCAACTCACACGCGGCTTGCGTGTGGCGAGTGCAGGACCGGCGGTCAGGACTCCCGCGATCCCCGCGACGACGGCGAGGCGACCACCACGATACACCATGGAAGCTGCCGATACTGCTGGCGATAGCTCGCCGTCAAGGCGACATGCCGGCCGCCTCGACCCGCGCTCAGGCGAACGGGCGGGCGAGGTGCCGGCGGAGACGGACGAGGTCGACGACGGCGCGGACGAATGCCAACGGGCCGGGCAGGGGGCCCACCCCCGTGCGCCCGGGGGGCGCCACCGGCACTTCGACGACGCGACCCCCGCGCCGCGCGACCTGTGCGAGCAGCTCCGCGGCGGTGAGCGCGCTGGTGCTGCGGAACCCAACGCTTTCGAGGGCAGTGCGGCGCACGAGTGCACAGGTGCTGGCCGGGTCGCGCACGGGGAGGCCGAGCGCGTGCCGGACGACCCAGCTCCAGACAGCGGTGCCGATGCGGCGGGTGAGGCGGCCGCGGCCCCAGCGTCGGTAGCCGACGACCAGATCGGCGTGCTCGAACGGCGCGAGGAACGTGCGCAGTTGGGCCGGATGCGAGCGGCCGTCGGTCACGAAGGCGTGATCGTGGCGCGCGGCGCCGATCCCGGCCCGCAGCGCGCCGGCGCGGCCGCCATCCTCGCGGCAGTGGAGCACGCGGACCAGCGCCGGTTGCGCACGGGCGATCTCGTCGGCGAGCGTGCCAGTCCGGTCGCGGCTCGCGTCGTCGACCAGGATGACCTCGTAGTGGCGGGCGACCGCCGGGAGCACGTGCAGGAGCGACGCCGTGAACGGTCCCACCCGCGCCTCGCCGTCGCGAAGCAGCACGACGGCGGAGAGGGAGGTGAGCCGGGCCGCGAGCGGCGGCGGCCGAAACCACCGCGGATCTCTCCGCGCCGCCGCCTCCTCCCCCCGCATGCCCACTGTCTTTGTACCAGGCCGGTGCGCTTCGTGCGACCGTGGTTGACCCGACTGCGCGGGCCGTACTAGCTGGGCCGCGAGAACCGAAAGGAGATCCCGCGTGCTCACCGTCATCGCAAAGCTCAAGGTCATTGCCGGTCAGGAGACCGCGTTCCGCGCCGCCGCCGAGAAGATGATCGCCCACGTGAAGGCGAACGAGCCGGGCACGGTTGCCTATACGCTCCTGCGCTCGACCGCCGACCCGGACGAGTTCGTCTTCCACGAGCGCTACGCCGACCAGGCCGCCTTCGCGATCCACGGCGGCAGCCCCGCCATGCAGGAGTTCTTTCAGGCGGCTGGCACGCTGCTCGCGGGTCGCCCCGAGATCGCGATGTACGAGGAGCTGGGCGGGAAGTCGTAGGCGGGAGCGGTGGCGTCGCGACGGCGCTCGGGCGGCGGCCTCGCGGCGGTCGTCTACTCGCTCCGCAAGGCGCGCGAAGCTGGCGGCCTCGTGGCGCTCACGCGGCGCCTCGCGACGCACAACGCCTGCAAGACTTGCGCGGTCGGCATGGGCGGCCAGGCCGGGGGCATGCGCAACGAGGCCGGTCGCTTCCCGGAGGTCTGCAAGAAGTCGATCCAGGCCGTGGCGGCCGACCTGCAGCCGCCGCTCGACGAGGCGTTCCTCCGGACGCACGACCTGGCGGCGCTCGAGGGCTGGACGTCGCGCGAGCTCGAGGCCGCGGGGCGCGTCGGGTTCCCGCTCCTCTGGCGGACGGGGGAGCGGGGCTATCGCCGCATCGCCTGGGACGAGGCGCTCGCGATCGCCGCCGAGGCCTTCCGCGCCGCCGGCCCAGCGCGTGCGTTCCTCTACGCGTCGGGTCGCGGCAGCAACGAGGCAGCCTTTCTCCTCCAGTGCTTCGCGCGCGCCTGGGGAACGAACAACGTCAGCAACTGTTCCTACTACTGCCACCAAGCGTCGAGCGTCGCGCTCGCCGACGCCATCGGCACCGGCACCGCGACGGTGACGCTCGAGGATCTCGAGCGCGCCGATCTGGCGCTCGTGATCGGCGCCAACCCGGCGTCGAATCATCCGCGGCTGATCACGCAGCTCGTGGCGATGCGCCGCCGTGGCGGCCGGGTGATCGTCGTGAATCCGCTGCGCGAGATCGGCCTGGTGCGCTTTCGGGTGCCGTCGGACTGGCGGAGCCTGCTCTTCGGCTCCGACGTGGCGGATCTCTACCTGCAGCCGCACGTCGGGGGCGACGTGCCGCTGCTGCGGCTGCTGCTCCGGCGCGTGATCGAGCGCGGGGCGGTCGACGCGGCGTTCGTCGCCGAGCACACGAGCGGCTGGGAGGCGGTGCGGGCGGACCTCTCGGCCGACGATCCCGAGGCGCTCCAGCACCGGTGCGGCGTGCCCGCCGAGCGCATCGAGGCTGCCGTCGATCTCCTCTGTGCGGCGCCGCGCGCGATCGTCGGCTGGGCGATGGGCATCACCCAGCACGCGCACGGCGTCGACAACGTGCAGGCGCTCGTCAACCTGGCGTTGGCGCGCGGTTGGGTCGGTCGGCCGGGTGCGGGCCTGCTGCCGATCCGCGGGCACTCGAACGTGCAGGGCGTGGGCTCGATGGGTGTGGCGCCGGCGGTGAAGGCGGAGTTCGCGGAGCGGCTCGCGGCGCTGTGGGGCCTCACCGTTCCCGACGTACCCGGGCTGCACACGCTCGCCTCGGTGGAGGCGGCGGCCGCGGGGCGGATGGATGCGGCTCTGCTGCTCGGTGGCAACCTGTTCGCGGCGTCGCCCGATCGCGCGTGGACGGCGGCGGCGCTGCGGCGCATCGGTACGACGGTGCACGTCGCGACCAAGCTCAACGAGGGCCACGTGCACGGCCGCGGGCGCACGTCGCTCGTGCTCCCCGCGCGGGCGCGCGACGAGGAGGCGCAGTGCACGACGCAGGAGAGCATGTTCAACTTCGTCCGCCTCTCCGAGGGCGGCGCGGCGCCGGCTTCGGCGGAGATGTGGTCGGAGGTCGAGATCGTCGCGCGCTTGGCGGCGCGCGTCCTGCCTCCCGGGCCGCTCGATTTCGGCGCGCTCACCGACCATGCCGCGCTCCGGCAGGCGATCGCGCGCGTCGTGCCCGGCTTCGAGGCGCTCGGCGAGATCGACCGCACGCGGCGCGAGTTCCACGTCGCGGGCCGCACGCGGCACGAGCCGCGCTTCGCCACGCCCGACGGTCGCGCACGCTTCCGCGTCACCCCGGTGCCGGCGTACGCACCCGAACCGGGCGAGTTCCGACTCACGACGCTGCGTTCGGAGGGGCAGTTCAACACCGTCGTGTACGAGGAGGCGGACGTCTACCGCGGCAACGTGCGGCGCGACGTGGTGATGATGAACGCGGAGGACGCGGGACGGCTCGGGCTGCGGGCGAACCAGCGGGTGCGGGTCGAGAACGCGACCGGCACGCTCGACGCGGTGGTGCGGTTTGCGCCGCTGCCGCCGGGCAACCTCGCGATGTACTACCCCGAGGCCAACGTGCTGATCCCGCGCGTGATCGATCCCGCGTCGGGCACGCCCGTGTTCAAGTCGGCGGTCGCGCGCATCGTCGCGTGAATGGGGGTGGCGTCAGCTCCGCCGTGGCGATAGGGACGGCGGCGAGGAGGATCTCAGCATGATCACGCTCTATCACGCCCCCCAGACCCGTTCCGTGCGGCCGCGCTGGATGCTCGAGGAGCTCGGCGTCTCGTACGACGTCAGGCGCCTCAACCTCGCCGCCGGCGACCAGAAGAAGCCCGACTATCTGGCGCTCAACCCGAACGGGACCATCCCGACGCTCGTCGACGGCGACCTCGTGCTGTGGGAGTCGGCGGCGATCTGCCAGTACCTGGCCGACAAGGCGCCGGACAAGCGCCTCGCGCCGCCGGTCGGTACGCCGGCGCGCGGCAAGTACTACCAGTGGATCCACTACGCCATGAGCGCGCTCGAGCCGCCGGCGATCACGATCTTCCTGCACACCATGATGCGGCCGGAGGAGAAGCGCGTGCCGTTGCTCGTCGAGGAGGCGAGACCGGCGCTCGCGGCGGGCATGGCCGTGGTCGAGCGGGCGCTCGCCGGTCGCCCGCACATCCTGGGCGACGAGTTCACGGCCGCCGACGTCATGATCGCCTCGACCCTCGGTTGGGCCCGCATGATGGGCCTCGTCGGCGCCGACCTGCCGAACGTGTCCGACTACCTCGACCGGCTGATGGCCCGGCCGGCGGCGCAGCGCGCGTTCGCCGATTGACGCGTGACGGCCGGCGGCCTCGTCCCGGGGCGGGGCCGCCGGCCGGCCGGTTCCGAGCATCTGGACGGAGGCCCGGCGTGCGGCGGGCGCCAAGGGCGATCGCACGGCCAGCGTGGGGGCGGGTGGCGTCGTACACGGCGACATCTCGAGGACCGCCGGGGAGACCGACCGCGTCACGATCGATCTCGAGGCCGGCGCGACGCTGCGGATCTCGCTGACCGCGACCTTCCGTGCCGACCTCGTCCTGACGGACCCCGAGGGGGCGCCCGTCGACCTGGGCTTTGCGGGTGGCACGCGACTCCACACGAGCATCACGGTCGCCAGCGCCGGCGTCCATCAGCTCGCGATTGCGTCGGCCGACGGCTCGCAGGGTCTCTACACGCTGGCGGCGAAGCCGAAGTGGGCCCGGACGATCCCGATCGCGGGAACGGGCGAGCAGGTGGTCGAGGTCGCGATGCCGGCGGACAGCAGGATCGCGTGCCGGGTCGTCCGCACGGCGGGCGCGACCGGATCGCCGCGGATCGTTCGTCTCCAGGATCCGAACGGCGCGAGTCTCCTCGCGAGCGCGGTCGAGCCCCGGGGGAACGTGGCCCGGCTCACCCCGACGTCCACCAGCACGGCTGGTGTCTACCACCTCACGATCGCGCCCACGGATGGGACGAGCTCGTGGAGCGGCACGCTCACGCGCTCCGTCCCGCTCGCCCGGTCCACGTCGCTCCGGCTCACGAACGGACTCGATGCGATCTCGTTCAAGGCCGACGGTGTGGCGGGGATATTCTATCGGAGCTGCTCGCGCTGCCACGGGTGGGCGTTCACGTACGGCGGCGTGCGGGCCTATGCGCAGAAGGCGCTCGGGCGCATCACCAGCGGCAGCATGCCACCCGGCGGCGGGGTCTCACCCGGAGAGGTCGCGCTCATCAAGGCGTGGATCGCCACAGGCATGCGGCCCTAGGCAAACCGTCAGCGCGCGAGCCCGCGCAGCATTCGCAGCGACGGCGCGAAGAACGTGGCGCCCGAGACCGCCCGGCTGAAGTCCATCAGGTGGTCGTGCAGGCCGTCGCCCGTCGTGCCGAGCATGCGCGCGAGCATCTTCTCCGGTATCCCCAGGTCCTTCGTGTAGGCGATGAAGAAGAGGCCGGCCTCGGACACCGTCCCGTACGGGAAGCTGTGGCGGACGATCTCCAGCTCCTCGCCGTTCTCCTCGATCACGGTGCGGGCGATGTGCGCCGTCGGCGGTTTGGCCGTTGCCGACAGCTCTTTGCTGTCGCGCTTGCGCCGTCCGATGACCTGCTCCTGTTCTTTCTCTGGCAGGGTGGCCCAGCGCGCCAGGTCGTGGACGTAGCGCTGCGTGAACACGTAGCTTCCACCGGCGAACGCGCGGTCCTCCGCGCCGATGAGCGCCACCCCGGCGCGTGCCTTGCCCTTCGGGTTCTCGGTGCCGTCGATGAAGCCGGTGAGGTCGCGCGAGTCGAGGTAGCGGAAGCCGTGCACCTCCTCCATTACACGCACCGCGTCGCCGAACGTCCGGCGGACACGCATCGCCAGCTCGAGGTTCAGATCCTCGCGCCGCGACGTGAGGTGCAGGAGGAAGTCGCCGCCCGTCGCCGGCGCCGAGCCGCCATCGCCGGACATGGCGCGGAACGGGCGCAGCCCCGCCGGCCGTGCGCTGGGCGAGAGCGCGTCCCACAGGGCGGGGCCGATGCTCACGGTGGCGACCAGCCGGGCGCGCGGGTCGAGGCCGGCGACCTTTGTGGCGAGCGCCGGGACCCCCGCAATCGCCCGAGCCATCGCCGGTGCACTCGCCTGCGGATCGGGCACTCCGAGGATCAGGAACAGCGCAGAGGGGCCGGGCTCGGGTACGATGCCGGTCTGTGGCGGTGACATGGCTCGGGCCGTAGCAGCGGAGCCGTTCGGCCGCAAGCGTTCCGGCGAGTCCGCGGTCACACAGTGTCCCGTACGGCAGACGGCTGGGACTCGCCGGTCGACGGCGGGGGGCGAAGTTCGTTAAGGTGACGAGCTGCGGCGAGGGAGCGCATGCGTATGAAGATCCTGGTGACAGGGTCGAGCGGTCTGGTCGGCTCCGAGGCCGTCGTGTGGTTGGACGGTCAGGGTCACGAGGTCCTCGGCATCGACAACAACATGCGCCGGGACTTCTTCGGTCCCGGCGGCGACACGACGTGGGTCCTCGAGCGCCTGCGGGCCACGACCCGGCGCTTCCGCCACGTCCCGGGCGATATTCGCGACCGCCCGAGCATGTTCGCCCTGTGGGACGAGTTTCGTCCCGACGCGGTCATTCACTGCGCGGCACAGCCGAGCCACGACCTCGCCGCCACGCGCCCGCTCGACGACTTCGACGTGAACGCGGTCGGCACGCTCAACCTCCTCGAAGCCACCCGCCGCTTCGCGCCCGAGGCCGTGTTCGTGCTGATGAGTACGAACAAGGTCTACGGCGACGGTCCGAACCACCTGCCCCTGGTCGAGCTCGAGACGCGTTACGACTACGCCGATCCCGCCGGCCGCGAGGGGATCCGCGAGACGTTCTCGATCGATCAGAACCTGCACAGCATCTTCGGGGCGAGCAAGGTCGCGGCCGACGTCATGGCCCAGGAGTACGGGCGGTACTTCGGGATGCGCACCGGCATCTTCCGCGGCGGCTGCCTGACCGGGCCGAACCACTCCGGCGTCGCACCGCACGGCTTCCTCAACTATCTGGTGCGCGTGGCGAAGGCGGGCGAGCCCTACACGATCATCGGCTACAAGGGAAAGCAGGTCCGCGATCAGCTCCACAGCGCCGACGTCCTGCGGGCGCTGTGGGCGTTCGTCCAGAACCCACGCCCGGGCGAGGTCTACAACCTCGGGGGCGGGCGAGCGAACAGCGCGAGCGTGCTCGAGTGCATCGCCAAGGTCGAGGCGATGCTCGGCCGGCGGCTCGCCACGCGCTACGTCGAGGAAGCGCGCAAGGGCGACCACATCTGTTACATCTCGGACCTCGGGAAGTTCCGCGCGCACTACCCGTCGTGGTCGGTGACGCGCTCGCTCGACGACATCCTGGAGGAGCTGGTCCGCTCGTGAGTGGCTCGCCCCCGCTCCGCACCCCGCGCCGCGTTCTCGTCACCGGCGGGGCGGGATTCATCGGCTCGTTCGTGGTCGAGGCGCTGGTCGCGCGCGGCGACGCGGTGCGCGTGCTCGACTGCTTCGACCCGCAGGTGCACGGGCCCGACGCACGTCCGGCGCTGCCGACGGCGGTCGAGCTGCAGCGGGCGGACGTGCGCGACCGCGCGGCGTGCGAGGCGGCGCTCGCCGACATCGACGCGGTCGTCCACTGCGCGGCCGCGGTGGGCGTCGGTCAGTCGCTCTACCGCGTCGAGCACTACGTCGACGTCAACGTGCGTGGCACGGCCACGCTTCTCGAATGCATCACGCAGCGGACGGAGCGCGTCCGGAAGGTGGTGATCCCGACGTCGATGACCGGCTACGGCGAAGGGCTCTACCGCCGGCCCTCCGACGGCCGCCACGTGCGCGTCGGCGTGCGGTCGGAGGCGGACATCGCGGCGCACGGCTGGGATCCGGTCTGTCCCGAGACGCGCGAGCCGCTCGAGCCGGTGCCGACGCCGGAGGATGCGGCCCTGCTGGCGCAGAACGTCTACGCGCTCACCAAGCGGTGGCAGGAGGAGCTGGCGCTCGGCCTGGGCGGTGTCTACCGGCTGCCGGTCGTGTGCCTGCGGCTGTTCAACGTGTACGGCCCGCGGCAGTCGCTCTCGAACCCGTACACCGGCGTGCTCGCGATCTTCCTCGCGCGACTGCTCGCCGGCGAGCGCCCGGTGGTCTACGAGGACGGCGGCCAGACGCGCGACTTCATCTCGGTGCACGACGTCGTCGGCGCCGTGCTGGCCGCGCTCGACGGTCCGGGCGCCGACGGGACGGTCGTCAACGTGGGGAGCGGGAACGCGCGCTGCATCGGCGACGTCGCCCGCGCGCTCGCGCAGGCCGCGGGACGGCCGGAGATCGTGCCCGAGGTGACGGGGGCCTTCCGGCGCGGCGACGTGCGGCATTGCACCGCCGACGCGACGCGGGCACGTCGCCTGCTCGGCGTGACGCCGCGGGTCACCTGGGAGGATGGGCTCGCCGAGCTCGTCGCCTGGGCGCGCGGTGCCGCCACGGAGGACCGGTTCGCCGTCGCCGCCGACGAGCTGCGCGCGCGCGGCCTGGTGACGGAGCGGATCCGGTCGTGAAGCTCTCGGTCGTCATCCCGGCACGCAACGAGGAGGGCACCGTCGGCGAGACGGTGGACGCGATCCGCGCGCGTCTCGAGTCGGAGCGCATCGACTGGGAGCTGGTCGTGGTCGACGACGGCAGCACGGACGGCACGCCGGGCGTCGTGGGCGCGCGCGGCGTGGCGGACCCGCGGGTGCGCCTCGTGTCGAACCCGGGCCCGCACGGCTTCGGGCATGCCGTGCGCGTCGGCCTCGACGCGTTCACCGGGGACGCCGTGGTCATCATGATGGCCGACGGCTCGGATGCCCCCGACGACCTCGTCCGCTACTACTACGTCCTCCGCGATCAGGCCGAGTGCGCGTTCGGCTCGCGGTTCGTCCGCGGCGGGCGCACCGAGCGCTACCCGCGCTTCAAGCTCGCGGTCAACCGGCTCGCGAACACGCTGGTGCGGCTGCTCTTCGGGCTGCGCTACAACGACGTGACCAACGCGTTCAAAGGCTATCGTGCCACCGTGATCCAGGGCTGCCGGCCGTTGCTGGCGGCGCACTTCAACCTGACGGTCGAGCTGCCGCTCAAGGCGATCGTCCGCGGCTACTCGTACCAGGTCCTGCCGATCTCGTGGCGCCAGCGGAAAGCCGGCGTCTCCAGTCTCAAGCTGCAGGAGATGGGGAGTCGCTACCTCTTCATCGTGCTCTACGTGTTGCTCGAGCGGCTCCTCTCGCGGGGCGACTACCGCCGGGCGGTGGGCGAGCGGTTCGAGCCGTTCCCTCGCCCGGTGCCGTCGCATCGCCCCGACGTCCACGACGGTCGCTGATCACCGTGTGGCGGCCGCGGGGGTCGTCGTGCTACGCGGCGTGCCATGCGATGGCTCTGGCGCCTCGGCGCCGCGCTCGTGGGGATCGTGGTCATGGCGCTGCTCGGGTTGCGGCTCGTGCTGGGTGGCGGCCGTGTGCTGGAGGACCGCACGGGACCGCCAGCGGTGCCGTTCTCGGCGGTCGAGGTCGTCGCCGACCTCGACTGGCCTCCCGGCAACGTGGCCGTCTCGAAGACCGGCCGGGTCTTCTTCACGTTCCACCCCGACGGTGCGCCGCCCGTGAAGCTCGTCGAGCTGCGTGACGGGCGGCCCGTGGCGTATCCCGATGCCGCCGGGCAGGACGACCTGGTGACGCCGCCTCGCTCCGTATCGACGCGCGGGAGCGGCTCTGGGTGCTCGACCACGCGCGCTACGCGACGGGCCAGCCGCGGCTCACCGCCTTCGACCTCGCGACGGGCAGGGTGGTGCACCGCTTCGACTTTCCGCCCGCCGCGGCGCCGCTGCTGTCGATGCTCAACGACTTCCAGGTCGATCCGGCCGGCGAGCGTATCTACATCGCCGAGGCGAGCCCGATCCGGAACACGCCCGCGATCGTGGTCTACGACGTGGCGCGTCGGACGGCCCGCCGCCTGCTCGAGAACGACCGCTCGGTGCGGCCGATGGACTACGTGCTGGTCACGCCCGAGCGGGCGATGACGCTGCCCCTCGGGCTGGCGCCGCTCCGCATCGGCGTCGACTCGATCGCGCTCGACCGCCGCGGCGAGTGGCTCTACTACGGCCCCGTGAACGGCGATCGCCTGTGGCGCGTCGCGACACGCGACCTGAACGATCCCGCCCTCACGCCGGCTGCCCTGGCGGCTCGGGTCGAGGACTGGGCGCCCAAGACGCTCTCCGACGGGCTCAGCTCCGACGCCGAAGGGAACGTCTACGTCACCGATCCCGAGCACGGCGCCGTGCTGGCCGTCGGCCCCGATCGGCGGCTGCGCACGCTGGTGCGCGATCCGCGCCTGCGGTGGCCGGATGGGCTCAGCTTCGGCCCGGACGGCTGGTTGTACGTGAGCTGCAGCGCGCTCCAGCACGTGCTGTTCACGAGCACGGCGGAGATGCGCCGGCACGCGCCGTTCCAGCTCATGCGATTCAAGCCGGGTGGGACGGCGCCCCCGGGCCACTGACGGCCGCGACCAGCAGCGTGGGCACCCCGAGCGTGCCCGAGCGCACCGTGGCGACGCGGGTCCCTGGCTTGTTGCCCGCCCGCGCCTCGCTCACGTCGAGGCCGGCGGCGAGGAGTCGTGCCCGCTCGACCTCGAGGTCCGCGACCGCGTAGGCGATGCCCCACAGACGGTCGGGCCCGTGACGATCCACGCCGTCGCCGAGCGGGCACGCGAGCTCGAGCGTCATGCCCGCGCTGCGGAAGAAGAGCAGCCGCAGCCCGCGGGCAGGGAACGCGCGGTCGAGCGCGAGGCGCAGGCCGACGCGGTCCCGCCAGAGGGCGATCGCGCGCTCGGCGTCGGGCGTGTGCACGACGACGTGGTCGATGGCGAGGGGCGCGCGCCGGTCGGTCGGGCATCGGGCGGCACGATGCTCACCTGCACGTCGAGCCCGTGCCAGTCGATGGGCGAGCCGGCGCACGGCGTCCCGACGAGCTGGAGGGACTGGAGGCCGGATGCGGCGGCCGGTGTGATCTCGACCGCGCCGCGATCGAGGACGAAGCGGAGAACGCCGACGCGTGCCGTCGTGGAGACGCCGAGCAGCGCGGCGTACGCTGCGCCCGCCGCGGGCGGGTCGGTCGCGCCGATGCGGACCCCGTCGAGGGCGAGCACGCGTCAGACCCCGGGCGCGCGCCGGTCCGCGATCGTCAGTTGAAACGGAGGCTGCGCTTGCGCGCACGCAGGTTGCGGCGGCTGCCACCCTTCTTGTTGCGGAAGCCGCCGAAGCTGCCGGCGTCGCCTTCGGGCGGAGCAAACCCGCTCGGGGCGCGGTCCCCGAATCCTCCCGGGGAGAACGAGGGTGCCGAGGGGGCCATCGAGGGGCCACCGGGCCGCGGGCCGCGCGCTGGCGGCTTGTCGTCGGCGTCGTTCACGCGCAGGCGGCGACCACCCATCTCGAAGGAATCGAAGCGACGGATGGCGTCCGCTGCCCGAGTCGAGTCACTGAACTCCGCGAATGCGAAGCCGCGTGACTTGCCCGTCATCTTGTCCTTCCCGATCCGAACCCGAACCTGCGGGTCGATCTCGACGAGCAGCGTGCGGAGCTCCTCCTCGGTGGAGTCGAAGGACAGATTGCCGATGAAGATCGTGGACGAAATAGTCGCCTCCTCTAGTGGACGATTCGCCTGCCGAGCGGGCGCGAGCCTAGCAGCTCGGGGTGCGTCACTCTACCCCTGAATCCAGGTACGTCCGGGCAGCGGCGGTGCTTCCGGGACGCGGCGAGTGACGGGGATACTGATCCGATGCGCCGAACGGCGGTCGTGGGGTGAGCGGAATGGTGTCGAGCAACGCGTGACGCACGGACCAGTTCTTGAGGTCGTCCCTACTCTGCGACGGCGGCGCCCCACTGTCAATCCACTGGCGGGTCCTCAATGCGGCATCTCCGTCGTGTCGAAGAAGACCTCCTCGAGCGTCTCGCACTCCTGGCACCGCAGCTGGGCGACCCGGTAGCGGCGGTCGGCGAGGGCCCGGCTCCCTTCCCCGGTGCGTTCGAGGTATCCCCCGCAGCTACACCATCGCCGGCCCAGGTGCTCGTCCATCTCGGTGTACGATTGGATCGCGATCGCGCGCTCCGGGGACGACCCGAGTCGCGTCCGGGCCGCCCGCCGCAGGCGTGTGCGGCGCCGACGCCGAAGCCCCATCGCGGTGACGGCGGCCAGGATCGCGGCGACGAAGAGGAGCTGGACGATCACGCGGCGGGCTCGATCTGGGGTGGGTCGGCGGCGAGGCGGTCGGCGGCGTCGCGGCCCGCCTGCAGGGTCGCGAGGTCCTCGCGCACGCGGGCCCGCAGGCGCTCGACGGCGATGCCGCGAGTCGCCTCGGGAAATGGCGCGAGGGTCTCGAGCCCGAGCTCGAGCATGCGCGCGCTGCCCGCGTGGCCGGACGCGAGCTTGTGGTAGGCGACCGCAACCCGGATGAGCCCCAGCAGGAGCTCCCACCGCTCGTCGCTCTCGGCACCTTCGAGCTGCTCCTCGAACGCGTCGTGCGCCTCGAAGAAGTCGCCGGCGTTGAAGAGCGCGATCCCGTGGGCGATCCCGGCCTGAACGAGGTCGTCGACGGGGATGTCTGGCGCCACGACCGGCGATGTTGACAGTGCCGGCGCCGCTAGTCCAGACGGGGAGGGCATGCGCCACGTCCCCATCGTCGTGCTGCTCGGGCTCGTGGCGTGCACCGCCGCGGGCTGCCGGCGGCCGACCGTTGCCCCGCCGTCCGTGACCTACGACGAGGCCGCGTTCGCTCGCAAGGCGTTTGCGTCGTTCACCGTCGCGCTCGACGCGAAGGGCGACCCGACGGAGACCATCGTGGGCGCCGCGCGCTCGTACGTGGTCCGCGACGGGGACACGCTGCTCGACGTCGCCCGCCTGCACGACCTCGGCTTCAACGAGATCGTCGAGGCCAACCCGGGCGTGGATCCGTGGGTGCCGCAGGTGGGCACCACGATCGCGTTGCCGACCACCTGGGTCCTGCCTTGCTGCACGTATCGCGGCTTGGTCGTCAACATCCCGGAGATGCGGCTCTTCTGGTACGAGCAGTCGCCGGGCGACGGGCGCCATCTCCGGGTGCAGACGTTTCCCGTCGGTCTCGGCCGCAAGGACCGGCGCACGCCGCGCGGCACCTTCACCGTGCGTGGCAAGACGGTGAACCCAGCCTGGGTCGTCCCCGAGACGATTCGCGCCGAGCACGTCCGCGAGCGCGGCGACGCCCGCCGGGTGATCCGCGGTGGTGCGGAAGACAATCCACTCGGGAAGTTTCGCCTCGAGCTGTCGCTCGCGCCGTACGCGATCCACGGCTCCGACATTCCGTGGGGCGTGGGCATGCAGGTGAGCCATGGTTGCGTGCGGCTCTACCCCGAGGACATCGAGCGGCTCTTCACGATGGTGCCGATCGGCGCGCCCGGGGAGTTCGTCTACCAGCCCGTGAAGGTCGGGCGGCGCAGCGGCAGGGTGTGGGTCGAGGTGCACCCGGACGTGTACGGTTTCACCGGCAAGACGCCCGAGAAAGCGCTCGACGGGGCGCTCTGGCGCGCGCGGGTACGCCCGCGGCCCTCGGCGGCACGACTGGCCACCGCGCTGCGCGAATCGCGCGGGCTCCCCGTCGCGGTCACTGGGCCATGAAGCCGCCGTCGGCCACGATCTCCGTCCCGGTCACGTAGGACGACTCGTCCGAGGCGAGGAAGAGCGCGACGTTGGCGATCTCGCGCGGGTGGGCGATGCGGCCGAGCGGGATCGCCTCTTCGAAGGAGCGCTTCTTCTGGGCGTCCTTGATGTAGGGCGCCTGCATCGGCGTGGCGATGATGCCGGGGTGGATGATGTTGCAGCGCACGTTCTGGCGCGCGAACTGGATGGCGAGCGAGCGGTTGAGCGCGACGAGCGCGCCCTTGGCGGCGGTGTACGAGTCCTGCGCGAGCGTGAAGCCCGCGAGCGCGGACACCGAGCCCACCAGGATGATCGACCCGCCGCCGGCGCGGACCAGGTGCGGGATGCCGTGCTTGGTCAGGAAGAACGGCCCCTTCAGGTTGACCGCCTGGACGCGGTCCCAGTTCTCCTCGGTGGTCTCGACCACCGACTTGTCGCGGTCCTTCCAGAGCACGCCGGCGTTCGCGTAGAGCACGGTGAGGCGGCGGAAGCGTCGCAGTGCCGTCTCGACGGCGCGCTCGACCTCGGCCTCCTTGGATACGTCGCACTCGACGGCCACGGCCGCGCCGCCGCGCCGCGTGATCCGGCGGGTGGTCTCATGTGCCGCCTTGCCGTTCACGTCGGCGACGACGATCTTCGCCCCCTCCTGCGCGAAGCGCAGTGCACCCTCGCGTCCCTGGCCCATCCCCGCGCCCGTGATGAGCGCGACCTTGCCTTTGAGTCGCATCGGTCAGATCCTCTCGAAGTTGCGCTCGAGCTCCCAGTGCGTGACGACCTTGTCGGCCGCCTCGAGCTCGAGCCGTGCGGTGTGGAGGTAGTGGTCCCAGACGTCGTCGCCGAACGCGGCCCGACCGACCTCGCTGCGTTCGAGCTCGACGACCGCGTCGCGCAGGGCGCGGGGGACCTGCGGGAGCGTCGGGTCGGCGTAGGCGTTGCCCTGGTACAGCGGCGGCGGCTCGAGCCGCCGCTCGATGCCATACAGACCCGCGGCGATGGTCGCGGCGAAGGCGAGGTACGGATTCGCGTCCGCGCCCGGAATGCGGTTCTCGATGCGCAGCGACTGGTCGCTGCCGCACATCCGAAAGCCGGTGGTGCGGTTGTCCCACGCCCATGCGATGCGCGTCGGCGCGAACGAGCCGGCCTGGTAGCGTTTGTACGAGTTCACGTACGGCGCATAGAACCACGCCAGCTCGCGTGCCAGCGCCAGCTGCCCGGCGACCCAGTGGCGGAACAGGGCGGAGCCCGTTGCCGAGGTCGGGTCGTGGAAGAGGTTGCGGGTGCCGGCGGCGTCCCACAGGCTCGAGTGCAGGTGGAAGCTCGAGCCGGCCTGGCGCATGTCGTACTTCGCCATGAAGGTGAGAGCGACGCCCTTCTGGTGCGCGATCTCCTTGGCGCCGTTCTTGTAGATCACGTGGTCGTCGGCGACGGGGAGGGGCTCGCCGTACGTGAGGTTCAGCTCCTCCTGCCCGTGCCCCCACTCGCCCTTGCTGCTCTCGACGACGATGCCGGCGCCGGCCATCGCGTTACGGATGTCGCGGACGACGAACTCCTCCTTGGTCGTCTGCAGGATGTGGTAGTCCTCGATGTAGGCGCCGATCGGCTCGAGGTCGAGGTAGTGCTTGCGACGGGCGGTCTCGAAGGAATCCCGGAACAGGTAGAACTCGAGCTCCGAGGCGACCAGCACGCGGTAGCCCGCCGCGGCGGCGCGCTCGACCTGGCGGCGCAGCACCTGGCGCGGCGCGACGGCGATCGGCGCGTGCCGGGCATCCTCGACGTCGCACAGCACCATTGCGGTGCGGTCGAGCCAGGGCACGCGGCGTAGCGTCGCCCAGTCGGGCACCGCGTGCATGTCCTGGTAGCCCGTGTCCCAGCTCGCGAGGCGGTACCCAGCCAGGGGCTCCATGTCGACGTCGACGGTGAGCAGGTAGGCACAGGCGTGCATTCCGCCGCGTGCCACCTGGCCGAGGAAGAAGCTGCCAGTGACGCGCTTGCCCATGAGCCGCCCCTGCATGTCGGGGAAGACCACGAGCACGGTGTCCACCTCGCCGCCTTCCACCAGCCGCCGCAGCTCGTCCAGCGTGAGATTCCCCGGCATGGTGCCACCTCCCCTCCGCAGGGCCTCTTAGCAGAGGTACGGAGGCGGGCCCAAGCGAATCGCGCCGGCGGGGCGCCGTCAGTCGTCGGGGGTGGGGGCGCGCCGGCCGGCCTTCACCTCCGCGCGAACGTGCTTCTCGGCGAGCATCTTCTCCTTCGCGCGCCGGGACCGGCGCCGCTTCTGGCGGCGGACGCGGGCGATGTCTGCGGCGCGGGCGTCCGCGACGCCCTTCGCCCGCGCCTCGAGGCGTTCGCAGAGCAGCCGGCGCGCGAGGAAGCGGTTCAGCGCCTGGGTGCGCGCCTCTTGGCACTTCACCACCAGTCCCGACGGGCGATGGCGCAGCACGACGCAGGTCGCGACCTTGTTCACGTTCTGCCCGCCTTTGCCGCCCGAGCGGACGAACTGCTCCTCCAGGTCGTCGGCACGGATCCCGACGCGCGCCATCTGCGCGAGGAGCGCCTGCTGCTTCTCGGTCGAGACCGGGAACACGGCGCTACCCGTGGCCGTTCTCGACCGCGAGAACCCGGTGGCCCGAGCGCCAGACGGCCCCCACGAACCGGTCGCTATCGCCGCCGTGCAGTCGCACGACGGCCAGGCGCCGGCCGTCGTGCTCCATCGTGAGCACGCTCAGGAGGCGCGCCTCCTGGCCACCGGCGAGCTCGCTCGCCACCCCCACGGGATCTTCGCCAGCGGCGACATCGAACGTGACGCGGACGTCGCCGCCGGCCACGCCGGCGACCTCGATGACGGCACGGAAGACGTCGGCCGCCGTGATGATCCCCAGGATCCGAGCGTCGCGCACGAC